>NZ_VBTM01000011.1:0-19712 GCF_013277795.1 Rhodococcus sp. MS16
CCTGATCTCGCTCATCACCGCCGTTCTCACCTTCATCTGGCTGATCACCTTCGGCGTTCCGTACCCACTATTGCTCGCCGTACTGGTCGCAGTACTCGACCTGATCCCGATAGTCGGATCGACGCTCGCCGGAATCGTCGTAGCACTGGTGGCTTTGACTGTGTCACTACCTATTTCGCTCGCCACCGTAGCCTTCTTCATCATGCTTCGACTCGTCGAGGACTACGTGCTCGTGCCGCGCATCATCGGCCGGACCGTCCAAGTACCACCCCTGATTACGGTCGTTGCTGTCCTGCTCGGCGGGGCTCTGCTCGGAATCGTCGGCGCACTGCTCGCCATCCCGATCGCTGCCGCGATCTTGCTGCTGGCCCGCGAAACACTCCTCCCCCAGCTGGACCGTCGATAATCTGCCGGGATTGTTTCGAACTCCTGCGTTCACGGAATAAGCATGGTCTTGATGGAGCGGCGCTCGTCCATGGCCGCATATGCCTCAGCGACCTGATCGAGCGGCAGAGTCAGATCGAAGACCTTGCCCGGGTGGATGTGCCCGTTCCAGACGCGGTCCAGAAGATGGTCGAGGTATGCCCGCACCGGTGCAGGTCCACCGCGCAAGCCGACGTTCTTCCAAAACATGTGCCGCTGAGGAAGATCCGCGACATGGGGAACGCCGACCCAGCCAACCATGCCGCCAGGGCGCGCGGACCGCAGGGCCTGCTCGACGGAATCGTGAGTACCGACGCACTCGAGCACCGAATCTGCTCCGATTCCGGACGTGAGTTCCTTGACCCGCTCGACGCCGTCGTCGCCGCGCTCGGCAACGATCTCGGTGGCGCCGAATTCCAGTGCGAGACGCTGCCGATCCTCATGGCGGCTCATCGCGATGATCCTCTCCGCGCCCAGTTCCGCTGCTGCAAGTACACCGGAGAGGCCCACCGCGCCGTCACCCACAACCACGACGGTGCTTCCCGGCTTGACGCCTGCGCTGACCGCCGCATGCCAGCCGGTACACATGACATCGGAGAGCGCCAGGATGTTCGGGATCATCGCCTCGTCGGGCAGTTCGGGGGTGGCGATGAGTGTTCCGTCGGCATTCTGAACACGGATCAACTCTGCCTGGCAGCCGTCGTATCCGGTGCCGTGGAGACAGTTCGCGTGTGCGCCGACTTTGCAGAGCGCGCAGGTGTTGTCGCTGGTCAAGAATCCGCCGACCACAAACTGTCCGGGCTTCACGGTGGTGACGTCGCTGCCAACCGCTTCGACGATGCCGACGTACTCGTGGCCGATGGGCGTCGGCTTGGTGACCTCCGCGATGCCACGATATCGCCACAGATCCGAACCGCACACGCACGCTGCCACTGTGCGGACTATCGCGTCGGTGGGCTCCGCGATCACGGGATCGGGTCGGTCCTCGAAGCGGATGTCATTGGGACCGTAGATAATTGTGCCGCGCATGAATAACTCCTTCGCTGCCGTTTGCGTATCAGGCGGGGAAAACCTCGAGGGTGGCCGAACGGGGGCCACTTTCGACAAGGTGATCGACAATGCTCGGGTACTGGCGGTACTTCTTCCGGTAAGCACTGTCCACAAGCGGGAGGTCTGCGTCACCGGCCTCGACGAACTTCACCTCGTACGCGCTGCCGCCGGAAATAATCTGCCCGGTTCCGGTCGCGATCGCGCCCTTGAACCAGGCTGCCGGACGGCCGTTGGTAGATCGGATGAAGAGCCGGTCACCGTCGCCGACGATCCAGATGATCGTGGGACTTCTCAGCGAACCGTCGGCCCGCCTGGTCGCGACCTGCACTTCCTGAGGGTTCGCGATTGCCGCTACCTGCTCTTCGCTCCAGCCCGTCATTGCCCGTACCCCTTGCGTCGACGACATGTTCCTTCAGCCAACCCCAGATCTGCCACGGGCGCGAGGGCCAGGGGTTACCGGTAATGCCAGTGCCTCCCTCGAGGGAGTTCGGCAACCTGACACCCTTTGTGCGCAGCGAGCACCCCTTGCTGCATGCCACAACCGTTGTTCACTCTGCACAAACCGTGCTCACTCAACAGCTCTTGATATGCAAGCTCGGGCTTGCCTATAGTGGTGCCGTGGTCACCATCTACCGTGCTCTCGACGACGACACGAGGCGCATCATCCTCGACGAACTCGCGGCACATGACGGCCAGACTCTGTTCGAGATCTGTTCACTGCTCACGATGCGACACGGTCTGGGCTTCACGCGTCAGGCGATCTCTCAGCACCTCGGTGTACTCGAGTCGGCTGGACTGGTCGTGACCGAGCGGCGCGGACGCTCCAAATTCCACTACTTCAATCCCGAGCCACTTGCCGAAATCACCCGGCGGTGGCCCATCGAGACAGGAACACCATGCAAATCAAACTGACAAGCATCTTCGTCGACGACCAGCGAGCAGCACTCGCCTTCTACACCGATGTCCTGGGTTTCACGAAGCACCACGACATCCCACTGGGCGAGGATGCGTGGCTCACCGTCGTCTCGCCGGAGGTACCGGACGGCCCGCAACTCCTGCTCGAGCCCGCGAAGCATCCGGCTGTGAAGCCGTATCGCGATGCACTTGCCGAAGAAGGCATTCCGCTCGCCCAGTTTGCCGTCGAGGACGTGGAGGCCGAGCATGCCCGCCTGACGGAAAAGGGTGTGGTGTTCACGCAGACTCCGACGGATATCGGCACCGCCGTCATCGCTGTCTTCGACGATACGTGCGGCAACCTGATCCAGATCATCGCGGAGAAGCCTGCTCAGTAAGACTCCTGCTGTGCGCCTTTTTCAACCGACCGCGGTTAATAAAGGCGCACAGCAGAATTGACCGAATCCTCCGGCGGACTCGTAACCTTGGCATCACGACCGGACAGCATGTCGATTGCCGCTTTCGGCTTGGCGAGAATCCACTCTCGGGCAGCATTTTTGACCAACGTCGTTGTTGCGCAACCACAGTCACTGTTCACGCCGTCCGCATCGATTCCGGCGTCACGGCACAACGCGACGGCGCGGGGAACATGGTAGCCCTGCGTGACGATCAACGCCTTCGACACACCATACGTATGTATTGCCCTCGAGCAGGTGTCATATGTGTCCAGGCCGTACGGATCCCCGACGATACGACGCTCATCGATCCCCTGCTCGACCAGGTAATTTGTCATGGCCGCGATCTCGTCGCCCGAAGCCCCATTCGCGTCCCCGGACACCAGCACGGCACTCGCTTTACCGTCCTCGACCAGTTGAACGGCCGCGTCGAGGCGCCCTTTCAGGAACGCCATCGGCTTGCCGTCCTTGATCTGAGCACCCAGAACGATTACCACCGGAGCCTCGGGCGCATCCGCGACGTCGAAGGTGTGCCCCTTCGCGGCAACGGAGATCCAGACGACGGACCCCACATAGGCAACGACGCCGAGTGCAACGAGACCCGCAATCCACCGCTTCACTAGCGGAAGAGATTCGCGACAAACGGAATCGTGTCGGCTTGCGATTCGATCAACGCGCCGCTGTGGTCGGTGTTGTACGCCTTGAAAGTCACGGGTTCACCATTCGCAACCAGAGCCGCGACGAGCGAAAGTGCCGACGGGGCAGGCACATCCACGTCCAGCAAGCCTTGGCCGATGAAAATGGGGCGGTCGTAACCGCTGGTCGGCACACCCATGTAGTCGTTCAGGAGACCGTAGAAGTTCGGGATTTCGTTCAGCGGGCGAGACAGCACATCGCCCAGAACGAGCTTCTTCGATGCATCTTCCAAGTCTGCGGCGCACAGTTTTTCGGCCAGATCGACCTGCTCGCGACCCAGCGGAGTCAGGTACGAGTTGACGTCGATTTCCGGGTGAGCTTCGCGCAGACCCGCCAGAATGTAGAGGGCGTACGAGGTCAAGCCTCCGCCGAGTGCAATGGGCGGAAATCCGGGACCGGCCGGCAGGAAGACCAGTTCGATGTTGGCCGGCACACCCGTCCCCACACCGCCGCGGTAGTCGAGGGAATCGCCGCCGTATTCGGTTGCGTATCGCGCGGTCGTGATTGCCGCGCCGCCGCCTTGCGATTGTCCGACCACTGCCCAACGATTCGAGATCGAAGAATCGAGGGCGCGAGCGGCCTTCACGGAATCAACGACGCTGTGCGCCTCCACTTTTCCGTCGAGGTATGGCATGAGGCCCGGAGTTCCCAGCCCGACGTAGTCGGTTGCGACCACGGCATAGCCTTCGGCGAGCCAGCGGCCCAGATACGGGTAGTCGCGTTCCGGGAGTCCTGGCCCGACCAAGGAAGGTGCGCAGGAGTCGTCGAGGCCGGTGGTTCCGTGCGCCCACGCGATGACGGGCCAGCCGCCTTCGGGGGCGGGGCCAGCTGGTACGTAGTACGCACCGCTACTGAGGGCAGGGCTGCCGTCGGAACCGATGGTCCAGTACGTGAATCGAGTAGCGTCGACGGTCCCCGGAATCCAGAGATCGCGCGGTAGCGGTTCGCTCGACACAACGGTTCCGGTCGCAACCGAAACCCCAGGTGCCTCCGCAGACGCCATTGGCGCCAAGACCACCGAACTAATTGCCGCAGCACACAGCGCCGCAATAATCGACTTCGACTGAAAATTCACGTCCCGACAACCCCTCACTCCGATGCACTGGAGTCATCGTAGGACGTGGTTCCGATCGGCGCGGCTGATTGTCACGGCCGCGACGACAACACCGATCACCACTCCGATGAGGGTGTCCGCCACTCGCGCGAGCGCCGCGCTGGTCTCGATGGGTGCGCTGAGACCGATGAGCACCAGGGCCATCGGCGTCACGGCAACCGACGTCAACGCGTAATTCTTGACGACAAACAGCTCTGCCGCGGTCTGCAGAATCACCACTGCAACAACAGCCTGCCAATAGCCGAGCGTCAGGGCGATCAGAGCGGCAGCGATGATCGCTCCGCCGACGTTGCCGACAAGCCGTTGGATTCCGCGTTGAACGGTCTGCTTGTAGTTCAGCCCCTGCATTGCTGCCATCGCACCCATCGACGCCCAGAGCGGATGCTCGAGTCCGGCGCCCGCGGCAACCCATCCGGCCAATGCCGACGCCATGACAATACGAACGGCATTCATCACCACGGCGCGCGAGTACAGATGCCGTAGACCGGCGACGACGTAGTTCTCCGGCGCGGGCAATTCCGATACAGGCTCGAGCGAGTGCTCGATCATGCTGGAGCGCTTCATCTTACGAAGCTCATCCTCGTGCGCTGCAATATCGCGAATCAGCGACGCGTCGCCATGCTCGCTCCACGATCGCACTGCGGCATCCGCTTCGCCGAGCACCGCCATCAGTTCACGACCATGACCCAGCGTCGACTTGATCCGACTGCTCGACGCGATAACCGTCCGCGCATGGGCAATCGACGCCCGCGCAGTCGGGACTGAACCACCGGCCTCTAGCTTCCCGACGTTCGCAAGCGCGCGAGCGACAGCCAGACGTGCGGGGCCCATCGGCAGCACAAGCGCGGGAAGCATCGCCGCGACCCATCCGATCAGTACACCGATCGTTCCGGCGACAACCAGCCGAACCAGATCCGCAAAGCTCGTGGCGAAGCCTGCTGCACCCGTCGCGGCAAAGACAAGAATCACCGGCCCTGGACCAGTGATGCGGAAGCCGGAGATGAAGCAGTAGGCAGCGCCGGCCGCCAACGAGAGAACACCGATCTGCGCCCAGACCGGCACACCGAACATCCCCAGAGCCGCACCAAATGCAATGAACGCAACCAACGCTGCGCCCACTATCGCGAGTTTGCCGGCCAACCGGGGGTATGGCTCGTATCGTCCGAACGCCGCACTCAGCGCGCCCAGCGCTGCAAATCCCGCCAGCTCTTCGTGCCCGAGCGCACCACCCAAGATCAGGACTACCGCTGTTGCCAGGCCGACCCGTATTGCCGGGGCAATTCCAGCGTCGGCGGAACCGAGCCGGAAAGCCGCCCGCCACGTCTGCGCTGACACCGAATGCGCAATTGCTCCGCTCGAATGGCGGAGTCGGCTCGATGTCGTGGTGGGGGTCGGAGTAGGCGTCACTAATCCAGCATACAGTTATTTCACTAGTAAATTACTTGTGAAGTACTGTGAAATCAGTCGCTAAGATGTGTGCCATGGATCAGGCCAACAGTCCCGAAGACGACTTCATCGACAAAGTCCGTCGTGAATGGAATCGCGCCTACCCTGACATCGACACCTCGCCGGTCGAGGTGATGGGACGGATCACCCGCATCAGTTCGCAGTCCCTCCACCAACTTGATCGCGCCCTCGCTCCCAGTGGCGTCTCCCGCGCCGAATTCGACGTGATGAGCGCACTGGCCCGCAGCGATCGCCCACTACGCGCCAGCGAGGTCACCGCAGTCACCATGTTCAGCGGCGCCGCCACCACCAAGCACGCCGATCGACTGGCCAAGCTCGGACTGGTGGAGCGTCAACGGTTCGAACGTGACGGACGCGTCGTACTTCTCCAATTGACCGAAGCCGGAAGAGCTTTGGTAGAAGCAGAGTTTCCGCGCCGGGTCGAACGCGACCGCCGGTTGCTATCGGGACTGAGCGAGGACGAGAAAGTGCAACTCACCGCACTCCTCAAGCGAATCTCGGTCAACATCGACGCCGGATTACCCGACTGAGCTACTTCGGCAGCGGAACGTTCTGCAAGCGAACCTGTCCACGCGCCACTTCTTTTCCCGTTTCCGGATCGGTGATGACAACCGACCACAACTGCTGAACGCGGCCCTGCTGAATCGGAAGTGCCACGACATCGACGCGTCCGCCGGTGCGGGCTCGCAAGAAGTCGGTTCCGTTGTGAACGCCAACGGCAAATTCTCCACGGTCCGCGACAGCGGTACTCGCACCGATACTTGCCGCCGATTCCACAGCCGTTGTGTAGACGCCGCCGTGCACCACACCCCACGGCGTGTGATGAGCGTCGGACAGATCGATATGTCCGACAACTTTGGTGCCGGACACCTCGTCGAGTTGTAATCCTGCGGCGCTCACAAAAGCGCTCGCTGCCTCGAGATCCACATCGGCCACGTCATGCTCCTCGTCTAGTCGGTTGGATTTCCCAACTCACAGTGCGGCATAGATTTGATGCCGTCAAGTGCTAAGTTGGATTTCGCAACCCACTGTCGATCGGAGTGAGCGTGACACCCAAAGGTCGTAACTGCTCCATCGCCAAGGCGTTGGACCTTGTGGGCGAGAAATGGTCGCTTCTGATCCTGCGTGAGATCGTCCTCGGGCAACGACGCTTCGACGCCATCGCGAAGGGCACTGGTGCCAGTCGGGATATTCTTGCAGCCCGGCTTCGGACGCTCGTCGACGCCGACGTGCTGACAAAACGCCTGTACGAGGACCATCCCCCACGCTACGAATACGTCGCCACCGAGTCAGGTAAAGCGTTGTATCCGATTCTGATGGCGATCATGGAATGGGGAGACACCTACGTGATCGACGGCCCACCCCCGACCGTCGTCGAACATCGGTGCGGCGAGCAACTGCACGCACAAGTGGTGTGTTCGCATTGCAATGCACCACTCGAGGCGCGGGACGCCACCGTCCTGCACCTCTCCCCGACAGCTCCCTAACGCTCCGGCGGAAACCCACCTGTTGCGATCGGTCCCCACGAATCGACGGTGACGCGGATCAGGCTCTTGCCCTGCTTGTGCATCGCTTGCCGGTACTCGTCCCAGTCGGGATGATCGCCGGCGATCGAGCGGTAGTAGTCGACCAGGGGCTCGACGGATTCCGGCAGGTCGATGAGCTCGGCCGTCCCGTTCACCTGCACGTACGGTCCGTTCCACTCGTCGGAGTGGATACACAACGACACCGTGGGAGTACGACGCACATTCACCGCTTTAGCCCGCTCCGGGTAGGTGGAGATGACGATGCGGCCTTCGTCGTCGACACCACACGTGATCGGCGAAATCTGGAGTTCGCCGGACTTGCGGACGGTCACGAGAGTGGCACGGTGGCGTGGTCTGATGAATTCGAGTAACTCGGCGTGCGAAACCCGGTCTGCACTCGCAATTTTCGACATACAACCAGCCTAGGTGGGTTTACGCGCTCATGGCATCTCGATGGTCTGAGCGCGCGCGATCTCGCCGATCGCGGTGGTGATGTACGTCGTCAGCGGTTTCTTGACAACCGCGGACAAGCTTCCGATCACAAGCACAGCTGAACGCAGGTATGCACCGTGGCCGATCCGGAACGAGTCGTCTTCGAGATCGGTAATGCCGAGCGCGCCGGTGTACACGGCGGCGAGAGCCTGCACGTCGAGGTCGGGAAGCCACACGATGGTGGCCTTGGCGCAGGCAGTGAGCGCGTCTTGCACATCCTCGCTCGAGAGTCCGTCCGGGTGGGTGTCCTCGAGGAGTTCACGAACGATAGCCGCGTGCACCGATGTGACCTGCTCGAACGACAGCGTGCGCAGTTCATCGACCGCCTCGGTCAACGCATCGCGGTTGGCCGCTCGCACCGCGGCCAGCGCGTCTGCCGTGGCAGCGGCGATGTCGCGGGCAACCTTCGGCCACTCGGTGGGCCAACTCTGCTGGGGGTTCACGTTCGGTTCTCCTTGTTCGCGCTCGCGTGTGAGCTTGCCAGGTGGCACCGACAGCACACATTCAGGTGAAGCGGGCCAGGAATGCCATCGCGTTGCGGGGCGCAAAACCCTTCATGTCGTTGTCGAAGTACACAAACACGTCAAGCTCGTCGCTCATCCAGCCCTGAGCGCGTTCGGACCAGCTGTCCAGGGCTTTGTCGGTGTAACCGCTTGCGTACAGTTCCTTGTCGCCATGCATGCGCACGTAGACAAAATCGCTGGTCGGCGTAGTGATCTGGGGGTACCTTCCCGCGGTATCGGCGACGACAAACCCGATGTCGTGCTCGCGCATCAGTTCCACCGCTTCCGGAACGGCAAAGCTGGCATGGCGTGCCTCCACCGCATAGCGGATCGGGAGTTCGATCTCTGCGTGCGCCAATACCCTGTCTTCGGTCAGCTTCTCGTCGTGCCGGGCTGCCAGTTCAGCAGCCTGCGTCGTCGTACGCGGAAGCAGTTCGAAGAAGCTCGCCAACCGTTCGGGCTCGAACTGCAAGGTGGGCGGCAACTGCCAGAAGATCGGCCCGAGTTTCGGACCCAGCGCAAGCACACCCGCCGCAAAGAAGTTCGCCAGCCCTGTCTGTGTGTCGAGCAGCCGCTTCATGTGCGTGATGTACCGACCGCCCTTGAGGGCAAACACAAAGTCGTCCGGTGTTTCACTGCGCCACTTCGCGAAACTCTCCGGTTTCTGAAGCGCATAGAACGAGCCGTTGATTTCGATCGAAGTCAATTTCTCTGCGGCATAGGATAATTCCTTGCGATGCGCAAGGCCGCTCGGATAGAAGTCTCCACGCCAGGCGGGATATGTCCACCCTGAGATACCTACTCGGATATCTGCCACCAGTTCAGACTAGACGCCCGATACCCCGGCACTGAGCGCAACGGACACCGGCACGACGGTCAGGCACACCACTGCTGCGACAAACAACCCGATAACGAGCCGACGATCCCACTTTCCGCGGGCGCCGCTTGCCGCAAGCATGAAGATCACAAAACCCACACAGACAGACACGATCGTCACGATCACCGGAGTACCAACCATGGGTTGATTGTCCCCTACCACTTTGTGGGTATACCCCTCGGAGGTGAATACCCCTGCCGAGCAAGGAGTCGAAATGCCGAAATACCTCTGGCAAGTGACGTACACACCAACCGGGGCCGCCGGCCTTCAGAAGGAAGGTGGCACCGCCCGCCGCGATGCAATAACCCACATGGTCGAAAGTGTCGGCGGCACAGTCGAATCCTGCCACTTTGCACTCGGCAGTCATGACATGTTTGTCATCGGCACCCTTCCCGACGCCGTTGCCGCCGCGGCATTGAGCATTCGCACCACCGCCGAAGGAGCGGCTCGATCCGAATCCGTCACCCTGCTCACGCCCGAGGAAATCGACGAAGCAGTCAATCGCCCCACCGACTACCGTGCGCCCGGTACGGAATAGATCCGGGTCACACTCGGGTTACCACCACCATGACTGACGCGACGCAGACACCTGACCTGGGCACCTACGGAATCTGGCGAGGAGCCGCCGGATTGACACCGGATCTGGGTGCGGCAATCGAGAAACTCGGGTTCGGCACCATCTGGATCGGGGGTTCACCGCGAGCGGACCTTCTGGTGGCCGAGAAGCTACTCGACGCGACGGAACGCATCACCGTGGCGACCGGGATCGTCAACGTCTGGTCGTCACCCGCTGCTGAAGTTGCCGAGTCGTACCACCGACTCGAAGCCAAGCACCCGGGACGGTTCCTCCTCGGAATCGGCATCGGACATCCCGAAGCCACCGGCGATTACTCGAAGCCGTACGGCACCCTGGTGTCCTACCTGGATGAACTCGACGCGGCTCAGGTTCCGGAATCTCGTCGTGTCCTCGCCGCTCTCGGCCCCAAGGTATTGAAGCTGTCGGCTGATCGCGCTGCCGGTGCGCATCCTTATCTGACAACTCCGGAACACACCGCCGAAGCACGCGAGATTCTCGGGCCGTCGAAAATTCTTGCGCCGGAACACAAAGTTGTTCTCGAGACCGATCCGGACAAGGCGCGAGCGGTCGGCCGTCCGGCTGTCGCCAATCCATATCTGCACCTACGTAACTACACGACCAATCTCGAACGCCTCGGCTTTGCACCCGACGAAATTGCGAACGACGGAAACGATCGTGTCATCGACGCGCTGGTGGCCTACGGGACCGCCCGTTCCATCGCGGACAGGTTGCGTGAACATATTGCGGCCGGTGCCGACCACGTTGCGATCCAGGCGCTTCCGGCCGACGGTGATCCGATTGCGACGTACGAGGCATTGGCTGCAGAACTGTTCCGGTAACTCTTTACTTGGATAAGTCATGTCCGAGTATACTTGGACACGACTTATCCAAGTAAAAAGGAGACAGGCATGAAGATCGTCATTTTCGGGAGCGGGCTCATCGGAAGTCAGGTCGCGTCGAAGCTCGGTGACGCCGGGCACGACGTGAAGGCACTCGGCCGTGTGGACGGTATCGACACAACCACGGGCGAAGGCCTCTTCGAAGCCGTGACCGGTGCAGATGTGGTCGTGGATCTTACAAATTCCCCGTCGTGGTCGGACGACGACGTCATGGCTTTCTTCCGCGACGGAACTGGCCATATCCTCGCGGCGGAGGATAAGGCGGGCGTCGGGCACCATGTCATCCTGTCCATCGTGGGTGCCGATCGACTGTCCGATTCCGGGTACATGCGAGCCAAGGTCGCCCAGGAAGACCTGGTCAAGGCCGGCCCGATCCCCTACTCGATCGTCCGCTCGACCCAGTTCTTCGAGTTCATCGCCGGAATTGCCGATGCCGGGACCGTGGACGGCACAGTCCATGCAACGCCGGCGCATCTTCAGCCGATCGCGTCGCGGGACGTCGTATCTCACGTCGCCGAGGTTGTGACCGGCCCGCCGTTGAACGGGACGGTCGAGATCGCCGGACCCGAACCGCTGGGTATCGACGAATTGGTACGACGCCTGTTCTCCGTCACCGGGGACGACCGCTCGGTGACGCCCGATCCGGAGGCCGGCTACTTCGGCGCGAAACTCGACAGTGCCGCGCTCACACCGACTCCCGGCGCGAACGCCTGGATTGCGCCGACAACACTGGACGAGTGGTTGGCCTCGAAGGCCTGAAAAAAGACAACACCACCGATGTCCGCCCCAAACCGGTTTCCACGGCGTCGATAGAGTTCTGGCATGAAGCTTTCCGGAGGAGTGGAGTGGTCGCTCCATTGCTGTGTGGTCCTCAGCCAGGCGCAAGGCCCGGTCCCCACGGCCAGACTCGCCGAACTGCACGGGGTGTCGAAGACATACCTGGCAAAACATCTGCGCGCCCTGGCGCAGGCCGGTCTTGTCAATCCGACTGAGGGCCGCGACGGTGGATACGTCCTGACCCGGCCACCCGAGAACATCACAGTGCTCGACGTCGTTCAGGCCGTCGACGGTAAGGAACCTGCCTTCCGGTGCACGGAGATTCGGCAACAAGGGATCCTCGCCGCGCCACCGGAGCAGTGCCTCGCCCCGTGCGGTATCGCCAAGGTCATGGCCGACGCCGAAAAGGTATGGCGTGCTTCGCTGTCGGGAGTCACCATCGCAGATCTTGCGGCAACTCTCGATCTCCCCGCTCTCAAGAAAGTTCTGGCGGCACCGTCGAACTGAGTGCTCCTACAGGGAAGATTCCTTGTCGTTGGCGGGATCCAACTGATCCTGGGTAGCCGCCCAACTCGCCAAGACTTTGAGCGCATCTGCCGTCGGAGTACCCGGCGCCGCGGTGTAGACCAGCAGCGTCAGCCCGGGGTTGGACGGAAGTTCCATCGCCTCGAAGTTCAGCTCGAGGTCTCCGACAACGGGATGATGAACCTTCTTGAAACCTGTTCGATGAAAGCGCACATTGTGTTTCGCCCATCGCGTGCGGAATATCTCACTGCGCGTGGCTAATTCACCGATCAGTTCGGTCAGCGCCTTGTCGTGCGGGTTCTTCCCCGCCTCAGATCGGAGCATTGCCGCAATATCATCGGCAGCACGTTCCCAGTCGGTGAAAAATTCCTGCGAAGCCGGGTCGAGGTACACAAACCGCGCATTGTTCGCGGGACGACGTGGATCCGCCAATACCGGCGAATACAGCGCCCGGGCCATGCGATTGGCGGCCAACATATCGTGCCGGGCGTTGCGAACCCACGCCGGGGCGTCGGTGATGGCGTCGAGTATCTGCTGAATGGCCGGACTGACACCTTTGGGGGCTGATCGGCGCTTCGGCGGAGCCGACGCACTTGCGGTCTTCGCCAGATCGAACAGGTGATCCTGCTCGGCCTCGTCGAGTTGAAGTGCCCGGGAAAGACTTTCGAGTACCGAGTCCGATGCTCCGGCCAGATTGCCGCGTTCCATTCGCACGTAGTAGTCGATGCTGACACCCGCCAGCAAGGCAACTTCTTCGCGGCGCAATCCTTTGACCCGACGGTTTCCGCCGTACGCCGGTAGTCCCGCCTGCTCGGGAGTGATACGTGCACGGCGGGAGCTGAGGAACTCGCGGATCTCGGCTCGGTTGTCCATGCCGATTACGTTACTCGAGTCGTCGAACCGCAGGGAGGTACTGCCGGTACCTGGAACGACAGGAACTCCCGCCAGGGTGATGCGGACGGTTCACTGGGTATCGACACCGCGAACCGAACAACCAAGAGGATTCATCATGCGCGCAACCATCATGTACAGCGCCGGAGACGTTCGCGTCGAGAACGTGCCAGACCCCACACTGCAACAGCCGACCGACGCACTGGTACGCATCGTTCGAGCATGTGTCTGCGGATCCGACCTGCATCCGTACCACGACATGCCTGCCACACCAGGCGGCACTCCGATGGGCCACGAATTTGTCGGGGTCGTCGAAGAGGTCGGCGGCGACGTAGCCACGCTGAAGAAGGGTGACTTTGTCATCGCTCCGTTCGCCTGGTCCGACGGAACCTGCGAGTTCTGCCGCGAAGGGCTGCAGACGTCGTGCCGCCACGGCGGTTTCTGGGCCGGAAACGGCATCGGTGGCGCACAGGCCGAGGCCATCCGCGTGCCGTTTGCCGACGGCACCCTGGTCAAAGCACCCGTCGGCGAAGACTCGGAACTGCTCCCTTCACTTCTCACCCTGTCCGACGTCCTGGGTACCGGCTACCACGCTGCCGTCAAGGGTCGTGTGAACGAACGCACCTCGGTCACCGTCATCGGCGACGGCGCAGTCGGCCTCATGGCGGTTCTCTCCGCCAAACGACTTGGCGCCGAGCGGATCATCCTCATGGGCCGCCACAAGTCGCGCACCGATTTGGGCATCGAGTTCGGAGCAACCGATATCGTCGCCGAGCGCGGCGACGAGGGCATCGCCAAGGTCCGCGAACTGACCGGCGGTGACGGTACCCATGTTGTACTCGAAGCAGTGGGCCACATGCCCGCCTACGAGCAGGCGATCGGCGTTGTCCGACCAGGCGGAGTCATCAGCCGCGTCGGTGTACCTCAGTACGAGGTAGCGCCCGTCGGTTTCGGCAGCCTGTTCGGACCCAACGTCACACTCACCGGTGGCCCGGCTCCCGTGCGCGCGTACATCGAGGAGCTCATGCCAGACGTTCTCGACGGAAAGATCCAGCCGGGCAAGGTTTTCGACCGCACAGTCAACCTCGACGAGGTACCGGACGCCTACCGCGCGATGGACACACGTGAGGCACTCAAAGTTCTTGTCCGGCCGTAACCCATGACCACCGTCGACACTCCCCGGATCGGTCGGGTCAATTCCACCGCGATCCTGGCGATCATTCTGATCAGCTACTTCATGATCCTGCTCGACAACTCCATCATCTTCACCGGGCTGCCAAGCATCGCAGCCGAGATGAGGTATTCGGCGACCGGTTTGTCATGGGTGCAGGACGCGTACACCCTCGTATTCGGCGGACTGCTCCTCCTCGGCGCGAGACTCGGCGACATCTTCGGGCGTCGCCGCATCTTTGTCGCCGGGTTGGCGATCTTCGCGGCCGCGTCGTTCCTGGTCGGGGTTGCTCCCAATGGTTGGTGGCTCATCGCGGCCCGCGCCTTCCAAGGCGTCGGCGCCGCGGTGGTCGCGCCGGCGTCACTGTCACTGCTGACGGCAAGCTTCCCGCCGGGGCGCGAACGGACACGCGCGGTTGCCTGGTACGGCGCAGCCGCCGGAATAGGCGCGAGTCTCGGCCTCGTGATCGGCGGCGCCCTTGCCGATTGGGTTTCCTGGCGCGCAGGATTTTTCATCAACGTCCCGATCGGCATCGCGATGATCGTTCTCGCACCGCGGTTCATTCCCGAAACAAAGCCGAGCACAGGACGTTTCGATGTAGCCGGCGCCGTCTACGCCACACTCGGAATGGCCGCACTGGTCTTCGGCATGGTCAACTCCGCCGAAGCCGGATGGGGATCACCGACCACCTTCCTGACACTGACGCTCGGTGCGGTTCTCCTGGCTCTGCTGATTCGCAATGAATCGCGCGCGGAGCAACCCATCATGCCGCTTCGACTCTTCCGCTCTCGCGAACGATCCGGCGCCTACGCCGCCCGCATGCTGTACCTCGGCGCCATGATCGGATTCTTCTACTTCACCACTCAACTTCTGCAAGGTGCAATGGGATTCAGTGCTTTCCAAGCCGGTGTGGCCTTCTTCCCGATGACGGTCGTCAATTTTGCAGTTGCACTGCTGATTCCGCGATTGACCCCTCGATTCGGGAACGCTCCGTTGCTCGCCGCGGGTGTGGCACTCACATTGGTAGGTATGACGTGGCTCAGCTTCGTGCATTCGGGCAGCACTTATCTGAGCGGCGTTGCGCTACCGATGATCTTGATCGGCGCAGGCCAAGGTCTCGCGTTTGCGCCGCTCACCGCTGCCGGAATCGCCGGGGTGAAGGCCGACGACGCCGGAGCCGCGTCCGGACTGGTCAACACAGCACACCAACTGGGTAGCGCACTGGGACTCGGCATTCTCGTCGCGATCTCAGCCGGGGCCGGATCCGCTGCGGAATCCCCGAAAGAAGCACTCACCGAGCATGTCTCGACTGCACTGACCGCAGGTGCCGGCCTCCTCGCCGGTTGCCTCGTCATAGTTCTTGTCTTCATCGTGCCGCAGGCGGGTAAACGAAAACAGGTAGACAGTCATCCGAAAATCGTTCAGTCATAACATAAGGAGTTCCCATGGAGATTCTGAAGCAACCGCAGACGAGTAAAGCTCCCGCAGACTGGTTCACCGGTGACGTCTGGTGGGACGTCATCTACGCAGGTCAAGAACCGTCACGCATGCGCGCCAACATGGTTCGCTTTGCGCCGTGCTCACGCACAGACTGGCACTCCCACGCGCTGGGGCAGACCTTGCACATCGTGTCCGGCACCGCCCTGATTCAGGCTCGCGGCGGCGAGATCATCGAGGCCCACCCCGGCGACACCGTCTACACACCACCCGGCGAAGAACATTGGCACGGCGCGGCGCCCGACCACTTCATGACCCACCTCGCACTGTGGGAAGGTCCCGGCGACGGCAGCAAGGAAACCACGTGGGGCGACAAGGTCACCGACGAGGAATACAACGCCCCTCGTAGCAATCGCCGGTGAAGTCCGCACGAAACCGAAACCGAGACCGGAACAGAATTATCAGTTCGTTTTCGGTCTGACTCATGGCACGCTGATCCCATGGAGCCTCTCGAACCGATGCGGCCGGTGAGCGTTCACGCGCCGATTCAGACGTCGACCCCGAGATGGAAATCTGCGGCGGCCATGCTGGGAACGATGTGCGTCTTTGCGTATGCCCTGCTCTCGACTAGAACCGGGGCCGGCCCTGTTGTGATGGGAGTTGCCGTCGGCGTTGTCGGCATAGTCCTCTATGCCATGTCGATATCGCGCACTCTCAGAGAGAACTCGGGCAAACGCATTCCGATGTGGGGCGCCCCTCCTGTGTCTCCGCGCGAGATGGACCTGCTTGCCGGAGTCGGTATGCCGTTGTTTGCAGCCGGCACCTTGACTGCACTCCGGGCGTCGGGAATGAATTGGTCATTTCCCTTCCTCGGACTGTGCGTGATGGTGTCAGTTCTAGCTTTGATACTTCCTGCCCTCATCCATAATTCACGCGTGAAACGGGCACTGTCAGCCTGAGAACTTCACCGCATTCCGGTATCCCGAAGCGTGATGTTCAACCGGCCGGACATCAATCCGCTGTCCGGATATGCGCTTCCTGCAATTACTTTCGGGACTCCGTGATAAGCGAAGCGTGAGGCACCGCCGAACACGAAAAGATCGCCGGACTGAAGTTCGATGTCGGTGTACGGCTTATTGCGATTCTCAGTGTTCCCGAACCGAAAGACACAACTCTGGCCGATGCTCAGGGACACGACGGGCGCGTCGCAGCGCTCGTCCTTGTCCTGATGCATTCCCATCCGGGCGCCGTCGTCGTAGAAGTTGATCAGCGCCGTGTCGGGGGTGTAGATCTCACCTGAATCTCCGTATGCCACTCGCACAGCTTTGCGCCCCAACTCGATCAGCCACTCGGGTAGTGCGGCTACAGCCGCACCGTTCACGTCGTCGGCCGTGCGCGTGTATTTGTACGGCTGCCAATGCCAGCCGAGGCACACGGTTTGAACGGACATCTTGTGTCCACCGGGGACCACCGCCGAGCGCATCGGGACCGGGGCGGTTGCCCACCGTCGGCATTCGCTCACGAGCATGCGCTGTTGGTCTACGCCTAGCCAATCCGGAACGTGAACAGCTCCCGGGGCTACCACCATCCGCGGGCGCGGGATCAGCGCGTTCATGATTTCCAGGCTAGTAGGCGATGCGGCATTGACACTCTCCGCATGGGCTCGTATCGTAATCAACAGATTGGTTGATAAAGGAGTTGATTGACAAGTGATCGTGGACCCCGGGGCTGATGATCGCCTCGACAAGGCATTCATGGCACTTGCCGACCCGGTACGACGACGGATCATCGCCCGCCTGAGCACCGGACCCCAGACGGTTAACGAGCTGGCCGAGCCGTTCGAAATCACGAAACAAGCTGTCTCCAAACATATTCAGGTACTCGAGGCAGCGGGGTTGGTCACTCGCAGTCGTGACGCCCAGAGGCGCCCGGTGCATCTGAATGCCGCAGCACTCGAGGCTTTGACAGCCTGGATCGACCGCTATCGACTGGTCCACGAACAACAGTTCCGAAACCTTGATCACCTACTGCACACCACACAGAAGGAGACACAGCCATGAGCACCACCAATCCCGTCACGATCACGGCGCCCGAGGGCGTTCCGTTCATCGACATCACACGCGAATTCGACGCACCCGTGAGTGCCGTGTTCGCGGCTCACTCCGATCCCGAACTGGTCAAGCAATGGCTCGGCCCCAACGGGTACGAGATGGACATCGAGGAATACGACTTTGTCAGCGGCGGTCGATACAAGTACATCCACCGCGATCCAGAGGGTGGCGAGTACAAGTTCAACGGCGTTTTCCACGTTGTTCGTAAGAACGAATTTGCCATCCAGACCTTCGAATACGAGGGCTTTCCCGATGTGGTCAGCATCGAATCCATGACGTTCGAAGATCTGGGCAACGGGCGCACCCGCCTCTCCGGCCACTCCGTATATCCGAGTCTCGAGGCGCGCGACGGCATGATCGAGAGCAATATGGAACGCGGCGTCGTCGAAGGTTACGAGCGCCTGGACAAGATCGTCGCACAGTCCTGATCACCTGTTTGCCCGATCACTCACTGCGAAAGGCACTCTCATGGATTGGACGCTTGAAGTTGTCATAGTTCCGGTCAGCGATCTGGGGCGTTCCATTGCGTTCTATCGCGATCAGGTCGGATTCAATCTCGATCACCACACCGTGAACGAGCACATGACGGTCGCCCAGCTCACCCCACGTGGATCGGGTTGTTCTATCGTCATCGGCAACCTGCCGTCACAAACCGAGATGCCTCCCGGCTCTTTGAAGGGCTTGCAATTGGTTGTGTCCGACGCGGCAGCGGCCAGGCAGGAGCTCATCGACCGGGGCGTCGACGCCAGCGAGGTCACAGTTTTCGACGAACGTGATGGCGGCACCTTCTTCGGGTTCTCCGATCCTGACGGAAACACCTGGGCGGTTCAGCAGTTGAAGGTTCGCGGCGAGAAGCCACTCATTCCGCAGGAGTACCGGGATCGCTTCGGCGCGTAGCGGCCGCTTCAACGCTGCCGCTTGGAGTCAGCCTTCCACACTGCGTAGTCCGCGGGCATGCAGACAGCGCAGGGTCGATAGCCGGCCGCAATCGCGGTCGGCTCGTCGGCGAAGAACACCCGACTGGCGACATACCCACCGCGCGCGATCGCCCGCGCAGCCCCTCTGCAGTCGAGTCGACCGTAGATCTTCGTTTTCCGGTGTCCACCAAGCACTCCGGGTGCCTGACTCTCGTACGGCTTGTTGTCGGCATCACGGAGGATGTACGTCCTATTCGGCATCATGAAGCACCAATCCCAAGGTTCGACGCGCCCCTGACTTCACGACGCTGACACCATGACGCACAGGCACTCTGGACCAACCGCGCGCGCTGGGAACCGGCCTGTCCCTGGTGGTGAATATCAGGGCATGTCCTTGCTCGAGCACTACGACGGTTCCCTTGGACTGGGCGCGCGGCCGCTGCTCCACGATCATGAATTCACCGCCCGTGTAATCGATGTGCGGCTTGTCCAGCCCGATCACCACTTGCATCGGAAATACCAACTCGCCGTACAGGTCCCGGTGCAGCGCATTCCAGTCACCGAGGCCGTAGGACAGCAGAATCGGCGTCGGACGCTGTTGGCCGCCGTCATGGCACAACTCGATCCATTCGTCGAAGGTATCCGGCCAGGGCGCGTGATCCCCCAGGTTGAAAGCCCACTCACGCGCAACAGGCAGAAGCTGCCGGTAGAAGGCGGCTCGCATGACCGTGATCGGGTCCGGTACCGGATCACGAAAGTATCGGTACTCCCCTTGCCCGAATCGGTACCGCGCCATGTCGATCGTGCTCCGAAATCGGCCCACCTCCGCGTACCAGGACGCAATTTCCTTGCATTCCGACTCGTCGAGCAACGGTCCCGTCTGCGCACACCCGCTCGTGTTGATTCCCTC
>NZ_VBTM01000011.1:19720-435268 GCF_013277795.1 Rhodococcus sp. MS16
CGAGGGAATCAACACGAGCGGGCAAATCGGTGAACTGGTCCATACGAAGTAGACGATGCTGCGCGCAGAAACGTGAGAACGGCCCCTGCTGTACGTAGGCTGAGGCATTGCCCGCATTCGACAAGTTAGTGTGACTCGGCATACTGACTAAAGTCGAACGTTGAACAAGGGAGAGCCGTGCCGGACCACACACGACGTCCAGTCGGTCCCTACTCTTCAGGGGTGCCCGTAGGCGCTCTCGACGTACGTATGCCTGACCTGGAACGATTCGGCCTCCCTCAGCTGTGGCGATCGGCAGTCATCGCGGTGGTGCTGTCCACGTCGATCATGCTTGCCCTGATCGTGTGGCCGTTCCGCAGACGCGGGCGCACCATCGCGGACGCGGCTTCCGACGGCTTGGTGGACGGCTTCATCACCCTCGGCCCGACGTTCGTGAAGCTCGGTCAACTGGTTGCGTCGTCGTCGGGTATTTTCCCGGCACCACTGGCCAATGCGTGCCTTCGGTGCCTTGACGACGTGCCACCTTTCCCAGCGCAGCAGGCTCGCAGCGTCGTGGAAGCCGACCTCGGATACTCGATCTCCGAACTGTTCGCGACGTTCGACGATCATCCGCTGGCGGCTGCATCGGTGGCGCAAGTGCATGCGTGCGTCCTGCACGACGGACGTGAAGCCGTCATCAAGATTCAGCGGCCGGGTATTTACGCCCGCATGCTCATCGATCTCCGGGCCGCATATCGAGGCGCGAGAATTCTGGAGAAGTTCGTCGAATTCCTACGGATAGCCAACGCCACGGCCATTATCCGCGACCTGCACAGTGCCACGATGACGGAACTGAACAGTGCCGTCGAAGCCGATCGGCAAACAACGTTCCGGAACAACATCGGCACCTTCGGCGACAACAAGGGCGTGACGACACCCGAGGTGTACTGGGATTACTGCGGGCCGCGGGTGATATGCATGGAGCGAATGCGCGGTGTTCCTCTCGATCGCTTTGTCGCGAGTCCGGACGGCGTCGACGAAGCCCGCATGCTTATTCGACGCGGCGTGAAAGTATGGCTCGAATCCGTCATTGTTCACGGACCATTCCACGGCGATGTTCACGCCGGAAATCTCTGGGTCCTCGATGACGGTCGGATCGCGATGCTCGATTTCGGAATTGTCGGAGTTCTCCCCGAAACGTGGCGAACAATTCTCACCGACATGTTTCGTGCAACATTGATCGACGGAGATTTCGCCCGTGTCGCCCGCGGTATCCGCGCCTTGGGATACGCCACCGACTACGAGGTGGACGACGACCAACTCGGCTTGCAGGTTGCCACCGCTTTGGCGCCGATTCTGGGCCGCGACCTGGGAGAACTCAAATTGAGTGAACTCATCATGGCGTTGATCCAGTTGGGCAGACAGTGGGGTGTGGCCAGCCCCGAGGAATTGGTTCTGTTCGGCAAGCAACTCGGATATTTCGAGCGATATGCCACCGCGCTCGCACCGGGCTGGGTTATCGGTCAGGATCTTTACCTTTTCAAGAATGTCTTTCCCGACGACGTCACGGCCAAGGCGCACAATTTGGGAATCACCCTTCCGGAATAAATCTGTCGAACTTAACTACTACGACAATCCAGGCGTGGGGATTAATCTGTTACAACCCCCTGCGCAAGGAGCACGCCGTGCAAACAGCACCCGCCACCATTGCCGAGAAGAAGTCCGCAGAGAACCGAATCAGCGGATCGACCCCTGCCACCACTATCGGCACGCTCATCTCGTCATTCGACAGTTCCATCATCGAATTACTCGTCAGTCCGGGTGGGCTGGACGTCGAAATTCGATCAATGGCACTCCTCGAAGACTCCGATATCGACGGCACGGAACCCGCGGGCGCACTGTCCGACGTATATCTGCCGGTCGGAGTCCTGATTGATTCGGTGATCGACTGGCTGGTCGCGTCGGAGCACAAGCCGAAGCTGATGCTCGTCAAGAATGCCGTCAACGAAAGCGCATTGCGGGCGGCTGCGGAAAAGTCGGGAATCGCGCTCGCGTCCGTTCACCCGCAAGCCAGCTCCGGTCATATCTACTCGCTGATACAGCAGTTGCTCATCAAGAACACCTACCGCCGTCGTACAACTGCTCAGGGTTCTGGGCTTGACCCCACTGGCGATTCCGATTTGTTCGCGCTCTCCGAGACAGTCGCAGAACTGACCGGCGGCTTGGTCACGATCAACGACAATGCCCAGCACATCCTTGCCCATTCCATCGGACACGAGAATGAGGACGAATTACACCAGCGGTCGGTGCTCGGCCGCGAATGGCCGAGCGGTTACAGCGAATGGCTACAGAAGCGAGGCACATTCGAACATCTACGACGCTCGGACGAGATCATCGACATCCCGGCCGCACCGGAGTTCGGCGCCGCGCACCGGTTGGCCGTCAGCATTCGGCGCCGCGGCACAAGCGTCGCTACCTCCGGCGTGCACCAGCAGCATCTCGGAACCATCTGGGTCCAGACTGCGGGAACACCACTTCACGACGGTTCCGACGAGGTGCTTCGCGGCGCAGCAGAAGTGGCCTCGCGCATCGTGATCCGGATCCTCGACGCGTCCCGCCGAGAGAGCGCCCAGATCCAGCGACTGTTCGGCGCCCTTGGCGGCGGAGTCGATATCACTTCCTTGGCGGATTCACTCTCACTATCCCTCGACGGACCGGCCGCGGTGGTGGGATTTGCGACCACCGAGCAGACGCCGGCCGAGTTGCGGCGGATGACGAACTCACTGCGCCTGCACGCCAGCGCTTTCCGACGTGACGCCGTCACCACGGCGATAGTCGACCGGATATACGTGCTCTTCCCTCTTGCAGAAGGCGAATCGCTGATCAGCGATTGGGCCTCCGACACAGTTCACTACCTGGAGAGTTCGACGGATATCGTCGCGCGGGCTGCGGTCGCAGTGATGATTCCCCGACTGTCCGGGGTGCCAGAGGCCCGCAGAGAAGTCGACCGGGTGCTCGACGCTCCCGGCGACACGCCCTCCCGCGTCACAACGCTGGCTGCCTCCCGCACCGCAGTGCTACTCGGCGAAATCCTCGACCTGATCGGGGATCACGACCGACTGCGTGATCCCCGGGTTGATCGATTGTTGTCTTACGACGACAAGAACTCATCGGACATGCAATTCACACTCACGAGCTACCTCGCTGCGTTCGGTGATGTGAAAAAAGCTGCGGCCCTGCTGAAAGTGCACCCCAACACGTTGCGGTACCGCGTCCGTCGCGCTGAGCAGATCATGGGAATCTCGCTCGACGAACCGGACACACGACTACTGACAGAGCTTCAACTAGCACTTGTCAGCCGGGAACCGTCCGAACCCGAACGGCTGACACCCACCCTCTGACGCCCACCGCTCCGTCCGATCAACGAGACACGTCACGTACCGCGCACCACTTGCGCGGTACATAACACTCGTCAATGAATCGAACGTCTAACTCAGGAGCACCCTTGAGAACTCGCGGAGCCGTCATCCGTCAAGCGCCCGGCAAGTACGAGGTCGTCGACCTCGAACTCGATTCACCTCGCACCAATGAACTGACCGTCAAAATGGTTGCCTCCGGCCTGTGCCATTCCGACGACCACATCGCCAGCGGCGATCACGCAGTGGGCCGCTACCCCATCTGCGGTGGCCACGAAGGTGCAGGCGTTGTGGTGGAGGTCGGCCCGAACACCGAGGGATGGACAGAAGGCGACCACGTCATCTTCTCCTTCCTTGCCGCCTGTGGCCGATGCCGTTGGTGTGCAAGCGGAATTCAGAACCTGTGCGACAACGGCGCAGCCATCATGACGGGTGGTCGTCCCGGCGACGCCGAAAGCTACCGCATGTCGTTGGACGGCGAACCGGTTTCACAGACCTGCGGCCTCTCCACCTTCAGCGAATACACCACGGTCAGCACACTCTCCGCAGTCAAGGTGGACAAGCACCTTCCGCTCGAGACGCTGTGCCTGCTGGGCTGCGGCGTCGGCACCGGTTGGGGTGCAGCCGTCAACTCCGCCCAGGTGTACCCGGGCCAGACCGTGATCGTCATGGGCGTCGGCGGCATCGGAATCAATGCAGTTCAAGGCGCCGCGCACGCCGGCGCCGCGCACATCATTGCGGTGGACCCCGCCGAATTCAAGCGCACGAGCTCCCTGAAATTCGGTGCCACACACGCAGTGTCCACGATGGAAGAAGCAACCGATATCGCTCGGTCCTTCACCAACGGCCAGGGCGCCGACTCCGCGATCGTCACGGTCGGCGTGACCACTGGAGACCATGTGGCACAGGCTTTCTCGTCGATTCGCAAGGCCGGTACCTGCGTGGTCACCGGACTGGGCAAGATGACGGACATCGGAATTCCGGTGAGCCTGATGGAACTCACGCTGTACCAGAAGAGAATTCAGGGATCGCTCTTCGGCGCCTCCAACCCGACTGCCGACATCCCGTGGATGATCGATCTCTACACGAGCGGAAAGCTCAACCTCGACGGGTTGATCACCAACCGCTACTCCCTCGATCAGATCAACGACGGCTTTGCCGACATGCATTCCGGCCGGAACCTCCGCGGCGTTATCAACTTCTAGCACACGCTGTCTGGACTCGACCTCAGGTCGAGTCCAGACAGAACTCGCAGCATGACCGGCTACTTGATCGAGGATCCGTGTTGCGTCAACGGCATGACTTCGATGCTCATGTACGGGAACAAGGGGAGATTCCAGAGAATCTCGTGCAGTTCGTCAGCCGACTCGACGTCGAAGATACTGATGTTGCTGAACTGACCCACGATTCGCCACAAATGCACCCACTTGCCCTGGCGCTGAAGGTCTTGCGAGTACGCCTTCTCCGTGGCTACGGTCTCCGCGCGCACCACCGGGTCCAGATCGCGTGGAATGTCGACGTCCATCCGTACGTGAAACAGTGCCATGTTCTTCTTGTCCTCTAGTTCCTGGTCCAGGTTTTGACGGCGTCCATGTTCAGTTCGACTCCCAGGCCAGGCCCGGAGGGAAGGTGCAACTGACCTTCGGAATACTTCAGGGGTTCCTGGAGCAATTCCTCACTGAAAAGCAACGGTCCGAAAAGCTCTGTTCCGAAGTTGATTCCGGGCTCGGCGCAGGCGAAGTGCAATGAAGCCGCTGTACCGATCGGCCCTTCGATGGACGTCGCACCGTGGCACGCGATACCCGCAGCTTTGGCAATCGCGACGACCTCGCGGCTACGCTGCAACCCACCGCACTTGGTGGTCTTGAGCGCGATGACGTCGGCAGCGCTGCGACGTGCGATTTCCAGAGCGTCGTGCGGCGTCTGCACGCTCTCGTCGGCCATGATCGGAATCGGTAACAACCTACTGAGTTCTGCGAGGACCTCGATTTGGTCTGCTGGAGTGGGCTGTTCGATCAACTCGACGCCGCCCTCGGCGAGTTGCGGCAGGTACCGCAGCGCAGTGAAGCGATCCCACCGCGCGTTGACGTCGACGCGGACACCGGCATGACCGTCGAGCGCCTGCGCGATCTCGACGATGCGCGCAACATCGACGGCAGGATCAAGTGCGCCCATCTTGAGTTTGAAGCTGAAATTGAGTCGGGCTTCGAGCTTTTCGTGAGCTTCCTCGATGATTTCTGCTGCCGGCGCCGCACCCAGTGCCCATGTGACGTCGACGCTTTCGCGGAAGGCCCCGCCGAGCAGCGTGTGCACCGGCACACCCAGGCTGCGAGCCCAGGCATCGTGCAACGCCACGTCGACGGCAGCCTTCGCGAATCGCGCATTGGCAACAACCTTCTCGATGTCGGCCATGATCGCAGTGATCTGATCGACGCGCCGGCCGACAACTACGGGCGCTATGTACTTCTCGATGATGACCTGCATCGTCTCCACCGATTCGCCGCCCCACCACGGACCGCCCGGAACGACACCTTCGCCGTAACCGATCACTCCGTCGGACGTGCGGATCGCGACCAGCAGCAACGGCTGCGCCGTCATCGACGTCGTGGCGAACTTGTGGGGGCGTACGAGGGGAACGTCGAGGATGGTCGTCTCGATGGAGACGATCGACAGGTCTGTCATCAAATCACTTTCTTTCGAACAGTTGTGGATCAGGCCGGGTCGAGCACGAAGTCGTACGTGACCCGGTTGATTCCATCGGCACCCGGCTTCGGATCGAGAATCAGTTCCGGCTTCGTGGCCGTTGCGACATCGTTCTCGATCCACTCACCACCGGAGAAGTAGAGCTGAGTGGTGATCGTGCGCTTGCCGGGAGCCTTCACCATGAGGTGCAGGTGCGCCGGACGCCACGGGTGCCAGCCGGCCTTCTCGATGAACCAGCCGGTGGGTCCGTCGGTCGGAATCTGGTACGGCGCAGGCTGAATCGTGGTGATCTCGAACCGCCCCTCTCCGTCGGTCACGATCGTTCCGCGGAGGTTCCCGTCGGGGATGTGCGGCGCGAAATGGGAGTAGTAGCCCTCGTCGTCCGCATGCCACAGCTCGACAGTGGCCCCGTCCAACCCGTTGCCGTCGAGGTCACGGACCTGCCCCTCGAAGACCAGCTTCGATCCAACCTCGTTGTCACGCATGGGAAGTTCGCACTTAGCCGCCAATGTCTTGGCGTCGGCCACGTAGTACGGCCCCTCGATGCTGCCCTTCGTACCGCTCTGGCCGCGGTACGCAACCTCTTCGACGTTGTGCTCGAGGAAGACGTCCAGCCAGAGCGGCCATTCACCGAACTGGCCGATGTCGATCAGCCACTGCTTGAGAACCCGATACTCGGGGTAGGTGACACCATGCTTGTCGATGACGCCGGCAAGTGCTTCGAGGACGTCCTTGGCGATGGCCGAGACACGCTCGGGCGGGGTGTCCGCACTGACTCGTTCCTGGAGGAACTTGTCGGTGGCGGCGGTGCCCGAACCTACTGCGGTGGGGCTCTCGGAAGTGGTCATGTGGTCCTCCTCGGGGCCGTGTATGGCTGTTACCGGGTGGGCGCCGTACTGCTGGGCTGAGTCGGCTTCCCAAGTCTGGTTGTACGCTCTGCGTACATCTGTTACGCTGTGCGTACGCTTGTACTGTGCGCCCAATCACAGACCTTTGTCAACCTTCGGGCGTACTACGTCGACATAACCGCAGCTGAAGGGCTATCCCGTGACCGAGAACGATCGCGATTACATCCAGAGCATCGAGCGTGGATTTGCGGTACTGACGGCATTCGACGAGAAGAATCCCAATCCGTCGCTCGCCGATCTTGCCGCTGAAACAGGGCTCTCCCGCCCTGCCGTGCGGCGCATCCTCCTCACCCTTCAAAAGCTCGGGTACGTCACCGGCAACAACAGTCGGTGGTCGCTCACCCCTCGCGTTCTGAGCATCGGGCAGCACTATTCGGCGTCACACGCCCTGACGGAGGCGGCACTCCCCCGCCTGCTGGAGATCGCAGAACACACTCACGAGTCGGCGTCACTGGGCGTGCTCGACGGCGTCGACGTGGTCTACGCCGCCCGTGTACCCGTACGCCGGATCATGAGCATCAACGTCAGCGTCGGTACCAGAGTGCCTGCATATGCGACCTCCATGGGCCGCGCCCTGCTAGCTTGGGCGCCAACCGAAATCGTCGACAACGTCATCGCGAACTCCACGTTCGACGCCCTCACACCCACCACGATCACCGACGAAGGCGCATTCCACACCGCACTTCGAGTGGTGCGTGAGCAGGGTTACGCACTCACGTCCGAGGAACTGGAAGACGGCCTGATTTCCCTCGCCGCCCCCGTCCGCGATGCCGGCGGAAGCGTCGTCGGCGTGACAGCGTGTTCAACGTCGGCGGGACGAACTACCCCGGAAGCCTTCCGCACCGACGTCGCACCTTTCCTCGTGGAGAAGGCAAATCAACTCAGCGCAGACATGGGATACCGGAGCTAACTTCTCAATACTTCAGACGGCAACAGACCGTACTTACGCCGGAATGACGACGCAAACCGTCCGGTGTGCGTAAAACCCCATCTCACAGCAACATCGGTGACCGTCGTCGAGTCGTCGGCATCGCGCAGATCTGCGTGGACCCGTTCGAGACGGATGTCGAGCAGGCATTCCGACGGGCTCCGGCCCACGTACTGCCGAAATCCTTCCTGCAATCTCCGTACGCTGACGCCCGCCACCTCGGCCATCTCCGCTGCGGTCCACACTCTGGCCGGGTCGTCGTGCATCTCGTCGAGTACGCGCTTGACGATGCGCGGCCTGGCGTGTCGCACCGCATCCTCACTTTCGGGCATCGCGGCAAGGACAAACGCCGAGATCACAGCGCCGGAGAGCTGGCCTGCCACCAGTTCGTTGTGCAGCACTCCAACCGGGCCGAGTATCTGATCCGACAGTGAGCGAACAAATTTCAGCCACCTGGCTCCGTCGTCCCCGCGGAGATCCACTTGATCGGGTAGGCGCATTCCGGGTCGGCCGAGTACCTTCTCCATCTCGCGGTCGAGGTATTCGCGGTCCATCCGGACTCCGACAATTTCGCAGTCCGCGCTCCACCGCGTGATTCTTGTGGTGATATCGGGTGGACACACCGTCGCCACGCCCTCCGTCGAGAGCACGTGCGATCCCGCGAACACCGACTCGAGCTCGCCTGAGAGCGGGATGTTCACCCCGTAGGCACCGGGATGATCGGATTCGACTGCGACGTCTGCGCCCCATCGAATATGAGCGATCCGCAGCGGACCCAACTCAGCGGTGCACACCCCGACTCCACTGGCCGCGTGCCGTGACAACGGCGTCAGCGTGTGCGGGAAGTAGGCATCCGACACCGCATGACATGCCTCGTCCCAGTCCCGCGGAGCTGTACCGATCATGGAATCGACCATCGTCCTTCACCTTCCCAACCCGTGACCAGCCACATTGCCGAGCATGGGCGCTGAACATCATTGAACACTGTGTCCCCGGTCACCTCCAAGGAAAAACGGGTACCGGCCGTGATCGGGTGCGCAATCCGGATAGACACCGCGCTGTACGGATCGACCGAAGGCCGCTCTCGCCGTACGTTCGTCTTCACTCCCGGCGCGAGTCGTCTGCCACTTCCGCCTCCCGCACTTCGCGGCACTCTCACTCACCAGCCATCCGACAAGGAGGTCCGGTCATGGAACAAAATCAGCTTCGAGGCATCTTCGGCCAATTCGCCAGCGGTGTCACCGTCATCACCTGCACCAACGCCGACGGTCAGCCACACGGGGCCACGGTCACCGCATTCACGGCAATCTCCCTTGAACCACGCCTGTGCCAGATAACGATGACGCGAAAGTCCAAGGCGTGCGGCTACCTCGGCAACGCGCCGTTTGCCGTGAACATCCTTGCCTCCGACCAAGTAGACACGGCCATGCATTTTGCGGGCCGGCCACAGCGCACCGAGCCGCGATGGATCGACGGACCGACCGCTCCCCTGCTCGACGGCGCCGCAGCAACCATCTCGTGCATCCCGTGGAAGGAGTACGACGGCGGTGATCACATCATCTTCATCGGCGAGATCGTGGACGCACAGTCCAGCGGCAAGGATCCACTCCTCTTCTACCGAAGCACTTTTCACGATCTAGGCGCTACCTCGTCGACCACCGTCTGGAACGGCAGTCAGGACGACCCGCACAGCGGGTGGTTCGACGCCACCACTTCCTTCACTCCAATTCATCTTCAGCCCGCACCTCAAACGATCTGAAAGGCTTTGCCATGACGACCACCGAAATTCCTCCCACCGGCGTCGACCCCGCAGGTTCCGGAGCGCCACAGGCCAATCCGGCCGCCGATTGCGAAGCCAACCGCACGAAGAACTTCACCACCCGGCCGATGACCGGCGACGAGTACATCTCGAGCCTGCAGGACGGTCGCGAGATCTGGCTCCACGGAGATCGTGTCAAGGACGTCACGACGCATCCCGCTTTCCGGAATCCGATCCGTATGACCGCAAGGCTGTACGACGCACTGCACACCGGCGAGCACGTGGACGCCCTGACTGTTCCGACCGACACGGGCAACGGCGGTGTCACCATGCCGTTCTTCCGCACCCCGACGTCGTCGGCTGATCTGCTCAAAGAGCGCGACGCCATCGCGACGTGGGCTCGTATGACCTACGGCTGGATGGGCCGCTCCCCCGACTACAAGGCAAGTTTCCTGGGAACCCTCCACGCCAACAAGGAGTTGTACGCACCGTTCCAGGACAACGCCGAGCGCTGGTACCGCGAATCGCAGGAGAAGGTTCTGTACTGGAACCACGCGATCATCAATCCCCCGGTGGATCGCCAACTTCCACCGGACGAGGTCGGCGACGTCTTCATGAAGGTGGAGAAGGAAACCGACGCCGGTTTGATCGTCAGCGGCGCCAAGGTTGTTGCCACCGGGTCGGCGATCACCAACTACAACTTCATTGCTCACTACGGTCTGCCGATCAAGAAGAAGCAGTTCGCCCTGATCTGCACGGTACCGATGGACGCGCCGGGCGTGAAACTGATCTGCCGCACCTCGTACACCGAACATGCCGCGGTGATGGGCAGTCCGTTCGACTACCCGCTGTCGAGCCGCATGGATGAGAACGACACCATCTTCGTCTTCGACAAGGTGCTGGTGCCGTGGGAGAACGTCTTCATGTACGGCGACGTCGACCGGATCAACGCATTCTTCCCTCAGTCGGGGTTCCTGCCGCGCTTCACCTTTCAGGGCTGCACTCGGCTGGCCGTCAAGCTCGACTTCATCGCCGGCCTGTTGATGAAGGCACTCGAAGCCACCGGCGCCGGTGGCTTCCGCGGAGTCCAGACCCGTGTCGGCGAAGTGATCGGCTGGCGAAACCTCTTCTGGTCGTTGACCGAATCGATGGCACGCGATCCCGAACAGTGGGTCGGCGATTCGGTGATCCCGAAGCTCGAATACGGCCTCACCTATCGAATGTTCATGATCCAGGGGTACCCGCGGATCAAGGAGATCATCGAACAGGACGTCGCGTCGGGTCTGATCTACCTGCCGTCGAGTTCACTCGACTTCAAGAGCCCGGACGTGCGCCCCTACCTCGACAAGTACGTTCGCGGTTCCGACGGGATCACCGCCGTCGACCGCGTCAAAGTCATGAAGGCTCTGTGGGATTCGATCGGTACCGAGTTCGGCGGCCGGCACGAGCTGTACGAGCGGAATTACTCGGGTAACCACGAGAACGTCAAGGCGGAACTCCTCTTCGCCGCGCAGAATCGTGGGCACGCCAGTTCCATGAAAGGCCTGGCGGAACAGTGCCTGAGTGAATACGACCTCGACGGCTGGACGGTTCCGGACCTTATCGGCAACGACGACGTCTCGTTCTTCAAGAACCGGTAACTCCCGCCACCGTCAGGGTGGACTCGCGGTGCCGAGTCCGCCCTGACGGCAGGACCACGTTCACGAACACCACGCCCTGGGTCAGGACTAGGCATATACCTAGTGTGACCTGCAACACAGAATGTCAAGGTGAATCCAGTACCGGACGCAGCCCCGTCCGGAAAGCAGGCCCCAAGCAGATACCGACAGCCCTCGGTAATCGCAGCTGGTCGCCTACTCGAGCTGGAGGACCCCATGACAGATATGTTGGACGCTGCTCAGAGCACAGACAAATACGCGAAAATGCGCGCTGCCCTCGACGACGCTCTCGTCGAGGACCCGGAGACCGGCCGCTACCAGGTACGGCGCAGCGTCTTCACGGACGAGCAACTGTTCGACCTCGAGATGACCCACATTTTCGAGGGCAATTGGATCTACCTCGCGCACGAGAGTCAGATCCCCAACGTCGGCGACTACTTCACCACCTACATGGGCCGTCAGCCCATCGTCATCACCCGAAACAAGGATGGCGAACTCGGCGCACTGATCAATGCCTGCAGCCACCGCGGCGCGATGCTCTGCCGCCGCAAGACAGATAACCGAACCACCTTCACCTGCCCGTTCCACGGATGGACGTTCAACAACAGTGGAAAGCTCCTCAAGGCCAAGGATGCTCGGACCGGCGGCTACCCGGAACAGTTCAACAAGGACGGCTCACACGACCTGACCAAGGTCGCACGATTCGAAAATTATCGAGGGTTCCTCTTCGGCAGCCTCAATCCGGATGTCCTGCCCCTCGAAGAACATCTCGGTGACACCACGAAGGTGATCGACATGATCGTCGACCAGTCACCCGACGGACTCGAAGTGCTGCGCGGCGCCTCCACCTACACGTACGACGGCAACTGGAAGTTGCAGACCGAGAACGGCGCTGACGGCTACCACGTGTCCTCGACGCACTGGAACTACGCCGCCACCACAGCCCGCCGCACCGCCGGAGAATCGGCCAACGAAACCAAGGCGATGGACGCCGGCACCTGGGGTAAGCAGGGCGGCGGATACTTCTCCTACGACTACGGACACCTCCTTCTGTGGATGTGGTGGGGCAATCCCGAAGACCGGCCACTGTTCGAGCGTAAAGCGGAGCTGGAGGCTCAGTTCGGTTCCAAGAAGGCCGAATTCATGGTTGGTGCGTCAAGGAACCTCTGCCTCTATCCGAACGTCTACCTCATGGATCAGTTCAGCAGTCAGATCCGGCACTTCCGCCCGATCTCTGTTGACCAGACCGAAGTCACGATCTACTGCATCGCGCCCAAGGGCGAAAGTGCCGCAGCCCGAAGCAACCGCATCCGTCAGTACGAGGACTTCTTCAATGCAAGCGGCATGGCCACCCCGGACGACCTCGAAGAGTTCCGGTCTTGCCAGAAGACCTATCAGGCCGCCGGTGCGCCGTGGAATGATCTGAGCCGTGGTGTGACACACCAAATTTCCGGACCCAATGACGTTGCCAAGGATCTAGGCATGGACCGCGTTCTCTCCAGCGGATCCAAGACCGAGGACGAAGGCCTGTACCCGATTCAGCACGGCTACTGGCGCGACGCCATGATCGCCGCGGTCGATGCCGAACAAGCCGCTTCTGCCCGGACCAACTGAGGATCTCGATCACCATGACACTAGCAACCGCCAATGCCGTCACACTCGAATCCGTGCGGCAGTTCCTCTACCGCGAAGCCCGCTATCTCGACGATCGTGAATTCGAGAAGTGGATCGAGTGCTACCACCCCGATTCCGAGTACTGGATGCCCGCCTGGGCCGACGACGGTGAACTGACTACCGATCCGCAGGCGGAAATCTCATTGATCTACTACCCCAACCGGGGCGGCATCGAAGATCGCGTATTTCGCATCCGCACCGATCGTTCCAGCGCGACAAGCCTTCCCGAACCGCGCACCGGCCACAACATCACCAACGTCGAAATCCTCGAGGCACGCGGTTCGGTAGTAGACGTGCGCTTCAACTGGTTCACGCTGTACTTCCGCTACAACACCGTCGACACCTATTTCGGCACCTCGCATTACACGATCGATTTCGCGGGCGAGCAGCCGTTGATCCTGAAGAAGAAGGTAGTCCTCAAGAACGACTACATCCATCATGTTGTCGACATCTATCACTTCTGACGTTTACGATCGAATCGAGCTGTTCCCCATGACCTTTCAAATAGCACTGAGTTTCGAGGATGGCATCACCCGCTTCGTCGAATGCAACACCGACGAAACTGTCGCCGACGCCTCCTACCGCGCCCGGATCAACATCCCCCTCGACTGCCGCGACGGAGCCTGCGGCACTTGCAAGTCACTGTGCGAGTCAGGCACTTTCGACGCCGGCGACTACATCGAGGAGGCACTCACGGACGACGAGGCCGAGCAGGGATACTGCCTGCCGTGCCAGATGGTGCCGGAATCCGACCTCGTACTGCAGATCCCCACCACCTCCGCCGTGGCCAAGACTGCTGCCGGTTCGTACACGTCCACCATCACCGAGATCGTTCGCCACTCGGATTCGACTGTCGGCTTCACCGTCGCGGTCGACAATCGCGCAGATCTGGTCTTCCTTCCCGGTCAGTACGTGAACATCCTCGTTCCGGGAACCGAAGCAACACGCTCGTACTCGTTCAGCACCGGCCCCGACGTCGAGTCGGCGTCGTTTCTGGTCAAGATCACGCCGGGCGGGCTGATGTCCGATTATCTCAGTCTGCAAGCGCAGGTCGGTGACACACTGGAATTGACCGGCCCGATGGGCAGTTTCTTCCTGCGTAGCGGGCAGCGACGCGCACTCCTGCTCGCCGGGGGAACCGGTTTGGCGCCACTGCTCTCGATCCTGGAGAAAATGCAGACCGACGGTGTGACTCGACCCGTTCACTTGATTTACGGTGTGAACTCAGACCTCGATCTGGTCGAACTGGAGAAGCTGAGTGCGTACGCAGCATCGTTGCCGCAGTTCACCTTCGACTACTGCGTATCCGACCCCAACAGCACAGCACCCAACAAGGGGTACGTCACGAGCTTGATCGAACCGGGTCATCTCGACGGCGGAGACGTCGACGTCTACCTGTGCGGCCCGCCGCCGATGGTCGAAGCCGTTCGCCAGCACTTCAAGAACGTGTCGATCACACCCACGAACTTCTACTTCGAGAAGTTCAACAGCGCGGCGACCCCGGCTGATTCACCGGCAAGCTCGATCGAAGAAACGGCAGCCGACACGTACGAGATCGGTGAAGAACACCTGCCTGTCGCGGAATCGGACGCACAGTTCGACGCCCGGATGGCGCTCGAACTCGGCGCATTGGAACTCACGATCGGGCGCCTTACTCCGGCACAGTTGACGGAGTACCGCATTCTGGCGGAGAACTCGGCAACCTCCATCGACCGCGACCACTTCACGGACGCAGCGGCATTCACCGAAACCAACGCCCTCTTCCACGACTTCCTCTTCCGCTGCACCGGCAACGACATACTGCTGCAGGCCTACCAACGTCTCGAGGTCACGCAGCTGATGAACCGAGTACTCCGGACCGCGGACTGGGTGGACGAACATGTCGCAGAGGATCACTCACGCATTGTGCGCGCATTCGAGCAGAATGATCGCGCCGCGGCCCGTGAGCTGATCGTTCAGCACAGCAAACACGCGAAGTCGACGATGCGACGTGCCATCACCGACGCTCGGGTCAGTGTGGCGTCGTGAACGCACGTTACTTCTCCGGCCGGTTCGACGATCGGGTCGTTGTCGTCACCGGAGCGGCCCAGGGGATCGGGCGCAGCGTAGCCGAAAGAATCTCCGCCGAAGGCGGTTCCGTTGTTCTCGTGGACCGAGCAGAGCTCGTCCACGAGATTGCGGCACCGTTGGATCGTTCCCATTCGGTGACCGCAGATCTCGAGACCTTCGAAGGTGCCCAGCACGCAATAGATTCCGCGCTGAGACACTTCGGACGCGTCGACGTACTGGTCAACAATGTCGGCGGCACAATCTGGGCAAAACCATACGAGCATTACACCCCGGAGCAGATCCATGCCGAAGTCACGCGTTCGTTGTTCCCCACCCTGTGGACGTGCCGAGCATTGCTACCCCACTTGATCGAACGGGCGAGCGGAACCATCGTCAACGTCTCCTCAGTCGCTACCCGGGGCGTCAACCGTGTTCCATACGCTGCGGCCAAGGGCGGAGTCAGCGCCATCACCGCGGCACTGGCGATGGAAGTCGCGCAGTACGGAATACGAGTCGTGGCAACAGCTCCCGGTGGAACGGAAGCGCCACCTCGCGTCGTGGCCCGCGGCCCCGGTTCACAGACCGACGAAGAGAAACTCTGGTACCAACAGATCGTCGACCAGACCGTCGACTCGTCACTACTCAAGCGTTACGGCACCCTCGACGAACAAACTGCCGCCATAACCTTCCTTGCCTCCGATGAGGCGTCGTACGTCACCGGAACGGTCCTTCCCGTTGCCGGCGGCGACCTCGGCTGAGCGAGTCACCCCAATTCCTGATCTCTCGAACGGAGATTTGTCATGTCCTCGATCGAACGCGGTTCCTGGGCCAGCGCCCGCCATCGCTCTTCAGTGCTGTGGGTAGTCACCATCGCAGCCATCGCCATCTTGTTCGACGGATACGACCTCGTCGTATACGGCACGATTCTGCCCGTCCTGATGGACGATCCCGGCCACATCGGAGTGCTTTCTGCCTCTCAAGCTGGAGCATTGGGCTCGTACGCCCTTGTCGGAGTCATGGTGGGTGCGTTGACGTGCGGCGCAATCGGTGACTACTTCGGACGCCGAAAGATGATGCTGATCAACATCGTCTGGTTCTCGGTCGGCATGGCGCTGGCGGCGTTTGCGACCAGCATCACCACCTTCGGGCTCCTGCGATTCTTCACCGGCATCGGCGTCGGCGGACTGGTTGCCACTGCCGGAGCAATGATCGCCGAGTTCGCCCCGCCAGGGCGTCGAAATCTGTTCAACGCCATCGTGTACAGCGGCGTCCCGGCCGGCGGCGTCATGGCGTCGATCCTGGCAATCATTCTTCGTGATTCCATTGGATGGCGGGGACTCTTTCTCATCGGCGCACTTCCGTTGATCATCCTGTTTCCGCTTGCGTGGTTCAAACTTCCCGAATCTCCCGCGTGGCTCGTCGCCCGCGGTCGGAGTGACGAAGCTCGGGCAATTTCCTCGAAAACCGGAATTCCCCTGCCCGTTATCGCCACTAGCCCCGCCGATTCGCCCGCAGAGCGAGTCGGCTTCCGAGCCTTGGCCAGCAAGCAATATGTTTGGGGCACAGCGCTACTGGGCCTCATGAGTTTTGCCGGTCTTCTTCTGACCTACGGACTGAACACCTGGCTGCCCAAAATCATGGAGAACGCCGGATACAACGCCAAGGGTTCACTCTCGTTCCTGCTGGTCCTCAACGGCGGCGCGATCATCGGCGGACTACTGGCGTCGCGGATCGCCGACATCACCGGGCCCCAGCGGGTTGTCGCAACCACTTTCGGTTTGGCCGCATTAGCACTCCTGCTGTTCACGTTCGGCTTCCCGCTACCCGTCCTTCTCGCATCTGTTGCGATCGCCGGGGTCGGCACAATCGGAACTCAGGTGCTCATCTACGGATTTGTCTCCAACTACTATTCGACGGCGGCCCGAGCGGCCGGCGTCGCGTGGTGCGCAGGCTTCGGCCGTCTCGGCGGCATCTTCGGCCCGCTGATCGGTGGAAGCTTGATCAGTGCCGGTATCAGTTCCGAGTCCGCGTTCTACGTGTTTGCCGGTATCGCCGTGCTTGGCTCCATCGTGACCTTCTTCGTACCTAAGCAGGCCCCAGATCTCGATACTGCCGCAGCTCCTGCCGCAGAGGTCCGATCGGAAAACGAATCTCGCGGTGAGCCCGGCGTTACGGTAGTCAGGTGACACTTCGGGACGTGCTGGTGGGCCGAGAACGCGAACTGAGCGTTCTGGGCCAGGCATTGGCTGCGGCGAAGGCAGGCACTCCGTCCCTCGTTCTCGTAGAGGGCGATGCGGGCAGTGGCAAGTCCACTCTGGTCAGCCGGTTCTCCGAAATATCGGCGCAGCACACTCTTCGATCCGCTCGCGGATTGGCGTGGGAGTCTCAGACGCCGTTCGGGGTCGTCACACAACTACTCGACCATCCGGTGTCGGTCCACGATCCCGTCGTCATTGCCCAAGAGATTCTCGACAGCACTGACCAGTTGACCATGGTTGTCGTCGACGACGCCCACCACAGCGATGTCGGCTCACTTCAGGCGATTACTTCAGCGCTCCATCGGGGTCGGGGCGCGCAACTCTTGGTTGTGCTCGTCGTCGAGGATTCACCGCACATCAACGCCGAGGTCCGGCGCATTCTCGAACTTCACTGGTCGCAGCGACTGCACATCAGCGCCCTCGGCGCCGCTGCAGTCATCGACATCGCCCGGGTTCGCAACGGAATTGATCTCAGTTCCGGCGTCGCGCTCCAACTTCAAGAGTTCACAGCGGGCAACACACTCGACGTCGTCTCGCTACTCGACGAATTGCCGCCGACGTACTGGACTCAGTGGCACCGCACCTTGCCTGTTCCCCGCTATCGCGCAGCGTCGATCGCAGGCACACTTGCGCTGTGCTCCGAGGGTGCACGCACTTTGGTCGAAGCCGCCGCGATCCTCGGGCGCAGCACGACGTTGTCGCACCTCGCTCGACTAGCCGAAGTCGACGACATCGTCAGCGCGCTGGACAACGCCTTTGGTTGCGGTCTTCTCATCGTGCACGAGCAGCGCGGCAGCACCGAAGTATCCGTTCGAGGAAAGATGGTTGCCGCTGCCGTGAGCGCCACCTTAGGACCTACCCGACTGCACCAACTGCATTGTCGCGCAGCCGAGATCGCCTGGGGAGACGGCGAGCGGTTGTTCCATCTGGCTGCCGCCGCTACGACGCACGACGAAGCACTGGCCTCAGAACTGGTGACCTACGCCGAACTCCGGGCAACCGACGGCGCGTGGTCCGAGGTGGCCGACGCAATGGTCACCGCCAGCCGTCTCACCACCAGCAGAAGCGACCACGAGACTCGACTACTGAGGGGAATTGACGCGCTGACCGGTGCTGGCGACATTCCACACGCCATGGACTTCGTTCCCGAAATCGAGAGTATTACGCGCGGACCGCTGCGCGACGCCGTCCTCGGATACCTCGCGATTCACCGGGGACGCCCAACCGAAGCTGCCGACCTACTGACTCGCGCTTGGAGCAGTTGCCCTGCGGATCTCGATCCCGCAGTCGCGGCAATGATCGCCCAGCGAATGGTCCTGCATTCTCTGGCCAGACTCGACGGCGCTGCTTTGGTCCAGTGGGTCGACCGCGCAGTCGAACTGGTCGGTCCGTCAGATCCTGCCGCAGTGGAGTCCGAAGCGATAAAGGGCCTCGGACTGGGTGCCACCGGACACACCGAACAGGCGCTCGCGGCCTACGAAGAACTGTCGGACCGCATCCGGCCCGGCGCTCAAGCTCAGCGATTCCAGATGGGCCGCGGTTGGCTCGAGCTGGCAGTGGATCATCCCGAGGCGGCCCGTCGCGATCTCGAAAGCGCAGTGTCCACTGAATTTTCCAGCGGCTCGGCGCGTATCTCGCTGTGGGCGCAGGCCTGGCTTGCCCGCACACAGTTCGCCTTGGGGGCGTGGGACGACGCACTGTCGACGATCGACAGTGCCGCCGCGCAAGTCGATCGTTTCGAAATCGACATCGTCCGACCGTTGGTGCATTGGTCCGGGGCACAAATTCACGCGCTTCGCGGAAACTGGGACCTGGCCCGCAATCACGTGCGCCGCGCGCATGTTGGTGCACATTCCTACGAAATCATGTACGTTCCTTCGCTTCTCGCCCGGGCACAATTCTCCGAAGCTGCGGCCGACTACGCCGATGTACTGGCAGCGCTGACGCCCCTGACCTCGAGCACGTCACAACAGTGGCTCGACGAACCCGGGTTCTGGCCGTGGGTCGATCTCTATGCGAATGCTCTCGTGATGGTCGGTCGGGTCGACGACGCCGATGCCTTCCTCCAACCACACGAGAAGACCGCACGCATTCGCGGGCACCGTTCTGCCACAGCACGTCTTGGATATGTTCGTGGCAGAATCCATGGAGCCCGAAGCGAACTCGACGCCGCCAGAAACTGTTTCGACGACGCGCTTCTCAGCCTCGAGGACCTGCCACTCCCCTACGACCGTGCCCGAATCAATTTTGCCTACGGCCAAACTCTCCGGAGAGCCGGCAAACGCGCAGAGGCAGACGTCGTACTGAGGGACGCACGCGAGCTCTACTACGCGCTGGGCGCAGCGACATACGTCGAGCGTTGTGAGCGTGAGCTGCGCGCCGGCGGGTTGAACCTTTCACGTATGGACAAGGGAATCACCGATCTGACCCCACAAGAGCGAGCCGTTGCGGATCTTGTCGCTGCCGGCAAGTCCAACAAGGAAGCTGCGGGCGAATTGTTTCTCTCTGTCAAGACAATCCAGTATCACCTCACTCGTGCGTACGCAAAGCTCGGACTGCGCTCTCGTAGCGAACTTGCGGCGCTCTTTCGTGAACGCGAACTTGGCGATCCACACCAGGAGACCTGAAACATGTCGAATACCTCGACACTTGCACCCACTCGTGTCATCACCGAGCCGCTACCCCAACCTCTCTACAGTCCTCGGCGCGTTTTGCGAGACTTCGGCGGAACATACGGCGCAAACGCAGTTATCGGGATTGTCTTCTCTGCCACCGGCCCAGTAGCGGTCATCCTTGCTGCCGGCTTGGCCGGCGGGCTGAGCCAATCACAATTGGCCTCTTGGATTTTCGGCGCCTTCTTCGTCAACGGAATCTTGACGATCACCGCGTCCTGGCTGTACCGGCAACCACTGGCGTTTTTCTGGACGATTCCCGGAACCGTCGTCGTCGGCGCGTCCCTGCATCATCTTCCGTGGGAGCAGGCGATCGGAGCATTCTTTGCAACGGGCGTTCTGATCTTGCTGCTGGGATTGACGGGGTGGATCACACCGATCATGAATGCACTCCCCATGCCCATCGTCATGGCAATGGTGGCAGGCGTTTTCCTTCACTTCGGTACCGACCTGGTAGAGGCGCCCGCCCACGACGCCGCCATTGCACTGCCGATGATCGTCACCTTTGTTGCACTCAGCGCCTTCGCGAAACTGGGAAGGTATATCCCTCCCGTTCTCGGTGCCTTGATTGTCGGGGTGGTGGTCGTTCTCGCGACCGGACGGTTCGCACCTACCGGCGGCGATCACGAATGGTTTGCGCACCCAGTGCTGTCCACACCGGCATGGTCGTGGCAGGCAATGATCGAACTTGTTGTGCCGCTGGCGATCACCGTGGTCGTTGTGCAGAACGGCCAAGGGATCGCAGTCCTGCGAGCGGCCGGACATCAACCGCCGATCGGCAGCGCAACGATTGCGTGTGGCGTGTTCTCACTCGTGAACGCGGCGGTGGGGTGCGTGTCAACCTGCCTGACCGGGCCAACCAATGCTCTCCTGTCAGCATCCGGGGAACGAACACGGCAGTACACCGCCGGCATCTTCTGTGGGGTACTCGCGGTTGTCTTCGGCCTTTTTGCCCCGACCTTCGTGTCGATGATGCTGGGCACGCCCGCTGCGTTCATCGTGACACTTGGCGGATTGGCAATGCTGAAGGCATTGCAAGGAGCTTTCGTCACCGCATTCGGGTCGCGATTCACCTTCGGTGCGTTGATCGCATTCCTCGTGACGATCTCCGACGTCGAACTGTTCAATATTGGCGGCGCATTCTGGGGACTCGTGGTGGGAGTGATCGCCTCACGCATCCTCGAGCGCTCCGACTACTCCTGAAGACTGCCCTGACATGCGAATATTCGCATGTACGACTTTGACAATCATTTACATTAAGCAGTAGATCTATACCCATGCACCTCACTACCCGCGTATCGCGGCGCCTCACTCTGGCCACATCAGTGGGCCTCTCACTTGCCCTTGTCACAGGATGTTCCTCCGACACCACGGACGCGGCGGAGGCAACAACCACCGCCGCGTCGCCAGCACCGAATGAACAAGCTTCGGCAACACCACGTCTCGCAATCTCCTACGACGGCGGCGTCCAGATACTGGACGCAACCTCGCTCGACGTAGTCGGCGAAACCGCGATCGAGGGCTTCACGCGACTCAACCCGGCCGGCGACGGTCGGCATGTCATGATCTCCGCCGGCGAAGCGTTCAAGGTGCTCGACACCGGCACGTGGTCGTCGGCACATGGTGACCATTCCCATTACTACACAGCCGATCCCGCGATGTCGGACGTCGAGTTCGCAGCCAACGAGCCCGGACACGTTGTACGACATGCCGGAAAAACTGTCCTCTTCAACGATGGATCCGGCCTGGTCGAAATCTTCGATCCCGTCCAATTGGCCAAGCGTCAGCCACGCGTCGAGACCTACACAACCCCGGAACCCCATCACGGGGTGGCTGTCGCACTCGTCGACGGAAGCCTGTTGACCACCATTGGAAACTCCGAGTCCCGCAACGGAATTGCAGTGCTCGATACCAACCGCACGGAAGTCATGCGCAACGAGCAGTGCCCCGGCGTCCACGGTGAAGCCGTTGCAGCAGACGAGACGATCGTGCTGGGCTGCCAGGACGGCCTGCTCGTGTACAAGAACGGCGCGATCACCAAGGTCCAGAGCCCCGATGTGTACGGCCGCATCGGCAACCAGGCCGGTTCCGAAGAGTCGGACATCGTGCTCGGTGACTACAAGACCGATCCTGACGCCGAACTCGAACGACCACAACGAATCTCACTCACCAATACCACCACGTCGGAACTGAAGCTCGTTGATCTCGGCACCAGCTACACCTTCCGATCACTCGGTCGCGGACCGCACGGCGAGGCCCTTGTTCTCGGGACCGACGGCGCTATCCACGTCATCGACCCGAACACCGGCGCAGTGACCAAGAAGATTGCCGTCATCGGCGAGTGGACCGAACCCGCTGAATGGCAGGAGCCCAGGCCCACCCTGTTCACACTGGACCACACCGCCTACGTCACCGACCCCGCGTCGAAGAAGCTGATCGCCGTCGACCTCGAAGACGGCAGCATCCTGACCGAAACCACACTCGATCACACCCCGAACGAATTGACCGGCGTCACTGGCTGATTCGGATTTCGCTTCTGCCCCCGTCTCACACCGAGGTGGGGGCCGAAGCCGTCTTCCGAGCACGGATTCCGAGCGGCATGTCGACCACCAGCCACATTTACACCGAAGCCACCGGCGAATGCAGCGGTCGGCAGGTTATTCAGATTTCAGCACCCGAAGATGAACAGTCCAGATCCATTTGATTCCTCTTCTTCAGAAAGTTACCGACGACGAGACCGCAGGGGAAGCCTCGAATCGCGACGGGATTGTTAGTGTCGAGGACGTGCTCACACATGGATTGACGGTGGACGGCCAACCAACGCTCGAACACATTGATTTCGCCGTTTTGGATTCCTTTCGATTCCCGGATGGGGACGGCTTCCCCGCTTCATATCGTGCATTTATCCGGCATGCAGGTTGGGCGCGGTCCTTCGGACTCTGGCTCATCTACCCGCCCGTGCATCCCGGATTTGCCGATGGCTGGCAAGGGCGCGCAGGGTATCTCACCGCGAACCTCCATTCCGCCTACCGAGAGGGCCACAGCGAGGAGTTCGATTGGATGGTCGAACCCGACGGCGATTGGTCGCTCCCCGCCTCGCTGCACGTATTCGGATTGAGCGAGAACGGCGACGCTCTGCTGTGGGATACAACATCGCGCGGCACCGACGGGGAGTTCCCAGTCTGGGAATCACGCTCACTCAACTCTCTCCACCGACTCGGCGACAGTCTCTCAGAAGCACTTCCGTCCATCCGCGATCGAGCTTTGAGCTTGTTCGGACCGCGCACCTACGACATCGAACCACTCCCTCCGATCCCACTCTGAAGCACGAGGAGTGACTACGCCGGGCTTTCCGCGGCGGACACGTCGAGGATCCAGGTCACCCCGAACGCATCGGTGAGCATGCCGAAACCGGGGCTCCACGCTGCCGCGGCGAGGCCCTCGACGATGGATGCGCCGGCCGAGAGCTTGGCCCAGTAATTCTGCACCTCTTCGAGGGTCTCCCCGCGAACGGAGACGAAAAACGGTTGGTTGGTGATCGTGGTGCCGTTCTCGCGGTGCGTCGAACCGGCATTGCCTGCCGAACCGCCCGACTGCCCTGGGATGTCGTACGCCATCACGCGAAAGCCGTCCTCAGTCTCGATCCGGCCGAATACGACGCCCTGCGCGCCGGGCACGTCTTTGGGCATCCCGAAGTCGCCGTAGGTTGCAATTGTGACCTGGCCACCGAAGACGGACTGGTAGAACTCCAGGGCTGCTCGGGCGTCGCCGCGAAAGTTGAGGTGGGTCGTTGTCTTGATGCTCATGCCTGCTCCTAGTAAGAACGCTGTCCGGCTTTCTTCTTGACGACTGCCACTCTCACAGGCGTCTAGGACGGTTTTTGTCCTAGACTCGAACTAATCTCGTGAGATGGCGACCACGTCCCGGCTCTTGAATCTGCTGTCCCTGTTGCAGACCAGGCGTGACTGGCCAGGCGCCCTACTCTCCGAGCGGCTCGACGTCAGTCATCGCACGGTCCGCCGCGACATCGACCGGCTGCGGGAAATGGGCTACAACATTGCGGCGACCATGGGCCCGGACGGCGGATACCGACTCGATGCGGGCAGTGAGCTGCCTCCCCTGCTGTTCGACGACGATCAAGTCATCGCGTTGGCTGTTGCCCTGCAGGCGGCGACCATGACCGGCGCCGGAATCGAAGAGGGTGCAGTTCGTGCTCTGACTACCGTGCGGCAAGTGATGCCGTCGCGTCTGCGCCATCGGCTCGACGCTCTCACCTTCACTGCGATTTCGGCCGGCCCCGGTGACACGGCGTCCGACTCCGTGTCACCGGAGGTACTCGTTGCGATGTCCACAGCGATCCGCGCTCTCGAAGTGCTCCGTTTCGATTATGCGAGCGACCGCCCGGCCGACAGTTCAACCGATAACGGCGAACCAGCGCCCCCACGCCGGGTGGAGCCGCATCATCTCGTGACCTCCAATCGTCGCTGGTACCTCGTCGCGTGGGATCTCGAGAGAGACGAATGGCGAATCTTCCGCGCCGATCGAATCGCCCCGCGCACCCCGAACGGCCCCCGTTTCACGCCGAGGGAGATCCCCGGCGGCGACGTAACCGAATACGTGTCCGGGCGCTTCAAAGGCTCGGAAAAAACCAACAAGTGGCCTTGCCATGGCAAGGTCATTCTCCATCGGCCGGCCAGTTACGTTCTCCCCTTTGCCGGGGACGGCATCGTCGAAGATCTTGGCCCCGACCGGTGCAGTCTCGAAGCCGGATCATGGTCCTGGGTGGCTCTCGCAGCATCTCTCAACCGATTCGACACCGACATCGATGTCGTCGGACCAGCAGAACTGACCGGCGCCTTTGCGCAACTCGCCGCCCGCAACGCTGCGACCGCTGCGAATTAGATGCTCTCCCCGGCGACAGGTCCCGCTAGCGAACAAGCCAATGTGGCGGGGCTGCAACACCGGCGGGCAAACATGTGTCACCGTTACCTCTGGCTGCGTTCACCTGGGGCTGTGTGACGAACAACGCGGCCGAGAGATCCGCGCCATCCAACCTGGCATCACGCAGATCCGCCCCGAGCAGATCTACCGCTGTGAGGTCACTTCCCCTCAGATCCGCGGCGATCAAGCAAGCTCCGCGCAGATCGGCCCCACACAATCTGTGTGCGCGCAGGTCCGATCCAGCAAGGTCGGCTTCGGCGGCGATGCTCGAGTCCAACTGATCAACTTCGGCAAAGTAGGAAGCCCGAACTTCCGCACTGATCTCCATCAGCACTGCCCTGACCACAGAATGTAATGCGCCGATGTCAGTCGAGAACAGTTCGGCCTGTCCGCCGCGGATCAGTGCGGCAATGGTGGATGCGAGTTCGCGAGCTTCGTGCGCAGCGTCCGGGTCATAGGTGCGTTCCTGCGCCTCGAACAGGTACCACAGCATCTCGTGCAACTGTTTGACGATCTTGAAGGCGGAGAACATGTGTTGCTGCGCATCAGGACGCTCGCGCCAGCTGACGCCGGAGAACAACTGCTGCGACACAACCTGTCCCGCGCCGAAGCAGTCGAAGACCGTGCAGCCGCGGAACCCCCGGGATCGAAGTCCTTCATGGACAGTGCAGGAGAAATTCGAGCCGAGGTGCCGGCACGGAGAACCCGCGGGCTTGTCCTCGGCAAAATCTACCGATCGCGAGAACCCGAAGGCCGTGCAGCACAAGGAAAAACAGTTACTGCAGTCGGCGCGCAGATCCTCGCGCCGAACAGATGAGTGTGTCGATGACATGATGAATGAGCTCCAAAGTGGGGATTCCAATGCAGGACAGGAGGCGGGAACCCGAGGTCGGGTTCCCTCTCGGGACACACGGAATCACCACCGCGCGCAGGCGCGGCACACAATCATCGCGACGGGTCTGGATCACAGACAAGTTTTGTTTATCACTGCAAACAAAGTACCAGTTCGGGCACGACGAGTCCGCGACAGGTCGAGCAACCGAACGACAACGTACCACTGCTAACTATATTCTGTTATCGTTGATTTCATGAGCTCGAGAGCGAAGATACTGGCAGCGGCAACCGAGTTACTCAACTCCTCTCCGGACGGCGACATCTCCACCCGCGCCGTCTGCGAGAGAGCCGGCGTCGGCGCGCCCGCGCTCTACCGCCAGTTCGGCGACAAAGACGGCCTGCTCGCAGCCGTCGTCGAAGCCGGGTTCTCCGAGTACCTCGCAGGCAAACGCGCTGCGATCCCCTCCGCAGATCCGGTAGCCGATCTACGTGCAGGCTGGGACGCGCACACGGCGTTCGCGCTCGCGCATCCTGCGCACTACCGGTTGTTGCATTCACCATCCACACAGAGCGCTGACACCGCCATGCAAGCCCAGGCGCTACTTCGATCCGTTCTCGAACGCTGCGCTGCCGCAGGTCTTCTGACCGTATCCGTCGACGTGGCAACACAGATGGTGATGTCCGCCAATGCGGGCGTCGCACTGATGCTCGTCGTGAGACCGCAGCAGTATCCCGACCCGACACTGTCGGGGCGTGTTCGCGACGGAATCCTCGCATCCATCATCGACGAATCCGGCACCCCGCAGGACGCCTCGCTCAACACCGTCGCATCCACCCTGGAGACCCAACTCGCTACGGCAGATTCAACTTCCCTCTCCACCAACGAGGTTGGACTGCTGCGCGAGTGGCTCCGCAAGCTGTCCGACGCCCCCGAACCCACTTCAGGAGTTACATCATGACTGACACCACCACCCGCGTCGCCATCGTCACCGGAGCGTCCGGCGGCATCGGCCGAGCGACTGCAGAGAAGCTCGCGGCCGATGGAATGGCTGTCGCCGTTCACTATTCGGGAAATCTTCAACGCGCCCAGGAAACAGTCGACACCATCGTCGCAGCGGGCGGGCACGCCATCGCGGTGCACGCCGATGTCGCAGACGAAGGTGAAGTAGCCGCACTGTTCGACACGGTCGAGCAGGAGTTCGGAGGCATCGACGTTGTTGTCCACGCAGCCGGAATCATGATTCTCTCGACCGTCGCCGAATTGAACTTCGACGACTTCGACCGGATGCACCGCACCAATGTTCGGGGCACGTTTGTTGTCGATCAACAAGCCGCGAGGCGGGTGCGCAGCGGCGGTGCCATCATCAACTTCTCCACCTCCGTGAAGAAGCTGGCCTTCCCGACCTACGCTGCGTACGCGGCCACCAAAGGCGCAGTGGACGCGATCACGCTAGTTCTTGCGAAAGAGCTACGGGGACGCGACATCACAGTCAACGCCGTGGCACCAGGCCCCACCGCCACCGACCTGTTTCTGGACGGGAAAGACGAAGCGACAGTGGAGAACCTGTCGAAGATGGCGCCCCTCGAACGGCTCGGAACTCCGCTCGATATCGCGGAGGCTGTCGCGTTTCTCGCCGGCCCGGCGCGGTGGGTCAACGGCCAGGTGATCTACGTCAACGGCGGCGTCGTCTAGCGCATCTCCCCCGCTCCCACGTATGGATTAAGGCTGACGAGAGGCTTTCCCTCGGCAAATCTGCTGAATCGGAAATCGTTGCCGTCCACGGCCGAATCGCTACTGATGCCATCGAGAATCAGATCGGCAACCAGCCGTCCGACAGCCGGGGAAATCTTGTATCCGTGTCCGCTGAAACCGACTGCGAGGAAAAGTCCGTCGACAGGTGACGGGCCGATGATCGGGTTGTAGTCCGGAGTGATGTCGTAACAACCCGCATACGACGACGCCAAACGTGGATCCGGCATCGACGGCAGCAGACGCTCGAGCTTGCCGATCGCGGTCTCCACAAATGCATCCCCTGCCCGATTCAGGTAGTTGTCCGGGTCGGCAAACTCAGGCGCAGAGTGATCACTGTTGCCTACCAACAGGTCTGCGTTGGGTTCGCGCCGGATGTACTGCAGGTTCACCAGATCCGAGAAGGTGGGCACGTGCGGGGTAGGTTCCCCCTGATCAACGAGCAGCAATTGCTCCCACTGCACCTTGATCGGGATGTCGACTCCGACTGTCGCGGCCAACGCGGGTGACCATACGCCGGTAGCAAGAACAACAGTATCCGCATGGATCTCGGCGCCGTCGGCAAGTGTGACGCCGTAGACGGATCCATCCTCTCGCGTCAGAAGTGTTGTCACTTCGGTCGATTGACGAACTGTCACGCCGAGTTCGCGCGCTTTCGTGCCGTATGCCATCCCCGTCATGTACGCATCGCCGTGCCCACCCAAAGGTTCGTAGGCAAAGGCCGCGAAGTCGTCCAGGTTGATGCCCGGCCAGAATGCTCGAACGGCGTCGGCGTCGATGAGGTCGACGGGCACACCCAGAGCACGATGCATCTCGACATTTGCCAACAAGGGTTCTGTGTTGTTGCCGCCAACCCCGACTATGTAACCGGTCTGACGGAAGCCGATATCGGTGCCGAGTACCTGTTCTGCATCCGAAAAGACCTGGACCCCATGCCAGGCCATCGCCGCCAGCGACGGGACCCCGTAGTGGCAGCGAACAATTCCACTCGATTTGCCCGTCATCCCCGAGCACATCGTATTACGCTCGAGCACAACTACATCCGACTCGCCCCGCAGCGCAAGCGACCACGCAATCGCAAGGCCCTCGAGGCCACCTCCCACGATCACTATCCGCGCATGCTCCGCCATAACTTACTCCTGTCTCGAGTTTCTCAACAAGAGACAGTGTTTCATAAAATGAAACCAAGAGTGTGACGGCGAAGTAAAACTTCGCAGACTCACTCGTTCTTCGGTTGTGGCTTCTCCGGGTTCGGCGTGGCCGGATCGATGGTGTCCGCCTGATCCCGCTTCTCGTTCAACTCATCCTTCGAGCTTGCTACGTCCCGCCGATGCTGCGCCGCATGCTGTTGCAGGGCAGATGCTTCCGCAGCTTTGGCATCGGCCTCGGCTTGCACCATGCGAGCCTTCGCCTCACTTTCCTTGGCCTTGGCCTCACGCTGGCCTACTTCGAACGACGACTCCGCCACGTCCTTGCGAATCGCCTCGGCCTCGAGGTGGCGCCGCTCGTTACGTTTGTTGCGAGCCGTCCACACCAGAAGCGCAACGACCACAATCACAACGACCACAACTACAATTGTCCAGATAACACTGCTGGTACTCATACTGAAAGCAGTACCCACCAGCAGATTTCTCACACGCCCATGTCCCCCAGACTTACGTTGGCGCCACACAGAACGACACACAGCTCACCGTCTCGCTGCGGTGAAACCGTGCCGTCCAACACCGGAACCAGCGCTGCGGCGGTACCCAACTCCACGAGTATCCGAAACTCGCGCCACAGAAAAGATCTAGCCCGAACGATCGAATCGTCATCTACGACAACACTGTCTACCGCGTTGTCGGTGACAGTCGCCCAGGCTATTGCGCCTACGCGCGACGCTCCGAGGGAATCGGATGCAATGCTGTCCAACTCGATATCGACAGGATGTCCGGCTTCCAGCGCAGCATGCAACGTGGCGGCACCGATCGGCTCTACCGCAACTACTCGATCCTCTGGCCGCGCTGCGGCAGCGATCCCCGAGACCAGTCCACCGCCGCCCACAGCGATGCAGTACGTTATCGGCCCGCTCGCTTCCTCCGCGACCTCGAGCGCGATGGTTCCGGCACCAGCCACAATGTCGGGAAGATCGTAGGCGTGTAGCTCCAAAGCTCCGCTCGACAAGGCAATCTCGGACGCTGCTGCTGCCGCGAGAACATACCGATCGCCCACCTTTTCGACCGTTGCCCCCAACGCGCCGAGCGCCGCAACTTTTGCATCGGGCGCAGTTTCCGGCACGACCACGGTGCACCCCAACCCCCGGCGACGCGACGCCCATGCAGCTCCGATAGCCGCGTTTCCACCCGACGCGATCACCACCCCCGCACTGGGCATCGTGCCGTCAGCAGCTGCCCGCTCGATCGCGTTGAAACTGCCGCGCACCTTGAACGACCCACCGTATTGGAGGTACTCGAGCTTGAACAGGACCGCAACGTCTCCGTGCGGTGTCGGGACCGTGGTGCGAAAGATCGGAGTCCGTCGAGCCAACCCGTCGATCCGCTCGCGGGCGGCCTCGACGTCAGCGCTCGTCAGGGCTACTGGTCCCGTGATGTTCTCGGTGCGAGGAGTCATAAGGCAACCTTACGGATCGGCACCCGCTTTACCGACCACCTGCCACATGGACCACGCTGGGTCACACACGTCACTGGAGTAGCCGACCTCACGTGTCTGGCACTCGACTACTTCGAGTGCTAATCTTGCTGGTGCACAGTGATTTCGGTTGCTGTCACAGGGACTGCGACCATGGGAAACATGGGAGGTGAGTTGCTGTGCTTCGCTTCGATCCGTTCAGTGATATCGATTCGATCGCGAAGTCGCTGCTCGGCGCAGACGTAGGCGCCGGCCGAGTTCCTCGTTTCATGCCGATGGACCTCTACCGGGTCAACGATCACTACGTACTCAACGCCGATCTTCCCGGAGTAGATCCAGGAACCGTCGACGTGAGTGTCGATCACGGAATGCTGACGCTCTCTGCCACGCGTACTGCATCGTCGGACGAAAACATGCAGTGGCTCGCTTCGGAGAGGTTCGCCGGGAGCTACCGGCGGCAACTGGCACTCGGAGAGAACATCGATGCCGACCGAATTTCCGCGACGTACAACAACGGCGTTCTGTCCGTCACGATTCCGATTGCCGAGCAGGCAAAGCCTCGACGCATCGAAATCAGCCGAGCGGGAGATTCCGAACAGACGATGTTCAACCCGACGCGTGAGCACGACTCCAATCGTTGATCAACTACCCGCACGTCGTACACGGTAGAAGGAGGCGAGGTCCAGGGTCCGAATACGATGTCTTTGATGGTGATCGCCATTCGGTGGTCACCATCTCTTTGTGCAGCACCGATACCGATGCCCCTTCGCACCGGCATTTACACAGTGTTCACCTGCCCCACTTGCAGGCCTTACACAACCAGTCCACTCTCGGGTGACGGTGATTCACCGCATAAGACACATCGCCGAACACACGTCGCAATCGAACGGCGATCACTCCGGACTCAACAAGGTGGACACATATGGATCAGGCAATCATTGCCGCAGATACCGCGTGGATCTTGGCTGCATTCACTGCCGTATCTCTCATGGTTCCCGGACTGGCCCTGTTCTACGGCGGAATGGTCAGTGTCCGAAGCACTCTCAATATGGTCATGATGACCTTCGGCGGCTTTGCCGTTGTCGGCGTTCTCTGGATCATCTTCGGATACTCCGCAGTCCTCGGCAATTCACTGGGCGGACTCGGATTACTCGGCGACCCACTCGAATACATCGGTTTGGGGCAGCTTCTGGAAGCACCCGCCGAACCCGCACTGCCGCCCGCATTGGTGGCAGGATTCCAGCTTCTGTTCGCCGGCATCACCGTCGCACTGATCTCAGGAGCGTTTGCCGACCGCCTCAAGTTCGGCGCCTGGATGATCTTTGCCGGGATCTGGGCCACTCTCGTGTACTTCCCGGTTGCGCATTGGGTATTTGCCTTCGACTCCGCCGACGGCAGCGTCGTCGGCGGCTGGATCGCCAATAAACTTGCCGCAGTGGACTTCGCGGGTGGAACCGCTGTGCACATCAATGCCGGTATCGCCGCACTCGCGGTGATCCTGGTACTCGGTAAGCGTCGTACATTCCCGAACGCGCCACGGCCGCACAGCGTTCCACTGACCATCCTCGGCGCCGGCATCCTGTTCTTCGGCTGGTTCGGGTTCAACGGCGGTTCTGCACTGGCTGCCAACAACAATGCGTCGGTAGTCATCTTGAATACCGTCGCCGCCGCGTGTGCCGGCATCTGTGCCTGGCTCGTCGTCGAAAAGTTCCGCGAGGGTCATGCTACGACGCTCGGCGCTGCTTCCGGGCTGATCGCGGCTCTGGTCGCCATCACCCCTGCGTGTGGTGCAGTCTCACCGATGGGTGCGTTGATCGTCGGTGCAGCAGCAGGCGCGTTGTGCTGCTTCGCCATTTCGTTCAAGTTCAAGCTCGGCTACGACGACGCACTCGACGTGGTCGGGATCCACCTCGTCGGTGGCATCCTCGGCACTCTGCTTGTCGGTTTGCTCGCCGTACCCGAGGCGCCCAGCGGCGCTCAGGGACTGTTCTACGGGGGTGGCCTCGAGCTACTGGGCAAGCAGAGCGTGGCAGTGGCCGCTGTGGTCGCCTACTCGTTTATCGTCACGTTCATCATCGCAAAGGGCATCGACCTCGCGATGGGCCTGCGTGTCAACCCGGAAACCGAGTACGAGGGCCTCGACGTGGCTGTTCACGGCGAAACCGCGTACGTCATGGATTCCGTCTCGATGACCAGTTCCACGAAGCACCAGCCCGACGCGGTATCTGTTGCCGCCGAATCCATGACCACCAAAGCTGCAACCGCAGTAGAAAGCAGTTCGTAGTCTCGCAGACGTCCCGAAGTGTGCCCCTGCTCTCGACATCGAGCGCAGGGGCACACTGCTGTTCAGCCCTGGTGATTGTCAGGGTACGCAGTCACTGCCAGGAATCGAATAGGTAACTCCACCAACTCGTTCGGTCCGTGCAGCCCCTCACCGTCGAGCAGGAGCGAGTCTCCTGGACGCAAGCGATACTCCGAGTCGCCATGGCCGTAGATCATTTCACCTTCGAGCATGTACAGCAGTTCGGTACCGGGGTGCTGAAAGAGCGGAAACACTTCACTGGCGTCGGTCAACGTGACAAGAACGGGTTCGAGTCGTTTGTTCTGCCCGCGCAACGCACCGAGCAGTTCGTAATGGTGCCCGACCCGGGTGCCGCGGCCGACGATCTCCGCACCGTGGCCGGCTTCGACGAAGACCGCGTCCCGCTTGGCATCGGCTCCGCGGAAGAGAGAGGTGACCGGCACGTCGAGACCGGCCGCGAGGCGGGCCAGCGTGGAGAGGCTGCAAGACGTCTGGGCATTCTCGATCTTGGACAGCATCGCCTTCGAGATCCCGACTCTCGTAGCCATGTCCCCGACCGACAGACCACTGGCCAACCGGAGCTTGCGCACCTGGGCTGCGATCACCTTCTCGAGGTCGAGGCCGGTCGGAGTGTCCGCAGGAACTTCGCGCTGCTCCGGTGCCGGGTCTCCCGTGTCTCGGTGGACACTGCGCTTCGACGTCGTCATAGGCACAAGCCTAACGGCGCGTCTACTGGGAGTAGACGCGCCGTCACTGATTGTGTGGCTTACATTCGTGTTACATCGCCCCGGGGATCCAGGTGGTGCCGGCTAGCGGCACCCGAGCCATTGCCGAGGCCTCCACTGTCAACGCAACCAGATCCTGCGGTTCGAGATTGCGGAGGTGCGATTTGCCGCAGGCCCGCGCCAGGGTCTGTGCTTCCATCGTCAGAACCCGCAAGTAGTTCGCGAGGCGTCGACCGGCGTCAACCGGATCGAGGTTCTTTGCCAACTCTGGATCCTGAGTGGTGATTCCGGCCGGATCACGCCCCGCCTGAAAATCATCGTAGAACCCGGGAGCAGATCCGATCTCCGCGTACTGCTCCGCAAACCGGGGGTGGTTGTCGCCCAGCGCAATGAGTGCCGCTGTCCCGATGGCAACAGCGTCTGCGCCCAACGCCATCGCCTTGGCAACATCTGCGCCGCTTCGGATTCCGCCGGAGACGATCAACTGCACCGAACCGTCACCGCTCCCACGATGAACGCCCATCTCCTGCAACGCCTGTACTGCTTGTGGAATCGCGGCCAGCGTGGGAATTCCGACGTGTTCGATGAACACGTCCTGAGTGGCAGCCGTCCCACCCTGCATACCGTCCACCACCACGACATCGGCGCCGGCTTTCACGGCAAGTTTCACGTCGTAATAGGTGCGTGTTGCGCCCACCTTGACGTAGATCGGCTTCTCCCAACCCGTGATCTCACGCAATTCGATGATCTTGATCGCCAAGTCGTCAGGGCCAGTCCAGTCCGGATGGCGGCAGGCGCTTCGCTGGTCCACCCCCATCGGCAGCGTTCGCATTCCGGCAACACGCTCGGTGATCTTCTGGCCCAACAGCATTCCGCCGCCACCAGGCTTGGCGCCCTGACCGAGCACGATCTCGATGGCATCCGCCTTCCGAAGATCGTCCGGGTTCATGCCGTAACGCGACGGTAGGTACTGGTACACCAGATTCTTGGACTGCCCCCTCTCCTCCGGCGTCATTCCGCCGTCGCCGGTGGTTGTGGATGTGCCCACTTCACTGGCCCCGCGCCCCAGAGCTTCCTTGGCCTGACCGGACAATGCGCCGAAGCTCATCCCCGCAATCGTGATCGGAATATCCAGGTGCAGCGGAAACTTCGCATGACGGCCACCGAGCACCACATCGGTGTCGCACTTCTCGCGATACCCTTCCAACGGGTACCGCGACATCGACGCGCCGAGGAACAGCAGATCGTCGAAATGCGGCAGCTTTCGCTTTGCGCCCCAGCCGCGGATGTCGTAGATCCCGGTGTCTGCGGCCCTCTGGATCTCGTGGATGACCCCGCGGTCGAAGGTCGCGGATTCACGAAGCCATGGTGCGGTTGTGCTCGGAGTGGTCATGGAAGGCTCCTTCGGAGAAAAAGATTCAGTACGCCGAAGCGTTGTCGACGTGGAAGTTGTACAGCGACCGGGCGGAGCCGTAACGGGTGAACTCACGTGGATCTGCGTCGAATCCGGCTGCGCCCAGCAGTTCCTGAAGCTCGACGAGATGCTCGGGGCGCATCTCCTTCTTGATGCAGTCGGCGCCGAGAGACGCCACGGTTCCGCGAACGTAGATCCGAGCTTCGTACAGCGAATCTCCCAACGCTTCACCGGCATCTCCGAGAACAACCAGCCGACCGGCCTGCCCCATGAACGCGCTCATGTGTCCGATGTTTCCACCGACCACGATGTCGACGCCCTTCATCGAAATACCGCAGCGCGCAGCAGCATTGCCTTCCACCACCAACAGTCCGCCGTGGGCCGTCGCACCCGCGGACTGCGACGCGTCGCCGCGTACCCGCACTGTCCCCGACATCATGTTCTCGGCAACTCCGACACCGGCGTTTCCGTTGACGGTCACCGAGGCCTGCTGATTCATCCCGGCGCAGTAGTAGCCGACGTGCCCGTCGATTGTGACGTCTATCGGCTGATTCAATCCGCACGCGAGTGCATGCTTACCGGCCGGATGACTCACGCTCACGCTGCTCGGAGCCTCGGTGGACTGAAGTGCGGCGTTGAAATCTCGGGTTTCGGTGATATCGAGATCAAAAGATTTGGTAGAGAGCGTGACCGGTGCGGAATCTACCGGAACTGCTGTCATCGGTGCCATACGTAAACCTCTTCCGGCTCTGGTTCGAAAATGTGTGCCTGGTCGATTCCGGGCAATCCCGCAAGTGCGCGGTATTCGGAGGCCATCGCGACGTACTGATCCGTCTCGGCGACGATCGCAGGCTTGCAGGCAATCGGATCACGCACTACCGCAAAGGAATCACTGGTCGAGACCAGCAGGGTGTAAAACCCGTCGAATCGCTCACCCAACAGTCGGAGCGCCTTCTCGAGGTCGACACCTACGGAGAGTTGCTTGGCCACGAACCTCGCACCTACCTCCGTGTCGTTCTCACTGTCGAAGACCACACCTTCCGATTCGAGTTCACGTTTCATCGTCAGGTGATTGGAGAACGACCCGTTATGTACGAGGCATTGGTCCGGGCCGACGGCGAAGGGATGTGAACCTGCCGCCGTCACAGCCGATTCCGTTGCCATACGGGTATGCGCAACACCTTGCCACCCCGATGCCGACGGCAAGCCGAATCCACGCGCCAACTCGAGCGGGTTGCCCATTCCCTTCAGAACGGTGACATCCTCACCGAATCCGATGATCACCGCTGCGGGGAGCGTCTCACGGACTGCCGCCAGAAGAACGTCAGTCGGAACGGCGGCGTGGATGACGGTGGTGGGATCCGCCTCGAGTACAGTCACCGCAGCACCCACCGACTCGGTGAGACTGTCCGCCAAGAACACAGCGTCTGATCCCGCACCGAGTACCGACACCGAACTGTGCCCGGCCGGTGACCACGTCGGGTCTCCGTAGATCGCCATACCGGCAGAATCCGGTCCACGATCCACCATTTCGCCCAGCATTCCGGTGAGCAGTTCACCGAGGCGGGGATACAGCGAGGGCTCTCTCAGATGAAGCCCGACAATGCCACACATGGGCAGTCTCCTTGTCTCTTGCGAAGGAATACGAGAATCAGAACGCGGTGAGGTAGTTGTCCACTTCCCAGGGAGTTACCGTGTTGTGCCACTGGAAGAACTCTTCACGCTTGAGGGTCGTGAAGTACCCAGCCACGTCGGCGCCCGCAGAATTCAGCGCCCCGGTCACCACGGGGTCTGCGGCCAAGGCATCCATGGCGTGCAGCAACGTCATCGGCAGCGAATCCGACGTCGATGCGCCTCCCGGTTCGCCTGGGTCCAGTTCGCGCCGAATACCGTCCAGACCGGCTGCGATCGTCGCGGCGGCGGCAAGATACGGGTTGGCAGAGCCGTCACCACCACGCAGTTCGACGCGGTTGCGATCGGGAACCCGGAGATAGTGTGTGCGGTCGTTGCCGCCGTACGTCGCATGCCGCGGTGACCACGTTGCGCCACTGGTCGTTGCGGTGGCTCCGGTTCTCTTGTACGAGTTGACCGTCGGGGCAATCACTCCTTGGAGTGCACACGCATGGTCGAGAATTCCGGCGATGAAGGAGTACGCGGTCGACGACAATCCGAGGCCTCGCTCGTCCGTCGAATCCGGGAATGCCGATTCTCCGTCTCGCCAGAGCGAGAGATGCATATGCATGCCGCTCCCCGTACGGTCGGCGAAGGGCTTCGGCATGAATGTTGCAGTCATACCGCGTTCTTCGGCAAGGACGGAGATCAGGTAACGCAAGGTGATCACTCGGTCGGCGGTGGTCATCGCATCCGAGTAGTTGAAATTCTGTTCGAACTGCCCGTTTCCGTCCTCGTGGTCGTTGGCGTAGTTTCCCCACCCCAGCTTGTTCATGGCAGTAGAAATCGACGTCAGGTGCTCGTACATGCGGGTGACATCGCGGGCGTCGTAGCACGGTTGGCGTGAGGTATCGAGAGTGTCTGCGGTGCGCAGGGCTCCGCTCTCGTCCTTGTCCACGAGGAAGTACTCGATCTCCGCTCCTACGTTCACGTCCAAGCCCATCTCCGCTGCCTCCGCGAGCACGGATCGCAGCATCACTCTCGGTGCGTAGGGCCAAGGCTTGCCCTCGACATGCGGATCGCAGTGCACCAGCGCAAGGCCGGGCCGGATAAATGGAATAGGGGTGTAGGAGGTTGGGTCGGGGATCGCCACGAGATCGGGATCCTTCGGCTCCTGCCCCATCGCGCCGGCTGCGTAACCCGCAAATCCGACGCCCTCTGTCTGCAGTTCTTCCACCGATTCGATCGGCACCAACTTCGCGCACGGTTTACCGGCGAGATTGACGAATACCGCGAGGATGAATCGTGTTCCGTCGGCCCGCGCTCGCGTTGCCAGGTCCATCGGGCGCTCACCTGTCACTGCATCCGGGATTGCCTGGGGCACTGCATGCAACTCTGCCGCTGTTTCATTCAGTTCGGCGGTGTCGATCGCCATCGAGACTCCTAGTTTCACGCAGGGCCCTAGTTCCACCCAACGTGGTCGGCTATTCCGGTTTCACTGGGTGAATCACTGTCATCTAACAGGAAACAAGGTTGATATGTCCATCTCGTTACGCCCAAGTGAGGTTGTGATGACGGCACCGTCGGCACTGGTGAATTTCTAATCAAGTTGCAGCAAAACAGATTACGGAGATTTTGTTTACCGCCACGTAACCGAAAATCAGTTTCCTCTCATTACAGTAAGTTTCACGTCAGCGATCACATCCCTGCGATCGGACGCTCTTTCAACCATCCCATTCCCTCAGGAGCACCGATGAGCATTTCTACGACGTCCACCACACCGGCAGAGTTCCGCGTCACCGCAGACTTCTGGGCAGACCTCCCCCAGATGCCCGAATCCGAGTACCCCGGCACCAAGGGATTCATCAACGACGTCTACTCCAATCCAGACGGTTCAGCGATGTCCGCGGGCTACTTCGAATTGATCCAGACCGACGCTCCACTCGACTACCTCTACGAATACGACGAAATGAAGGTGGTCCTCGAAGGCGAGTTCGTTCTCGAAAACCTTGATACCGGCCAAGTGAGTGTCGCGAAGGCCAAAGATGCGATCTTCTTCCCCAAGGGTTCGCGCATCAGGTTCACCACCCCCGATCGCGCGCTGGCCTACTACGTCGGCCACCGCTCGTTCGCACCGTAAGCCAACCGTCGTGAGTGTCTGTGCCCGGTCGACCAGCGTTCCGCGCTGGGACGCCGAGCGGCTTCTCAGCGATCCGGACGGACGCTACTTCACCGTCGTCTCCTTCGGCGACCGCGCGCACACCGATGCTGCTCAGGTGGTCGGAGAGCACTCCGGCCACCGGGTCAGCTGGTTGAAACTCGGCTCGCAGTGGAGCGCCGTGACATCGGCGGTGTTGCAGCGGGAGTTCGCTGCCGCGAGAGTGGGTTGGCGATTGATCGTGATCGGCGCCGAAATCGAAGTACTACAGGCACGTTCGGTGGCAATCGCCGCCGGCGCCATACCCGCAGAGATCCTGACGTACGTCACAGGCGACGCGCAACGCCGGGTCTACTGCGTGCATTGCCGGCACGTTCACCAAACAGATACACCTGTCGGAGCACTCAGCCTCTGTCCGCGATGCCGTACCGACTTGTTTGTCTACCACCATGTATCCCGTAGGTACGGAGCCTATCTCGGGTTCATGGCCGATGCCGAGGAGCAATGATGACCGCAACAACGGACGCACCTGGCGTCACAGACACCAAGTCGTTGACCTTGGTGCTGACAGAGGCCACCATGCTCTGCGGCGGTGTCCGATCTCTCCGCCTCGAAAGGGCCGACGGCTCAACACTTCCGTCCTTCACGCCCGGGAGTCACCTTGTTCTCGACTGCGGTACAACACCCCAGGGAATGCCGCGGCGCAATTCGTATTCGATGACCGGGCCGGAACTCGAACCGGATCACTATTGCGTTTCGGTCCAGCTGGATCGAGGCGGTAGAGGTGGATCACGCTGGATTCACGACTTGGAGATCGGCACGAGTATCCGCACGTCGCGCCCGCGCAGTGTGTTCGCTCCGGTACTCACGGCACGGCATCACTTGCTGGTTGCCGGCGGAATCGGTGTGACGCCGATACTGTCGCACGCGCGGGCCGCCGCACAATGGGGTCGATCCTTCACCGTCCTGTACGTGTGGCGGGGAACCGACGCAGCGCACCTGGCCGAACTACGCGAACTGTGCGGATCACGTCTGCACGTCTTCTCCTCACGCCAGGAGTTGTGGGCCCACCTGGGGCCGGCTCTGCTGAAACAACCACTGGGCACCCACCTGTACACGTGCGGCCCCAGCGCGATGATCGACGCCGTCGAGGGTGCCGCCAAAGCCGCGGGATGGCCGAGTGCCCGCATTCACTACGAACGTTTCGGCGGCGTGGGGCTGGACCCCGGACAACCGTTTACCGTCGCATTGCGCGGCAGCGGACAAGAATTCGACGTACCTTCCGGAACAAGTGTCCTCGAGACTCTCGAACAGCACGGCATCACCATCCCCAATCTCTGCCGTCAAGGAGTATGCGGCGAGTGCCGAATACCGGTGGCAGACGGGAGCGTTGCACATCGCGATCTATATCTGACCGACGAGGAGAAATCCCATGGCACATCGATGATGGCCTGTGTATCGCGGGCCGAGGGGTCACGATTGGAGTTGAACTTGTGAACGCATCGGCAGAACTACTCGACGTGCCCACTCGAATTGCGAACTTCCCGTTCCCTTTTGCCATGGACTCGTACCGCTACAGCACCAACGTCGAACCTGCCGGGACACCTGCAAGAACGGCCGCCGGCGAGTGGGGCAAACACACGATCGAGATCGACGAGAACTACCATCACGAATTGGCCGAGCGAACAAGGATATTGGCTTCGGACGCCAGTCGATATCAGAGTCTGCCCCACATGATGCCGGCGCAGTGGGACGCCATGATCTCGATCATGCGCATGCTCGCCGAGAGCTATCCGGACTCCATGAGTCTCGAACGCGACGGCACGGCCTGGATCTGGCGAAACGGATTGCTCGATACCGAGCAGCGGTTTGTCGTCGGCGATCTCGGTACACTTCCGATCGACCCACTTCGGTTTGCCACCAACCAGATTCAGGAGGACGTTGTCCTCCTCGATCAGCGAGAAGGACAGCTCTGGGGCGACGCCGGTGTGGTTACCTTCGCAGCTGATTGGTCATTGCGATTCGACGTCGGTATGAGCTTTCTGCAGATCCACGGCCCGGTACCTCGCGTACATGCCGAGGGTGTTGTCTCCCGCGCCCAGAGTTTTCTCATGCGCCTCGAACCCGGTGAGCGATACCGCCGAACCAACTGGACCTTGACCGTCGACGGCAAACTCGATACCTCCACCGAGACGTATCCGCAGTGGGGACCCGACCGAACCAGCCTGGCCCAGGGACCACTCGAGGATGTCGGCGACCGACTGTTCCTCCGCGTCGAGGTACAGCACCTGATTCGCTTGGCAACCTCCGGATCGATCATGTTTCTCATCCGGAGTTACCTTCTGCCACTGCGAGATATCGCATCGGTTCCCGTCTGGGCTCAGCGTCTACACGCAGTGCTCGACGACCTGCCGGAAGACATGGCCGACTACAAAGGGATTACCAAAACCCGCGGACCGGCAATGGAGTGGCTACGCACGCACGCTGGAGTGGACTCGTGACCGCAATCCCGGAACTGGATATAACCGGACGCGAGTTTCTCCTCATCGCACTCGGTGGTTGTCCCGACGGTCGAAACACCGTGATCGACTGGGCAACCGAGGCAATCGCCGCCGGGCGATCGGTGACTGTTCACGTTCAGGATCAACTCGATCTCTCGCGCATCGAGCAGTCGGTGGCAGGTTCCCACACCGGTGCCCGCATTGCCGTTGCCGGTCCAGAGTACGACGTGATGCAAGCACTGGCCGCCATACGTGCCTGCGGCGCACTGCCATGCGAAGTGCGATCCAGCGTCACGAGCACGGGAACAATTTCGCTCTTCTGCCCACATTGCGCACACACCCATCGGGTCGAGACCCGTCCCGGCTCGGCACACGAATGCCCTTCGTGCCGACTACTACTCGATATCCGGGTACACAGAAATTCACATCACGGGAGCTACCTCGGCTCCGTCGCCGCGTAACACCGCCTTTCCACTCGAGGAGTGCAGTTGTGAGTGATCTGAAAACCTTGCCCTGGCCGTTTCCCGACGACGACCGAACCTTTCGCTACGGCGTCAACGTTCAACCGGCACCGCGGTTGACGACAACTCTGGCAGGCGAATGGGGTGAACACGTCGTTGATCTCGGCGACGACTACCTCTACATGATGCAGCTACGACGCGACATCCTCGATCGGGATCCAGGCCGGGCACAGATGCTGCCGCACATGATGCCGGCGTGCTGGGACGTCATGCTGTTTCTCATGCGTCAACTCGCCGCGTCCTATCCGGCTTCGATGTTGTTGGAAGGCAAAGGCAATCACTATCGCTGGACCAATCGGCTACTGGGGATCGAACAGAGCTTCACACTCGGAGATCTGTTCACCCTTCCCGAAGACCCACTGACATTCATCGGTTGCCAGGTACCCGACGATATTCTGCTGCTCACCGAACGCGACGACCAATTGTGGTTCGACGCCGCACTGGTCACCTCGTCTGCCGACTGGTCCGTGAAATTCGATATCGGAATGAGTTTCGACGAGATTCACGTACCGGTACCTGGGTTGACCGCAGGCGGTGTGACCGGCAGAGCCCAGAGTTTCATGCGGATGCTGACAACAGACCAGATCTATCGCCGGGTGAACTGGACGTTCTCCGCCGTCGGTTCCCGGTTGCGTGACACCAGCCTCGAAACGATGCCACAGTGGATGCACGACATGCCGGAGTTGATCTCCCAGAAAGACTGGGGCCGAATCCAACTCCGCATCGAACTCGAACACCTGATCCGACTTCCCTTGACCGGAGCACTGGTCTTCAATATCCGCACGTACCTGGCCCCGCTGTCGGACATCGCCGCAATCCCACAATGGGCGGAGCAATTGGCGGCCATAGTGACCGAACTACCTCAGGAAATAGCCGAATACAAAGGTATCGACGGTTACCGCATGGAAGCAATGGCGTGGCTACGTACACAATCCGAGGTGCTCGCTGCGACGGGCTGAGCGTTCGCTTACAGTCGGAGAATGGACATTCTCTCGAGCACGGTGAACGACGTACCGCTGAGCATCGCCCGACCCGAATCGCCTGCCACGCAGAAACCTGCGGTGATCGTGCTGCAGGAGGCCTGGGGCGTCAACGCTCATATCGAGAGCATCCTGTTACGCCTCGCCGACGCCGGATACCTTGCGGTCGCTCCGCACCTCTACCACCGTGGATCACGGTCGTTCTTCACCGATTTTCCATCGGCCAAGAATTCTCTCATGGCGCTGAACAGCGAGGGGATCGGTCACGACGTACGTGCCGCCGTCGCGTACTGCAAGTCCGAGGGAGCCGGCAAGGTCGGCTCCCTCGGATTCTGCATGGGTGGCACCGCGTCACTGTGGTGCGCCACTGTTCCTCTTGTCGATGCCGCGGTCACCTACTACGGCGGCGCGGTTGCCGAAGCACGATGGTCAGGAATCGCTGCCGGGACGGAACTTGCTGCCCAACTGAAGGTTCCGTGGCTCGGCCATTACGGCGACCTCGACACCGGTATCCCGCCGGAGAGCGTCGAACAATTACGCGAGGCCGCCTACGAACTCGCCCGGGTGTACCGGTATGCCGACGCGGGCCACGCGTTCAACAACGACACCGCCGGCGACCACTACAACCCCGACGCTGCAACACTCGCCTGGTCACGCACTATGGAGTTTTTCGGCGAGACTCTGTGACGCCGAGTTCCGGTCAGGGAACGCGCCCTGAAGGTCGGTGCGAACACACGTCGTGCTCGCACCGACCGTTTCTGCCGCAGTCAGGATCCGGCGCGGATCCATTCCTCGAGGTGCGGCGCCTCGGTACCGATTGTGGTGCCGTCACCGTGACCGGTGTGAACCGTGGTCTCGGCAGGTAAGGCAAACAGCTTGTCGCGGATCGATCCGATGATGGTCGGGAAATCGGAGTACGAGCGCCCCGTTGCACCGGGTCCACCGGAGAACAAGGTGTCGCCGCTGAACAGTTCCCCCGCCTCGGGCAGGTAGAGGCAGGTCGATCCCGGCGAATGGCCCGGCGTGTGCATGGCCAGAATATCGGTGCCTGCCACCGAGATTCGCTGCCCGTCTTCCAAACTCAGGTGCTTGACGCCTGGATGTGTCATCTCCCAGAGGACGTCGTCAGCCGGATTCAGGTAGATCGGAGCGTCGAGCTTCTCGGACAGTTCCGGCGCAACGGTGACGTGATCGTTGTGTCCGTGAGTACACACGATTCCGACAACCTTGCGGCCGGCAACGGCGTCGATGATGGGCTGCGCGGTGTGCGCGGCGTCCACGACAACCACCTCGTTGTCGTCACCGATCAGCCAGATGTTGTTGTCCACGTCCCACGTACCGCCGTCGAGGCTGAACGAACCTGATGTGACGACGCGATCGACTCGCAAGGTCACAGGACCACCACCGAGCGCAGGACCTCGCCGCGGTGCATCGTCTCGAAGGCCTTCTCGACCTCGTCGAGCTTGATGCGCTCGCTGACGAACTTCTCGAGCGGCAGACGCCCCTGCTGGTACAGATCGACCAGGACCGGGAAGTCGCGCTCGGGCAGGCAGTCTCCGTACCATGACGACTTGAGTGCGCCACCACGGGAGAAGAAGTCGACAAGTGGCATCTCGAGAGTCATGTCCGGCGTCGGAACACCTACCAGCACTACGGTTCCCGCGAGGTCACGCGCGTAGAAGGCCTGCTTCCACGTCTCCGGGCGTCCAACTGCGTCAACGACGACATCTGCGCCGAAACCACCGGTCAGCTCCTGAACAGCTTCGACAACGTCGTCGACCTCGGTGGCGTTGATCGTGTGGGTTGCACCAAGTTCTGTGGCCCACTCCAGCTTTCGCGGATCACGGTCGATGGCGATGATGGTGTTGGCGCCGGCCAGACGCGAACCCATGATGGCGGCGTCGCCGACACCACCGCAGCCGATGACAGCCACCGAGTCGCCGCGGCCGACGTTGCCGGTGTTCATGGCGGCACCCATACCGGCCATGACACCGCAACCGAGCAGACCGACAACAGCGGGATCAGCCGACGCATCGACCTTGGTGCACTGGCCTTCGTGGACAAGGGTCTTGTCGGCAAACGCGCCAATCCCGAGGGCCGGCGTCAGTTCGGTTCCGTCTTCGAGGGTCATCTTCTGCTCGGCGTTGAAGGTGTCGAAGCAGTACTGGGGGCGTCCGCGCTTACATGCACGGCACTGCCCGCAGACGGCGCGCCAGTTCAGAACGACGAAGTCGCCGACCTCGACGTGCGTGACTCCCGCGCCGACGCTCTCGACGATGCCCGACGCCTCGTGCCCGAGAAGGAACGGGTATTCGTCGTTGATGCCGCCGTCGCGGTAGGTGAGGTCGGTGTGGCACACGCCGCACGCTGCGATGGCAACAACCACCTCGTTGGCACCGGGATCGGGAATCGTGATGGGAACGATTTCGACGGGGGCACCCTTGGATCGGGCGATAACGCCGCGTACCTGCTGTGGCATGGCTCTGCTCCTGGCTTGTGCGTTTTCGGACATGTCGTCACATAGCAATATATGAACGCACTACGAGGTTAACCCGAATACCCGAGCCGGAACCCTGGCCGAAATAACTGACCGACCTATCCGAAGAGCTAGGGAGCTGGTTTGACACCGGCTTCCGCGCCTACAGCTGCGGCAGCACCGCGGCTGTCGACGCCCAGTTTCTTGAGAACTCCCGCGACGTGAAATTTCACGGTGCTCTCACTGACACCGAGACGCTCGGAGATCGCCTTGTTCCGACGACCCGCGACCAGATGCTCGAGCACTTCGATTTCTCGCGGACCCAGATCGGACAGCGTGTGGTCGACGGGCGTCGCGGCAACCACGTCGAGCGGAATGGTGGCACTGATCCGGCTGCCCCAACCTGTAGTCGACTCCGAATCTATTGTTCCGCCCAACGTCTCTACCCGCGAACGCAATTGGCGTTCCAGATCGGCAACGTCGGCTTCGCCTCGCCCGTCGTCGCGGATGTCGATCAGCAGAGCGGAACCGTCGAGGCTCCACTCGACCCGAATCCGCGACAGCGTGTGTTGATCCGCAAGAGCAAGCGCCGCACCTCGCACCACCGCCCGCGCGCCGTGCGCAACTTCACCGGGAAGCCCACGCCCCTCGACCGGCGGTTCCACCAGTTCCAACTCGACGTTGCGGTGTTTGAGCAGTGATCGCAACTCCCCGCGCATCCGCGCAAAAGCCGTGGTGATTGCTTCTTCCGCCAGTTCCCGATGGACGTCGACAGCGGACCGCAACCGGATCAATGCCGACGACGTGGTCTCCCTGGCTGCTGTTCGCGCCCGAGTGTCGTCGAGATCATCCGAACGCAACGTGGCCAGGATTGTCTCCAGCGTCGCCGCGTGAACCTCGGTCATCTCGGCAACCGTGCGCGCGCGTTCCGACGACGCGGCCCGCGACTCCGCCAAATAAGCCGGGCTGGCATTGCGGACCTGCAGTTGAATGCCGGTCGCGACCACTCCGAACAGTGCTGCCGTCAACTCGAGCGCCGTTGCCCGAGTTGCCGTCGAGCGCGGCAACAGGACCAGTACCGTGTCTGTCCGATCGAGAACAGCAACCACTTCACGCTCCCGGCCGGCAACCGCCAGTTGTCCCCGAAAGATCTGTCCCACAGCAAGATCGGTACGGATGCGATCAAGTTCGGCGATGGTGACTCGATCGACGACTGCCGGATCTCCAGCCACCTTGCGTGGCCGGCCGGTGCATTCACGTGTGAAGATCACGAGCGCGGTGTGTGGCACCAGATCAGTGAGCAACACCGAGAATCTGCGGCCGATCTCGGGCAGCGGACCCACCAGTACGTCGCGCAGGTCGGAGATGAGAGTGGGGAGTTGTTCGGTGGTACTCACCGTTCAACGATAGCCACTCGCTTTTACAGCGTCGTTTTCATCAACATCACGTTGTAGTCCGACCACGTCGTAGCAAGGAAGTACAAATCCTGCCCCTGAGACCACGGATGCATGTACGCGCCGTAGAGGCCAGGGACGGCGCCCGGTTCGATCACGATGTCGGGGGCACTCCACGGGCCGGTCAGTTGGTCGGCGGTGCGCAACACCAGAGCACCCCATTCGTTCGAGTACATCGCAACGAACTTTCCGAGATAGTTGTTGTACTGCACCGACAGTTCGCTGACGTCGCCGTCGAGAACCGGCGTCGCTACATCGGGTTTGTTTGGCACCCAAGCCTTTCCGTCCCAGTATTCGTACGCCGCGACGTCTACGATCGACTCTTCCTTCACTCGCGAAAGTCGCGCTTCGCCGAACCTGCCCGACGGTGTCCCGAAGTTGTAGACATACCCACCGTCCTTGACGAAGGACCCCATCTGGAAGTTGGCGTTACCGGTCAACGGCAGGTTCGGGCGCGCCGACGCCGGTTCCACCTGCCACGTTTCGCCGTTGTCCCGGGAGGACGCGATCTGCGAGAAATTTGTCACCCATTCTCCTGATCCTCCCCACGACCGCACCGACATATAGTTGACGTACTGCACGCCACCCACCGCGATACCCGTCGTAGGAATGCTGCTGGTTTCGACTCCGGTGACTTTGAGGCTGTCGATGATTTCGCGGGAGCGATTGGGGCGATCGACCGGTGAGGAGTCGATATTCATGCCGTCACTGAGAATGCCGTCGGCGCTGCGAAAGAGGACGTTGCTTCGCCAGTCACCCACAACGCCGCCGCACGTCGGGTCCGAATTCAATCCGACCGTATCGCCGAAGACCGTCAGAACCTGGCCTGCGCCGTTGTCCCACATGATCCCGAGATCGGTGCCGAGCACATTGAAACGTTCGACCGTCTGATTGGGGCTGAGCGCTCCGGTGATGTATTCGACCGCAGACGTGCGGCCTTGCATGTCGGGGAGATTCCCGTCGGTTCCGTTGAGCCACGGAATCGGGTTGGTCGGCCCACCTGACTTGTCGAAGATCGCCGAGATATTGCAACCCCACGGCGAGGCCTGGGCTGTTGTTGTGACAACGCCGGCGGGCACAAAGGCACAGGCCAATGCGACTACCGGCAATTTCCATGACTGTTTCATCGCTCCCCTTTCGCGGGGAGGATGCCCCGAAGAGAGGCGAACGTAACTTCGCTTCTATTCCGCGGCCTCTACTCGGGCACCGACGGCGTGAAGTATCACGATGTGCGGACCCCAGGGCACCAACGCGTCGACCGCACGCTCGAGGTCGTCGACAGGCGGCAGATCCTGCGGTCCCAGTACTTCGATCACCGCGGTGTGCGCCTGCCACGTGACGGACCCGACTTGAACGCCCGGAACTCCAGCCAGCCACTCTTCGGCGGCATCATGGATCTGGCTCGCCCACAACGAAGCCAGAGAATTCACCACCATCGGGATGGCAACAACAACCAGGGCCGACGCCAACACCAGGTAGACCCGTCGATGTCCCGCGGCAGCTGCCCCTGATTCGCGCGCATAACCGGCGATCACCAGTACCACCGTCGCCGTGATCACCATGGCAACGACATTCGACGCAAAGAGGATCAGCGCCCCCAACGCAAGCGACGGTGCACCCGAACCGAGACAGACACCCACAACGGCAAGAGGCGGAACCAGTGAAATCGCGATCGCCACGCCGGGGAGCACGTCACCGACATCGCGCCGGGTAATCGCGATCGACCCGGCAAACCCTGTGGCGATGGCCGCCGCGAGATCCGTCAACGTCGGGGTGGTTCGTCCGGTCACCTGAGAGTTGGACAGCACACTCGTCGGGTTGAGCAGAACAAGGGAAAACAGAAAACCGAGAGCAACGACAACAACGAGCCCACCCGCGACGTACACAACACTGCGGGCAATGAGTGCGCCCCGACCGGTAACGATGCCGAGGCCGATCCCCAGAATCGGCGTGGACAACGGAGCGACGATCATCGCCCCGATCACGGTGGCCGTCGAGTCACCCACCACCCCGGCGCTCGCGATCATCCCGGAGAGAACGAGCATTATCCAGAACGCGGAACGTTTTGCCGCCTTGTCTCCGGTGGAGAGATCCAGCCGATCATCGAGTTCTTCGAGGCTGCGACGCTGGCTGTCCGGAATCAGAAATGAGCGCATAGCCGATCCTTTCGGTCAAGAACCCGGACATTCTCCACACCGTAAGCCTTGCGCGGCTACTCCGGGCCTACCTGGCCGAAATCGACTTCAGCCACCTGTCCATGACCGTCGCGGCAAACTCGAGTCCTTCGGTTTCCGCGGATGCCAACTGCTCGATGAAGATCCGAGGTCCGTCGGCGCCCAGCGAAGTCAGCAGCGACTCGCGATACTCGTCCAACTCCATCCAATCGCGTGCCACCTCACACGACGCTTCGAGGTGAAACTGCACGCCGTAGCTCTCCTTGTACCGGAAGAGCTGGTTCGGGTACTTGGAAGAACCTGCAAGATGCACGCCGCCCTCCGGGATCTCGAAAGTATCCGAATGCCATTGCATGGCAGGAAAAGTGGCGGGCAGACTCCCCCAGATCGGATCCAGTGTGCCGGCCTCGGTCAACGTGACGTCCTCGACGCCCACCTCCGGGACTGCCCCGGTGTACACGCGAGCTCCAAGCGCTGCCGCCAACAATTGCGAACCGAGGCACACTCCCCAGACCGGAACGTCTGCGTCGACGAGCGCACGAATGTACGCGATCTCGGAGGCCAACCACTCGATGTCGTCTTGATCGCCGACGCCCATCGGGCCACCCATGACGATCACCGCGTCGAACTCGACATGTGTGGGAAGCGGGTCGGTTCCCAACAGGACGGTCTGCACATCGCCATACGTATCCAAGACCGGACAGTACGCAGCCGGGGGCTCGCATTGTGCGTGTCGAAGTTCCAAGAATCGCATGTCGCTGATTATTCCTCGTATTCATCCCGGATCAGTTCCAGCGCCGATTTGTCGGCTGCGCACCAATTATGCGGAAAACCTCACGCCGAACTCGATTGCTTTGTAGTGTGACCGAGCTGGACGTATGTCCAGCGCATCCGGAGTGCCGCGCCGTCCACTCCGGTTCACGAGAAACGAGCCGTTCATGGTGTCCACATCCGCTCACGACGCTTCGCCCCGGCGTGCGCATGTCATTCGCACGATCCTCGCGGTGCTGGTGATCGCGCCGCTCTCGATTGCCGCCTTCTACATGTGGGCTTTGTGGGACCCGGGCGACACCGTGAACCGTCTGCCCGTGGCCATCGTCAACGCCGACAAGGGCACCGATCTCGACGGCACCCACATCGTTGCGGGAGACGACGTGGTGGCCGCACTGGTCGACAGTGGCGACGTCGCCTGGAAGGTCGTCACGGCTCAGGAAGCGCAGACGGGCGTCGACGACGGCACGTACTACTTCTCCGTCGTCATACCCGAGTCGTTCAGCGCCGATGTGGCAAGTGCGGCTTCCGGTTCAGGACGGAAAGCCCAATTGCAGGTGGTCTACAACGACTACAACAGCCTCGTCGCCGGCCCCGTGGGTGAGAGCATCATCGCGCAGGTACGTTCGGCCGTCTCCGAATCCATCGGCGAGCAGTCCATCGACCAGGTTCTGGTGGGACTCGGCGAACTCGGAACCGGCTTCGGAGAAGCAGCCGCTGGTGCACAACAGCTTTCCGACGGCTCCGCCGCCGCACTGGCCGGCACCAACCAGCTCTACGCCGGCAGTACGGAACTTGCGGCCGGTCTAGGCGAGGCGAACCAGGGCGGACAGGAACTTGCGGCGGGAGCGGGCGAACTCGCCGCGGGTACCGATGAGGCCGCAGCCGGGTCTCGAGAACTCGCGACCGGAATGCAGCAATTGGTGGGCGGCGCGGACGAACTGGGCGCCGGGGCGCGCCAGATCAGCGAAGTGGTCGACATGGTGACCACGCCCATCCTTGATGTCGCCGACTCGGCAAGTGCTGTGGTCGGTCAGATCGACGCGTTGACGAATTCGCTTCGGCTCGCGGGAGACCCCGTGTCCGCAGGACTTGTCGACGCGCTCGCCTCGTTACGAACCTCGCTCACCGCACAACCTGCAGATGACGATGTGATGGGCCAACTCAGCCAACTCCGGGACGGCGCCCGGGAAATCACACGCCAACTCACGGATCCGGCTAGTGACTATCGCGGCGGATTGAACGCCGCTGCCGCCGGCGCCGGCGAATTGAGCACCGGCCTCGGGCAACTGTCCGATGGTGCGCACCAACTTGATGCGGGAGCAAACGAACTGTCCTCCGGCATCGGCCAACTGGCAGCAGGCAGCGTCGAACTCCGCGACGGTCTTGGCGAGTTGAATGTCGGCATGGGTGAACTGAATGCAGGCTCGGGCGAGCTGGCCCAGGGACTCACCGACGGCGCCGCCCAGGTACCGCAGTTCACCGACGAGGAACGCGCCACCACCGCCAACCTGTTGTCGGCACCGGTCGCAGTTGACGCTCGAAACAACTACCCGGCGGCCGGATTCGGACCTGGCGCTGTGCCGGCAGTGATGTCCGTAGCCCTGTTCCTCTGCGGAATTCTCACCTGGTTCGTAGTTCGCCCACGTCGCGGACGCTCACAGCAGGTGCATGGCTCGATCCTGCGTGAAGGTCTGCGCCGCTACCGCATTCCGGCGCTCGTCACCCTCGTCACGGCTTTGATACTGTCCGTGATTGCGCTGACCGTCGCGGATGTGGACCCACCCAGCGTGGTGGCGATGGTCGCCGTGATGATCCTTGTCGGTGCAGCTGCAGTTGCCTGCGGACGCCTGTTCACCGTTGTATTCGGCGCCGTCAACGGAACGTTCATCGCACTGAGCGCCTTGATGATTCAGATCTTTGCATTCGGTGCGGTGTATCCCATCGAGCAGATGCCTGCCCCGCTGCGGTGGTTGCACGCCCTGATGCCACTGACCTGGGCGCGCAACGCGATGCGCATGGTCCTGGTCGGCTACTACGGGCCGAGGTTCTGGCTGGCCGTAGCTGCCTTGGCAGCTCTGGTGATCGGAGCCGTCGTGTTCACCATCTGGTGGCGGCGTCGACAAGAACCGCCAATTGACGACGCGCCGATCACAGAGGAGATCGCCTATCTGCAACCGGCGCAGACGTGACCGTCGTCAACCGATCAGCGAACTCCGCTCGTTCCACCATCGAGGGGAATTACCGTCCCCGTCAAGTAGGCGCCGCCGCGTGAGGACAAGAAGATTGCAAGACCGGCCGCATCCTGTGGCGTTCCGATCCGGCCCAGCGGAACCGAATCCGCCACCGCCCGTGCGCTCTCCTCGTTCTCGAGCAAAAAGGCCATCATCTTCGACGGAAATGGTCCAGGCGCAATGGCATTGACCGTGATCTGTTCCACGGCAAGCGTCGCCGCCAACTTGCGGGTCAACATGTGCACTGCGGCCTTACTCGCTCCGTACGAGAAGTTTTCCGAGCCTGACACCACAAGACCGTCGATCGATCCGATGTTGATCACTCGGGCGGGATCGTCTGCCGTCGCCGCAGAACGCAACTGTGGCAACAACTTCTGCGTCAGCAGGAAGATCGCCTTGACGTTGATGTCGAAGATCTTGTCGAAGCCGGCTGCCGGGAAATCGTCGACGGGGGCGCCCCACGTTGCGCCGGCATTGTTCACCAGCACGTCGAGTGTCGGCGAAATCTCGGCGACCTTCGCAGCGAGGCTCTCGATTCCCTCGTCCGTGGACAAGTCCGCCGGGTGCGAGATGCAGGTGCCGAACTCGGAAAGCTCTCGCGCTGCTTCATCGCACGCTTCCGCTTTCCGGGCCGAGATGACTACCGTCGCGCCGCCTTCGACAAATCCTCGAGCGATCATGTAGCCGATTCCGCGCGAACCACCCGTCACGACGACAGTCTTGCCACTGACGTCGAACAATCCCTCCAGCAAGCTCATGCGACCTCGAAAAGCCCGGCAGCACCCATGCCGCCGCCGATGCACATGGTGACAACAACCAGCTTGGCGCCGCGGCGCTTCCCTTCCAGGAGAGCATGGCCGACCAACCGCGCACCCGTCATCCCGTACGGATGTCCAACGGAAATTCCGCCACCGTCGACGTTGTACTTGTCGGGGTCGATGCCGAGCTTGTCGCGGCAGTACAGCGCCTGAGAAGCAAATGCCTCGTTCAATTCCCACAGATCGATGTCGTCGATCTTCAGTCCGTGCAGGTCGAGCAGACGCGGAATCGCGAATACCGGACCGATTCCCATCTCGTCCGGTGCGCAACCGGCAACAGCCATTCCGCGGTAGATGCCAAGAGGAGCCAGGCCGCGACGTTCCGCCTCACCAGCCTCCATCAACACCGATGCCGACGCGCCGTCGGACAGCTGTGACGAATTTCCGGCGGTGATGGACGAATGCGCGCTGACAGTACCGTCGGCCAGCACCGGACGCAGGCTCGCGAGGCCCTCCAACGTGGTGGACGCACGATTACCTTCGTCGCGAGTGAGTGTGACCGACTCGGTGCCGATTTCGCCGGTCTCCTTGTTCTGAACCTGCTTGACCGACGTCAGCGGCACGATCTCGAGATCGAAACGGCCTGCTTCCTGAGCTGCTGCAGTGCGCTGCTGAGACACCAGTGCAAACTCGTCCTGCTGCTCACGCGTGACGCCGTAGCGTTCGGCCACGATCTCGGCCGTATGCAGCATCGGCATGTAGATCGACGGCTTGTTCTCCTTCAGCCACGGATCTGCCGCACGGAAGTTGTTCATGTGATCGTTCTGGACCAACGAGATCGATTCGACGCCACCACCGATCGCGATCTGCATGCCGTCGTCGACGATCTGCTTTGCCGCCGTCGCAATGGCCATCAGTCCGGACGAGCACTGACGGTCGAGGGTCATACCGGACACCGAATCCGGCAGTCCTGCCCGCAGCACTGCCTGACGCGCGACGTTTCCACCCGTCGATCCCTGCTGCAACGCTGCGCCGAGGATGACATCCTCGACTTCGCCGCCCTCGAGCCCGGCGCGCGCAACGGCATTCGAAATAGCATGTGCAGCAAGCTCTTGAGCCTGTGTGTTGTTGAACGCGCCGCGGTACGCCTTGCCGATCGGGGTGCGGGCGGTGGACACGATGACAGCTTGTCTCATGAGGACCTTTCCAGTGTTGTGCGATTCAGGGTTGGAACACGACTCGGCCGACCGTGGTGCCGTCGCCGAGGCGACCGATACCGTCGGCAACGTCCGTCAACGACAACCGCTCACTGATCAGGGGTTTGACCAAGCCTGCGTCGGCGAGCCTGGTGAGCTCGACGTGGCAATCGTCGATGGCCTGCTGGTTGTACGCCTTGTAGAGGCCCCAGTGCAGACCGATGATCGAATAGTTCTTGATGAGAGCATGATTGAGAGCCGGTTGCGGAATCGTGCCACCGGCAAATCCGATGATGACGATCCGGCCTTCGAACGCGATGCACTTGGTCGACTTTGCGTACGCATCGCCGCCAACCGGGTCGAAGACCACGTCGGCGCCCTTGCCGCCGGTGAACTCCTTCACCGCGGCAACAAAGTCCTCACTGTGACGGTCCACCACGAGGTCCGCCCCGAGCTTGCGCGCGTACTCGGCCTTCTCCGGTCCGCCGACAACACCGATCACCTTGGCACCGGCAGCTTTCCCGAGTTGCACTGCGGCACTGCCCACGCCACCTGCGGCGGCATGAACCAGCAGGGTCTCACCTTCGAGCAGTTGGGTGCGACGGTGCAGCGCGAACCACGCCGTCTGATAGCCGATGCTCAGCGCGGAGGCTTCGGCGTCGTCCAGTGCCGATGGCGCCGGAAAGGTGTTGTTCTGATCCAGCACCGAGAATTCGGCAAAGCCACCCGACGGCAAGCTCGGGTTGCCGATCACGCGATCGCCTACCGCAAACTTCGTGACCGAATCACCCACGGACACAACTTCACCACACAATTCCACACCGGGAGTGAAGGGCAGCGGCGGCTTGATCTGGTACTCACCACGGCACATGAGTACGTCAGGGAAGTTCGCCGGCGCTGCGAGCACCTTCACCAGCATTTCCGTGGCGCCAGCTGTGGGCTCCGACACCTCCTCCAACGAGAGGACATCGCGGGGTTCACCGAGTTGATTGACGCGCCAAGCCTTCACAGTGTTTTCTCCAGTTTCGGTAGTGAGGGTGGTTCAGGACGAGATGGGGAGGTCGACGAGCTCGGCAAGCCGCGCCCGGTGCTCATATGCGGTTCCCAGCGTCAATTGGTCACTCTTGGCTCTCTTGAGATACAGGTGCGCCGGATACTCCCACGTCATACCGATCCCGCCGTGAAGCTGTACACATTCCTCCGCCGCATGAACCGCGACTCCGCTGCAGTACGCCTGAGCGAGCGTCGCAGCAACTGCCGCGTCGGAATCACCGCGTGCATAGGTATCAGCCGCATAACGCGCGGCCGCACCCGCAGAGCTGACTTCGAGCCACAGGTCCGCCAGACGATGCTTGATCGCCTGATACGAACCGATTGCGCGGCCGAACTGCTTGCGTTCCTTCACATAAGCCAGCGTGGTCTCGAGGCACCACTGCGCCACGGCGAACTGCTCCGAGGCCAGGAGTGCACTTCCGCAGAGCAATGCCTCCTCGACAGCCTCAGCGGCATTGCCACTGTCGACGCGGATCGATGGCGCCTCCGTGAACTCGACGTCCGCCAATCGGCGCGTCATGTCCAGGGACAGGATCGGTGTCACAGTAGCGTCAGCGATCCGCACGATGTGCAGCTCCACACCACTCTCACCGGCAACCGGAACAACAAGAACATCGGACTCGGCGACGCCGGCAACCGTGGTGACGCTGCCGACGAGTCCGCTTGCCGTCGCTCTGACCGTGGGCGCGAAAGTACCTGGTGCAGTGGATAACGGGACGATCAGAGCAGCCGTCGAATCCCCGGCTGACAATCGACCGAGCACCTCGGTTTCGCCGGCTTTCAACAGCGCCGTCGTCGCCAGCACCGCACTCGTGAAGAACGGAACGGGAGCGACCGCGCGGCCGATCTCCTCCATCACGACCGCGGCCTCACGCGTGGACGCACCCGCACCGCCCAGCTCCTCGGGTACCAGCAGTCCCGCCAAACCGAGTTCCGACGCCAGGGACTTCCACAGCCCGGTGAAGTCGGCGGACACGTCGTCGTAGGCAGTGACCACGGTGTCGGCACCTGAGCGCGCACTCAGCAAACGTCGAACACTGGCACGCAGGTCTTGTTCGGTCTCGGAGTACAGCAGATCGGCGCTCATCGGGGCAGGTCCTTCCAGGCGATGTCCTTGTCGACGCGATGCTCGGGCGGCAACCCGAGAACGCGCTCTGCGATGACGTTGCGCAGGATCTCGGACGTTCCGCCCTCGATCGAATTGCCCTTGGCTCGCAGATACCGGTAGCCGGGTTCACGCCCGGTGAAGTCGACAAAATCCGGACGACGCAGCGTCCAGTCGTCGTACCGCAGCCCGTCTTCGCCGTGCATTTCCAGCTCGAAACCTGAAATCTGCTGTGCCAAGCCTGCAAACGCCAGCTTCATTCCCGAACCTTCAGGCCCCGGTTGGCCGGCGGCAAGCTGTTGGCGCAGACGCTCACCCGTCAGACGCGCGACCTCCGATTCGGTCCAGAGCCGCATCAACTCGTCGTGCATCGCCGGGTTGCGCAGCTCAGGCTCGTCGCGCCAAGCCTGCGCGACCTTACCGATCATTCCGCCCTCACGCGGTGCACCGGAACCGATGGCCACCCGTTCGTTGTTCAGGGTGGTGGTTGCAACCTTCCATCCCTGGCCTTCGCCGCCCAGCCGGTTGGCATCCGGAATCCTGACGTCCGTGAGGAATACCTCGTTGAACTCAGCCTCACCGGTGATCTGGCGGAGCGGCCTGACATCAACTCCGGGATCGGTCATGTCGCAGATGAAGTAGCTCAATCCTGCGTGTTTGGACCGCTCCGGATCAGTCCGGGCAACAAGAATCGCCAGCTGCGCGTTCTGCGCCCCCGACGTCCAGACCTTCTGCCCGTTCACTATCCAGTCGTCGCCGTCGCGGACAGCCCGGGTGGCGACGGCAGCCAGGTCCGATCCTGCACCCGGCTCACTGAAGAGCTGGCAGTACACCGTTTCGGATGTCCACAACGGCCGCAGGAATTTTCTTTTCTGCTCTTCGGTGCCGAACGCTGCGATGGTGGGCGCAGCCATGCCGAGGCCGATACCGTTCTTGCCGGTGTCCGGCCCCGGGGCTCCCGCTGCCGCCAATTGCGCGTTGATCTGTCGCTGAAAGCTCTGTGGCAGATCAAGACCGCCGTGGCCTTCGGGAAAGTGAACCCACGCCAGTCCGGCGTCGAATCGTGCGGCGAGGAAATCCGATACCGATACATTGTTCGGATCATTTTCCGCGAGAAGCGTGTTCACCTTTTCGGTGAGGTCACGCGATACTGCCTCTTCGTCGAAAGCCATGCCCATTCCTTCGGTTCGAGCGGTGAGCGGACAGTCAGTCCTTGGGTCCACCGGCGACGTAGACGACCTGACCGGAAACGAAGCCTGCGCCTTCGCTGACGAAGAACGACGCGGTGTGCGCGATGTCCTCGGGCTGTCCGACGCGGTTGACCGGAATCTGCGAAGCGGCAGCGGTCTTGAAGTCCTCGAAGCCGACTCCCATGCGCTCGGCCGTTGCGGCGGTCATTTCGGTTTCGATGAATCCGGGGGCAATGGCGTTGGCGGTGACACCGAACTTGCCCAGTTCGAAGGCCAGTGTCTTGGTGAATCCCTGCATTCCGGCCTTCGCTGCGGAGTAGTTGACCTGTCCGCGGTTGCCGAGAGCCGACGTGCTCGAGAGGTTGACGATACGGCCGAACTTCGCTTCCACCATGTACTTCTGCACCGCGCGCGACATGAGGAACGCTCCGCGCAGGTGGACGTTCATCACCGAGTCCCACTCAGCAACGCTCATCTTGAACAGAAGGTTGTCGCGGGTGATGCCTGCATTGTTGATCAGTACGGTCGGCGAACCGAGTTCTGCTGCCACCCGCTCCACTGCTGCGGCGACCGACTCTTCGTCGGAAACGTCAGCGCCGACGGCCAGGGCTTGCCCGCCTGCGGCCTTGATCGCGTCGACGGTTCCGGCACACGCTGCTTCGTCGAGGTCGAGCACGGCAACGGCAAAGCCGTCTTCCGACAGTCGCTTGGCCACTGCCGCACCGATTCCGCGTGCTGCACCCGTGACAATTGCGGTTCTACGTTCCTGGCTCACTGGCCCTCCATAATTTTCGTGATTCGACGGACACCGGACGATCTCGTCAGATCCCGGCCTGATCTGCAATTTCCCTGGCCTTGGCCACCAAGGCGTCAATACGTTCCACGGTGGGAGTTCCGCTCTCGGCGGCATTCTGCGGTTCGTCGCGGGCGCGACGCATCACGCCTTCGGCGATCACCGCAATCTTCCACAGGCCCAAGGTATGCCAGAACTTCAGCGCAGCAGGATCTCTCCCGGTAGCGTCGAGGTAGATCCCGGAAATCTCCTCTCGCGACGGGAATCCGGGGAGCGCCGACGCCGGGAAATCGCCGCCCGTGTTCTCCCCCGCCGCCGGCCAGTACGCCAACAAGCTTCCGACGTCTGCCAACGGATCGCCGAGCGTGCAGAGTTCCCAGTCGAGCGCCGCGACAACCTCCCCGCTGCTCGCCGAGGTGATCACGTTGCGTAGGTGAAAATCACCGTGCACCAACGTGGTTTCGGTGTGAGCCGGCTGAGCTGCAATCAGACGTTGCGTAAGATCGTCCAGATCAGGGCATTCTCGTGTCTTCGACTGCTCCCACTGTCCACCCCAACGCTTCAGTTGTCGTGCAGCGTAAGGCTTGTGGCTTGCAAGGTCGTCGAGCCCGGCCTGCTTCAGGTCGACGGCGTGTATCTTCGCCAGCGTCTGAGCGAGTGAGATGCCGATTGCCCGGCGACGATCTTCCGACAACGCCTCGGCAAGTGGCATCCGGTCGACCACTTCACCGTCCACGAACTCCATGAGGAGCAATGGAACTTCGGTGACGGCTGGGTCTTCGGTCAATCCGAACACGCGCGGCGACGGTACATCCGTGGATTCGAGAGCGCTCAGGATTCGAGCTTCGCGCGCCACGTCGTGAGCCGAGGCCAGCAGGTGACCGAGGGGTGGGCGTCGTAGCACCCAGCGGTTGCCGTCCTGATCACGAACCAGGTACGTGAGATTCGACTGCCCCAGGCCGATTCGATCGAAGGACAACGGCCCGGTGAAGTTGATCCCCAGGCCTGCGATCCACCCGGTGACCGCTTCGGTATCGAGTCCCACTACTTCGACGCTAGCCACCGAAGGACGCTCCTCGCCGGAACGGGAGCGCGTCACCCAACAACTGGCCACCGTCGATGGTCATGATCTCTCCGGTGATCCACTGGGCTGCATCCGAAACCAGGAAGGCGATGGCAGCAGCCACGTCCTCGGGTTCACCGATGCGTCCGAGAGCGGTCGACGCCGATACCGCTTCTTCATGTTCTTTCCACAGAGCTTCGGCGAGTTTGGTTCTCACCACTCCCGGAGCAACGGCGTTGACACGAATCTTCGGTGACAGTTCGAGCGCAAGCTGTTTGGTGATGTGGATCAGAGCAGCCTTCGACGCGTTGTACGTGCCGATTCCGGCCTCGAATGCCATGCCGCCGATCGAAGCGGTGTTGACCACGGATCCACCGTGCTCACTCATCCAGGCTCGGGCCGCCAGCCCGGTCCACAGGACTGGAGCCCACACGTTGACGTCGAAGGTCTTGGCAAAGCGCGAGTGATCCTGGTTGATGATCGGCCCGAACGACGGGTTGGTGCCCGCGTTGTTCACCAAGATGTCGAGACTGCCGAAACGCTCGATCGTCTGCTCGACGCACTTGCGGGCAGCATCCTCGTCCGTCGCGTGAGCGCCGACGCCGATCGCGTTGCCGGTCACCTGTGCGGCAGCGGCATCTGCGGATTCCTTTGAGCGCGAAGTCAGTACGACGTTTCCGCCCGCCGCCGCAATCGCCTGCGCGGTCGCGAGGCCGATGCCACGCGATGCGCCGGTGACGATTGCCGTCTTACCGGTGAGATCCAGTCCTGCCATGTCAGTTCGCCTTGACTTCGCGGTACTTGCGCAGTTCCTGCTTCGCGATGGCGCGCTTGTGCACCTCGTCCGGGCCGTCAGCCAGGCGAAGGGTGCGCATGTGGGCGTAAGCCATCGCGAGAGGGAAGTCGTCCGTGACGCCGCCGCCGCCGTGAACCTGGATGGCGCGGTCGATGATCTTGAGCGCGATGTTCGGCGCCGCAACCTTGATGGCTGCGATCTCGGTGCGCGCTTCCTTGTTGCCCACCGTGTCCATCATGTGAGCGGCCTTGAGCGTGAGGAGTCGAACCATCTCGATGTCGATACGAGCCTCGGCGATCCAGTCCTGGATATTCGCGTTGTCACTGACGGGCTTTCCGAAGGTGATGCGGGTGGATGCGCGCTTGCACATCAGTTCCAGTGCGCGCTCGGCCATTCCGATTGCACGCATGCAGTGGTGGATGCGGCCGGGGCCGAGGCGGGCCTGGCTGATCGCGAATCCTTCACCCTCGCCGGCGAGGATGTCCTTGGCCGGGACGCGTACGTCCTCGAAGGTGATCTCGCCGTGTCCCTCGCGGTCCTGGTAACCGAAGACGGGCAGGTTACGCACGATGGTGACGCCGGGAGCGTCGATCGGCACGACCATCATCGACTGCTGGCGGTGCGTCGCGGCATTGAAGTCCGTCTTGCCCATGACGATCAGAACCTTGCAGTTCTGGTGCAAAGCGTTGGAAGCGAACCACTTACGGCCGTTCAGTACGTACTCGTCGCCATCGCGATCCATGCGGAGCTGGATGTTGGTGGCGTCGGAACTGGCAACCTCGGGTTCGGTCATGGCAAAGGCAGACCGGATTTCGCCTTCGAGAAGCGGCTTGAGGTACTTCTCCTTGTGCTCGTCGGTGCCGAAGAGCGTGAGCACCTCCATGTTTCCCGTGTCCGGAGCGGCGCAGTTGGTGGCTTCGGAAGCCAGGTGACTGCGGCCCATGATCTCCGCGAGCGGTGCGTATTCCAGGTTGGTCAGGCCGGGGCCCCATTCGGGGTGCGGGTGAAAGAGGTTCCACAGCCCACGCGCCTTGGCTTCCTTCTTCAAGTCGTCGATGATCGGCGGCTGGAAGTGCGGGTTACCGGACTCACGCATCTGCGCTTCGTAGACCGCTTCGGCCGGATAGACGTGCTTGTCCATGAAGTCGAGCAGTTCGGCCTGGTACTTCTTCGTGCGATCCGAGAACTCAAAGACTGACATGTGAACTCCTGACAGAGAGGGAAGGAAAATTAGGTGGCCGACGCTCCAGATGACTCGCGACACCTTCGACGACGTCCGGTCCGCGAAATGCGTTGACCATGAGCGTTTCCGCGCGCTGCGTGGATTCGTCGAACGTGCCGGTCTCGTCGGCGCTCAGCTGGGATTTCATGACGGACAACGAGGTCGGCGAGCAGTTGGCCGCAATTTCTGCGGCGTAGGCAACCGCAGCTTCTACGACATCACCGTCGACCAGGTGGTCGATCAGTCCGATACGGTATGCTTCGTCGGCTCCGACCATTCGACTCGACAGCAGTAAATCGGTGGCCCGACTCCGGCCGACAAGTCTAGGCAACATCCATGAGATGCCGTACTCGGCGATCAGCCCGCGCTTGGCAAATGCGGTGGTGAATCGTGTTGCAGACGAACCGAATCGAACGTCGCAGTACAGCGCTTCCACGAAACCAAGTCCGGCCGCTACTCCGTTGATGGCGCCGATCAACGGCTTACGTAGCGACGTGGGAAACTCGCGAGGCCGAGGCCTCACCAGATCCTCGTCGGAAACGTCGCCGACGTTCTTCAGGTTGCTCAGATCTGCACCCGAGCAGAATCCGCGACCCGCACCCGTGATCACGATTGCCCGGACGTCGGGATCGTCGTCCGCGGCGGCCAGTAGATCGAAGTACACGTCCTCGAGTTCGTTTGTCCAGGCGTTCAGGACATCCGGACGATTGAAGGTCAGCAGTAGGACGGGCCCACGCTGCTGCGAAAGTACAAGTTCCGGAATCATCGCGTTCCGGCGAGCAACGACGCCTGGTAACGGCGCATTCCGCTGAGCCAGCGATCGTAGTCAGCGCCCTTCTGCCGGTACATGTCCAGTACCTTCGGGTGCGGGAGGATGAGGAAGTGCTCGGCGTCCATTGCAGCCAAGACGATTTCGGCACACTGGTCGGGTTCGATCACCTCGCCGGCAGCGAGGACAGCTCCCGTCGCAGCGACTCCGAGGGGATCACCGGTCTCTTTCCCTTCATAGAGGAGCTTGGTGTTGACACCCATCGGACACAGACAGCTGACTCGGACGCCCTTGTCTCCGTATGTCATCGACAGCCACTCGGCAAAACCCACTGCCGCATGCTTGGTAACCGAGTACACCGCCGAACCGACCTGCGTGAGCAGGCCGGCGGCCGAAGCGGTGCTGACGAAGTACCCTTCGCCGCGCTCGACCCATCCGGGAACCAACAAACGAGCAGCGCGAATGTGGGCCCGCACATTGATGTCGAAGGCTACGTCCCAGCCGTCCTCGTCGACGTCGAGACCGAGGCCTCCGGTGATACCGGCATTCGCGAAGTAGAGATCAACGGGACCGAAAGCCTCCTCGGCCTGCGCGATCAACCCCTCGATCACACCGGCGTCTGACACGTCGCCACCGGCGGAGACCGCCGATCCTGGGTGCCCTGCGTTGACCGCGTCGGCCACAGCGGCAGCTGCATCGGCATCGAGATCGGCCACAACTACGCGGGCACCCTCCGCCGCCAACTTCCTGGCGAGCGCTCCCCCGATACCGCCTCCACCTCCGGTGACAATTGCAACCTTCTGGGCGACCTTCATTGGCGATTCCTCTCGCTTGCATTCACCGAAAGCTTTTACCGTGATCCACGTCTCTTGTCATGTATAGTTGAATCCGGCGTCAACTTCAACCGTCGCCGCTGGAATCTATTTTCCAACCTCCTGAACTGCGAGTAAAGGACCACGATGACTGAAGAGCAATTGCCCGTCCGCCCGTCCACGTTTGCCGAGCTCGAGAAGTTGATCGGCCAGGAACTGGGACCCACCGACTGGTACGAGATCACGCAGGATCGCATCGACGCTTTTGCCGCGGTCACCAACGATCACCAGTGGATTCACGTCGACCCAGAGCGTGCGGCGGCGAGCGCATTCGGCACCACCATCGCGCACGGACTTTTCAGCCTCTCACTGGGCCCACAGTTCTCCTCCCAACTCCTGGCCTTCGACGGCTTTGCGCACAGCCTCAACTACGGATACGACAAAGTGCGCTTCCCCGCCCCGGTCCCGGTGGGCTCGCGACTGCGGATGCGCTCAACCGTGGTGTCCGCCGAGCAGTTGCCTGGCGGTATCCAGGTAAAGACGCGCCAGGTGCTCGAGCGCGAAGGTTCCGACAAGCCTGTGGCCGTCGCGGAAGCGGTAGCTCGCGTCGTCGAGAAGAGCTGAGACGATTTTCGAGGCGCGCCCTGAGCACTCTCGACCAGGGCGCGCTTCGTCAGCTCCGCCTCGGGAACTTCAGCGCATTGGCCCACAGATCCGTCACGGTGCCGACAATCTCGTCGAATTCGACCGGCCTGCCTTCCACTCGCCCGTCACCCAACGTGAATACACTGTGGGCAAATCGACTCACCATGCCGGACAATGCCATTGACGTAAGCAGAGGATTCAAGCCGGGATCAACGACACCACGTTCTTGCAGTTCGGCGATACCTCGCGCGTTGCGCAGAATAAATGCATCTGCCCGCTCGTTGCGAATCCTGCGGAACTCCGGGTCGATACTGGCAACTTGCTCCATCAATCCCATCAACTTTGCATTCCGTTGATATGCCGCAAGATACGCCCGATTACTTGCCTCAAGAATGGCATATGGATCGTCAGTGCCCGCAACCCTACCGATGCCCGGATGCATCATTTCCTCACGAGCTACCTCGAGGACGGCCGCAAAAACTTCTTCCTTGTTGGCAAAATAGGTATAGAAGGAACCGGTAGCACACCCAGCTTCCTTCGCTATATCTATCAATCGCGCATCCAAATAGCCGGCCCGCTCGAAAACCACACGTGCAGAGGCGATCAGCGCAGCCCTGGTGCGAGCACCCCGTTCGGTGCTCGGCGGATCACGATGCCCCGCCGGCGGAGCAAGAGGCAGTTCGGATATCCGCGAGTCGTCATCCACCACGCTACTCACCTTTCCGAAGTTCACTGCTACTGAGGGATATTCACGACAAACTCAATGTTGACACCGAGTTCAAGTGTACGCTCGGCAAGGACATCAGGACACACAATCGGTCGATTCTCCTGAAAGGCATATCCATGGTCAGCGTTCTCGATCCGGTAACCCGTTACGCCGCAGCCACACCGGACAACATCGCGATTCGCGGTTCCGGCCGGGACTGGACATACCGACAACTCCACGACGCCTCCCTCTCGTTTGGCGGCCGAATCCGCGCTGCCGGATTGAGCGAAGGAGATCGGGTGTTGCTCGCCGCTCCGTCGGTTGCGGAATTCATCGTGGCGTACATGGGAATTCAGGCTGCCGGTTGCATCGTCGTCCCGGTCAATACAATGTCGGCACAGCCCGAGATCGAGTACGTGCTCGACGACGCCGATATCTCACTCGCCATCGCCTGGCATCAACTCGGGCCGGCGACCCATGACGCCGGCGCTGCCCGCGGCGTTCCGGTCTGGACCCTTACCGAAGAATCGGCGAGAACCGACCAGGAACCGACAGCGATTGCCGACCGAGATGTACACGACACCACTGCGATTCTCTACACCTCCGGCACCACCGGACGCCCGAAGGGTGCTCAGCTGACCGTGGGAAACCTGTTGTCGGCCGGCGAAATCGGAGCCGAGAGTAGCCGCGGAAACTCTTCGGACCGAACGGGAACGGGTCTACCGCTGTTCCACATCTTCGGACAGGGCTCCGTGATGATGGCAACCTTCACCGGCGGCGGATCACTCTCCCTGCTTCCGCGTTTCGATCCGACCGCCATGCTCGATCTGGTCCGCAAGGACAAACTCACCATAATGGCCGGTGTTCCGACGATGTGGAATGCCATGCTCCACGCAGCAGCCGACGTGGACAGCTCCGACTTCGAGCAACTCAGAATCGCAATCTCCGGCGGAGCCTCCCTTCCAGGCGAGGTGGCCCGCGCCTTCGAAACTCGGTTCGCCTGCACGATCCTCGAAGGGTACGGCCTTACCGAGACAAGCGCGTTCGGAACGTTCAACAGCATCGACCGTCCGCCGAAAATCGGCTACACCGGCCGGGCCGTCCCGAGAACCGAAGTCGAGGTTCGCGATCACGACGGAAATCATTGCCCCGCAGGCACAGTCGGAGAGGTCTTCATCAAGGGCCCCACTGTCATGAAGGGCTATTGGAAACGCCCGGACGATACCTCGGCGGTACTCTCCCCAGACGGGTGGTTCCGCACCGGCGACCTCGGTGAAACCGATCCGGACGGAGACCTTCGTATAGTCGATCGGGTCAAGGATCTGATCATCCGCGGCGGGTACAACGTGTACCCCGGCGAAGTGGAGGAGGTGCTGTATCAGCATCCCGACATCATCGAAGCTGCAGTGATAGGTATCCCGGACGACTACTACGGTGAGGAAGTCGCGGCAGTCGTAGCGGTGCGATCGGGTAGCGCCGTCGATGCTGCCGACGTGACTACATGGGCACGGGAGCGCCTGTCGGCGTACAAAATTCCTCGGGTTGTGCAGTTCATCGACGCACTGCCCAAGGGTTCCACCGGCAAGATCCTCAAACGCTCGATCGACCGCACCGGACTGGTCACTCTGAAACAGAGCTGAGCACGCGGGAAAGCCCCGGCAGAATTGCCGGGGCTTTCCTGTCTAGCTACGACGCATACAGATGCGCACCGGGGATCGCCTCCGGATCGTCGCGGACTTCCTTCGGATTGGTCTCGGCAAGCGCCCACGCACTGAAGAAGGTCACCAATCCCATGAGTGCGACGAACACAGCAACCAGGGTCGTGGTTCCCGTCTTCGCGATCAGCGCCGTCATGATGAACGGTGTGCCACCGCTGACAGTGATCGCTGCCAGTTGATAGGCAAGAGACGCTGCGGAGTAGCGGACATTCGGGGCGAACAACTCGCCCATGTATGCCGCGATGGGCCCGTATGTCATCGACTGGAAAACGCTGCCGACGGTGACAGCAACAAAGAAGAGCGGTAGCGACTTGGTGTTGATCAGCCAGAAGTACGGAAAGGCCCAGACAACGATCGCGGCCGCACCGATCAAGATCATCGGACGACGCCCGATCCTGTCCGACATCTTTCCCGACCACAGCACCACTCCGACGGTCAGGAGCGCGCTGAGGAGAGAGATGATCAGAAGAGAATTCCTCTTTAGGCCGAGTTCCGTTGTGCCGTAGCTCAAAACACCGGCAATGCTGATGTAGAAGAGCGAGTTGGTAGCAGCCAGAAGACCACAGCCGAGAAGAATCTTGCGCCAATGAGTTTTGATCGCTTTTGTCAGCGGCGCCTGCACCACTGCATCCTTCTTGTTGCGAGCCGCCTCTTTCTGCAACTCCAGAAATTCCGGAGTGTCTTCAACCTTGGTCTGGATGTACAGGACGACTGGGAAGAGTAATGCGCTGGCGAAGAAGGGAATTCGCCATCCCCAGCTCAGGAATGCTTCGTTCGAGATCGTCGCGGTGGCGATCAGAAATACGACGTTGCCGAGAACCACGCCGAACGAAACACCCATCTGTCCAAAGGTTCCGGAGAATCCCCGCTTCTTCGGACTAGCCGACTCCGTGAGAAGCAAGACTATGCCGCCCCACTGCCCGCCGCAGGCGAGACCTTGAATGAATCGCAAGGTGACCAACAGAATTGGAGCAGCGACGCCGATTGCCGATGCACTCGGAATCGCGCCGATCAGGAACGTCGCCAATGCCATCAGGAGCAGGCAGGTAACCACGGCAGGCTTACGTCCGTACTTGTCCCCGAAATGGCCGGCAACGATCCCACCGATCGGCCGAGCTACGAATCCCGCCCAGAACGTACTGAACGAGAGCAATGTACCCATGAGGGCGGACGAGTTCGGAAAGAATACATGCGGAAAGACAAGCGCTGCAGCCGTTCCATAGAGAAAGAAGTCGTACCATTCGATCGAGCTGCCCAGAAGTCCGGCGCCGAGAAGCTTGCGATGTGCACGCTTCCTGGTGCGCTCTTGATCGGATACGCGCCCTGCGGGCCCTCCCGAATTCACTACCGATCTAGTCATGCCTACTCCTCGATGGGTCGTAGCGATTGCACCCGAACGAAGCGCCGCCCCGACAGTAGAAACTGACGCCAACTTCAAGTTCGGATGATGTGACCAGTGTGCGGCACCCACGGAGTGATGTCAATCACTGAATAGCATTGTTGCGCACAATATTTGATGCAATTCAGTCAAACACGACAACTGCCGGCCCATCACGATTCGATGAGCCGGCAGTCATTGGAGTGTGGAATTAGCGCGGAACCCTCAATTCACGGCGAAGAATCTTGCCGCTCACGGTCTTCGGAAGGTCACTCATGACCTCGATGATGCGCGGGTACTTGTACGCAGCCAGACGGACCTTGCAGAATTCCACCAGTTCATCCGGCGTCGCTTCCAGCCCCTCCTTGAGTGAAACGAAGGCTTTCACGGTCTCTCCGCGATAGGGGTCCATAACACCCACTACTGCAGCCTCACGAACGGAAGGATGTTCGTAGAGAACATCTTCCACTTCGCGCGGCCATACCTTGAATCCCGAGGCATTGATCTGATCTTTCATCCGATCGACCACGTAGAACCATCCGTCGGCGTCCATGAAACCTACATCGCCGGTGTGGAAACGGCCGTTGGGCATGGCGTGGGCGGTCTCTTCCGGCTTGTTCCAGTATCCGAGCGCTACCTGCGGGCCGCTGACAACTATCTCCCCGTACTCCCCAACCGGTACCGGATTGTCGTTTTCGTCCACCACCTCGGCATGCGTACTCGAGACAGGCACGCCGACCGCTACCGCACCCGACGCGGGGTCGACCGGCGCTTCTCGTGAATTCGGCACAACGATTGCAGGACTGTTGGTTTCGGTCAAACCGTAGCCGTTGTGGATGTAGTGACCGAACTTCGCCCGAAACGACTCGAGCGCTGCATGCGGAATGGGCGCGCCACCCGAGTAGACCGATTCGAGACTACTGAGCAACTCTTTCGATACCGCCGCATTATCCGTCCAGGCGATGAAAACGGTAATTGCACCGATGATCGCTGTGGCGCGATGCTCCGAAATAGACTCCGCCGCAACAACGGGGTGGAATCTACACGTGAGAATTGTAGCGGCCCCCGATAGCAGTGGCGCCGCGACGTGTCCGATCAAACCAGTGATGTGAAACAACGGGGCTACGGCAAACATCGCGCCACCCGGGCGCAAGCCCACCCAGTCCCGATAGATCTGCGCTGCGAACACCACATTGGCATGCGTGTTCATAGACCCCTTGGGCGGACCCGTCGTACCGGACGTGTACGGCAGATACGCAAGATCGCTCGGCTCGAGGTCAACGGGATCGGGTGCGGCGCCGCGGTTCTCCTCGATCAACTCCAGCAGGTCGTGGCAACCCTCGTACCTCACTCGGCTAGCAGACCCGAAAATCCTTTGATCACTTCGTGATTGAAAATCGAGTTCCGACGTAGTGATAACACATCCAACATCCGTACCCACAGACGCCGTCACCACCGTCTGGGCCGAGGACTCGAGGCAGATCACCGCAACGGCACCGCTGTCGAGCAGGACCGTCGCCAACTCACGGTCGCGGTACATCGGATTGACCGGAACCACAACGGCTCCCAACTTCCAGATAGCCAGAGTCGCGACAAAGAACTGCGGCACATTCTGCAGGACAAATGCCACCCGATCGCCGAATCCGATACCCTCACCGGCGAGAGCCACTGCCAAAGCGTCCGACATCGTGTCGAGCTCGCCGAACGTGAGAGTCGCGTCGAAGTATCTGATTGCGGGAGCATCAGCGTCGCGGGCCACCGACGCACGGAACATCTCCAGGGCATTGGTGTATTCGATGTCAACGGTTGGCGCAGTACCACTGTCGTAGCGCGCAAGCCAAGGACGTGGCACCGACAGCTCGCCCGCATACACGTCGTCCATGATCAGCTCTCGAAATATCGACGCGGATTGTCGACCAGCATCGTCGTGATCTGGTCTTCGGTGACGCCTCGCTCTAACAAGGTCGGGATGACGTGATCGCTGATGTGCGTGTAGTTCCAGTTCGGCACAGCGGCAGCCTTCGCCTCGCTGGAGAACCAGTCGATGAAGCACGACGCGTCGTGGGCGAGGACCATTTTCTCCGCGTAGCCGCGACGAGCCATCTCCACCACGGTGTTCACGCGCTCCTCGAACGGCAAGAGCACATCCAGACCGAAGCGGTCCATACCCAGTAGGGAGCCGGCATCTGCGAGCGCACACAGATAGTCGAGATCCGTCGAGTCACCCGAATGACCGATCACGACCTTGGTCAGATCTGCGCCCTCGTCGGCCAGGACTTTCTGTGCAACGAGCCCGGATTCGGTATGCGGGTCGGTGTGGACGGTTATGGGCACACCCGTTTCGACCTGCGCAGCTCCAACTGCGCGCATCACTCGCTCGACTCCGGGAGTCAGCCCGGGCTCTTCGATGGCGCACTTGAGGAATGCTGCGCGAATACCAGTGCCGGCAATGCCTTCTCGAATGTCTTTGACAAACAGATCGACCATCGGCTCTCGCACATCGAAGAGTAATCCCGGTCCTGTGTGATGGAATTGGAACGGAATGTCGTTGTAGGTGTAGATGCCCGTGGCGACGATGATGTTGAGATCGACCTGCTCGTTGATTCGCGCGATGCGCGGAATGTATCGGCCGAGCCCGATCACGGTGGGATCGACGATTGTGTTGATCCCGCGGGACTTCAGTTCGGTCAGCTTGGCAACTGCGTCCGCCACCCGCGCCTCTTCGTCCCACGGCTCCGGGTAGTCCGGATAGTTCTGGCGCATCTCCTCTCCGAGAACGAAGACGTGCTCGTGCATCAACACCTTCCCCAGATCGGCGCTGTCCACCGACCCGCGAACGGTCTGTACTGAACTCATCGACAAAACCCCTGACCGTGATCGGCATCACTTAGCTGAGACAATGAGCTAGTGTGTCTCACCTAGGAGGGTTCGTCAATAGATAGCCAGAGCCGTACACAGACCCGAAAATCGACGCACCGGGCCACCGGAGAGAATGCCTGTATGCCATCCGACCGCGACCGACGGCGCGCCATCGACACCGCCGCGAGCATGTATCTCGCCGAAGAGGCGCTCGACATGTCACTACTTGCCGAGCGCCTCGGAGTAGGCCGCGCGACGCTCTACCGATGGGTCGGAAACCGCGACGAACTACTGGGGACGGTGCTGGCGGAAGCCACCGAGCGCACGTACCGCAAAGCGATGTCACAAGCGTCGGGCGAGGGCCCGGAGTACGTCATCGACGTATTCGGCCGAGTGATGCGTTCAGTAGACTCTTCAACCGAACTTCGCGCGCTCACCAAGAGGGAACCGATGGTGTTCATCAAGCTCGCGCTGATGCCCGGTGCCATCGAGTCCATTTCCGCGTCCATTGCCGCCGAGATCCTGCAGTCGCAGGTCGATGCCGGCCAGTTGACCCTCAGCTTGTCGCCACAAGTGCTGGGCCAGGCACTTGTTCGTATCTGCGACATCCACCTTTACGCACCTCTACTAGGTCGAGAGAAGGCAGAGATCGAGACAGCTCTCGATTTGATCGCACTTCTGCTCGGGGTCCCGCGCGTGTGAGTGCCCATCGAACACACCCGCTAAGGGTTAGTCCTCAGACGTCTGATGACTTGTTACGCTAGGCGAATTCGATTCGAAAGGTAGCAATGACCGACGACCACGGTGGTTTCGTTCTGCGCAGCGGTCCCCTGGTGCCGCAGATCGAACAGATCTTCCGGTCGAAGATCCGCCAATCGGTATGGCTGCCGAAGCAGCGGATCCCGAGCGAAGCCGCACTCGCCGTAGAACTGGGAGTCGGGCGCTCATCCATCCGCGAAGCGATCCGGCTTCTAACTCATGCCGGGTTGCTGGAGGTACGGCACGGGGTCGGAACGTTTGTCGTCGCGGCGGAGGATCTGGAACACGCTGACGAATTCACCCGGCTACTACGACGCTCACAGATGCTCGAGGTTTTCGAGGTGCGCCGGGCGTTGGAGGTCGAGGCCGCCAGACTCGCGGCGGAGCGCGCACAACCGGAAGATCTCGAGCGCCTTCGACGCCGGCTTACGCTCCGCCACAGCCACTTCGAACGGGATGTCGAGAAGTTTGTCGACACCGACCTCGATTTCCATACAGAAGTCGTTCGACTCTCGGGAAATGCTGTCCTGCTGTCACTGTTCGAATCGGTGCGTCCGCTTCTCCGCAAGACTCTCATCGACATGGTGGACATCGAAGAGGGAGTTCCCGATACTTCACAGGCCCACGACAGACTGCTCGACGCGCTATGGGATTCGGATCCCGACGCCGCAGTAGCTGCAACACGCGAAAACATCGACACCGTCCTCCGTCAGCTACGCATTCTCGATTCATAGAGAGGCTTCATCCGTGAAACACTCCAGCGGCACAGTGCTGTCGACCGAACATGTCGACTTGGTCCGAGACGGCCGGTACTTGTTGCAGGACATCAACATTTCGATCGAGCCCGGCCAGCATTGGGTATTGCTGGGGGCTAACGGTGCGGGAAAGAGCACTCTGCTGAGCCTGTTCGGGGCAACTGCGCACCCCACCCGCGGCTCCGTATTCGTTCTGGGCCACAAGTTGGGCCGTGTCGACATGCGTGAGTTGCGGATGGACATCGGGCATGTCAATCCGCGTCATACGATCGGCATTCCGATCACGGTCCGGAACGTCGTGATCACCGGACTCACCAACACCACCGAGTTGATGCCTCGCTGGTCACCAACTCCGGAGCAGGAAGCACACGCCGACGCCTTGATCGACCTGCTTGGCATGAGCCCCCGATCGAATGCACTGTGGCCCAATTTGTCTCAGGGAGAGCGCGGACGCGCACTGATCGTCAGAGCGCTCATGGTCGAGCCACGATTGCTTCTTCTCGACGAGCCCGCCACCGGTCTCGACTTGGCAGCCCGCGAACAGCTGCTGAGCGCTCTGGATGACCTACGTAGTCAAAACCCGTCCCCGGCAAGCATTCTTGTCACCCATCACATCGAAGAAATCCCAAGCACGACAACACATGCACTACTGATCAAGGACGGCATTGTCACGGCAACCGGACTTGCCGACGATGTGATCACGTCGGAGAACATCAGCGACTGCTTCTCACATCCCATCGAGATCGAACGACGCAATGGACGTTGGAATGCCAGGTCCCACCCTCGCCAACGGAACCAACTGAGCCAACTGATCTGACAGTTCGTCAGATCCGGCGAGCGCCCTGCCCGCCCAGACCGAGTTCGTCTCCCGGATTGAGCAGGTTGCAGGTTTGCAGTGACAAGCACCCACACCCGATACACCCGGTCAACTCCTCCTGGAGGCGCGCGATCGCCTGTTTACGATCCTCTAGCCGCTGATTCCAGGCGGTCGAGATCTTTGCCCAGTCCTTCTTGTTGGGTGTGCGGCCCTCTGGCAGGGAGGCGAACACTTCCCCGACCTCCGACAACGGAATGCCGAAGCGGACGGCCAACTGGATCAACGTCACTCGCCGTATGGCATGCCGCGGAAACTTTCGCATATTGCCGGCAGTGCGAACGGCAGGAACCAGACCCAGGGTTTCGTAGTACCGCACGGCCGACACCGCAACGCCTGTGCGGGCCGACACCTCGCCGATAGAGAGGAGTTCGTCGCTCTTGCGGATCATCCTCGCCTCCCGTCTGGCACCCGAAGTTGACCTCAAGCGCACTTGAGACTCTACCTTCATCGACATGCATTCCCCTACTGATGTCTCCGCCGGCACGTGGCGTCAATTACTGAGCGGGCGGCATCTCGGGACCGCTACCGTCCTGGCGGGCGGAGTGGCGCTGTACGCCACGAACGTCTATCTCACGACCAGTTTGCTTCCGACGGCAATCGACGACATCGGCGGGCAACGGTATTACGCCTGGACTGCAACAGTTTTCCTCATTGCCTCAGTCATCTCCTCGATGCTGGTCACCCGGATCCTCGGCGCGAAAGGGCCTAGAGGCGCGTATCTGATTGCGCTTGCGATCTTCGCGATCGGCACGATCGTCTGTGCGCTCAGTCCTACGATGGAAATGCTTCTGGTCGGCCGTGCTGTTCAAGGAGCAGGCGGCGGACTGCTGGCGGGTCTCGGTTATGCCGTGATCAACGCCGCCCTACCCAAGCAGTTGTGGACGCGCGCATCGGCACTCGTATCAGCAATGTGGGGTGTCGGCACGTTCGCCGGGCCGGCCATCGGTGGAGTGTTCGCTCAATTCGGCGCTTGGCGCTGGGCATTCGGTGTCTTGGTGGTCGCGACAATCGCGGTTGCCGCGCTCGTCCCCAGCGCGCTGCCGGCACATACTGCAGGCAGCACCACCAGCAGTCCGGTTCCAATTCTCTCGCTGGCCCTGCTGACCGCAGCAGCGCTGTTGGTGAGCGTCGCGGGAATTCTGTCCAACCTTGCGGTGACCGCCACACTGGTTCTTGCGGCAGTGATACTACTGATTGCTTTTGTCGCAGCAGACCGTCGCGCGAGCCATGGAGTACTCCCGCCGTCGACCTTCACCGCGTCGTCCCTCAAATGGGTGTACCTGACCATCGTCGCCTTGGCCCTGAGCTCGACGGTCGAAACGTTCATTCCGCTGTTCGGTCAGCTCCTCGCCGGTATGACACCGTTGGCCGCCGGTTTCCTCGGCGCCGCCCTCGCCCTCGGCTGGACCCTCGGCGAAATTCCGAGTGCCTCGGCAACGTCACCTCGCGCTGTCCGCACAATCGTTGTCGGCGGACCTGTTCTGGTCGCATTCGGGCTTGCTCTGACGGCCGCGTTCCTCACCGATCAGGCCGGCGCCGGCGCAATCGCAGCGTGGATCGTCGGACTGGTCATTGCCGGGGCGGGTATCGGCATCGCCTGGCCACACCTGGCTGTCGGTGCGATGAACTCGGTTTCGGAACCAGGCGAAGGCGCAAAAGCCGCCGCGGCGATCAATACCGTGCAATTGATCGCCAACGCGTTCGGCGCCGCTCTCGCCGGAGTTCTGGTGAATCTCGGCGCACCCTCGACTTTGCGTTCCGCACAATTACTCCTGATCACATTTGCCGTCGTAGCCTGTATCGGTGTGGCGATCGCAGCGCGCGCCTTCCCGTCGTCTCGAGGAGATCAACCGTGACCGAATCTCAGTCTGCACAGCCCGGAGACGGTTTCCCGAAAACCAGCGCGCCTGCAACGCGGGCTCTTCTTGCCGCCGGTTACACCGAGTTGTCGCAGCTCGCATCGGTATCCGAATCGGAATTGGCAAAGCTTCACGGAATGGGCCCAAAAGCCCTTCGCATTCTGGGTGAGGCACTCGCCGAACGAGGGTTGTCGTTCGGCGATTGAAGAAGTCTTCACACGACGCTGGCACGCACCTGATTTCCACCCTCACGTTTGGCTTGATACATAGCCGAATCGGCCACCCTGAACAGTGCGGAAACAATCTCGTCCACGGTTTCGTCCACTTCTCGGGGCGCCGTACGAATCGCGATTCCGATACTCGAACTGATTGCCGGTACGTCATTGTCACCACTCATGAATGTGGTGATCCGCGTCGACAGTTTTGCCACCGAATTGAAGGGCGCCCGCTCGAGCACTACAAATTCGTCACCGCCGACTCGAGCGATCAGAGCCGACTGCGACGTCCAGAGCCTGATGCGCAAACCGGTCCTGATGATTGTGTTGTCACCGATATCGTGTCCGTGGAGATCATTGATCTCCTTGAATCGGTCGAGATCGATCACCACAACCAGAAGCGCATTGTGTTCGTCGATCTGCTCGCCCACGATGTCCGTCGCCCGACGTGAAAGCCCACGTCGATTGAGAAGCCCGGTCAGCGGATCGAATTCCGATGTTGTTGCATCCGAACTGAGCATCGCCAACATGATCTGTGAGACGACGGGAATCACATAGACGGTCGCGAGAGTGACACCTATTTTGGCAATTCCCAATCCTGGATCCGTGTTGTCACCAAACAGCAGCGGCCACCCCGCCATAATCGTGACCAGGGTGGCGAATACCAGGTGCCCGAGCTGCAACGTGGGGTTGTGGAAAAACGCGATGTAGCCACCGATCGAGGCAAAAACCACACAGCACAACAATCGTGCCAGCGGATCGACGTCCGAGAACGACGCCACCGCGATAGCAATATCGGAGCCGACAACAAAGGTGTAGGACCACAGCCGGGTTGGCGGAAACAGCCACCAAATGAGGGCAGCGATCAGGCAGGCTGCGACCACAATCAGGTTGACGGATCGCCAGAACGAACCTTGCGGTCCCACAGCACTCCACCTCATGAGGACGAGGATCAACCCCATCCCGAACGCAGTTCCGCCGACCAGGATTCGGCAAGCCGACACAAGACCACGGTCTTCGAGGTAACGCATGAAACTCTGATACTGATCGGGCAGACGCCACCACTGCGCGATCAGGTCGATCAACGCTTTCACGACGGAGCCTCGAACATACGAGGGCAAATCTCTCGCTTCCCCCAGGGTGGCCCACACTTGCCTGATTTCCCCGAAAATTCGGCCATAGCGTGCAGCATAGCCATAACGGACGGTCCGACCAACACGCTACGCTTGCAATATCGCCTGGTCAGGCAACTATCCAGCTACGGACCGTCCCGAATCAGACAATAGATCAGTCACCGCATCAAACCGTTAGGAGATTCTCAGGGCAATGACTAATTTGCATTCGGGTGACAATGAATCCGGAACTCGCATCCCGCACTCCTTCTGGTTGGATGAACACCGGAAGTCGACGCACCTAAGGGGTAGCAACAGTGGTTTCAGATCCCATCTCGGGCCTGCAGATGGAACTCGCCGATATGTGGCAGCGCGGGCGCGCTCGCGCCCGTAAGTACGCGCGGGCCATCCACCCCAAACTCGATCCGGCGCTCTACTCCGTCCTGGTTCTTCTGAACCGTTCGAATGCGGTTCCGATGTCGGATCTCATTGCTGCGCTCGATATCGAGAAGTCGACATTGACCAGACAAATCGATTCGGCCGAGCGCCTCGGACTGGTACAGCGGATCCCCGATCCCGATGACGCCCGGGCAAAGTTGGTTGCCCTGACACCCGAGGCCCGGGAACGTGTGACCACCGTCCAGAATCGTCAGGCCGACGAGTGGCGCGCACGATTGGCGACGTGGGATCCCGAGGACGTCATCGCGCTGACATCGCTTCTGCATCGACTGGGCAGCATGGAAAACTAATCGCAAAACCGTTGCGTTCTACAACCAACTTAGCCTAATGTTGCATGTGTCAACTAACTAAGTGGGGTCGCCGTGGTCACGCATGAAGAAGTCGGATCGATCCGCCTGCAGGAGGCCCCCGCCGCTCCGATGTCGCACCGGCAGAAGATCAAGGCGCTTGTCGGACTTCTCCTCGGAATGTTCGTGGCCTTCCTGTCCTCGACCATTGTCTCGAATGCCCTGCCGACCATCATCACCGAACTACACGGAACCCAGGATCAGTACACCTGGGTCGTGACGGCAACTCTTCTGGCTTCCACAGCCACAACGCCCATCTGGGGCAAGTTCTCGGATCTCGTGAGCAAAAAACTGCTGGTTCAACTCTCCATCCTGATCTTCACCATCGGATCCATCCTGGCCGGACTCGCACAATCCGTCGGCATATTGATCGCCTTCCGAGTAGTGCAGGGCCTGGGACTCGGTGGCTTGCAGGCACTGGTCATCATCGTGATCGCAGCCATGTTCAGTCCTCGCGAACGTGGCCGATACCAAGGTCCGATCGCAGCCGTCATGTCGATTGCCACCATCGCCGGTCCACTCATCGGCGGCGTCATCGTAGATACCAGTTGGCTAGGGTGGCGCTGGACCTTCTTCGTCTGCGTCCCGTTGGCAGTGATCGCACTGATAGTCGTACAGCGCACCCTCAATCTTCCTGTAGTACGCAGAAAGGTCAAGATCGACTACGCCGGTGCGACTCTCATCGCCGGCGGCGTAAGCACACTCCTCATCTGGGTGACTTTGGCGGGCAAGAACTTCGAGTGGTCCTCCGGTATGTCGTTCTTCCTGTGCGGTCTCGGAATCGTGCTTATCGCCGCGGCAGTCTGGGTCGAGAGCGTGGTGGAGGAACCCATCATTCCCCTGCGGCTTTTCCGTGACCGCACCACCTCGCTCGCGACCTTCGCCAGCATCACCGTCGGTGTTGCCATCTTCGGCGGCGCGGTATTCCTCGGACAGTACTTTCAGATCGCACGCGGTTACTCACCCACTGTCGCAGGGCTTCTGACACTTCCGATGGTGATCGGATCCACCCTGTCGTCCAGTATCTCCGGCTCACTCATCACCAAGTTCGGTCGATGGAAGATCTTCCTCGTTGCCGGCGCGAGCACGATGACACTCGGATTCTTCCTGCTCGCCACCATCGACCACGCCACCTCAGTCGTCTGGATCGGCGTGTTTTTGTTCATCGCAGGCACCGGCATGGGCATGGTGATGCAAAATCTTGTTCTCGCAGTGCAGAATACGGTCGATGCGAGCGATCTCGGAGCGGCCAGTTCAACCATCACATTCTTCCGCTCGCTCGGCGGGGCAGCCGGAGTCTCGATCCTCGGCGCCGTTCTGTCGACACACGTGGCACATCTGACTGCTCAGGGCTTGAGCGCAATCGGCGTCGACGCAACGGGAGGCGCCGGGCTGTCCAATCTCAATGAACTGCCCGACGCCCTTGCCGACGTCGTCCGCATCGCGTACGGCGACGCCACCGCACGCCTGTTTCTGATTGCCGGAATTCTGGGGCTGCTCAGCCTTGTTGCCGTCGCCTTCATCAAGGAACGTGCTCTGCGCACCCAGAGCGGTGACGAGCAACTGCTGGCCGAAGCAGAGTTGATCAAGTCGCAGCAATAACGCCGGCGACAAGCATTCTGCCTGCCACCGCAACCCTGAAGTCGATCATCGCCCGCTCGACATGGTTGGCGCTCGACACCACGACAACGCCGGTTGCTCCGCGGTCGGCCAAGATCTGCGAGGTGAACTGCGCGTTCTGCACTGTCGAACCCGATCGGCCTTCCTCGGTTATGCGGCCCGGGTGAACGCCATTGGCCACCAGCCAATCCCGCATAGCCCTGGCTTCGGTGACACCCGACTTGGGCGCACCGCCGCTGGTGATGATCGGTGCGGCTGGATACCTCTGCGCGAGGTACAAGGCAGCTTGCAGACGGTCGACCAACATATCTCGCATGGTGCCGTCGTCGAATAGCCCAGCGCCGAGCACAACGATGTTGGTTCCGACCGGATTCAGATCGAGGAGAAGCGGCGACCGCCTGGTCAACGTCTCTGCGCCCGTGCAGAACACGATCAATTCACGAATGGTGGTTTGACACCCACCAACTGTGGACAGAACGCCGTTGACCAGGGTAACGGGCGTGACATCAGCGCTGGCTGTTGCCGGCGAGAGTCCTACTCCTGCTACCGCAACCAACGAGGCTGCAACAATTCCTCTCAACACCGATTTACGCACAGTGACCATCAAATTGGACCCCCTGAAATGTCGGATGTCCGGTCACGGTAACGAGAATTTTGTCTTATTTACCCGTTTTGGCAGGATTGTTATTCAGGAAAGATCCTGGATCAACCGTCAGTTCCAGTCGATCTTGACCGCCGAGAGCATCGAACGGAGCAGGTCCGGCAGCTGCGCGATCATGCCCTGACCCGCAATCCGTTGAGATACCGGGGCGGCCAACGTCTCGCGCCACAGGACCGGTTGATCGTTCATGAGATCGCGGTAGACGGGAAGCAATTGGTTGGTGATGTATATCCAGCGCCCGTCTCGATCCGCCCAGTTGAAGTCCGGCAACGGAGTCGCGATTCTTGCTGCGCCAACCTGGAACTCGAGCGAATCGGACTCACGCGGTGGGATTACACCCGGCATCGACGGCGACGCGGCAAACGTGGTCAAATACGTCAGCGCCCGACCGACGCTTCCGCGATAGTTCTTTGCCTCGTCCCATTGATCGCCGACGGATTGGTACTGCTCACGCCGAAGCAGTCGCACATTACCGTCGAACACCGCTTCCGGATTACCGGATGCAATGTTGCGCCAGGCAATTCGCGCATTTTCGTCGAGCAGGCCGGCCCGGTCCAGTTCGCCTATCCCGTCCGCCCCGTTGTGTATCCACGCCATATGCATGGGGATGAGATCCGAGAAAATGTGTTTGCTCATGGCAATTACCTTGCCCTGAAACCACATCACATCCTCAGGTCGAATTTCGTGCCCCACCTGGAGCAACGCCTGGAGGTCTTCGGGCGCTGCCATCGATTGCGCGATGGGTGTGCCGACACGATCGAGTTCGCGCCACACCACGGCCATAGCGTCGCTGATCGCTCTGATGTTCAGCACGACCCGCCCGAAATCCACGTCGAGTAGTCCCGCTGCAAAAGCCGGACCAACCATCCCACCCATTCCAGCCCACTGTAATTCACTGTGATCGAGTTGGAGGCGCTCGTAGAACGCAAAGGTATTGGTCAGGTTGCCGAGATTTGCGTGAACACCGTCGAACGGAGTCCAGGAGGCAAGGTCGATTCCCGCGGATTCCGTTCCGACTGCAAGCCAATACTGCTTCAGCAATACCTGATACCGCCGCGGATCCACCCCTGCCGATCTGGCCTCGTCGAGCAGGACACGAAGTTTCGCGGAATCGGAGGGCAGAGTCGGATGAAGCCCACCTGCGGCTTCGGCATCGGCGTTGACCGCGGCGAGATCGAGGTACCGATCCACCTCGCGCGCCGAAGCAGTTGTTCCTACCGCCATCGCGCTGCCAAGTGCAACCGAGCCCACCATAACTGTGCGGGCAAAATCTCTGCGCGTCAAAGACTTTCGGATCATCTACTTACTCTCTGCTTCATCGAATTCCGCAGCCAGCCAGGCGACGTCCTGCATCCCGAGCTGATCGGTAACCGTCTTGTACAGGTTGGTGACATAGTCGAGAGGCCCACACTGCGAAGGAATCAGATCGACGTCACCACCGTCGGCGCGATACGTATCCGCCAATTCCTGTGCCTCACTGAAGGGCACGAGAAAATCGTCTTCACAGGACGAGATAAGCAACTTCGACTTCGGTGCCTGCTTGCCCAAGGTGTTGTCCTCGTAGGCGGCCGCCAGCGCCGGAATGGTTCGGGGCGCGGGGTTGGTCAACAGAACATCGAACGGAACGAACGGAAGCGCCAAATACAGTGCTTGACAAGATGTCCGAAAAGCCGCAGCAACGTCGCGGCCGACCGGAGTGAAGTGATCGTCTAGCTTGATCTCCGGATACCCGGCATCAAATCCGAGGACGGACGAGAAGACAAACCCGGAACCGATGCCGCCGGCTGCAGTTGCCTCGAACGTTGCCGGATCGATCATCATCGCCTGGATCGCACTGGCCGTCACGTTCAGCTCTGGCGCGTAGGTATGGGCCTGCTCCGCCGCAAAGCCCGCCGCGACACCGCCACCGGCAACTCCGTAGATGCCAACCGGTGTATCGGATGCCAATCCGGCCTCGGGAAGCGCCAGCGCCGCTCGTACACCGTCGAGGGTGGCCTTGCCCGAGAACTGACCGACGGAGAACGGGTGCGGCGAGGTATCCCCGTCGTTTCCGACATCGCTCATCATGACGGCCCAACCGCGTCCGAACATCTCCGCAACGGGTCCGAGTGCCGAGAACATGGCCGGGTCGCTCTGATTTCCACCGGTCCACTGGTGACTGGGAGCGCAGTTGGCCCCGAGGCTGTCGTTCGCCTCTGCATAACCGATGATCTTGCGATCAGCGGGAGCGGTGCCGTCCTCGGGAATCATCAGGATTCCGGTGCTGATCACCCGACGTCCGAAATGATCGGTTGTCGTGTACATGAGCTGGTAGGCGCTGACCGCGTCCGGTCGCACCTGATAGACCTGCACGCTCACTGGGCGGGCTTTGAGTAGGAGTCCCGGCGCTGTGTCGCCACTGAGTTCTGGTTCGTCGAACCACGGATCATCCGACGAGAGTCCCAGTGGAGTGAACTCCCCCGAGATCTCACCACCCTGGAGAGCTCGCACAACCAGCGGATTGAAGACCTCGGACAGGTCGACGGCTTCCTGCGCCCCGGCCGGTGACCCCGCCGCGATCAGGGCAGCTGCCAGGACAGATGCAGCGCCGACGCACACTGCTCGTCGTCGTGACGTCGAGTTCACCATCGCCCACGCTTCCTTACTTCCGAGTAATATTGTCCGTTACATAACCATTGACCGGCACGAACCGACAAGTCGCACTGCGTTCCCCTGCCCAATTGCACAATCACGCCTAGGCTGACGGCACCTATCCGGCACGTCTGGCTTGGGAGGTTTTACGAGTGAGTGTTCCGACCCGCGTACCGCACGCCGGTGCCGATTCAACACGGTCACGCCCACGCCCGTCGAACGTCACGTGCAAGATTCTGATGGCAGTGACGGGGCTGATCTTTGCGGCATTCGTGGTCGTCCACATGATCGGCAATCTGAAGGTGTACACCGGCGCCGAACACTTCGACGACTATGCACACTGGCTACGAACCGTCTTCGAACCGTTCCTTCCCTACGAAGGATTACTCTGGATTCTCCGCATCGTTCTACTTGTCTCGCTGATCGCCCATGTGTGGTGCGCGTGGCTTCTCACCCTCCGCGCGCGCAGAGCCCGAGGACCGTTCCGCCGCAAGGGGTTAGGACTTTCGTCGTTCACCGCCCGGACAATGCCGGTGACCGGAGCAGTTCTCCTGCTGTTCATCGTCTTTCACATCCTCGACCTCACAACCGGCACCCGCCCGATCGGCAGCACCGAATACGAAGCGGCCACCCGATCGCAGAGTTACGCCTACGACAATCTCGTTGCCAGCTTCGAACGCCCCGCTGTCGCTGCCTTCTACATACTCGCGATGGCCCTGCTCGCCATGCATCTGGCCCACGGATTATGGAGTGCCGTCAATGATCTCGGTGTGACTGGTCAGCGGTTCCGCCAAGTTGCGGTCGCACTCGCCGGCATCATCGCACTGGTTGTCATGGTGGGAAACATGTCGATCCCCATCGCCGTTCTCACCGGACTCGTCTCGAAAACAGGAGCGTGATCAGATGAGCAGCTTCGACGCCGACGACCTGCGAACCATCGGTACCCCGATTGACGGTAACGTACCGCCGGGAGATCCGTCGAGGGCCTGGCCGAACCGCAAACTCGACTACAAACTCGTCAGCCCACTCAATCGCCGCAAGTTCACGGTCATCGTTGTCGGTACCGGACTCGCCGGCGCGGCCTGTGCCGCATCGCTCGGCGAATTGGGTTACCACGTCGAGTCGTTCACGTTCCACGATGCACCGAGACGCGCACATAGCGTCGCCGCTCAAGGCGGCATCAACGCAGCCCGCGCCCGCAAGGTCGACAACGACAGCCTCGATCGATTTGTCAAGGACACCGTGAAGGGCGGCGACTTCCGTGGACGCGAGGCGGACTGCTTCCGGCTAGCCGAGGAATCCGTGCGGGTGATCGACCATATGAATGCCATCGGCGCTCCGTTTGCACGCGAATACGGCGGCACGTTGGCCACCCGATCGTTTGGTGGCGTCCAGGTTTCGCGCACGTACTACACGCGTGGGCAGACGGGCCAGCAGTTGCAGATAGCGTCGTCGCAGGCACTGCAACGACAAATCGCTGCCGGCACCGTGAACCTCCATACCCGCACCGAGATGCTCGATCTCATCGTCGCAGACGGACGCGCCCAGGGAATTGTGACGCGCGACCTCGTGACCGGCGAAATCAGGTCCACCACAGGACATGCGGTTGTCCTGGCGTCGGGCGGCTACGGCACGGTCTTCCACAAATCGACTCTTGCCAAGAACTCCAACGCCACTGCCGCGTGGCGAGCGCACCGGCGCGGCGCATTGATGGCGTCTCCGTCCTTCATTCAGTTCCATCCCACCGCACTTCCCGTCAATTCCGAGTGGCAGTCCAAGACCATCCTGATGAGCGAGTCGCTCCGCAACGACGGCCGCATCTGGGTACCAGCACAACCGGGAGACAATCGCGAACCCGGAGACATCCCCGATAGCGAGCGCGACTACTACCTCGAACGCAAGTACCCCGCCTTCGGCAATCTCTCACCCCGCGATGTTTCCTCGCGTGCCGCCCGCGAGCAGATCGATACCGGTCATGGCGTCGGCCCACTGAAAAACAGTGTGTACCTGGATTTTCGAGATGCGCTCGCGCGATTGGGTCGAAAGACCATCGAAGAGCGGTACGGAAACCTCTTCTCGATGTATCGCGATGCCACCAGTGAGGATCCCTATACAGTGCCGATGCGTATTGCACCGGGCGCGCATTTCACCATGGGTGGCCTCTGGAACGACTACGACCAGATGACGTCGATCCCAGGCCTGTTCGTCGGTGGCGAAGCCGGTTGGGGGTACCACGGAGCAAACAGGCTCGGCGCCAATTCCCTGCTCTCCGCCTGCGTCGACGGGTGGTTCACCCTTCCCTATGCAATTCCGAACTACCTTGCACCCCTGCTCGGTACTCCCGAACTCAGCCTCGACGACGAGGCGGTGGTGTCGACGCTCAATGACGTTCGAGGACGAGTCGAACTCCTGTTGTCTGTAGGTGGCAAGCACGGCCCCGACAGATTCCATCGCCGACTCGGCGAGATCCTGTATGCGGGTTGCGGAGTCACCCGTTCGGCAGAAGGGTTGACAAAGGCCATTACGGAGATCCGGGAACTGCGCGGCGAATTCTGGTCGGACCTGCGGGTTGTGGGAACCGGAAACCAGTTCAACCAGGAACTCGAACGGGCTGGGCGGGTTTCTGATTTTCTCGAACTCGCCGAACTGATGTGCGTCGACGCGCTCGACCGGGACGAATCATGCGGAGCACATTTTCGTGCCGAGCACCAGACGTCGGATGGTGAAGCACTACGCGACGACGATCGCTGGTGCTTTGTCTCGGCCTGGGAAACCGCCAAGGACGGTCGGCACATCCGTCACGACGAACCGTTGTCCTTCACCGCTGTTCCGCTGCAAACGAGGAACTACGCATGAAAATCACTGTTGACGTGTGGCGCCAGAATGGACCTGAATCTTCCGGCGCCTTCGATACTTATCAGGTTGACGACGCGAGCGTCGAGATGTCGCTGCTCGAACTTCTCGATCGACTCAATGATCAACTCGTCGAAGAGGGCAAGAGCCCCATCGCGTTCGATTCCGATTGCCGCGAAGGTATTTGCGGTTCGTGCGGTATCACCGTCAACAACACCCCGCACGGGCCGGTGGCCAACACGCCGACGTGCCGCCAGCATCTTCGTAGTTTCTCGGACGGTGATCGAATTGTTTTGGAGCCGTTCCGTTCTGCGGCGTTTCCGGTGGTACGGGATCTGGTGGTCGACCGGTCGGCTATGGATCGCGTTCTCGAGGCCGGTGGCTATGTTTCCGTCAACGCCGGCACGGCACCTGACGCCGACAGTCAACCGCTCTCCCATCAGAGTGCCGAAGCCGCGCTGGACTTTGCGGCCTGCATCGGATGCGGCGCCTGTGTTGCCGCGTGCCCCAACGGAGCGGCCCATCTGTTCACGGGTTCCAAACTCACCCATCTGTCGCTGGTAACGCAGGGTCGCAACGAAAGAGGCAAGCGCGCCCGCGCGATGTCCGATCAGATGGAAGCCGACTTCGGGCCGTGCTCGACCTACGGCGAATGCGCAAAGGTGTGTCCAGCCGAGATCCCGTTGACGGCAATCGCCGCCGTCAACAAGGAATCCATGCGGTTCAGCTTGCGCCGCAAGGACAACTGATCACCAGGCACCGATCACTTTCATCCACGCGCCACCGATGATCGTCCAGATGAGGATGAGCACAACGCTCATGACAAACCCGATTCGGAACCACTCGGAGGTCTTGATGTACCCGGAGCCGTAGACAACTCCGGCGGGTCCGGACGCGTAGTGCGAGATACCGCCGAACAGGCTGCCGATGAATCCGAACACCAAGGCCGAGAACAGTGGTGGAGCGCCCGTGGCAACCGCTGCGCCGAGGAACACGGCGTACATCGCGACGATCTGTGCCGTGTTGGAAGCAAACAGGTAGTGCGCGTAGAAGTAGACCAGTGTGAGAATCGCGAATGCCCAGATCCACGGCAGCCCGTCGACACTGGACGAGACCTGCCCGCCGATCCACGCGATCACGCCCAACTCTTCGAGATGACCTGCCATACCCACCAATACAGCGAAGAAGACCAGCGTCTGCCATGCGCCTTTATCCGTCACCAGGTTGTTCCAGCTGAGCACCTTCGTGACCAGGAGGATCGCGATGCCGACAAACGCCGTGGTGGTGGCGTTGACGTTGAGTTGTGTACCCAGGCACCAGAGCACAAGCAGCAGAATGAACGTTGCGGCCATGATCTTCTCGTCGCGGCTCACGGGACCGGCCTTGCGTAGCTCGTCCCTGGCCTGCTCCGGAGCTTGGGGGGTTTTCAGCATGGTCGGCGGGAAGATCTTGGACATCACCCACGGGATCGCGATCAAGCTGGCAATTCCCGGCACCGAAGCCGCCAATGCCCATTTACCCCAAGATATCTCGATACCTAGCTTGGCGGCCGCGTCGACGGCTACCGGATTACCGGCCATGGCGGTGATGAACATGGCCGAGGTGACCACGTTGACCTGAAGTGAGGTGAGCAGCAGATACGCGCCGAGCTTCTTTCGGGATTCCTCCGGTTCCGGATTGGAATCCTCGAGTTTGCTCAGCGAGACGATGATCGGATACACCACGCCGCCCGCTCTCGCGGTATTCGACGGTGTTGCCGGTGCAAGAATCAGATCGGTCAGCGCCATCCCGTAAGACAGTCCAAGACTTGACTTTCCGAGTTTCGTGACGAACATCAACGCGATCCGTTTGCCCAGACCGGTGACCAGAAAACCTTCGGCAATGAAGAACGACGCCACAATCAGCCAGATCGTGGTGTTACTGAAGCCGGCCAGCGCCTCCGAAGGCGTCTCCGTCTGTGTGATCATCGCAATCGACAAGCCGACGAGGGCAACTGATCCGGTGGGCAGCGGTTGCAGGATCAACGCGACGATCGTGCCGACGAAGATGCCGAGCATCTGCATACCTTTGGGATCGACACCATCCGGCACAGGCAGGAAGAAGATGATCAAACCGAGGATCACGGGCACCGCAGCGGGGTAGTACCGCTTCATCATCGACGGCTCGGGTTCAACTACAACATCGGTGTGCTCGGATTTGGCCTCGGACATTTGCATCTCCTCGACTTGTCGCCTGACGGTGATTGTCCCCCACTTGCCCGAATTTCGTGCGGTCAATCGCCACAACACCTCTCGACATGTCCCGGCGCGCAGGCAATTATCGAAGTTACCTATTGTCGACGACCGGGAGACCGCATGCGCTCACAACGAATCACGACCAACCTCAAAGTTCCCGATGTAGAGACGGCTAAGAGTTTCTACGCCGACTTCCTCGGCCTGAGCACCGAGGAGTTCAACATGGGTTGGGTGGCACGCTTCGCGTCTCCCGACTCCGATGCGCATGTACAACTCGTCACGCATGATGCGACCTCCCCCGAGGACTCGGTCATTTCCGTCCACACCGACGACGTCGACGGCGCGTACGACGAAGCCCGGACACTCGGATACGAGATCGTGCACCCACTGACAACCGAAGTGTGGGGTGTGCGCCGGTTCCTGGTCCGGGCCCCGGACGGCAACGTGGTCAACATCGTGGCTCATCGGGACTGACACCGGGACCGTTCGACGTTTTAGGTCATTTGACCTAGAGTTGGATGCATGACCGACACACTGCGCCACGACCCAGACGGCGCCATCCTCGTAGCTGGTGGATACGGAACCGTCGGCAGCGCGCTGACCGCCCTGCTTGCACCTGACTTTTTGCTACTCCTGACCGGACGTACCCCCGAGAAGGGCGCCGAGTTGGCCCGTCGGCACGGAGCTTCGGTCCGCCGCTGGGACCTCACCGATCCGACGCCTTTCGACGCCTCGGTACGTGCGGTCGTGTCGACCGTCAACGATCCACACGATCGTGTGTTGACTGCCGCGGTCCAAGCGGGAATACCGTACGTGGACATCACCCGCTGGACTACGAGGGTAGCCCGCGCAGCCACTTTGGCAAGCCAGATGTTGCCCACCGCACCGGTTTACCTGTCGTCCGGCTGGATGGGCGGTGTCACCAACATCGTTGCCGCCGCGCTCGCGGAAGAGCTCGGCGGCGCTGAGCTGATCGACGTCTCGATTCGCTACGACGTCAACGACATTGCCGGCCTCGACTCCGTCGAGTTCATGGACCGTCTCGGTCAGGACTTCGAGGTTATGCAGAACGGAAATCCGATCACCGTCAGCCCATTGACGGATACCCGCTGGGTGGATTTCCCGGGATCGCGCACCAAAGTCGGAAGGATCGACACTCCCGAGCAATTCACGTTTCCCATTACCCTGAACGTCGACACTGCAAGCACTCGAATCGGTTTCAGCTCGAATGCTTCCACGACAGCACTGCTTGCCGCCAAGAAGGTCGGTCTGTTTCGGTGGGGACGCGGAGAACGCTTCACCTCGCTACGACGCGGCTTGCTGTACTCACCCGGCACAGGCGGTAGCGCTCAGGTACGAGTCGACGTCACCGGCGCCAACGGCGCTACAAGCGCAACAATTGTCGATCCGCAAGGCCAGGCGCATCTCACAGCAGTAGGCGGCGCACTCGCAGTGCGGCACGTCCTGAGCGACGACGCACGTCCCGGAGTTGCTTTCCCCGAATCAGTTCCGAATCCGGGCCACGCTATCTCCGAGCTGGAGAATCTCGGCGTGGCAGTATTGCGGACATGACCCCGACCAAGGGCGCCATTCGCGCGGCAGCACTACTCGACGCTGCAGAACAGGTACTGACGACGCAGGGCAACGCAAACGCGGCCATGCGAGATTTTGCCGCCGCGGCCGGTGTGCGGGTGGGGCACCTGCAGCACTACTACCCCACTCGCGCCGACCTGATCCGCGCAGTCATGGCGCGCGCGTTGACCCGTTCGCTCGACCGGCTGGCCGCCGTGACGGACACACAGCAGACAGTGTCCCGCGAGGAATCCGAGCAGTTCGTCAGAATCCTGCTCGGCGAACAGGACGATCCTGCCACTGTTCGGCTGTACGTCGAGGTGTGGGCGCTATCCGCCGCCGACGAAGAAGTCTCCGTAGTGGTCCGAGATTTCTACGCGCAGTACATCGCGCACGTGGAGCAGGTTGTCGCGCGCACACAACCAGATCTTGATGCGGCGGGGCGCACCGCAACGGCGCAGACGATTGTCAGTCTGCTCGAAGGTTCTGCGGTTCTCCGCTCGGGAATCGCGGGCCGCAAGTCCGAGGATTCGGACCGGGCACTGGTGAGCACGCTGCAGTACCTGATTCACGGGTCCTGACGCGGACGTATCGTAAAGCCCATGAGCGTTGCAGACGAATGGGGTCGAATCACCACCTGGTGCCGCACACACGCACCGGTGACGGCTGCCGCGTTTCAACCAGGACTCAGCGACAGCATCATCGACGAGTTCGAGGCGTCGACCGGTGTTTCGTGGCCCCAGGATCTGCGTGACCTCTATCGAGTCCAGAACGGCAGCCTGACTCACGACGACAGGACCGGACTCTTTCTCGGAAGCGTTCTTCCCGACAAGTTCTTGTACCCCATCGACGTCGCGACGGAGGTTCGTCTCACGCTGCTCGAAACGTGGGACGAGACGATCTACGAGAATCCCGACCTCTATCCCGCAGACGAGATGGATCGACGCGATCGGGACGATGCGGGTACTGCTGCAAACATGTTCATTCCGACGTTCATTCCCTTTGCCGGACTGGACGAGTACCACTTTTTTGTGGACACCCGAGGCGGAGCCCTGCACCATTGTGTCACCGAATACGCGTCGGACGGGACCGACAACGGCGGACCGATCTGGGCGTCTGTCTCGGTCATGTTGGCGGCCCACGCCACCGCACTCGAGACGGGCGACACCATCGGAGTGTGGAAACCCGTTGTGAGCAAGGGTGTTCTGGAATGGGAAGTTGACACATGACGCCAGCGCCCGGTCCGACGCGTCGTACGCTGGCCGACGGTCGGCACATCTTCTACTTCGACGACGCGGGCACCACCCACACGCGGACCGCCCGCGATCTACGCGAACTACCTTCCGCCACAATCGAGTCGCAGATGCGCTACGACGTACTGACCGGCGAGTGGATCACGATGGCGTCGCATCGTATGACGCGAACGCACCTGCCCACCACAGCCGAATGCCCGCTCTGCCCCACCACTCTAGCCGGCGCGCCCACCGAGATACCCGAGGCGAACTACGACGTCGCAGTGTTCGAGAACCGGTTTCCCAGTTTTGCGCCCGCGCAAGACGAATTATTGTCCGCCAACCGCTTCGGGCCCGATGATCGGCGCGCGGTCGGCCATTGCGAGGTGATGTGCTTCTCGAGCGATCACACCGCGTCGGTGGGCGAACTACCTGCCGAACGCCTGCGCACTATCGTCGGCGCGTGGATCTCGCGGACCGAGGAGTTGTCGGCGGATCCGTCGGTGGAGCAGGTGTTCTGCTTCGAGAACCGCGGAGAAGAGATCGGTGTGACTCTCACTCATCCCCACGGCCAAATCTACGCCTACCCCTACGTCACACCGCGAACCCAGGCAATACTGGCTCAGGCGGACAAGCACTTTCAGAGCACCGGACGCTCACTCCTCGCGGACGTCCTGGCCTTCGAACGACAAGACGGCGCCCGGGTGGTGTACGCCGGGGAGCATTGGAGTGCCTACGTCCCGGCCGCCGCGCGCTGGCCCATCGAGATTCATCTGGCACCGCACCGCGATGTTCCCGACCTTCCGTCACTGAATACCGAAGAGCGCGAAGAGCTTGCGTATGTGTATCAGGACCTACTCCGGCGTATCGACAGCTTCTACCCGGGAATCGACCGCGTGCCGTACATAGCGGCGTGGCATCAGGCCCCGATCCGTATCGATCGGCACCTCGGGCGGTTGCACCTGCAGTTGTTCTCGATCCTGCGGGCACCCGGCAAGCTCAAGTATCTCGCCGGGTCCGAATCGGCGATGGGCGCCTGGATCAGCGACACGGTGCCGGAGGCAGTTGCGACCCGCCTACGTGAGCTCGCCTGATGAGTTACGTATCGAAAGATTCTGTACTCCACCAGTTCCGCGACGCGTACGGATATCAGGCAACCGGCGTGTGGTCGGCGCCGGGCCGCGTCAATCTGATCGGCGAGCACACCGATTACAACAGCGGGTTATGTCTGCCCGTCGCTCTCGAGCAGCGGACGCTGGTAGCAGTTGCCCTGCGCGACGACCAGACAGTTCGCATACACAGCAGGCAGTCCGACGAGACATATGTGGGAGCCGTCGGCGAGATCGGAGCAGGCTGGGCGGCTTATCCCACGGCAGTCCTGTGGTCACTCGCCCGCGAAGGCATGACTGTTGGTGGCCTCGATCTGGTCATCGACTCGTCGGTTCCGGTAGGGGCAGGTCTGTCCAGTTCAGCGGCTCTGACCTGTTCAGTTGCACTGGCGGTCAATGACCTTCGCGGTTCGAAGTTCACCAGGGATCAGCTGGTGCAGGTGTGTATCCGTGCCGAGAACGACGGCGTCGGCGCACCGACCGGCGGCATGGATCAAACCATCGCGATGTTCGCCAAGCCGTCGACCGCCCTGTTGCTCGACTGCCAGGACGGATCTATCGAACACATTCCCTTCGACCTCCGCGATGCCGGATTCGAACTCTTGGTCATCGACACGCGCGTGAAACACTCACTCGCGGACGGACAGTACGGGCTGCGCCGCACCCAATGCACAGATGCAGCAGCGGTTCTCGGCATCACCAGTCTACGAGAAGCCACCGCGGAGCAGGCTGAATCCCTGAGCGATCCGATACTCCGGGCACGGGCACGGCATGTGGTTACAGAAATCAACCGAACCTTGTCGGCCGCAGAACTTCTGCGCATCAGAAGATTCGGCGACATCGGTTCACTGCTGAACAGCTCCCACGCTTCGCTGCGCGATGACTTCGAAGTCTCGTGCAATGAACTCGACGTCGCGGTCACCGCCGCCCGACTCGGCGGCGCTGTGGCTGCCCGGATGACCGGCGGCGGATTCGGCGGATCAGCCATCGCACTGATGCCGGCGGGGAAGTCCGCCGCTGTCACCGTATCCATCTGCGAGGCCTTTACAGCGCGAACCTGGCAACCACCCCGTTTTCTTCACGTCGCCCCGGGCGGTTCGGCCACCCGCCTTTGAGCTCGAGATCCCCCTCACATAAATAGTCATCTCAGATGCGAATTATGTAGATTCAGGTCATGCAACTGACGCAGTTCACCGACCTGGGATTGCGCGTCGTCATGCGGCTTGCCGTACTCGACGCCGACGCCTCCCCCAGTACGCGGGTAATTGCCGAGCAGCTCAACGTGTCGTACGCCCACGCAACCAAAGTGGTCACACGACTCGGTGAACTGGGCATAGTCAACACCAAACGCGGGCGCGGCGGCGGGCTCTCCATCACCGAGCTGGGTCGGACCGCCACCATCGGCTGGCTCGCCAGACGCCTCGAAGGGCCTGGAGAGGTTGTCGACTGCGAAGGGGATAAACCGTGCCCTCTGCGCGGCGGATGCCTCCTGCGGAGTGCACTCCACGACGCGCAAGAGGCATTTTTTGCCTCACTCGACGGAGTCACGATCGAAGACGTGACGCGCCAACCGTCCAAAAATGTTCTGCTTCGCCTCACCACTCGGAGCGACGAAGCAGGCTGAACAACCGAATTTCGACCGAACGGAGCATCTCATGCTTTCCAATGCGTCAACCGAGGTCATTCGCGCCACCCTCCCCGTGGTCGGCGCCGCCATCGGAGAAATCACAACGCTGTTCTACCGCAAGATGTTCGAGGCCCAGCCCGAACTCGAACGTGATTTGTTCAACCGTGGTAATCAAAAGCAAGGCGAACAGCAGAAAGCCCTCGCCGGAGCGATCGCCGCCTTCGCGACACTCCAACTCGAACCCGACAGCGCCAAGGTCGATCTGATCCTTTCGCGTATCGCTCACAAGCACGCGTCGCTGGGAATCACCCCGGACCAGTACGCAATTGTGCACGAGCACCTGTTTGCCGCAATCGTCGAAATACTCGGTGATGCAGTCACTCCCGATGTCGCGAAGGCGTGGGACGAGGTCTACTGGCTGATGGCGGAAACGTTGATCACCATGGAACGTGGGCTCTATCAGCTCGCCGGAGTCGAACCCGGAGACGTCTGGCGGACGGTGCGAATCACCGAACGCGTATTGCAGTCTGCCGATACCGTGTCACTGACACTCACGTCACTCGACGGCAGCATTCTCCCCACATTCGCTCCCGGACAGTATCTTTCAGTCGGGGTAGCCCTCCCCGACGGCGCTCGGCAAATCCGGCAATACAGCCTCTGTTCCGTGCCGAGTAGTGCCGACTGGCGCATCAGCGTGAAGAGGATTTCGGGCACGCCCGACGGCGAAGTATCGAACTTCCTCTACAACAACGCTTTCGAAGGTTCCGAACTGTCGGTAACCACACCGTTTGGCGATCTGATGATGCCGGAGGACGATTCGCCGCTCCTGCTCGCGTCTGCCGGAATCGGATGCACGCCGATGATCGGCATGCTCAATCACCTCGTGGATACCGGCGCTCAGCGCTCGGTGTCGGTGATTCACGCGGATCGCTCCATCGCTGATCACGCTCACCGAGCTGAACTCAGCGAGCTGGTAGGCAAGATCCCGGCCGCAACACTGCACCGCTGGTACGAAGACCTCGGTTCGTTAGCACCCCTCGGCGCTGTTCACGAAGGACGTGCCGATCTGCGTGAGATCGAACTCGAGCCGAACACACAGGCATTCCTCTGCGGCCCGATGCCGTTCATGCTGTCCATGCGTGAATCGTTGATAGCACGCGATGTTCCGGCGCAGAATATCCACTACGAGGTCTTCGGGCCGGACAGCTGGGCGAATATCTGAAGTGACGGCCGGCTAGCCCACCACCGGGAGCTGCAGCGGACCTGAGGCGTCGACAAAGATCGTCACCGGCATCCCGGCCAGACCGCCCCGGAAGCTGATGTCTCCCCCTGTGATCGCCAGTCGCACAGCATGACCGGGTTCGAAACGATGGACAATCGCGGGCATGGTCACCGGCACCGGTTGCGACGGATCACTGATCCTGATCGGCGCGATCAAACCGTTGATCAACGTCGAGCTTCCGTCGGGCGCCACGTCGTACACCTTGGCGAACACCACCGGTTGTCCAGGCGCCGCGACCCGCAACGTGACAGTCGGCGAACCGACAACGTCCATTGTGTCGGTCATCGGAGCCGAGGTCCACAAGGCCTCGGTTCCGGGGATCTGCACATTCGGAATATTGCCTGCCGGAGAGATATTGAGCGGTTCGATGCCAGTCGGAAGACCCGCTGGAGCGGTGACTACGGTGTTCGCTCCGGGTACCGGCGGTACACCGCCTGGCAGCAGTGCGCCATCCGCGGAGAGATGGAAGTCCCGGCTGCTGCCGACATTCACGGTATTCGACGTCGCATAGGCCGGCGCAGCATTTCCCTCGTAGTCGATCCAATTACGGAAGTAAGCAAATTCCGGCCCGGTTTCGGCGTTCTCGTCCCGAAGATAGTGGTCGAACCAGTCGAGGAATCGGCCTGTTTCGTACTGAGTTTCGGCGTCCGGAGCACTGAAGCTGAATTCGCCTGGCGCAGCAGCCAAGTGACTATGCCCCCACGAATGCCAGATCATCTTCACATCCACACCACGGCTTTTCAGCGCTTCATAGGTGGCAGTCGCCTCGTTCAAATCGAACAGAGTGTCCTGCTGCCCCTGCGCGAGCAACACCGGGATCTTGATCTGATCGATGTAGGACGCGACCGACGACGCCCGCAGATCCGCGACTATCTTCGGACCCACTTCACCTGTAACCACCGCCTGCGCAATGGCATTGCACATGTACGACACGTAGTTCGGGCAACCCTCGAGCCGCGCGGGATCGGCGACATACCCGTCGACACCAGGATTCGTGACTCCCAATCCGAACAGCAACGACGCGAACAGCACCTTGGACGCACCGGGTTCCACCGTCGATACGCCGGTGACGATGCCAGTACTGTTGGGCGCCAACGAATACGACAGATCGTTCCACGTGATCATCGGGATGATCGTGTCGATGCGCGGATCGACACTGGCAGCGGCAAACTGAATACCGCCACCGTACGATCCGCCCGACATACCGACGCGAGGATCGTTGATCGACGGCGCTCCGTTGTGGTCCACCGAGTCTCGAACCACCACGTCTAGAGCCGGAAATGGTTGCGTCAGACCAGGATCAGTGAAAGCAATTCCTTCGCTGCCGCCAAGGAAGCTGACCAACTGTGACGCGGCGATGCCGTCGTATGCGGGAGCATCGAGGGTGATCTTGCAGGTGGTTCCGCCGAAGCCGAGGCCTGAATACGTAAGACCCACGTACCCGTTCTCGGCAAGAAATTGCACCATCGGTATCTGGTCTTTGTACGATCCGCCAAAACCATTGGTGGTCAGGATCGCCGGCGCCCGATTTCCGGCACTGACGCCGTCAGGGATGGTCAGCTCGCCGACAACCGTGCACTGCGTTGCCCGATCGGGGCCGACCTGAACCGAAAAGTACAGAAGCTGCGACGAATACGTACTGTTTGCGAGCGCGGGCGGCGCGAAGCCGAAGGCGCAAACCACTAACGTGACGATACTGATTACCAGTCTCCGGCGCACCCGCATACCGTACACCCGGAACTGTTTCCGGGCCGGTTATTTACGGCAAAACTCATCCCTCCCAACAGAGCGAAAGTACCTTTCGACGCATTGAAGGCGACCAAGATACCTTTCGCTCGGAAGGGGGCTGATCACTTCCTCTCAATCCTCCACGGTCAAGGTCCCGTGCATGTCCGAGAAGTAGGTGCAGTGGAACGCGTAGGACCCTGGTTCCTCGGGCGCTGTGAGACGTGCGACTTCGTTCTCGTTGACAATGACGTCGAACAACCCTGGTGTATCAGACGTAACGGAATGCTCGTCATCAGTGTTGTTGCGGACCGTGACAGTTTGACCCGGCATCACGGGGGCCGGTGTGGAGTATTCGAAGCCGTTGATCACAATTTCCGCTGCCTGTGCGTTTGCAGCGGTCACTCCCATCTCGGCAGAGTGATTGCCGTGGGAATCGGTGCTGGTGTCACCACACCCGATCAAGGCAAATGTCGACAGGAACAGCGCCGCGATTGCGGCGACGATCCTTCTCATGGGTACCGCCTCCTGGTCGAATCCCCCCGTCATCCCCCAATGCGATGATTACCCCTGGGCACAGGCACCAAACGGCGAGGAGATCATTGGTGACATTCGACGTACTCGCATTGGTTGCTTTCGCCGGGCTACTCGGGCCGCTGCTGGCGGCACGCGAAGGCTGGCATATCCCGGTAGTCGTAGGCGAGTTGGCGGCGGGTGTCATTCTCGGGGTCACCGGATTCGGATTGCTCGATGCGACTGACCACACTTTCACGTTTATGGCCGATATCGGTTTTGCGTTGACGATGTTGGTGGCAGGCTCGCACGTCCCCGTTCGCGATCCTGCGGTTCGGTCGGCGATGGGTAAGGGCGCGGTCCGCGCAGTGATGGTCGGGGTTCTGGCCGCTGTCGCCGGGTACGCAGTGGCATCGGTTTTCGATACCGGTCACGCCTTTCTGTACGCGGTGCTCATAGCGTCTTCGTCTGCAGCACTTATTCTTCCGATCGTAGATTCACTCGCACTTGGTGGAACATCCGTTCTGCAGATGACGGCACAGATCGCCATCGCCGACACGGCATGCATCGTGGCGGTGCCGCTCGTAATCGATCCCGGTAACGCGGTGCGTGCGGGGCTCGGTGCATTCGCCGTCATCGCCGCTGCGGTCGTGCTCTATTTCGGGCTCCGGTCATTCCACCGTTCCGGAGCATGGCGGCGGCTCCACAAGTTCTCGGAGAAGCGTAAGTTCGCCCTCGAACTGCGGATCAATCTGGTGATCCTGTTCTCTCTGGCGGCGCTGGCAACAACCACTCACGTCTCCGTCATGCTCGCGGGCTTTGCTTTCGGTTTGGTCCTTGCGGCGATCGGTGAGCCCCGGCGCCTGGCGAAACAGCTCTTCGCCGTCACGGATGGCTTTTTTGCGCCGCTGTTCTTCGTGTGGCTCGGCGCTTCCATCAATCTTCGGGACCTCGTCAGCAATCCGTCGTCCATCTGGCTCGGTGTGTCTTTAGGCATGGCAACGCTCGTAGTGCATGCCGTGGTTCGGGTAATGGGTTTACCTCTTCCGCTCGGCATATTGTCTGCTGCGCAGCTCGGTGTTCCCGTTGCCGCGGTAACGGTTGGCTCGCAGCTCGGCGTGCTCGGCGACGGTGAGCCTGCAGCAATTCTGCTTGGCGCGATGATCACCGTCGGTGCCGCGACATTGGCCGGTGCAAGTGCGGCACGGTCGGGTCGATTACTGGCAGGGAAACGGTAAAACCTTCATCGCTGCGACCTATTTTCGGTTCTCACGAAAACATGCACAAAGTCAGTTCCCCGAAGTATTCATGCACTTGATCCCCGCGACTCTCCGAACAAATCAACCTGGTGATTGTTAGTTTTTCTTCGCTGGAATTCAATGCCAAAATAGGTGTCATGCGCACCCCTGTCCATCTTCCAACAGGGGGTAACTCATGGAATTTGCTCAATGAGTGGTACCACGAGGAGCACGACTACGAATGGATGAAACGCCAGCGCTCCAGCCGCGCGATTCAGCCTCTCTGTCGCGCCTTGCTCGGCATCATGTCGATGATCTTCGGTCTTACCGCGCTCGTTAAACTCGTCGGGCCCGACGCGCCGCCGACAACACTCGGGAAATACCTGGGGGCGATCGTGGTCGTCAGTTGTTTTGTCATCGCGGGACTTTGGTTCACTCGCCCCTTCCCCGGACGGCGTGGACTTATCGCCTTTGCAATTTTTGCCGACATCGGTCTGGCTGGGGCGGTTCTCATGGTGACTGATCGCGATTCAGCGACTTTCGGGTGTATCGCCTTTGCCGTGAGCGGTACTTACGCGACATTGTTCGTCAGCGCTAAATGGCTTCTGGGACACGTAGCCTGGGCTACCGGCGTCAGCATCATCGTTTTTGTTCTTGCTTTCGGTGCGGGAACAGTCGACCACGGCACACTCCTTGCCCGCGCATTGGTCCTATTTGCCGCAGTAACCCTTCTCCCGATCTTCTCGCATCTGACGTGGCGCATGATGTATCGAGATGCCCGCGAATCGGACCACGACCCCCTGACCGGTCTATTCAACCGTCGTGGACTCGACGCTGCGGTTACGGTTCTGTTCGATCAGGCCCGCGATGATGCGTGGTGTCTTGCATTCATCGTGGTCGACATCGACAAGTTCAAGTTGGTCAACGATGTACACGGGCACCCCGCAGGCGATCGGGTAATCCAGAGAACAGCCAACCGACTCAGCGCTCACCTCGGTCAACGGGCCGTAGTCGGTCGAGTCGGCGGTGAAGAGTACCTCGCAGTCATAGCGGGGCCACCCGAGATGATCATTACGTTGACCGAAGGCATTGTTCCGGCACTCTCCGATTACCCGGACCCGATACACACAACGGTGAGCGTCGGAGTGGCGATCATGCCAACCGAGTCAAAAGCATGGACGGGTGGATCGTCAGCAATCTCGGTTGCGTCGAACGTCGCCGATTCGATGATGTACCAGGCGAAGGCTGCCGGAGGAAACGGCGTCCGAACCACCAGTATCTGAGCTGAAACTGCACTGAGGGACTGATTGCCATGCCTTCCCGAACTTGAATGCGAGAATGAACCACATGTCCAGTTCGGAAAGCGTGCGTTCGAGGAACACCTCGTGGCGCACGCTCAAGGAATGGTTCGACGAACCACACGATTACGAGTGGATAAGTAACCAACGATCAAGTCGCGCTATCGCGCCGATCTTCCGTGGCCTGCTTGGCGTAATGACTGCCATCCTCGGATCGGGCGCATTCTTCAAATTGATCGGACCCGATGCACCGACAGCCAGTGCCGGCAAATTCCTGTCGGTCTGCATGGTCATCGGATCGCTTATCGTCATGACCTGTTGGTTCACGCTGCCATTTCCCGGTAGACGCGGACTGCTCGCATTCGGCATATTCGCCGACCTCGGAATCGCGTCGGCAATTCTTCTTGTCCCCGACCGCGACTCGGCATTGTTCGGGTGCATCATCTTTGCGATAAGCGGTACCTTCGCAACGCTGTTCGTCAGTGCGAGATGGCTTATGACGCACGTAATCTTTGCAACGTCGATCACCACCCTCATCCTCGTGCTCGCCTATCAACAAGGAACCGTCGACCCCACGACCATCGCGGCCCGAGCCACCGTTCTACTTGGAGCCGTGACCATCGTGCCGATTTTCTCGCATTTGACGTGGCGAACCCTCTACCGCGATGCCCGCGATTCCGATCGTGATCCTTTGACCGGACTGTTCAACCGCCGCGGCCTCGACGCTGCGGTCATCGATTTGTTCGATTCGGCCCGGGTACAGGAAAAATGCCTGGCATTCATAGTCGTCGACATCGACAAATTCAAAATGGTCAACGATCTTCACGGGCATTCCGAGGGCGACCAAGTAATTATTCGCACTGCCAACCGCTTGAAGACGCATATAGGAGATCAGGGCGTCGTAGGGCGGGTGGGCGGCGAAGAGTACCTGGCTGTCATTTCAGGATGTCACGAAGAAATTGGCACGTTGATCGACGGCATCACTTCTGCAATTTCGGATCATTCCGATCTCGTCCCGACCACCGTGAGCGTCGGGGCAGTGATAATGCCGGCGGGGTCGAAGGCCTGGACCGGTGGATCGTCCGCAATATCTGTGGCATCGAATGTCGCGGACTCGATGATGTATCAAGCGAAAGCCGCCGGAGGAAACAGTTTGAGGGCTACGGAAATCTGAAGAATGGATGAATATGGCTGCCTGATTCAGTCTTCGTTGCGGCAAAATATTCTTCCAAATTCGCCGCATCCAGGGGCTTGCTGATGTAAAAGCCCTGAACAAGTTGGCACCGCGCGGCTTGAACACGTCGCAATTGCACTGCCGTTTCGACGCCTTCAGCCAACGACTTCATCCCTAGTGTTCCGGCAAGTTCGACCACCGATTGCACCACCGCCATCGGCTGGTCGGCACAGTCGACGATAAACACGCGGTCGATCTTGAGGACGTCGATGGGCAGCCTCTGCAAAGTCGCGAAAGACGAGTATCCGGTACCGAAATCATCCAGAGCTACGGTGACCCCCAGCTCGCGCAATCGGTGCAGATCTGCGACAGCCCGATCGTCGACGACCCCGGTTTCGGTAATTTCGACCTGCAACAAATGCGGTTCGAGTCCGGTGGTTCTCAATACATCGACAACGGTGGCAAGAAAGCCCGTGGACACCAGCTGAACGGATGAGACGTTGACGGTGACCGCGATGCCGTCTGGCCAATTCGCGGCAGCCGTACAGGCAAGCTCCAAGGCCCGCGCCCCGAGGGGAATGATCATCCCGGTTTCTTCAGCCACTCCGATGAACTGGCGTGGTCCGAGCTGACCTCGCACAGGATGGTTCCACCGAATCAATGCCTCGAACGCCACCACCTGACCGGTCACCGCGTCTACCTGGGGCTGATAGTGAAGTTCGAATTGGTCGGCCGCGATTCCACGGGCGAGCTCCTGTTGAGCGGTGGCGCGCTCCGATGCCCGCGCCCGCAGCGCCGGGGAGAATCGGCCCACCCGGTTACGTCCTGTCGACTTGGCCTCGTACAAGGCAAGATCAGCGAGCATGACCAATTCGTCGACGTCGGCGGAGTCATTCGGGTTGGTCGCGAAGCCGATGGTCGCGCGTACCTCGATCCGGTTGCCGTCGACGAAGAACGGATCGTGCAGGACGTCGAGGTATCGTTCGAATGCGCCTCGCTCGCTCTGGCCTGCGGGCATCCGGGCGATGAATCCGAACTCGTCACCACCCATGCGCGCGCACACATCCGAATCCGCTACGGCGCACAGTCGCTCGGTGACCGCGAGCAGCAACCCGTCTCCCACCGGATGTCCCAGCGTGTCGTTGACGGATTTGAAGTTGTCGAGGTCGAGGATCGCGACGTGCACCTGGCCTTCGTCACGGTCCGCGATTGCCTGCTCCAGCGCTTGTCCGAATGCTCGCCGGTTGGGCAGTCCCGTCAGGGCGTCGGTCTCCGCCTGCCGCAAAATATCCTGCTCGCGGACGTACCACTCGGTGATGTCGGAACCGACGCCGCGCCATCCGAGCATTTCACCGTCCTCGCGGATTCGTGGCTTTGCGGAGAGCGACCACCAACGGCAAACGCCGTCGACGCGGACTGACACCACCAGATCGCCGAAGGGCACCTGGCGCTCGAACTTGTCGACCAACAGATCAACTGCCTTCCGGCCCTCCGCGCTGGAGGTGATGGCAAGTTGGTCGAGCATCTGATCGAAAGTCCTGTCCTGTAGCTCGCCAACCGCTAACCCCGTTACCTCGGCGAACCGGGGCGACGTGTGGGTGAAGCGTCCCGCAGCGTCGACTTCCCACAGCCAGTCGCGTGATCCACCTTCGAATCCGTCGAGCAACAAGGCCACTGTCTGACGTTCCGATTCGGCTTGCATCTCGGCGAGCCACCTCCGCTTGAACGACGCGGACAGATACAGCGCACCGATTGTGAGTGCAAACGTGTAGATCACCAGTTGAAGCATCAAGACCGAGAGATACGGCTTCGTGTGGGACAGGAAGATGATGAACAACCCAACACCGTGGATATATATCCAGGTCAGACTGGCTGAACGAAGCGTATAGAAATTGATGGTTCCGGCGCCCATGAGACCGGCCATTGTCGCGATCAGGATCACGTCATCGGTTGCCGTCTCGGAAAACAGCAGCGCGAACAGAACGACGTCGAGGACTCCGAGAACTACAACCTCGAACATCAGACCGATGTAGTCCCGGCGAACAGATCGTTGCGCTCGTTTCTGGCGCAACGAGACCCACGTGTAAGTCGAGTTCAGGAAGACAAGAAGAATCGCCACCGCGCCGACCCAGCGAATCAGGTGCTGCTCCGGAGGAATGACAAACACGAGCACCGAACTGATGCCGGCCATGATGGCAAAGTTCGCCAACGGTGCGACGGTGACGGCCTCGTCTACCTGGCGGCGGAAGAAGTCGCTGCGCTCGGATTCCGGCAATGCGGCCCGGCGACTTGTTTGTCGGACAGAACTCAACATTCAGGTGGCCTGAGACCGTGGCGGATCGCAGCCGGACGCTGGTGTCCGGGCATCGGTTCCTCCTTTGTCGCCATACCGATCGGATTGCCGGTTGAATGGAGCTTTCCAGACTTTTTGGCTGTTTCTTCGCTCGACGTTAGCCGACTGCGAGTTTCCAGTTCCCGAAGATCGCCATTTCTCGACGTGAACGACGCAAAGCAGTTGTCAGTCGGAGGCAGGAATTCCGTTCGTTCGATCGTCGGACCCGACCGGTATCCGCGGAATCCGGCCGGTCGCGAACAGCGCCGCGACGGCAAGGAACGCTGCGACGGCAAAAGCAACACGCAGAGCTTCGAGTCTGGCCTCGGAATTGACGTCGACGATCGCCGCAGAAGTCTGCTCGTTCACGCCGGCCTGCGCCAAGGAGTCTTGAAGTTGGGTGGTCGAGAGGAATGGAACACCGGACACCATATTCGTCGTGGCTTGTTGCTGTACCGCTGCTGGAACAGCCGGATTGTCCTCGATCCCGGCAATTGCCGACGTTGTCAATGTTGCGATCAGCACCGAACCGATCAACGCCGTTCCCAGTGACGCACCGAGGTTGGTTGCAGTGTTCTGTAATCCACCTACTTCTGCGCTCTTGTCGTCCGGCAGCGCCGACACCGTGACGGCTCCGAGTTGTGACGACAGCGCCCCCAAACCGAACCCCAGGAACAACATCGGAACCATCACGATCGCGGCATTTGCGCCCGGATCCATCCCGGCAACCAACAACAGGATGCCGACAATCATCGACAACAACCCGATGCGGACGACGCGACGGGGATTCGCCGTCGGCCGGAGCTTCGGAATTCCGATCGCGGCCAGTACCAGGGCTGCCGACAACGGCAGGATTCGCACCCCGGTCTCGAGTGCGCTCAGTTCGAGAACCACGGACAGGAAAAGCGGCACCGCAAAAAACACGCCCGCTTGAACGAGGAATTGGGCAAAGAACATCGAAAGCCCACCTGTCAGTTGCCGATTCCTCAGCATGTCCGGATCGACAAGTGGTTCCTTGCCTACACTGACCAACCACGCTTCCCAGCGGAGGAAGCCGTAGACAACCAACATCCCACCGAGCAACAGCCACACGACCGGCGACATCCCCAGCATCTCCGGCCCTTGGGGTTTGGCCTGCAACCAACCCCATTCACTCGAACGCAGAACACCGAAAACGATCATGCCGAGGCCTGCCACTGACAATAGGGAACCCACACCGTCGAGATGACCCTTGGTGGGGGCAACATCGGCAACCTTTCGCAACACCAACAAGATCGCAACTACAAGGACGACCTCGCCGAGGAAGACATACCGCCACGACGCGAAAGTCGTGACAGCGCCACCGATCAGTGGTCCGACGGCAACTGCCATCGCTCCGGCGGCCGCTACCAATCCGTATGCGGCCGGTCGTTTTTCCGCCGAAAAGTTTGATGCCACCAGCGCCACGATCGCCGGCATGATCAATGCCGCACCGATCCCCTCGAGGAGCGACCATCCGATCAGCAACACGGCAAGATTGGGCGCGATCGCCGTCGTGAACGACCCGACCCCGTAGATGACCAGCCCCAACCCGAAGGCCCGCCGCCGGCCGATCATCGAACCGACTTTGCTGCCCGTGATCATCAGGGTCGCCATCACCAGGGTGTACAGCGTGATAGCGGTTTGGATACCGGTAATTGTGGTCCCGACATCCGCGGCCACGGTCGCCATCGAGACGTTCATGACCGAACTGTCGAGAGTCATCAAGAATTGGCCACATGCCAACACTGCGAGGACCAAACCAGAACCTGCTTGTGTTGCCGATGTCTGCGCACGGGTCATCGCGAGGGAATACCCGAACATGTGTTCTTTCAAGCAGGGCGATTTTTGTCTGCCCACGCACCGACGTCGCCGCGCTCCAACGCCACCGCGAGTAACTCCGGGAACTTGTCCGGCGTACACGCAAAAGCAGGAATGCCCAGCCCGCCCAAAGCTGCGGCGTTGTCGTGATCGAACGAGGGTGCACCGTCGTCGGAGAGCGCCAGCAAGACCACCACCTGAACGCCGGCCGCTTTCATCGCGGCCATGCGCCGAAGCATCTCGTTGCGAATTCCGCCCTCGTACAGATCGGAGATGAGCACGAACATCGACTCGGACGGCCGTGAGATCAACGACTGGCTATAGGCGATCGCTCGGTTGATGTCGGTGCCGCCACCCAACTGAGTTCCGAACAGCACGTCCACCGGATCCGCTAATTTCTCCGTCAGATCAACCACCGCGGTGTCGAAGACCACCAGCGACGTCTTCAGCGCGCGCATCGACGCCAGGACTGCGCCGAATACCGAGGCATAGACAACACTGGACGCCATCGAACCCGATTGATCGATGGCCAGTACCACGTCACGTTGTACGGCCGTGGATTTCCGTCCGTAGCCGATCAGTCGTTCCGGCACCACAGTGCGATACTCGGGCAGGTAATTCTTCAAGTTCGCCGCGATGGTGCGGTTCCAATCGATGTCTCGCAGCTTCGGATTGGACGTCCGGGCAGCACGATTGAGCGCCCCGGTCACCGCTGCTCTGGTCTTCTGAGCAATGCGCTCCTCCACTTCGCGCACCACCTTGCCCACCACCATCCGGGCGGTGGCCTTGCTGGCTTCCGGCATCACCTGGTTGAGGCTGAGCAGGGTGCCCACCAAGTGCACATCAGGTTCGACGGCATCGAGCAGTTCCGGTTCCAGCAGCAGGTGCGTCAGTCCGAGTCGTTCTATCGCGTCCTTCTGCATCACCTGAACCACGGTGCTGGGAAAGTAGGTACGGATATCGCCGAGCCACCGTGCAACTTTTGGCGCCGACGCACCCAACCCCGCTGAGCGCCGAGTTCCCTTCGTTGGCTTCGAACTGTCGTAGAGAGCGGCCAGAGCGGCATCCATCTGCGAGTCTCCCGGCAAGCCGAGTCCGCCCGTCGACTCCTCTGCGGATTCACCCAGCATCAAGCGCCATCGCCGCAGCCGCTGCTCGTCTTCGCTCATGCGTTGACCCCCAAGATATCCGAAACGACAGCCATCGCTGCCCGGCCACGTCGTGCATCGGTCTCGACTGAGGTCTCGGTGACACGGCCACCGCGCACGGCCTGTCCGATCGCGCGCCGCTCCCCCGCCTCGAATGCACCGAACGTCCGGCGCAGCAACGGGAGGGTGTCGATGAAATCCTGCTCACGCAGCTGCCCAACCCAACTGTCGATCAAGTCCAGTAGCGCTCGATCGTGCACCAGGACCAGCCCACCGCCGCCGAGGAAACCGTCGACCCACCCTGCCTTGTCCACTGGCGCGCTACCGATGGACAGCGCCCGTGACAACCGCTGCGCCGCATCGAATTCCGAAATCGATCCGGCATCACGGAGCAATCGGACCATCCGACCCGTCAGAATCCCGTTGACGTCGTCACGGTCGATGAGACCTGAGACCACCTTCAGCCATCGCACGATGGACTCCGGATGGTCGCGCATCAACACGGCCGCGTGCACCTTGTCGAGATGATCACGGAACTCTTCGGCGCTCGCGTCGTCAAGTCCGGTAACCGCCACCGGCAGGCCGGTGCAGATTCGAACCAACAGTCCGTCGGCAACTTCCGTCAGAGCAGATACGTCGGTACCGCGCACGTCACCGTAGCGCAGGGTGCGTGTGAGTATCGGCAGCGCTGCCATCAGATGTGTTACGTCATGATCAAGAGCTGCAACAGTTTTGACACTCGTCAGCACCCGGGTCAGCGCGTCCGGAAGATCAGCGAGGAGGCACTGTTCCAAGAGTTCGATCAGCGCAGCGAGCGCAATATCGGGTGCCTGAACTCGTGCCTCGATTTTGGCCGCAGCTCCGACCGATACCGTTGTTCCCCACAGCGATGCCTCGATCACCGACACCGCAAATTCCGGCTTCCATTGCAATGCCCACGTTTCCCGGAAGGTACCCGTAGAACGCACTTCGTCCTCCGCCGGCACACCCCAGTCGATATCGAGGAGAGCCAACCTGTGCAGGAATCGTGAACGCTCGACGTCGATGTCGCGGCGCAAGTCCAGATCAAGGTTCTTCGCGCCCGCCTGTTGCTTGAGACGCAGCGTTTTTGCCCTGGCCCGCAAGTCTGCTTCCAGCGGAACCGTCGGAGTTTCTTCAGGCACTTCACCCAAAGACTCACCGACCACCAGTTTTCGGGTGATCAGATCGAGCAACACGTCGTTACCGTCGCACATCACCGACCTTGTCGCCTCTGTCACTTCCGACAAGCCGGCCAGAGGCCGAGAGCGTATGACTGCCAATGCTTCTGCCAGTCTCACCGCTTCGATGACGTGTGCACTCGAGATCGGCAGATCTTCGGCGCGAAGCACCCGGGCAACCTTGGTCAGCCAGCGGGCAACAGTCTTGTCCTGCGCTGTGAACAGGTGGTGATACCAACCCGGCGAGGTGATCCCCGCGCCGTACCCCGATACGGATGCCAGTCGCGAATGCGTCCAGGGAACCCACGTCAACGACGTCTTGATCTTGGTCATTCCCTTGAGGATTCGAGCATCCACCGCAGCCGGACCGAGCGGGCCCACCAACGCGGGCGCGTGCCACGCACCGCACACGACGGCCACTCGCTGCGCGCCGTCCTTGAGTGTTTTTCGCAGCACCTGACGCATGTACGCCTCGCGGTGCGCCGTCTCCTCGTCAATCGGGACAGTCTCCCGAAGTGCCGCCATCGCATCGGTGATCGCATCGAAGACATCCGAGCTACCTGTACCCGAGTTGGATTCGATGACGGAATCCCACCAGCGCTCGGTGTCGTCGTAACCTGCAGCCGCGGCCAACTCGGCCAGCGGGTCTCCTTCACGCGTGCTCAGTTCACGCTGATCCGCCAACATATTGTGCGCCGGTAGGTCGCAGAAACGGGCCTGCACACCGTTTTTCGCGGCCCAGTCAAGTGCCTGCCACTCTGGTGAGAACACCGCAAACGGCCAAAATGCGGCCTTCGACGGTTCGCCCGTCGCATACGCCAACAGGGCAACCGGTGGCGACATGGTTTCCGATGCCGCCAGCATTACCAGTGGATCTGCATCCGATGGACCTTCGATCAGGACAACTTCCGGAGCAAACTCCTCCAACCCGCGCCGAACGGCACGCGCCGAACCCGGCCCGTGATGACGGATCCCGAAAACTCGGACCCTGCTGTCCTGCATGGCAAATGTCACCCGGTGACCTCGCGGCAGGCCCGGTAGAAGTCGGACCAGTCGCCTCGTTCACGCACCACGGCCTCTAGGTATTCGTTCCACACCACGCTGTCCGCTACCGGGTCCTTGATCACCGTGCCGAGAATCCCGGCCGCTACGTCTGATGCGCGCAGGACACCGTCACCGAAGTGCGCGGACAACGCCAAGCCGTTGGTGACCACCGAAATCGCCTCTGCTGTTGACAGCGTCCCGGATGGGGACTTCAGCTTTGTCCGACCATCTGCCGTGGTGCCGGAACGCAATTCGCGAAATACCGTGACGACTCGACGAATTTCCTCAGCCGCTGCCGGAACGAGTGGCAACTCCAGCGCCACACCCAATTGTTCGACCCGCCGCGCCACAATGGCCACCTCGTCTTCCTCGCTGGCAGGCAGAGGCAGAACGACGGTATTGAATCGTCGACGCAATGCGGAGGACAGATCGTTGACACCACGGTCGCGGTCGTTGGCAGTGGCGATGAGGTTGAAGCCCTTGGCCGCCTGCACTTCCATACCCAATTCGGGCACGGGAAGCGTCTTCTCGGACAGAATCGTGATGAGAGCGTCCTGCACGTCGGCCGGGATGCGCGTCAACTCCTCGACTCGAGCGATCTTCCCGGTTTCCATCGCGTTCATCACCGGCGAGGGCACCAACGCGCCAGCGGTAGGGCCTTCGGCGAGCAGACGCGCGTAGTTCCAGCCGTACCGGATGGCTTCTTCGGGTGTGCCGGACGTGCCCTGAACCAAGAGCGTCGACGCCCCCGATATCGCAGCCGAAAGGTGCTCGGACACCCAGGTTTTAGCGGTTCCCGGCACTCCGAGCAAGAGCAGTGCGCGATCGGTCGCGAGCGTCGCGACGGCGACTTCCATCAGCCGACGCGGGCCCACGTACTTGGGAGAAATGACGGTACCGTCCTCGAGAGTGCCGCCCAGTAGGTAGGTGACGACCGCCCAGGGTGAGAGGTTCCACGACGGTGGCCGCGGACGCGTGTCGGCCGCCGCCAGTGCGGCTAACTCATGTGCGTATTCCTGCTCGGCGTGCGGACGCATCAGTGAGGTCGGATCAACAGTGGCACTCATGTGAGCTCCTCGAGCAGTGTCTTGCGGTGGACAATGGCGTTGGCGGTCTTGACAAAAGCTTGCTGCCAGTCGAGATCACGGGCACGTTCCGCAGCTCGGCCGAGCACGGTTACTGCGCTGTACGGGAAACTGGCCTGCGCAAGACGCAGCGACTCGGAGTACTTGTAGCGCGAGAACTCGGCAGATCTGGCCCCGCCATCTGCACGCCTGGCCGCGGCGCGTTCCCACTGCGCCACCACGGAGGCTGTGATGTCGTCCGGCCACGGGCGAGGCAGCGTCTGGAAGATCGCCGCCCGGTCCGGATGCAGGATGTTCGCGTCACCAGTTCCCGACAAGAGGAGATCGGCCAGATCGCGCGGCGGAATCATCGGGAGCAGGCGCCTGTCGGTGGACAGACCACGCGTGCGGAAAATCGCCTGAGCCCATTCCGAGTTATGTTGGAGTACAGTGGCCGTGGACCAGGCGTCGTGAAGGATCGGTTCCCAGGTTCGGTCGAGACTCAGGTTCAGAACTGCCGACGGTTGACCGATCATGTTGTTCCACAAAGACAGTGGAGCTGCACTGATCGCCTGCCGTACGTACTCGGCGCGGTAATCGGTGTGTGGGTTGGGCCGATCCTCGATCCCGTCGCGCTTCGCAGCCGCATCGATTTCTTCGGGGGCCTCGACCACAAGTCGCACACCGGACTGTGTTCGTTCGATCCGCACCCATTCCTGGACGCGCCGAGCCATACGTTCACCGAAAGGCGACTGCGGCAGTCGGGCGAGAACCGTCGCTGCTTCACGCCGGACATCCTTGCGCCTGTCGTCGAGGGCGCGTTCGAGCAAGGGCACGTCATCGGCACTCAATCCGGTGACGAGAGCTGCGACAAACGCTGCTTTGTGTTCTCCCCGTTCCGTTTCCCAGGATTGTGTCAGCTCTTCCGACGCCTGCGCCGGCTCGCTCCGGCGGGTATCGGCCAACCACCGGAGGCGTTCTGCCGGCGTTCCGTGCCGCCACCCGTCGACGCCGCCGCTGCGGTTACGAATCAGCATGGACCACTCGGGATTTCGGGCAGCTAGCCACTGTCCGCGCTCGCCGACGATTCGCAGGATTCTCTCACGGTAGACCTCACTGGCTCGTGCATAGGCCAGTAATTCCGCGACCAGATGATCCGGTGCCCGGAAGTTTCGCTCGAGCGCCAGCGCAAACCACTCGTCGAGTAGCGTCGCCTTGGCGGCCAGCATGGAAAGCAGATGCACAGAAGACGATTCGGGGAGAACCAGCCGCGGGTCGTCCTCCGCGGGCGCAGGCAGGTCGGCAGTGACGGAACCTGCTCCCCCGGCGCGGTAGGCCCTGGCCAGTGCCGTCGCCTCCAGCAGCACGACTGCCGGATCGCCGCCAAGTCGCGTGGCAGCCGAACGGACATCGACCGGGAGATCATCGAAACTCGGTGCTGTACGCGATGTTCCGAGCAGAGCCGCCGACATGAGAGTGCTCACAGTGCCGTCACCTGACCACTCACGAATACCGAGAATGCCTCGATGTATCGTGCATTCCACGTTCCGCAGACACTCACCGGATACCCGCCGGAGATTCCGAGGAGTGTCCACATCATGCGTGAATCACCTTCTGCCGGCAGCGCTGAACCGGACTTGTCCACCAGAAACCATGATCCGTCGACATATGACGGCGTCACATCGGTGACCACAACCGGCCACGACCGCAACCACGGATCAGCGCTGACTGCGTCGGTGTAGTGCTCCAGCGCCGCCGCAATATTCCCCGGCGGCAGAGTCGTGAACGGCTCCGCGTCACCATGTGTTGCTCCGAGTCGTGCCCGCAGCGCCGCCGCACCGGGATAGAAGTGCAGGTCTGCGTCGACAACATGTCCGACGGGCGGCACGACACCCGAGAAGTTGGGGGAACCGTGGGAGAAGTCGAGCAAAATCGCCCAGCGTCCCGTAGCTCGCCCCCGGAGCCACGTGGTGCGGGTGAAGAGCCGCTTCTCCTCCGTGATGCGTGAACCCATCACCATCCAGAGTTCGCGAACAGCAGGCAGTTCCATCACACTCTCGGTGGACACCGGGTATCCGACGTGCGCTCGCACCGAATCCCGAAGTGGACCGGGAAGTTGGTCCATTCTCTGATGCGCAACAACAAGGAGATGCAGGCGTACGAGTTCACCCAACACCAGTTCGGGCCAGTTCTCCGCCCCGGCCACCGCCCCGGCCAGCGACCGGAGCGCTCCGGCAACCCCCGGCGCCTGCGCGTCGACCATGCGTGCGGCCACTCCGTCGAGCGCTTCCCAGGAGATATCCATCGATGCCAGGCCACCACGTATCTGGTCGGTGATCCACAGGTCCAATTCGACCAATCCGCTTGCCACTCGTTCGGCGCGTTTCTGGGCTGTGGCCGGATCGGCAACTGCCTTGGCGGCAGGTACCGGTTGCTGTGCGGCCTTCCCCTCCCGTTGTGCCAACCACTCCGCAGCGAAGTCGAGCGGTTCCGATGCCACCGGGACGCGTCCGGTCGACCATTCGAGGAGAAGGCCGAGCGCGTGCTTGCACGGGAACTTGCGGCTGGGGCACGAACACTTGTAGGCGGGACCGCTCAGGTCGACTATCGCCTGGTAAGGCTTCGATCCGCTGCCCTGGCACAGTCCCCAGAGGCCGTTCTCGACCTGCCCGGTCTGCGACCACGAACCGGCCAGTTTCTGCGCAGCTGCCAACGAGGAGGCGTCGGGAGCTACCGATGCCACCTGCCCGGCAGTCCACGGCGAAGTCACTCGAACACCGTAGGTCACGCTGCCGACACCACCGCTTTCAGACGCTTCACCAGCACATACACAAAGCTCGAAAAAACTTGTCGGCATGATGTCGAGAATCCGTGGCTTGCTACGTCCCTGTAGTGAAGTGCGACCAGAATGGTGGCACCAACCCCGAGGAGAAACACGATGGCCAAGTACCTGCTTCTCAAGCATTACCGCGGCGCTCCGGCGTCGGTCAACGACGTTCCCATGGATCAGTGGACACCGGAAGAGATCACGGCCCACATGCAGTACATGCAGGACTTCGCGGATCGGCTCGAGGGGACGGGAGAGTTCGTCGACGGTCAGGCTCTTGCCCCTTCAGGAACATTTGTCCGGTACGACGGCGAGGGTCGACCGCCCGTCACCGACGGCCCGTTCGCGGAGACCAAGGACCTCATCGCCGGCTGGATGGTGATCGACGTCGACAGCTACGACCGTGCCGTCGAACTGGCGGGTGAGTTGTCGGCAGCACCCGGAGCCGGCGGAAAGCCGATCCACGAGTGGCTCGAATTGCGCCCCTTCTTGACCGCGCCACCCACGATTACCGACTGACTTCGACAGATGAACGACGTCTTGCTTCGGAGCCTCACTCCGAGCGTGCTCGGAATCCTCGTCCGCCGCGGAGCAGATTTCGCGGCGGCCGAGGACGCCGTGCAGGATGCGCTGCTCGAGGCAGTTCGGGTCTGGCCCGACAACCCGCCGCGAGATCCGAAGGGCTGGTTGGTCACCGTCGCCTGGCGGCGATTCCTCGACGCGACCCGAGCGGAGGCTGCTCGCACCAGGCGTGAGCAGCTGCTCGAGGAAGAAGCCGTGCGGGAGTCCGCACCCGCAGTGGACGACACACTCCAGCTCTACTTTCTGTGTGCGCACCCGTCGCTGACGTCGTCATCCGCAGTCGCACTCACGCTGCGGGCTGTCGGCGGGCTGACCACCCGCCAGATCGCGCAGGCTTACCTGGTCCCCGAATCGACGATGGCGCAGCGCATCAGCCGGGCCAAGCGCACCGTATCCGGCGTGCGGTTCGATCAGCCGGGCGATGTCGCCACGGTCCTGCGAGTCCTCTACCTGGTCTTCAACGAGGGGTACACCGGCGATGTCGACCTCGCTGCCGAGGCCATCCGGCTCACCCGGCAGCTCGCGGCCGCAATCGACCACCCCGAAGTGGCGGGCTTGCTCGCCCTCATGTTGCTCCACCACGCTCGGCGGGCTGCCCGGATCTCGCCCGACGGCAAACTTGTGCCCCTCGCGGAGCAAGATCGCAGCCGGTGGGACATCGAGGCGATCAGCGAGGGCATCACAACCTTGTACGCCGCGCTCGCCCGCGACCGGCTCGGTGAGTACCAGGCCCAGGCCGCTATAGCGGCACTCCACGCTGACGCGCTCACCGCCGAGGAAACCGACTGGGTTCAGATCGTCGAGTGGTACGACGAACTCGAGCAACTCACCGACAGCCCGGTTGTCCGCCTCAACCGAGCGGTCGCCGTGGGAGAGGCTGACGGAGCGCGCGCCGGTCTGGCGGCACTGGCAAGGCTGGACAACTCACTGCCCCGCTACACGGCGGTGGCGGCGTATCTTCACGAGCGCGACGGCGACCTCACGACGGCGGCACACCTGTACGGCGAGGCGGCGCACAAGGCAACCAACCTCGCCGAACGCGACCACCTCACACGCCAGGCTTCCCGGCTCAACTCCCGCCGGAGTGCAGACTGAATTCCTGTCTCAACCGGGAGGGCGCAACACCGATCTACCGAGCAATTCGCACACCTGTAACGCCAGAGCCAGATCCAGCTTGTCACGCCCGACGATGACTGGATCGCCGAGCGCTTTGTTGATGCGGTATTTCACGGTATTGCGGTGCAGATTCATCTGATTGGCGGTATGGAGGTGACTTTCGCCGTTCGCAAAGTACACGCTCAATGTTGTGCGCAGGGACGCCGCACCCGGGGTGTCGGCAGCCAGCGGCCCCAACACTTCCCACACCCAGGACTTGGTCGCGTCCAGATTGTCCGACAGGAGAGACACCACCGCGATGCCTCGGTCACCAAAACTCACGAGAGGCCGTCCCGGCGTATCCGGCACGGTTGCAACAGAATAGGCGGCGCGCGCTTGCTCGTGCGAACGCTTGAACCCGGACATCCCATTCCCGGGAAGACCGATGGCGACGCGGGTGCCACCGTCGAGCGGCACGGATGCCGACAGCACCTGCAGATCCGGTGCCGGAACGCGGCGTCCGAAGGGCAACCACGCCCACACTGTTCGACGGTCGATCGCGGTGACGATCACTGATTTGTCAGCGCCGGCAGCCGCGCCGAGATCACGCACCAGCCGATCCAGGGCATTGAAACCCAACGCATCGGCGTCCCACGTCGACCAGGCAACTACGGCAATGTGGTTCTGGTCCAGTCGATATCCGGTTTCAGCCTCGAAACTTCCCGCGTCTGCGCCAGTTCCGGACAACAGTGCGTGGATCGCAGCTGAATGCAAGTTGCCCCGTGCGTTGATCCACCGACTTCGCTCCTGTTCGTACGCATCGAAGACGTACAACGTAATCCAGTCGATGTAGCTGTACACCACGTCCGAAGTATGTTTCAGGACAGCCAGAGTCAGTCGGGCTGGAATATCGAGGGCGCTGACCTCGTCATGGCAGATCCTCATCAGATCGCCCTGGCCCATGTGATATGCCCGTACCAACGAGTTGGACGGGACATCTCGTTGGGCGAGCCTGAGCGCGTATTCCACTGCCGCGGTTGTGGGCTGGAGATGATCGATGGGGATGTCGTTTGCCAGCACATGAATGATGGTGGTGACATTTCCCTGCACGCTGGCTTCGAGCATCTCGATCAAATTGGCATCGTTGTCCAACTGGTCGATCTCGTGAGCCATCATGACGCTCATTTCGCGCGCTATTTCAGTGCTACGCGCATCGAGGCGTCGCGCCAATTCTGCAACCACGGCAAGAACTTCCGGTTCGGCGGCAGCCGGCACCCGGGCGAGGCGCCGCCTCGCGACGGCGTCTCGATCCTTGTGCGATGGACCCGTCACAAAACCTCCGCACCCTTCCGCCTGAGATACTTCAGTGCAGATTCGGCCGCGTTGTACCCGCACATTCCGTGTGCCCCGGCCCCTGGCGGCGTCGACGCCGAGCAAAGGTACGTACCCTCGATCCCGGTACTGTACGGATCTACAGCGATGCGCGGACGCAAAACCACTTGCAGTTCGGAATTTGCTCCTCCGATGATGTCGCCGCCCACCTGATTCGGATTGTCCTGTGCCAGATCAGCGGTACTGCGACTCGATGTGGCCACGATCTGATCCCGGAACCCCGGTGCAAACCTTTCGATCTGGCGGATGATCGCCTCCGTAGCGTCGCCGGTATATCCGTGTGGCACATGGGCATAGGCGTACAGCGGATGGATGTTCCCGGCAGAGCGGGTGGGATCAGCGAGGTATTGCTGCCCTAAGAGCACAAACGGTCGCTGCGGCATGCGCCCCGCATTCGTCTCACGCTCATTTGCCACAATTTCGTCGAAACCACCTGCCAGATGGACTGTTCCGGCCCGCGCACAATCCGGGTTAGTCCACGGCACATGACCTTCGATCGCAAAATCAACCTTGAAAGCGCCGGGTGCCAACTTGAACTTCCGGTAGGCCTTTGCCACTCGGGCGGGGAGACGATCCCCCAGGATTTCGAGAGCACCAACTGGATTGACATCCATCAGAACAACATCGGCGTCCGGAATCTCGACAGCTGTGCGCACCCGGATACCGGTGTCGATCTTGCCACCATGATCGAGGAGCATCGCCGCTAACGCATCGGTGATGGAGCGTGAACCGCCCTCGGCAACTGGCCATCCGTAGCGGTGACCAGCCGCGGTGATCATCAACCCCACGGCCGATGTGGCCGGACGGTGAAGTGGATAGAAGGCGTGCGCGGCGACCCCACCGAACAAAGCCTTGCCCTTGTCCGTCTTCCACAATTTCGCGGTCACGGTTGCCGGAAGCAGTGCTCGCGGACCGAAAGCCGCAAGCCTGAGCGGATGCCGCGGAACGTTCACGATGGGGCGCATCAGGTCGGACGCCAGCGCGTCGAAACCAGTCGACAGGTCGCTGAACATGCGTTGCCATCGCTGCCCGTCCGCGCCGAGCCCCGCTGCGGTCTGCTCCAGCGAGCGATACAGAACACCGGCATCTCCGTTGTCGAGGGGGTGCGCACAGTCCGCCTCGGCCCACCGCCAAATCAACCCGTACCGCTCGAGGTCGAGCTTGGACAGGTACGGCGAACCGATACCCATCGGGTGAAACGCCGAGCAGTGATCGTGGATCAACCCGGGCACGTCGATCGGACCGGAGCGTGTTCCTCCGCCGATCTGGTCGGCGGCCTCGAGTACCTGCACGTCCACACCGCTCCTGGCAAGGTGTACCGCGGCAGCGAGCCCGTTCGGCCCGCTGCCGACAACTACGGCCTTTGTCACTTACCCACCTCTTGCTCTATACCGCTGGTCTTCGTTCGCATCCTCGGCTCGGAGACGACCTGCGGGTCTGTCGCCGCGCGGTCAGCTCGTACGTCCAGTGTCCACTGAACATCGAACGGAATGGGGCCATTCGGCAACCACGGTTGTTCGGCTACCGCGTCGGCCACCTTGAAGGTGCCCCGTTCGATGACGCCCAACGCCGCGTCGATCACCTTGTACTCCTGCGTGCCCTTGTGGATGGGCTGGGATTCGATCCACGTCACCAGGAACTCGCCCGGCGCGAAGTTGCAACGACGCTGAATCGCCGCGATCATCTTCTCGTCGTGCAGATGGCCGTCGCCGAAGTTGAAGGCGACGATGGAGTTGCACATGAATTCGGCCTCCCGCAAGGAGTACGTGTTGATGTCCTCACCGAGGTGCCGGAGCATCAGCGAGAACAGCGCGCGCCCCTGGCTGTGCATCGAACGCCACCCCAACAGCTGATGCAGAACGACGTCGGACACGTCTTCGGGGTACATCGTCATCAACTGATTACGGGTATCGGGCGACGGACGCTTGATGCACTGATCGATCTTGGCTTCGGCACCCGGCGCGAATGCCCACGTCGCAGACGCCCAGTTTCCGGCGTACTGACGCATGGAGGGCAGGAACGACACGAGATCGGGTCGAAGATTGCCGAGAATCGGGAAGAAAGCAAGTGCTGCAACAATTCCCACGGTAATCCACGGCGAGGACATGGCACCGAGACCGTAGCCGTCCCACGCCGGGAAGCCGAGGAACAGGAACGCCGCCGCGTAGGCAAACAGCAGGTTCCATTCCAGTGGAACAGCCAACGGGAAGGTCGACGCGATGAACAGGTGGAATCCGACCATGAGAATTACGGCAAGAATGGTCAGGGTCTTGTTGGTGGAGAACAGCAGGATCAACGGTGTGACGATCTCGACCATCGTTCCCGCCACGTGTGCAACGCCGCCACCGAGGTGTGAGGGCCGCAGGTCTTCGGGGAAATTACGGTAGTGCGCGCGCTTGATCTTCTTCGAGGGAATCCACGGTGTATTACTCAACATCGGCGGAACCACCAGTGAGAAGTGGCGACCGAACTTCGAGATACCGGCTCCGATCCACACCATGACGATCAGCAACTTGAGCGCCAGGATCATGTCGACGAACGGCAGGAACGTGAAGAAGAAAATAGCCGGCAGGTACTGCTCGCTGCGCGCGGCGATGAACGGGACCTTGTCGCGCAGACCAAGAATCGCCATGAGGACCAGGAACGAGTACAGGGCGGTCGGGCGTACCAGTCCGGCGTTATCGGCGATCGCCGCGTCGATTCCCGTGGTGTGCACTCCTGGAAGCACTGTGGCAACAAGAAGATTGGCAACAGCGGCGACGTAGATGAGCACGTCGAACACCGTCCGGGTGTCGCCGGAAGTGAGTGGAACTTTGCCCGGCCACGGTGGCAGGCGAATCGTTCCCGGCCGAATCCAGTAGAGGACGCCACCGGTCATCGGTTTGAAGTGACCGGCCAGCGGGCCCCACGAACCTGCCAGGCCCAGCATCTCGAGCATCATCGTCCACAGGATCAGCTTTTGGTAGACGATGGGCTGATTCCACCAAGATCCTGGATCAACCCAGGAAAGACCGGAAGTCAATGTCGCAACTGCCGTTCCGGCCAATAGGTAGAGGAACAGCAACTTCATGATGTAGACGGTGTGGACCATCTTCGGTGTCCCGAAGCCGTAATCCACCCAGTGCGTGGACATGTCGCGAAGACGCTCGAGGAAAGGCTTGTCCATGAACGTGGCCGGGTCGACGGGAGGGAAGTTTCCTTCTTTGAATCCCATGGTGTGCTCCTGATGTGCAATATGTGGGCATGACGGATCAACTCGACGCACGTCATCGAGTTATTCGGGTATTACGGGATGTGGCTAGCGAGCGGGTTCGACGCTCAATGCTCGCCGCATTCCAGGTTTGTCGATCTTGCCCACCGGGTTTCGGGGTAGCGCGTCGACGACGTAGATCGCCACTGGCAGCTTCACGCGAGTGAGGAGCGCCGTGACATGTTCGAGCAGTTCGTTTTCCGTGACAGGCGAATCCGGATACGCAACAACATAGGCAACAGGTACCTCTCCGTAGACCTGGTGCGGAGCCCCGATCACAGCGGCCTCCAACACGGAAGGGTGCGTGGCAAGCGAGTTTTCGATTTCCTTGGGGTAGATGTTCTCTCCTCCCCGGATGATCATGTCTTTGATGCGGTCGACCAGAGTCAGGTAACCATCCTCGTCCAGAAACCCGACGTCGCCCGTGTGCAACCAACCGTCCACAACAGTTTTGGCTGTCTCTTCCGGTCTGTTCAGGTAGCCACGCATCACGTTGGCACCCTTGATGATTACTTCGCCCGCGACACCACGCCGAGCAAGAGTCCCGTCGTCGGCGAGGATCGCAATCTCTTGCCCGGGCAACGCAGGGCCGACTGTGCCGAGTTTGCGAATGCCGTCATAGGGATTACACGCGGACGCACATGTTCCCTCGGTCAGTCCGTAGCCTTCCACGATGACAAAACCGAACCGTTCCTCGGCGCGTTCGAGCAGTTCCTTACTGATCGGTGCGGCGCCGCAGACACCTAGTCGCAACGACGCCGTGTCGAGCGTTGCACCTTCGGACTGCGAGGTCAGCATCGCGTAGATGGCGGGAACGGCGGAAAAGTAGGTGGGCCGCAAGCGTGCCACGTCGTCGAAGAACCTTGATACCGAGAACTTTCCGGTGATACTGACCTGACCGCCGACGATCAGCGGGGCGAGAACGCTCACGCAAATAGCATTGACGTGAAACAGGGGCAGTACCAGAAGACAATGGTCCGCTCCCGTGATGCCGATGCTGCGCCCCATCGACGACGCCATGAACTGCAGGTTGGCATGGGTCAGAATGACGCCCTTGGGGGTACCCGTAGATCCGCTGGTGTAGATCAAGAGCGCAAGGTCTTCCTCCGCGACGGCGACGTCCGGCAACGGTACGGATGGTGGCGCAACAGCCAGATCATCGACGCACAGCACTGCGCGTCCACCGTTCGGTGCACCCAGTCCAGACGTAACAACCAGTTGCGCACCGGAATCCATGATCTGATAGTCGGCCTCATTGGCCGTGAACATCGGATTGATCGGTGTCGCAGCGGCGCCGAGTCGCCAGGCCGCCATGATCGCCGTCACCAACTCGACTCGGTTGGGAAGCATGATCGCAATGACGTCACCACGCCCGATACCCCGGCTTGCGAGTTGCGCCGCAACAGCTTCTACGCGATCGGCGAACTCCGCATAGGTCAGTTCGCTTCTGTCGTCACGAAGGCACGGAGCGGATCCGTACTTCCTTGCCAGATCGGGGGCCAGATATCCGATGTCCACCACGTGAGTCAGCACCTTTCATTGCATGTGACTCAGAACACTATCGGCGATCTGGGGCCGAAGAAACGGTCGCGGAGGCTCAACTTGCCCAATTTCTTTGTCTCCGGAGCACAATCGGTCAGGCACTCGATTGAGGCAAGATTTCCTGGGCACGAGCAGCAACGGCGTCGGCGATTCGCACCAAGATGGGCGGCGACAACTTCCACTGCTGCCAGAACAGCGGCACGTCGTAGACAAAATCCGGATCGAACCCGATCAGCGTCTCCGCCGATTCGTGACTTTGCAGATCAGGCAACAGACCCCAGCCGTAGCCCAGTCGCACCGCATCCGAAAAACCCGCAGACGAGGGCACCTGGTGACGAGGAGGGTCAACGGGGTAGCCGACCTTCCTGCGCAAGTACCTGTCCTGCAGCAAATCCTTGCGGTTGAACACCACCACCGGTGCAGCTGAAAGTGCTTCTGCCGTAACACCGTCCGAAAACCATCTGTCACAGAATTCGACGCTTGCCATCGGCCGGTAGCGCATGATGCCGAGCCGGCTCGACGTGCACCCTTGAATCGGCGTCGCCGCCGAGGTTACTGCCGCCATCACCGACCCGTCACGGAGGAGATCGGTTGTATGGTCCTGATCGTCGAGATGAAAGTCGAAACTCGCTTCGGCCGTGAAATCTGCAAGCACCTGAAGTACCCACGTGGACAACGAGTCTGCGTTGACCGCAACCGAGATACGAGCCAGAGAGCCCTGTTCGTTGTCAAGACCCAACTCGCGCATGGTATCCCGCGAGAGAGCATCTATCTGACGGGCCAATCGCAGTACCTCGCGCCCCGAGTCGGTGACCTGAACCGGCTTGGTGCGTTGCAGCAGAATCCGGCCCACCGCACGTTCGAGTGCTTTGATCCGCTGACTGACTGCAGATGGCGTGATGTGCAGTTTCCGAGCAGCCGCGTCGAATGTTCCCTCGTCTACCGCGGCGTGGAGCGCTTTCAACTGCTCAATGTCCAGCATGATCTGAAGCTACTCTTATGTGGCTTAAGAATCATTAGCTGGACTGCTGATTATTCGACGGCCAGGCTGGTGACATGCTCAGCAATAGTGACCCGACGTCCGCCGTCGTCGGTTTTGGTGTCGGACTCTCGTTGATCGTTGCGATCGGTGCCCAGAATGCGTTTGTACTTCGCCAAGGCCTGACGCGCTCGCACGTACTCCCGATCGTGACAGTCTGCGCCGTTTCGGACGCAATTCTGATTCTCGCCGGCATCAGTGGAATTGGAGCCATTCTCGAACACGCACCGTCACTGATGACTTTCGTTCGCGTTGCCGGTGCGATTTTCCTACTCGGCTATGCAGTGTTCGCAGCCAAACGTGCCGTCCGGCCGCAGACGTTGGCGCCCGATCAACACGGCAACGGATCAAGGCTTGCCGCCATCACTATGGCATTGGCTCTCACCTGGCTGAACCCACATGTCTACCTCGACACCGTGGTACTGATGGGTTCGATTGCCAACGGCCGCGGCGAGATCGGACGGTGGTGGTTTGCTGCCGGCGCCATCACCGCCAGCGCACTCTGGTTTGCCGCTCTCGGTTACGGCGCACGTCTGCTGACGCCACTTTTTGCCAAACCCAATGCCTGGCAAGTTCTCGACGCCATTATCGCCGTGATGATGACGACCCTCGGGGTCAGCTTGCTCCTGGAACTCTGAACACGGGCGGGCTGAATTTTGTATCCCGTTCACTGGAACATCGACAACCGCACGCGGGTGAGGCCGTGCTTAAAATCACCTTACGTCGACGTCGAGGACATCACTGACGACATGGTTTCCCGCTTCGCATCTGCACAACCAGTAGCTTTCCGTGCGCGGAAGAACCCACCTGGAAAACCGGCGTAGCCGGGAAAGGCTGAATGATGATGAACTGGAACGAAGAATATGACGTGCTGGTGGTCGGTTCCGGCGGCGGCGGCGTCACCGGCGCCTACACGGCGGCTCGCGAGGGACTGACCGTCAATCTCATCGAGGCAACCGACAAGTTCGGCGGCACCACCGCATATTCCGGCGGCGGCGGCGTCTGGTTTCCGTGCAACCCGGCGCTGCAACGCGCGGGTACCGACGACACCATCGAGGACGCGCTCGAGTACTACCACGCCGTAGTCGGCGACCGTACTCCGCGCGAGTTGCAGGACACGTACGTCCGCGGCGGCGGACCCCTGATCGAGTACCTCGAGCAGGACGAAATCTTGAAGTTCGAAATGCTCCCCTGGCCCGACTATTTCGGCAAGGCGCCCAAAGCCCGCCTCGATGGACAACGACACACCATGCCCACCCCGCTCCCTGTCTCGCAGGCGCCGGAACTGCGGGAGGTTGTGCGCGGCCCCCTCGACTTCGACCGTCTCGGGATCCCGCAACCCGACGACTTTTTCATCGGCGGACGAGCACTGATAGCCCGCTTCCTCAAAGCCATCGAAAAGTATCCGAATGCGAAGTTGACCTTGAACAGCCCGCTTGTCGAGCTTGTGGTCGAAGAAGGAGCCGTCGTCGGCGCCATCGTCGAACGCGATGGACAGCGCGTAGCCATCCGTGCCCGCAGCGGCGTGATCCTGGCAGCCGGAGGTTTCGAGGCGAATGACGAACTGCGACAGAAGTTCGGGGTTCCCGGCCACGCCCGCGACACCATGGGGCCCGGAGCGAACCTCGGCAAAGCGCATCAGGCTGCCATCGCAGTCGGCGCTGACACCGACCTCATGGATCAGGCATGGTGGTCACCCGGACTGACCCATCCCGACGGGCGTTCTGCGTTCGCACTGTGGTTCACCGGCGGCATCTTCGTCAACCAGGACGGTGCACGCTTCGTCAACGAGTCGGCTCCGTACGACCGACTCGGGCGCGATGTGATCGCTCAGATGGAACAGGGCACCCTCACCCTGCCGTACTGGATGATCTACGACGACAAGGAGGGCGAGCGCCCGCCGGTGCAGGCACCGAACGTGTCGATGACAGCGACTGAAAAGTACGTCGACGCAGGCCTGTGGCACACCGCCGACACCCTTGAAGCCCTCGCCGAAAAGATCCGAGTACCGTCCGAAATACTGGTGGAGACAGTCGCTCGATTCAACAAGATGGTCGAAAACGGCGTCGACGAGGACTTCGGCCGTGGTGACGAAGCCTATGATCGTGCGTTCTCGGGCGGCGAACCACCACTGGTGACGATCGAGCAGGGCCCGTTCCACGCGGCGGCGTTCGGAATCTCCGACCTCGGCACCAAGGGCGGGCTGCGCACCGACACGGCAGCTCGAGTTCTCGATACGTCGCACAACCCGATTCCCGGCCTCTACGCGGCGGGTAACACCATGGCTGCGCCAAGTGGAACGGTCTATCCCGGCGGCGGAAATCCCATCGGCACCAGCATGCTCTTCAGCCACCTCGCCGTGCAGAAAATTCTCTCCGAGCGCGAGTAACGCACAGGCTGCCAGCGCACATGCGTTACCGTTCACACGACGCATGTTCCACGCAATTCACGTTTCGAGAGTTGTGACCGTCAGGTAGGACTGACCACGATGACCGCGGACGATATCGGCGACGAACCGCGTGAAGCCAGCCGCGGGTTGGTGCTGCTATGCCTGCTCGCGATCGTCGCCGGAGCTTGTGTCGGCTTCGTCGGTGGAGCGTTCCGGTGGTGCCTGCACAGGGCGGACAGTCTGCGCGAGGCGATTCTGGAATGGTCACATGGGATTCCCTATGTCGGCTGGCTTGTCCCCGTTGCACTGGTGGCGTTGTGCACAGCGCTTGCCGTCATGATCGTGCAACGCGTGCCACTGGCAGCGGGAAGCGGTATCCAGCATGTGGAAGCCGTCTTCCGCGGCGAGGCACAACCTCCACGTCTTGTCCTCGTGCCCGCAAGATTTGTGGGCGGCCTACTGGCGATCGGCTCGGGACTCGTGCTCGGTCGCGAAGGGCCCACCGTGCATATGGGTGCGGCGATCGGAGCAGAAGCAGGTCGGCGAGCCCGGCTTTCGGTACCGGATGTGCGACTGCTTCAAACATCCACTGCCGGAGCCGGACTTGCCGTGGCATTCAACGCGCCCATCGGTGGCGCTTTGTTCGTCTGCGAGGAAGTCACCAAATCGTTCCGGCTCCGCACCGTCCTTCCCACCCTGTTCGGCGTAGCGGTGGCAGTGGCATGCTCACGGCTGGTGATAGGTGATCGGCCTGACTTCGCGACCGGCACCGTCCCAAGCCCACAGATTGCGCTCCTACCGCTGTTTGTCGTCTTCGGACTGCTCACCGGGATACTGGGGATTTTCTACAACCGCCTGATTCTGGGCATGCTCGATCTTGTTGCGCGCCATCGTCGTATTCCGCCGACCGCCATCGGAGCGATGATCGGTGCCGTCATCGGCGTCGTTCTGTTTCTCAACCCGCTGGTTGCCGGCGGCGGCGATACAGTCTCGCAGATACTTGTCGGTGGACGCACCTTCATCATGCCGATTCTGTTGCTGTACTTGGTTGTTCGATTCTTCACCGGCCCGCTGTCCTACGCCGCAGGAACTCCCGGAGGCCTTTTTGCTCCGCTACTCGCCCTCGGCGCGCTCTGGGGTTCGTTATTTGCCGGGCTGGCAAGCTTCATCCCCGGCGTCGACGCCGGAGTTACCGTCGCGATGGCGATGGTCGGTATGGCCGCGTTCTTCGGCGCCGTGGTGCGGGCGCCGTTCACCGGCATTGTGATCGTCGTGGAAATGACAGCCGTCACTTCGGTGCTGGTTCCGATGCTCGCCGCCACCGCTGCCGCAGTCGTCGTCGCGACATTGGCCGGGTCAGCACCTATCTACGACAGTTTGCGCGAACGGATGCTGCAAGGCCAACGCCCACCTCGCGCGTAGCGAAGTGGGCGTTGGAAGAACCTGCGTTACCGGGCAGCCGCGAGAATCAGGCGGAGTGCGCCAACTCGGGTTCCTTTTCGAGCACCGGTGGAGCAGCCTCGATTTTCACCGGTTCCTGCGTGTAGTGGAAGTGCGGGCGACGGTGGCCGATGAAGGACCCGAACCAGGACATCACTGCGACATAACGGTTTCGGAAGCCCACCATGTACATGACGTGCACGGCCAACCACATGAACCATGCGATGGTGCCCTTGAATTCGATCTTCTTGCCTACCCGGACCACAGCGCTGAATCGGCTGATGATCGACATGCTGCCCTTGTCCATGTACTTGAAAGGCGTTCCGGCCTTACGTTTTCCATTGACAATCTTGGCAGCGTGACGGCCACCCTGCATCGCGACGGGCGACTGGCCCGGCAACCCGTTGAGCGAGGTCATGTCGCCGACGGCGTACACATTGGCGAAGCCACCCACGGTGAGGTCTGGATTGATGAGGAGCCGGCCGGCACGGTCGCTCTCGCAACCGGTTGCAGCTCCGAGAACTGCGGCAAAGTCGTTGGCGCGCACGCCGGCCGACCAAATTACGGTCTCGGCGTCGATACGCTTCTCTTCCTTGGTCGGGATCGACGACACCGTGACGCCATGCTCGTCGATGGCGGTGACCATGGTGTTGAGAACTACCTCGACACCGGACTTCTCGAGCGATTTCTGCGTGTATTCACTGAGCTTGCCACCGAAGGCGGGCAGTGCAACGCCGGCGCCTTCGACCATGGTGACAGTGACTTCTTCTGCACTGATGTTGTTGATAGCCATCGCGAAATAGCGTCGCGCCAATTCCTTGATCTGACCGGCCAACTCGACACCCGTTGCACCGGCACCGACAACAACAAAGCTCAGCAGGTTCTTGCGAGTGAGTGCGTCGGTGGTGGTGTGAGCCTCTTCGAAGCAGCGCAGGATTTGCTTACGCAGCAATTCCGCGTCTTCGACGGTCTTGAGCTTGTACGTGACCTCGGCAAACTCGTCGCGGCCGAAGTACGCCTGCGTTGCTCCTGTTGCTGCGATCAATGAGCGATATCCGAGCGTGTGCCGTTGGCCCGACGCCTCGTACACGATTGTGTTGTCTTCGGCATTGACCTCGACGACGCGTCCGAGACGAACATCCGCGTCGGGGAACTTCTGCAGGATGTTGCGGATCGGCGGAGCGATTTCGCCGGCCGAGAGCACGCCGGTCGCAACCTGGTAGAGCAGCGGTTGAAAGAGGTGCTCAGTGGTCTCGGAGATGAGGACAAACGGCGTCTTGGACTTCGTGAGCGTCTTCGCGGCAGCAAGTGCCCCGAACCCGGATCCGACGATGACGACCTGAGTCTTCTCGTGTCCCGTTGCATCCACATCTGCGCGACCCGCAGCAGTTCTGTCCACCACAAACTCCTAAACCAAATTGAAAGTATGACTATTACCGTATGGAACGGTCATAGGCTCAGTCCAGCTAGCTGCAGTATTCGCAAGACTGTTATCTGTTTTGCTCATAAGTAGGATGTCGGTATGGACTTTCGCCAACTCAAGTATTTTCTCGTCGTCAGCGAGGAACTGAGCTTCAGCCGTGCTGCCGAACGGTGCTTCATCTCCCAATCCGCCATCAGCCATCAGGTCGCGCGACTGGAAAAGGAACTCGGCGCGACGCTCTTCGAGCGGTCCACCCGGGCCGTGCACCTGTCACCGGCAGGCTCCCGGTTGGTGCCGATCGCCCAGCAGGTTCTCAGTCTCGAAACCATGGCGTACTCGGTGGCACGCGATCCCAGCGCACGCATCCGCATCACGGGAAACATGAGTTTTGCCGGTCAGACACTCGATGCGATTGCCCATGTGCGCGAACGACATCCGGACCTCGATGTGGAGTTCGTGATCAAGAGTTTTGCGCACCGAATGGACGCCGTGGCGTCGGGCGATGCAGACATTGCGCTTATTCGCGGCAGCGTCGATCGCCCCGGGCTCGAGCCTATCGACCTCGGCGTCGAAGATCTGCTGATCGTCATGTCGAGTCGCCACCCATTGGCCGGCCAGCAGAGCGTCGATCTGAATGACCTTGCCGCCTATCCGCTACTGCTGCCACCTCGCCAAAGCCAGGTTTTGATTCACCAGGTCGTGGAAGACGCGTTCCGGGAAATCGGGCGTCGAGTGCAGTTGGGTCCGGCAATTCCGAGCGATCACACCGCCACGCTCGACGTCATCACGAACCCAAAGGCCTGGACCCTCCTGTACTCGATCACCGCCGGCGAATCCCCGCGCGCCGGAATCAGCTTCATGCGAGAAGCTCACGGGCGCTTGCGAATCCCTGTCTCCGGCGTTACCCGCAGCGGCGCCACACATGTGCCGGAATTCAACGATCTGATTCAGGCACTCAAAGATTCCATGAACCCGTCTTTCACTGAGTGAAAGTTGGGTGGTCATCAGTTCCTTGGCAGAGCAGCGTGGTGAGTAACCATGTGATGCGGCCGAGCGGCGCATCCCCTTTTTCAAGGAGCGACCATGACGAGTTTGATGACCGAACCGGTCTGGGAATCGAAGATCTTTGCCGGAGAATGGATCGCCGGCGGGGCCACAGATCGCATAGTTGTCGAACCCGCAACAGGTAATCAGCTCAGCACAGTCGGCATGGCCACGCCTGACGATGTCGCTGCCGCAGCCACGAGGGCCGCCGCGGCCCAGAAAGACTGGGCAGCACGGCCGTACACCGAGCGAGCAGCCGTTTTGCGCCGCGCGGGTCACCTGTTCGAGCAATACGCCGACGAAATCGGTGAGTGGGTAGTCCGTGAGGCCGGCAGCATTCCGGCCAAGGCCGGGCTGGAAACCCACACCGCCGCTGAGGAGTGCTACAACGCAGCTGCCCTGGCCGCCCACCCGGTCGGGGAGGTTCTGCGTTCGGAACAGCCTCGCCTCAGCTTCTCGCGGCGCGTCCCCGTCGGAACTGTCGGCGTCATCGCGCCTTTCAACTTTCCGATCATCCTGGCCATCCGCGCGGTTGCACCCGCCCTCGCACTGGGCAATGCGGTGATCCTCAAGCCAGATCCACGCACCGCAATCTGTGGCGGCGTGGTCCTCGCCCGCATCTTCGAAGAAGCCGGCTTGCCCGCCGGCGTGTTCAGCATGCTGCCTGGTGGCGCCGACGCGGGTGAGGCCATCGTGGTTCATCCGAGCATCCGCGTCATCGCCTTCACCGGATCGACTCGCGCCGGCCGGGCAGTCGGCGAACTGGCCGGACGTCATCTCAAGCGCGCCCATCTCGAACTAGGTGGCAACAACGCCCTGATCGTGATGGACGATGTCGACCTCGAAAAAGCAGTGTCAGTAGGCGCTTTCGGCTCATTCATGCACCAGGGGCAGATCTGCATGACGACCGGCCGCCAATTGGTACACGAGAGCATCGTCGCCGATTACACTGCACTCCTCGCCGAGCACGCCGAGAAACTTCCGGTCGGCGACCCCTTCACCGGCCAGGTAGCGCTCGGCCCCATCATCGACGCCAAACAGCGCGACCACATCCACTCGCTCGTCACCGAAAGCATTGCGGCCGGAGCAAAACTGGCCGCAGGCGGAACCTACGAAGACCTCTTCTACCGACCGACAGTCCTGGCCGATACGCCACTCACAGCCCCCGCCTTTGCCGACGAGGTGTTCGGGCCCGTCGCCCCGGTGACGTCCTTCGCGAGCGTCGACCAGGCGATCGCCATCGCCAACAACTCCGAATACGGCCTGTCCCTGGGCATTCTGACCGCCGACGCCATGCGTGGGCTCGAAATCGCCCAGCAGATCCCGACCGGCCTCGTGCACATCAACGATCAGACTGTCGGCGACGAGGCTGTCATTCCCTTCGGCGGCATGGCATCCTCCGGCAACGGGGGTCGCGTCGGCGGCATCGGTGCCAACCTCGACGCCTTCACCGAAACACAGTGGGTAACGGCGCAGAGCACATTGCCCGTTTACCCCTTCTGACCCGAATAGAACAGGAGCGCAACATGACCCACGCGGCACGCGCGGCCGTTGTCGACAAGATCGGCGAACCCTTCACCATCGGCGACGTCACACTGGACACGCCACGGGCGGACGAGGTTCTGGTCCGCATCGTGGCCGCGGGTGTGTGCGGCACCGACCTCGGCGTTCAAGCCGGCCACATTCCCTTCCCGTTACCCGGCGTTCTGGGCCACGAGGGAGCGGGCATCGTCGAAGAAGTGGGCAACGCCGTCACCACGGTCAAGCCCGGTGACAAGGTCCTGCTGTCCTTCACCAGTTGTGGAACGTGCCGAAACTGCCGCACAGCACACCCCGCGTATTGTCAGGAGTTCTTGCCGCGCAATCTTATCGGTGGTAGTCGAGCCGACGGCACTGCCACGATCTCGCGAGGCGGCGAAGACGTGAGCGGCCACTTCTTTGCTCAATCCTCGTTCTCCACATATGCCCTTGCCGACGAGCGCGGCGTCACGAAGGTCTCCGACACCGCTGATCTCGGTCTACTCGCTCCGCTCGGATGCGGCATCCAGACCGGTGCAGGAGCGGTACTCAACATCCTGAAGCCGGAATCCGGCTCGACCATCGCAATCTTCGGTGTCGGAGCAGTGGGCATGGCGGCAGTCATGGCTGCAAAGCTGACGGGTGCGGAGCGCATCTTCGCGATCGACATCGTGCCGTCTCGCCTCGACCTGGCACGCGAACTCGGCGCCACCGATGTGATCAATTCGAAGGACGTTGACGCCGCAGCGGAACTGGACCGGATCAGCGGCGGTCTAGGCATCGACTACGCCATCGACGCCACCGGCAACGTCGCGGTGCTTGCGACTGCGATCGAATGCCTCGCTCCGCTGGGTACCGTCGCTGCCATCGGCGCTCCCGCAGCCGGAACCACTGTGGCGGTGGACGTAAATTACCTGCTCAACGGGCGCAAGTTTATCGGTGTCACGGAGGGCGACGCGGTGCCGCAGGTATTTCTGCCATCGCTGGTGTCGCTGATCGAGCAGGGGCGTTTCCCCTTGGAAAAGCTGGTGAAGTACTACCGGTTCGATCAGATCAACGAAGCCGCTGAGGGCATCAAGAACGGCAGTGTGCTCAAGCCGGTGTTGCTGTTCGACTGATTCCCAGCGAGCTTCGGTGAACACAACCGTTGACGGGATCAATTCCCCGGACCTACCATCCAGAGAAATTTACTTCGCCACATTAAATACATTTCTCTTGTAGTTCCCGAGAAGGACCCATTGACGAATACCGCTACGACGAACACTGCTGCCGCGAACTTCGCAGTCGAATCCATCGCACCCTCTCCGCGCCGAGAAGCGGTGATCATCGCGGCCCTGAGCTTGGCCGCGATGATCGTCTCGATGATGCAGACGTTGCCGGTTCCGATTCTCGGGCGGATCCAATCCGACCTGGGAGTCTCGACCGCCGGCGTCAGTTGGGTGACAACGGCCACGCTGCTGTCTGCGGCGGTTTTCACCCCGCTGCTAGGCCGCTACGGGGATCAGCATGGCAAAAAACGCACCCTGGTCGGCGTTCTTGTCGTCATGGTGATCGGTTCGATCGTCGCCGCGCTGGCACACAATCTGCCACTGCTCATTCTCGGTCGGGTTCTCCAGGGAACTGCAACCGCGATCTTCCCGCTGGCGCTCTCGGTCTTGCGCGAAGAACTACGGCCGCACAGGCTTCCCGGCGCAATGGCCTTGGTCAGTGGAACTCTCGCGTTCGGCAGTGGGCTGGCCCTTGTTGCCACCGGACTTCTCACGTCCGGCCCGGACGCCGACTACCGCAACGCCTTCTGGATGGCCACAGGATTCGCGGTGCTGGCCTTGATTGCCGTCATCACCCTGGTCCCGCCCACCACACACAAAAGCGGTGGTCGTGTAGACCTCATCGGTGCGCTGAGTCTGGGAGCGGCACTACTTCTGCTTCTGCTGTCGATTTCTCAAGGCCACCAATGGGGTTGGCGCTCACCCTTGACGATCGGCGTTTTCTTGGCCTCGATCGTGATGTTCGCAGTCTGGGTGTGGATCGAGAAGATCGTCGACGAACCTCTGGTCGACATGCGGATGTTCGTCCACCGCCCGGTGATGATGGCAAATCTTGCCGGCGTCGTGGTGGGTTTCGGCATGTTCGCAAACTTCCTCGGGATCTCGTATCTCGCACAACTTCCCCGCGATCTCACCGGCTACGGGTTCGACGCGAGCATTCTGCGTGCGTCGGTCGAATTCTTGCTGCCAGGCGCGTTGGTTTCCTTGATCGCCGCCCCGATCGGCGGTCGACTCATCAGGCTGCGTGGGCCACGCTTCGTCCTGGGGCTCACCGCGGTCCTCGGGGCGTTGCCGTTCGCGTGGCTGGCGTTCGACCACACGCACACCGCATCGGTTATCGGTGCAGGCATGGTGATCGGCGCCGCCCTCAGCCTCGGTTATGCAGCCATGCCCGCCATCATCATGTCCAACGTGCCACATCATCAGAGCGGCATCGCCAACGGCATCAACTCGATCTCACGTTCCACCGGAAGTGCCATCGGCAGCGCAGTGGTGACAACGATTCTGGCGTCGATGACAATTGCGAATCTCCCCGAAGGGGTGCCTGCGATGCCCAGTGAATCCGCCTTCACTGTCACGTTTTCGACCGCCGCCGTCGCCTTCGTTCTGGTGGGCCTGGTGGGGTGGCTGGGTCTGCGCCCGCCGCGTTCCCTTGCAGCTTCGGAGCAACGTGCCACCCCGGAGCAACCTCCCGCTAGGTGAGATCGAAAGTACCGCAGAGGATTAGGTACACCGTAGCCTGCGGGCATGGCAGGCGAGACGCTCTACGTGGTCGACCGGATCGTCACGAATCGCGGATGCGGGAAGAAGTTTGTCGACGAATTCCGTGCCGGCTACCTGCCTGGTGCCAGTCGTCGCGGCCTGACGCTCGACAACATACTTGTCAGTCCGCCGTTGTGGTCCGACAGCGAACCCAACGTCGTGACGATCACCTGGACCGTCGACGGAACCACCGGTTGGTGGGCAATGACTCGCCTGAGCCGCGGTGACACCAGCCTGAAGCAATGGTGGGATGCAATGGATCCACTCATCTCCGAGCGTAGTCGCACCATGGCCGCTGCAGCCGACGACGTCGAGGCACTGGCCGATGTATAACGTCACGAGAGTCGTGCATCTTCAATTCGATGACCAGTCGGAATAGCAGTCAGCCGGAACGCGTCGCGCTCAGATCTCCTTCCACCTGCCGCCGCGTACGGGGCGGGGCAAGCCGAAAGCATCGATGTCTCCTTGCGCAATTCGAGCTGCGGCCTCATCGATATCATCGAGCAATTGGGAGGCGAGGTCGATCTCCGCCTGAAAATGGCGGCCTACCCATCGCAAACTCATCTGGGTAAACGCCCAGCCTGGTTCGTTCTCGGAATGATCGGCATGTTCTATTGCCTCGAGCTTCTTCGCCTGAAGATTACAAATGTGATCCAGCACTATCGCTTTGAGTTGATCGGGGTCATTCAGGTGACCCACCCACAGTCTCAACATCACGCCATGTTTGAGGACAGGTGTTTCGATCGGCGATTCGCGTGACCATAATCTGACGACCTCGATACCGGATTCGGTTATCTCGAAGACTCGTCGGTTCCGCTGCCCCGATTCGGAAATCTCCCGCGAACGAACAAATCCCAGTGCTTCCAGCTTCTTCAACTCGGCGTAAATTTGGCTTACCGAAGGACTCCAGTAATAGAATCCAATGCTCCAATCAGCCCACTTCTTCAGGTCGCTACCACTGAGTTCTTCACCGAATGTGAGCATTCCCAGCACTGCCCAACTTGTCGCGGGCAATGCTGGATAACACGTGGTCGCGGGATCAGGCACCGGGCCAGACTAACAAGATGCCAATCACCTGACGCCGACTTCCTCACCGAGTGGACTGATTTCTATATTGTGCTAACAGCTAAAGCCGCAATCGCAGTTCGGATACACCACGGATAAATGCTGTTCCGCCTCAGGTCACTCCACAAACAAATTCCCTGGACTCTGAGGTCGGGCAGAGAAAGGGAGACCGCAAACAGTGCGGTCTCCCTTTCATTCTCGGTCAGTCGGTATCAGCTCCTACTACGGGCATCCACCTTGTCGTCATCGTCGTCGCGCTCGCCGGCTGCGAGCTCGATGTCGGAATCCCGGGCGCCGGCGTCACCGCTCGCCTTCTCGAGCTCGACCGGTGTGTCACCTGACACGACCTCTTCTGCATCAGGCTTTTCCGGCAACGGCTTCTTGAGGCTCAAGATGATCGAGCCTGCCAGCACCACGATGATCACGGCGAGGCTGACCAGTGACGGAATCTCGGGGATGGATGTACTGATCACCTTGTGACCGGCCTGCATGATCAGCTTCACGCCGATGAAGGCGAGGATGATCGACAGTCCCTTGGACAGGTAGTGGAACTTCTCGAGTAGTCCCGAGAGCAGGAAGTACAGAGCACGAAGACCCAGGATCGCAAACGCGTTGCTGGAGTACACGATGAACGGGTCGTCGCTCACTGCCAGAACTGCCGGGACACTGTCGACGGCAAACACGAGGTCGGCCGCTTCGATGGCTACGACAACCGCGAACAGCGGTGTTGCGATGCGCTTTCCGGCTTCCTTCACGAAGAACTTGGTGCCGGCGTACTCGTCCTGAACCGGCATGATCTTGCGCAACATGCGAACCGCGAACGACGTGCCGGGGTCGAAGCTTTCGTCCTCGTCCTTGAGGAGTTTGTAAGCGCTGTAGAGCAGGATCGCGGCAAACACGAACAGCACCGCCGTGAACTTACTGACGATCGCGACACCAGCGGCGAGGAAGATACCGCGGAAGATCAGGGCGCCGATGACACCGAAGAACAGCACGCGGTGCTGGTACTCACGCGGCACCTTGAAGTAACCGAAGATCAGGGCGAAAACAAACAGGTTGTCAACGGAGAGGCTCTTCTCCAGCAGCCAGGCCGTGGTGAATTCGACACCTGAGTCCACCCCCAAGGTCACGGTGACAACCACCGCGAACACCAGCGACAAACCGACCCAGAGTGCACTCCACCTGGCAGCTTCCTTGAATCCGATGACGTGCGCGCCGCGGTGGGCAAGCAGGTCGATCAGCAGCATGATGACGATAACGGCGGCAAACGCGGCCCATGCCCACACGGGAACCGTCATCGCCGATCACCTACCCGACTGCCACGGTTAACTTCAGTCACGGGATTCTCCTTTGCCTGGAAGACGATTACTTCGATCACGACGGCCGTTTAACCGTCTTCACCAGTTTTCCTTGCCGACTTCAAACCATCACGGTCTATTTGTCGACGACTTTTCCAGCTGAAATTGCCGGGTTACGGCAATCTAGGCGCGATTATGCATGTCGGCAATCTGTCCGAGTGTTCTAGCCTGGCAAGCATGAGCACCTCGTTGTACTACTCCGCCGTTCGCCCTGAACCGTTGTCGGCCGACGAGAGGACGGAAATCGACCGTCTGATCGCCGTGCACAACGACGAGTTCCCCTTCGACGCCGAAGTCCTCGACTTGTACGACTCGGATATCCCGAACACGGTCCTGAACGGGTCCACCAAGATCTCGAACGACGAAACGGAAATCATCCCGTCCCTCGTGTACTGGTTCAACGCACTGACTGAACTCAGGCGCGCCTTGCCGAACGCGCAGTGGGATGTCTCGCTCGACGACACGCCCGTCGACTGGGACGACGAATCAGGCTATTCGCTCCCCGGGTTGCCCGACATCAGCTGAGAGCAATCAGGTGAGCGGAGTTCGGGGCCAATCGAGAAGCTTGGCCCCGAGTACCGCCGCGTGCAGAGCAAAAGCGTCGCCGGGATCATTCACGTTCTGGCCGGTGAGTTCGCGAATGCGATCCAACCGGTAGGTCACCGCCCGTACCGACAGGTGCAGATCCCGGGCCGTCTTTGCCGTGTTCCCTCCCGCCGCGAAGTAGGCGAGCAGCGTCTCCACCATCGGCTCTGCTCCCCCACGTGCTTCGAGCAGCGGCGTGAGGAGAGTCTGAATCAGGTCGGTGACCGCCGGCCTGTCGTTGACCAGCACGCGATAGACCAGCAGATCCCGCGCGTCGATTACCGGCGACTCGAGCGACAACCGCTGTGCGAGATCGAGTGCGTCGAGCGCTTCGCGGTACGACGCCACCACACCGGCGGCCGTTGTACGCGGTCGTCCGACCGCAATCTGCCAGGCCACGTCCATGGCGCGTCGTTGCAACTGAACGCGTCCGGCGCCATCGGCCCCGGATTCGAGAGCCAACCGAATTCCGCGAAGCACATGGTCGATTGCATCTCGATCCGGCGCCGCAAACACGATGACGAGTTTGCCGCTCTTGCTGGCGACCAGCGCGTCGGCATCACCTTTACTGCCGAGCACTGCACGCTCGACAGCGCCGACCAGAGGATTGTCGTCGGTGAATTCACGCGCAGCGGTCACGACTGCCACCGAATGCGGTCCGGACAAATGCAACCCGAAACTCGAAGCGCGAGCGAGCAATCCGACAACATCGGCGCCACCGGTCAACAAATCGTCCACAAATTCGCGGCGCGCGGATACTTGCGAACGCACGAGAGAGCGCTGCGCCAGCTGAAACCCCTCCGTCAGTTCCGCGACGGCGTCGTCGACAGCCCGGAGCATCACCTCGCCGGCTGCCACTACCGCGTTCGGATCCGATTGCGCTGCAATGACAGCGGGAAGCTCACGCCATAGGCGCCAGGCAGACGAGAGGTACAGATCAAGCAACGCACGTAACGCAACACCTTGCTCGGCCGCGTCCTCGCCACGGCTCCGGAATCGGTGAAGTTGCCTCCGCTGCAGCGGTTTACCGTCACAGACGGCTGAACTGATCACATCGAGGAAATCGCCGAGAAGTTCGATCGGCAATCCACCGGCGTCGTCTGCTCCCGCTACTGCAACCCGTCGAAGCACATCTGCGGGTACACCGGTTCCGTTCACTCCCGCATTCTCTCACTGCGCGGGTGTCAGGACAGATGCATCGAGCCCGTATCGATGTAGCGCTGATGGAACGAGAAAGCCTCGCCCAGGATGTGCGGAGTCTGACCCGCGCCCGGCTGTGCGTCGGCGCGGGCGACGTAGTCATGCAGCAGCGGACGGAATTCGGGGTGCGCACACTTGTCGATGATCAGGCGGGCGCGACGTCGCGGCGACAGGCCACGCAGATCAGCCAGGCCTTGCTCCGTGACAAGCACCTGGGTGTCGTGTTCGGTGTGGTCGACGTGCGGCACCATCGGGACGATCGCAGAAATCGCGCCACCTCGAGCTGTCGACGGGCTCAGGAACATCGAGACGTAGCCGTTGCGAGTGAAGTCGCCGGAACCGCCGATTCCGTTCATGATCTTCGTGCCCATGACGTGGGTCGAGTTCACGTTGCCGTAGATATCGGCCTCGAGCATGCCGTTCATCGCGATGACGCCGAGCCGGCGGATCACCTCGGGATGGTTGCTGATCTCCTGCGGACGCAACGTGATGTGTTCGCGGTAGAAATCGACGTTCGCGGTCAGTTCTTCGATGCCTTCTTCGGTGAGCGCCAAAGCCGTCGACGACGCATGCGCGACGGTTCCGTCCTTGATCAGCTTGAGCATCCCGTCCTGGATGACCTCGGAGTAGCAGGTCAGGCCGCGATACGGCCCCCGATCGAGACCGCCGAGCACCGCGTTTGCGACATTGCCGATGCCCGCCTGCAGCGGAAGCAAGGTATCCGCCGGCATCCGTCCAGCACGCACCTCGAAGTCGAAGAATTCCAGGACGTGGCCGGCGATCGCCTCGCTGACGGCGTCGGGTGCAGACAGGGGGCTCGCACTGTCGCGGCAGTTGGTCTCGACGACGGCAACTACCTTGGCGGGGTCGACCCGGAATGTCGTCTGACCGATCCGGTCCTCGACGCGAATGATCTCGAGTGGCTTGCGGTGAGGAGGGAGGGCAGTGCCGTAGTACACGTCATGCATGCCTTCCATAGCCTCGGGCACCCACGAATTGACCTCGAGAATGACTCTGTCGGCAACATCGAGCCAAGTTTTGTTGTTGCCGATCGATGCGGCGGGGATGAGCTCACCCGACGCGGTGATTCCGGCGACCTCGACAACTGCCACGTCGACCTTGCCGTAGTAGCCCTCCCAGACCTGCTGGGCAACGTGCGAGAGGTGAATGTCGACGTAGTCCATCCGGCCGTCGTTGATCCGCTTACGGGCTGTCGCCTCGGACTGATACGGCATGCGCAACGCGATGCCGTCGACCTCGGCGAGTAGGCGCTCGGTCTCGGTGGAGACCGAGGCGCCGGTCAGGAGGTTGATCGTGAAGTTCGACCCCTCCCCGCGGGTGTGGTGAATCCGCTCCGCCAGGGCAGGAACGATGACCTTGGGTGTGCCGGCGCTGGCAAAACCGCTGATCGCGACGGTATCGCCGGGGTGAATGAACTTCACCGCTTCCGCTGCGGACATCACTTTGGAAGCAAAAGCTGTGCTGCGAATACGTCCGGGGGCCGTTGTGTGCCCGGGCTCACCCAATGAGGAAGTCACGCCAACAGGATAAACACAGCCTGCCAAGGTCAAATATTCGGATTACCGAGACAGATTTGTTTCAACGTGATATGGCCGCGATCGATGGTCGACGCGGCCCGTACCCACAGTCCCCGAAACCACATTGCCCTCCGACCCCACGAAAGAGTTGACGGACAACGTCGTTGAGCATGTGCGCACCGATCGAGTGCGTTCGGCCGGGAAGGTCAGCTACCGAAGATCGAGCCGAGGGATCCGGTGACGGGTGGGTCGACGACCGGTGTCGTAGTGACGGTGAAGGTACCTGTACCTGTTGTCAGGACGTCGCCGCTCACGCTGGTGACGGTGCAGGTGACGGAGGTGGCCCCGACCGGAAACACGGTTCCGGAGGCGGGAGTGCAGGTGCCGAAAGTCAGCCCGGTGGGCATCGCGGGAACCGCCCAAGTTGCGGGGGCGCCGTCATTGGATGTGGCGGGGACGGTGATGTCGGACGGTAGTGCCGATGTACCGGTCAGGTTCGCACCTGTCAGGGTCACCCCGGTGAGGTTCGCGCCGGTGAGGTCTGCGCCGGTCAGATCCGCGTGGTAGAGGTCCGCGCCGGTCAGGTTCGTGCCCGCGAGATCCGTTCCGGTCAGGTTTGCGCCGGTCAGGTTGACGCCGGTGAGGTCCGTTCCGGCGAGGTTTTTTCCGGAGCAGTCGGTGGAGTTGCCGGCGGTGGGGTTGGCGACGTAGTTCCCGCACGCGCCGGCGATGATCTGGGCCGGGGTTTGCGTTGCGGCGGTGATGGTTCCGTTGACCTGCAACGTGGCCGGGGCTCCGACGCCGTTGTCGGCGGTGATGGTGAAGTTGATCGGTCCGGGGGCGGTAGGTGCTCCGGTCAGGACACCGGCGGAGGTCAGGGTGAGGCCGTCGGGAAGGGCCCCGACGGTGACGGTGATCTGCGGGGCGGGTGTTCCGGTGGCGGTGAAGGTATGTGGGAGTTCGGTGCCCACAGTCCCCGACAACGTGACGGGCGCGGAGGCGGCGAACCCGGGAGCTGCGGTATACGGGTTGACGGTGACCGTAACGGTCCCCGAACCGGACGCAAGGGTGTTTCCGGCGGTGCACGTGACGGTTGTAGTTCCGACGGGGAAGGTGGTCGGGGTGCCGATCGAGACCGCAATATCGGTCGGTCGGGTGCATTCGCCGAGCCCCACTCCCCGAACGCCCAGGGGTGAGGGAATTGTGACGGCAGCATCGGCAGGTGACGAGGCGGTCACTTGAACATCCGAGGGTATTGCTCTCGTTCCGGTCAGGTTCGCGCCGTACAGATACGAAAAGCTCAGGTCTGCGTCGGTCAGGTCCGCGTCAGTCAGGTTCGCGAGGACCATCGTGGCGGAGTACAGATACACCTCGGTCAGGTTCGCTCTGGTCAGATCGGCCTCCCACACATTTGCGCCGTACATGTTCGCGCCGGTCAGGTTCGCGTCGGTCAGGGTTCCGTAGCTCATGAAAGTGTTGCTCAAGGATGCGTCGATCAGGATCGCGCGGGTCAGGTTCACACCCGTCATTTGCGCGTCGCTCACGTCCGCGCCGGTCAGATCCGCGTCGGTCAGGTTAGCCTGCTCCAGTGTCGCGTAGCTCAAGTCCGCGGCGGTCAGGATTGCGTTTGTCAGTGTCGCACCGGCCAGGTCCGCGCCGATCAGGTTCGCGCCGGCCAGGTTCGCCTTCTGTAGGTTCGCGCCGGCGCAGTCGGACACTATGCCTTCAACAGGATCGGGGTTCGGGACATAGCGGACGCATGCACGGTTGAGGGTTTCAGCGACTGTTTCGGCGGCAGCGAAGCCGGCACCAGCAGTCACGAGCGAGGCCGTTGCGAGAACAACACCACCGAACGCAGCGACAATGCGACCGCAACGAGGACGAGTCCGCCCAGAGCGAGAATTGAGAATCGTCATCTATCGGCCTTCACACTCTGGGTCTCCGCACCGTGCGGCATGGCACCACAGCAGTAACCACCTGGAAAACGTAACGGATATCAGGGCATGAAACACCCAAAAAGAGTGGCCACTTTAGGCCTCGGGTACTAAGTGGCCGGAAACGCCCAACCGAGGGGCGAGTTCAGATAACCAGTCGAAGATCATCCGCCGTTGGACAATGGGCCGAAGCGCAATCAAAGGCATCGTGCAGCCGTCTTCTGAAACCGACATCCCGACCGAATGGAGCAACACGTGAGGACCTCACCGCCGACCGTCTCGCTGACGCTCGACCAGCTTGCCTCACGCGCTGCTTCACTGATTGCCGACAACCGTCGGTACGTCCTCGGCATCACGGGAGCACCTGGAGCCGGAAAATCGACGGCATCCCAGACCATCGCGCGAAAGCTGGGTACTCGATGCGCCATCGTCGAGATGGACGGCTTCCATCTCGCCAATCGGGAACTCGACAGGCTGGGCAGACGCGACCGAAAGGGTGCCCCCGACACTTTCGACGCTGACGGCTATGCGGCGCTACTACGTCGACTTCGAATGCAGGACAGCACGATCTACGCGCCGATCTTCGATCGCGAGATCGACGAATCCATCGGCAGCGCGGTGCCTGTCGACCCGGAGACTCCGCTGATTGTCACAGAAGGCAACTACCTTCTCTTCGAGACCGGAGCCTGGCCCGACGTCCGCGCGTCACTCGACGCCGTGTGGTATCTCGACGTTCCGGAAGAAACTCGCACGGAAAGACTGGTGACACGACACAGCCGCTTCGGAAGAAGTTCCGAAGCGGCTGCGGCATGGGTACACACGGTGGATCAACCGAATGCCGTTGCTGTCGAGGCAATTCGGGTGCGGGCGGACCTGATTGTCAGGATCGAGCCGTCAGAGAGCCCGTGATGGGAGCTTTGGCCTTAGGATCGCCATAACGCCCATGCGACGAGGCAACGCTCATGAACGCGCTCCAGGAACAGCGACGAAGTACTTCTGGGACGGTTCGACGTTCTCCCACGTGCCGCCAAACGACTTCGGCACAAAATGCGTCACCAGAAGCGAATTCGCGATGGTGTCGGTCGAGATCGACAAGTGCCACGCGGCCGCTGACCATGTTGCTTACTTCGTCGTACGGGTAGGGATCACAGTTGACCGGGGCCGAATGTTCGAATGTCATCGACTCTCGTGTCAGTTTCCCCCGCGTTGAAGCTCGAGATTTGTGCAGCAAATAGATTCAGTACATTTGAGGTGATCTTCTCGGTGAACGGATCGTGGTGAATCAGTCCATTCACCCATTCGGTAGAACCAGCGTTGAACACCGTTCCGAAACCTCGCTGGTGGCACGCGATCATTCCCGATCCGTATTCGAGATCACGAAGGTGCTCGGGCGGCTCACTCCCGTAGAAGCATTCGATAATGCCCCGCACCTCGGCAAAAGGTGCACCGATGGGAACCGCGCCGTTCCAATTGTCCCGTGAACCCGATACCGCCGGCGCCATCGCGATGATTTGCAGATCCTCGGGAGCACCGTCAACCCCAGTGGCGGAGGGCTGCCCCTTCGTGAACGTGTAATCCACTCCATCCATCTCGAATCCGGCCACACAGATCGGGGCGATCCCGAAGTTGTCGCCGTAATACAGGTCGGTTCCGTTCAGTGCCCAATGGTCCGGCCGGTACACCGTGAACCCGCCGGAGGACCGGGGAGTCGTTGCGCCATAACGGTTGTAGACACCAGCCATACCGGTCAAACCCATCGTCCACGCTCCCGGTCGGGCAACTTCGGGCGAATCCCATGCCGTTGTCACCCGCGTCGGATCAACCTCACGCATCGGATCATCGAACGGATTCTTGTAACAGACCTGTGCATCGCCCTCGATGCGGACCTGCCAGAGGAAGTTGCCGCCAAATCGCGCCAAACCTCCTCCGCCGTCAACGAACTCGTCGATTCGGTCGCGCATTTCCCATGACCAGTACTCATCGTGACCGACGACTACCGCACACGAATATCCCTGCAGTGCTGAAGGATCTTCGTGTAGATCATGCTGGGTTATGTGATGCACGCGGAAACCTTGCTCTTCCGCCCACACCGTGAACGGCCGTTCGTACGTCGCCCAAAAAGCATCGGCGTGATGACGCGAATAGCCGTTCACCCAGGCCCACTCGTAGGGTGGGTGTCTCGGAACCCAGCCCACTCCGGGAGTATCGGTGTGAATATTGCGTGCTGCACCTTCAGGTTTACGCAGCATTCCTCGCGCGATGGGGCGTTGCGTCGAGGAAATCGGTGTCGGCACGTCGCCGGAACCGTCCGGAACACCGCGGTAGTGATTGGCCCCGCCCCAGTCGTTGTAAGCCAACATCGTGCTCGTCGTGTGAATGAGAACCAGGTCGGCCAGCGCGGCGTCCCGCGAACGGACGATGAAAAAGCCTTCACGCTCGACGACGACGCCTTCGTGACGCATCCGTACGAGAATCAAATACATTCCCGAGGACCAATTCGAGGCGACTGTGAACGCGAGGGACTCAGACCATCCGCAGCCGACTGCATAGGCGTCCGCGGGCGTCGCCTGCTGCTTTCCGGGCAGACCGATGTACTTGACGATGCTATGGGGCCGTGCGCCGTCTCGCACGATCTCGAGGTCGTATTGGTCTGCGGTGGTGTGGACTCGAAGGGAGACGGTCTCGCCGGCGAAGTACGAGAACTTGTCGGCGTACACCCATATCTCCGCCTCTCCCGAAAGCAATCCCGGCCGTTCGACCAAACCGCCGGGGACCGACCATGGGTGTTCGCTCATACCGACAGCACTTCGATCGAGTGGTTACGGACCCCCACGCACCGAAGAGCCCCCACCACGAATGCAGCGAGCAGTGGTATTGCGAACCACAGATTATGAACAGTGGACAAGCCCGCCATAGTGCCCATGCCAAGTGCCAGGCGGACCTTCTCGCTGATGTCCACTCGGCTATATCCCACGGCCGTGACCAGAACGGCAACCATCAGCGCGCCTGTAGAAATCGGTATCGAGATATCGAAAAGGTTGTCGAGCGTGGACGACGTGAAAATACCGCAGGCGACAACAAAACCGATCTGGCCACCGAGATCGCCGACATAGGCCACTACCGAAGATCCCGCGCCGAACCCCTCCGCGATGTAGGCGCTGTTGGTAGTGCCCGAGCAAAGGTCATGAGGAGCTCGAGGCGGATGCGTGGCGGGACTTGTACCCGTTGGCCGCAGGTCGGTTTTGTCGGTCATGCAATGACTCCGTGCGTTATCGCAATATGCGCTTGGCTGAAACGAGTGCGTCGGGTTCATCCGAATTGGTTCGACGTTGTGCCGACGTTCCACGAGCGTGCCGAATCGTTTCTTCAGTGTCAATAGCTGTGATGAAACGATTCTGCACTCGAATGTCACTAGACGACCGTCCACTAGGCTTGCCTTCTTTTGCCTTGCCGAAACGATTGGGCGTTAACCTGTAGTAGAAACCGACCAGGGAGTAAGGAAACCAGCCCGATGATCACGCCGAACGTCCCGACGCTTCGCGATGTCGCGGCTGCTGCCGGCGTCGCGGTGTCGACAGTCTCCTACGCACTCAATGGCAAGGGCCGAGTCGACGGGACGACCCGGGCGCGCGTTCAAGAGGTGGCCGACCGCCTGGGTTACCGGGCAAATCGCTCGGCACAGAATCTTCGGACCGGCCGGACTGCCACCCTCGGACTGATGCTCCCCACTCGGGACGAGTTGTCATCGTCCGAGTACCTCAACTTCGACTGGTACGGCCGCGTGGCTACCGCCGCCACTCAGGCCGCGTTTCATGCGGATCACTCACTCCTGCTACTGCCGTCGATGAAAGACCCGAACGGGCTGCGGCGCATCGAGATGGACGGCGCTCTCGTCGTCGACCCGATGACGCACGACCCTCGCGTCGATGTATTGAACAAGCTCGGAATCCCTACTGTCGCAGTGGGCCCGGGAAGTCGCGAACAGTTCGGATGGACCATCTCACCGAATCTCTTCGCCACGACCGAAACGCTCCTGGACCACCTCACAGAGAAGGGCGCGACAGACATCCTCGTCCTCAACCCCGGAATGGATTCGGCGTGGAACCGCGCGACAACCACCGCTTACCGCGAGTGGTGCCGCACCCACAGCGTGACACCCAGAGCGACGGATGAACTTGCAACGTTCGAAGGTGTCGATACCGTCGAAAAACTTGTCGCCGCTGCGTATTCGACGACTCACGAAGCACTGACATCCGAGAATCCACCGGACGCGATCCTTTCGTTCATCCTCGGCTGCGCTCCTGCTGCTGCACGAGCGGCGCTCGATCTCGGTCTGTCAATTCCTGGAAGCATCTTGATCGCCCAGAACAGCGACGAACCCGCTCTACTGATCTCCGATCCCCCGATCACCGCCGTCGACTTCTTCCCCGAAGAACAGGCAGCATTGGCAGTGGATGCACTGCTAGCCCTGATCAACGGCGACGAACCGCGCAACCAGGGCCACACTCGGGGCGAACTTCGCGTCAGAGTCAGCACGGACCGAACCGTAGGCACCTGAAATTCACTTGTCGTAGATAGACTCCTATTTACGACAATCTCCCCAGCGTGACGAGAGGAATCCGGCCATCGCGCACCGCTCCGCCAACCGGCTGCTTCGGTATGTCGCGGTTGCGCTGGTCTGCTTGTTCACCCTGGTTATTTCCGTTTCCAGCGCGGCGGGCACCGATCGATCCGTAGCCCCCGTACGCATTTCCTATGCCGCCGACACGGACACGTTCGGGGATTTGTATCTACCCCCCGGCGACGGAGATTCACTACCAGTGGTTGTCCTCATTCACGGTGGCGGATGGGCCCAGAAAAGTAACCTCGACTACGCAGGCGCGTGGGCTCGATCGTTGACGCCCTACGGAATTGCCGTGTGGAACATCGAGTATCGGCGCGTGGGCGGGCACGGCGGATGGCCGACCACTCTCTCGGACACCGTCACGGCAACAAACGCCTTGGCCGACTCTGTGCAGGAAAAGGCTTCCGGAAGACTGGATCTGGGCCGCGTGCACGTAGCCGGCTACTCGGCGGGCGGCCAACTCGCCGCCTGGGCAGCGTCGCGACCTAGCCAAGGTATCGACGCGCCCGACCCTGCTCTCACAGTATCCATTCGATCAGCCACCGTTATGGCCGGTGTCTTCGACATGGAACTCGCGGCCACATCCGGCAAGGATCGATTTGTTCGAAATCTTCTGGGCGGCATGCCGTCCGACTACCCGGATCGATACCGTGTTGCCTCGCCGATCGAACATCTTCCCATCGGCATCCCGGTCACAGCACTGCACGGGCAAGCTGACCGGGTGGTCTCGATCGAGCAGAGCCGACGCTATGCCGACGCCGCCCGCGTGGCCGGTGATCGCGTCGACCTGATCGAACTTCCCGGCGTCGGCCACGGCGAATTCACCAACACCGAATCCGCAGCCTGGGCTACCACCAAGCAAGCGATAATCGATCACGTAAATACCCCTTGAGCAGGTGAAACCGCCTACTGTGAGCATGATCGCCCGGAAAAGGATTAGCTGAAACCGACACCATGACGTACGGTGGGGTTATCAGAGGGCAGCCGTCAGTCAGGCAGCCGGTCGCTTCGCCCGGAACGACAGTTCCAAAACTCGTTCCAGGGGCAAGACTTCCAGTTCGGTGCAAATCCGCGCCTTTGATCACTACGCACTTTCATCAGTCCCGCAGATTGTTGACCAGGCCGAAGACTCCGACGGAGTCCGCCGCCAATCGCGTACCGACTGCACCAGTATCAACATGCGCTACACACCGCACGGGTCCAAAACCCATGTGGTTCAAAGGAATACCTTGTACAACACCATGATTCACCCCGACAACACGAACAACCAGACGAACAGTGTTCCGACAAACGGACTACGGATCCCGACCAATTCGGGCCGTCTCCGCGAACGGGCTCTCGAAATTGTCTGCACGCTCTACCGCTGCAGCACCGACGAAGCTGCTGACCTGCTGGTACGACATTCTCAGACCAACAACCTCAAGGTCACCAGCCTGATCAAGGCGCTTGTCGCCTTGATCGACGAAGACACGTCCGGCACCGGCTATGGCAACAACAATGCGCTGGCGTCTCACTTCTGGCTTCGCGAGATCAGGAATCTCAGCCAGGCGCACCGACGCAGCGATCACTTTCATCGCCATCTCGTCGGCGCCTGACCTGCTCTGAACGACAACTGACCTGAAACGACAACTGGGGCAGTACACGGAAATCGTGTACTGCCCCAGCTTCGTGTTTGCAGTTGTCAGGCGGAAGCCGATTCCTTGTTCAGGCCCTGCCGCACACCGTCGGTGTCGGTCGCCTCGTCCACGTGCTGCGGAGCGAAGAGCAGGCAGACGATGCTCAGGATGCACATGCCGATCAGCAGTGCGATGACCGGCCAGATGCTGCCGGTTGCCTTGTACATCAGCGTCGACACCAGCGGAGACAACCCGCCGAAGATCGCGCCTGCACCCTGGTACGCCAACGAGATGCTCGTGTAGCGCGCCTGCGGCTTGAACATCTGCGACAGAACGGCGGCAATCGGACCATACGTGGCAGCGAGCACCAGTCGCATGACCGCAAACGTCAGGAAGATCAGGAAGACGGATCCGGACTTCAGCACCAAGAACTGCGGCGCGGCGAGTATCGCGACCGCCGCGAGACCCCAGATGACCACGCGGACGCGCCCCACCTTGTCGCCGAGCCACGCCACGCCCAGGGTCGCGATCAACTCGACCACCGCGGCGACACTGAGCGCGTTGAGAATCAGCGTCTCCGACAAGCCGATGTCGGGGTCGGTCGCGTATGCCGTGATGAAGGTCGTCACGAGGTAGTAGCCGCCGACTGCGACCGGCAGAATGCCGATGCCCAGGATGATCGGACGCCAGTTGGTCACCAGTGCGTACTTGAGCGGCAGCATCTCCGGGACGTCCGCGGACTTCACCTCGGACTCGAAGACCGGGGACTCCTCGACCTTGAGGCGAACCAACAAGCCGACGAGGATCAGCAGCGCCGAGCACAGGAACGGCAGACGCCAGGCCCACTCGCGCAGCGCGTCGTCGCCGAAGGTGGAGAGAATGCTGAAGAACCCGGTGGCCAGAAGGGCGCCGGCCGGGTTGCCCAGCTGAGCGAATCCGCCGTAGAAAGTCTTCTTGTCCTCGGGAGCATGCTCGACGGCCATCAGGACCGCGCCACCCCATTCACCGCCGACGGCGAAGCCCTGGACGAAGCGGAGCAGAACCAGCAGCAACGGCGCCCAGAACCCGATCGACGCGTACGTGGGCAACATGCCGATGAGGAAGGTGCCTGCACCCATCAGCGTCAGTGTGACGACAAGTGCGGTGCGCCTGCCCATCTTGTCACCGACATGGCCGAACACGATTCCGCCGAGCGGGCGAGCGAAGAATCCGACGGCGTACGTCGCGAACGCCGCCGCAACGCCGGTCAGGCGATCGGTTCCGGGCGGGAAGAAGATGTCACCGAAGACCAGGGCGGCTGCCGTGGCATATACGTAGAAGTCGTACCACTCGATGGTTGTACCGACGAAGGCTGCAAATCCCGCCTTGCGGGCCTTCACGATCTGTTGCTCTCGGTTCATTACTTTTCCTCGGTGGTCGAAGTGCTCGACAATAGGTGGTTATGACCTGAATGTGCGAGTTCGCCGTCGATCCAGGTCTCCCGCACCTCGATCTGCGCAATCGCGTCGGCCGGAACCTCGAGGGGGTCCGCGCCCAGAATGACGAAGTCGGCCCGCTTGCCGACCGAGATGCTGCCAAGTTCTGCTTCACGGCCCAGCGCACGTGCACCGTTGAGCGTGTGAGCCTGCAGTGCCTGGTCGGCGGTGATGCGGAGTGCATCGGAGCCGAGCTGATGGCCTTGACGCGTCACACGAGTGACGGCTGCTTGAATTGCCTCGAGCGGCTTGGGCTCTGCGACCGGGGCGTCGGAGCTGATGGTCACGGGAACCTCGGCAGCGATGAACTCCCCGAGCGGGTTGAACCGCTCACCCGGAGTGCCGATCGCAGCGGTGACGCCCTCGCCCCAGTTGTAGTAGTGCTGCGGCTGGTTCACCGGGTACACACCGGCCAGGTTCATCCGGGCGATCTGCTCGGCCGTCGGGAGCCCGCAGTGCTCGATGCGGTGACGCGCGTCGGCGTCGGGGTGAGCCTTCTGCGCAGCTTCGATGGCGTCGAGCACCATGTCGATGGCCGTCGGTGACTGAGCGTGCGTGGCAGTCTGCAGACCCACGGAGTGTGCCTTGGCAATGAGCTCCGAGTAGTCCGCCGGCTCATGGTAGAGCTGCCCGGTGCGGCACGGGTCGCCCACGTAGCCGTCGGGGAAGTATGCGGTCCAGCCGCCGAGAGTGCCGTCGGCGTAGAACTTGATGCCGCCGAACGCGAGCCGCGAATTGCCGAAGGCGCCATGCATTCCCGTGTCGATGACGTGATCGAGGAGATGACTGAGCATGTACATGCTGACACGCGTCTTGAGCTGATCCTGCTCGGTCAGACGCAGGTACATGTCGAATTCACGACGCGTCACCTGGCAGTCGCCGATGGTGGTGACGCCGCCGGCCAGGAACTTGTCCTGAGCGACCGACAGCTGGCGAAGGTGCTCTTCCGGCTCGTCCTCGAGATGGAAGTTGGGTCCGTGATGGCCGACCTTCACACCGTTGACACCGGTGAGGATGTTGCACGCGGCGTCGGACAGCTCGCCCGTCAACTCGCCGTCTGCATCTCGGAAGAACTCGCCACCGGCCGGGTTCTCAGTGCTCGCATCGATGCCGTGCTTGTCGAAAGTGAAGGAGTTGACGACGCCGCCGTGACCGCTCGCGTTCATGAGGTAGACCTCGCGATCGGTGGCCACCTGATCGAGCTCTTCCTTGAGCGGATGGCGCCCTTCGATCAGGTTGCGGTGCTCATAGCCGTATCCGCGAATCGGGACACCCGCAGGAGCTGTGCGTGCCGCTTCCTGAAGCAGGGCAATGATTCCGGGAATCGAGTGCGCCTTCTCCGGTCCGCAGTCCACCCAGCTGAGCATCTGTCCGTACATCAACGGGTGTGCGTGCGGATCGACGAATCCGGGGACGACGGTGGCGCCGTCGAGTTCGACCACCGCGGTCGTGCGAGTGCTCAGGCGTCGCGCCTCCGTGCGGCATTCCTCGAGTGTCCCCACCGCGGCAAAGCGGTTTCCGAACACCAGGAACGCTTCGGCTCCCGCCGTGCTGTCGTCAACGGTGTGGATCTTGGCGCCGGTGAAGATCGTGGCGGTGGCGTCGAGCGGCGAGGCTTCGTGCGTGTGCAACTTGCGCATGGTGGTCCTTCGTCGAGATGGTGGTGCAGGTCACTGCGTGTTGAGCGAAAACTACGCCCTGACCTGGAGCTATGCAATGCATCAAAGTTTCAGACCAGGTGGTACACAACTTTTTTGTACAAGTTTTCGAGCATATCTGCACTTATCCACATCATCGATGCCCACATGCGACTGTTCTAATAGGAAGCTCATACAGAAAAATCTCTGGAAAAGTTGGGGCATCCATGACGGTCGATCTCGATTCCAAGCTCATAGCTGCTCTTCAACGCAATGGGCGAGCGACGTACCGCGAACTGTCCGTGGCGGTCGATGCCCCACGCGCGGCAGTGTCCACCAGGGTGCAGGCACTACTCGACTCGGGAACGGTGTCCGTGGTTGCCGTCGCACACCCCGAACTTCTCGGCCTGAAGGCACTCGCACACGTGTCGATCGCCGTGTCCGGACCGATGACCCCGGTACTGGACGCGTTGATCGAATCCGAGGCTGCCGTGTACATCTCGGCAGTCAGCGGGCAGTACAACGTGATCGCGGAACTTCGGGTGCCCAGCCACGACGATCTGTACCGCGCCATCGCCGAACTCCGCTCACAGCGTGGCGTCAGATCCGTGAGCACGCTGGTCTACGTCGACGTCATCAAGGGAATCTTCATGCCCGAGACCGCTTTACAAGCCGACATCCGACTCGATTCGACGGACGTCGCCTTGATCGAACTGCTCGAGCGCAACGGTCGCATGCCATTTCTCGAGCTGGCCGAACACACCGGCCTGTCGCCGAGCGCTGTGCGCAATCGCGTCAATCATCTGATCTCGAGCACGGCACTGCGCGTCGGTGCCGTCGTCAAGCGGCGAGGTGGTGGCCGGTCGCTGGCGATGGGCATCGGCGTCAATCTCGGCTCACGGGACGACAACGCGGTATCGGAGATCGAGTCGCTCCCGGGAATCGAATTCCTCGCGCGGACTCTGGGACGGTACGACGTGATCGCTACGGTCGCCGCCAACTCGTCCAACGACCTCCATGCCTTGTCCGAGCGAATCCGGGGCATCGACGGTGTCAGCGGCTTGGAATCGTGGGCGCATCTCGAGGTTTTCAAGGAGCACTACGCGCGCAGCCTGGACGTACGCGGATAGTTCACAAGTCATTGACCCACTCGTGAGCGCACGCTAACCTCGGACAAAGTCATTGACCCACTTACCCGAGGTGGCACACATGTCCGATTCCGGACGCAAGGTAGACATCGTCGCCGCGGCGATCGAGGAGGCGATATCGACCGGTCGATGGCCCGTCGGATCAAAACTCCCGCCGGAGACCGCACTGGTCGAGGAATTGGGAGTCGCCCGAAACACCATGCGCGAAGCGGTACGGGCGCTTGCACACGCCGGAGTTCTGTCCGTTCGTCATGGCGGCGGCGTCTACGTCCTGGCGGCGTCGCCGGTGGAAGGATTACTCGGGCGCAGGCTCGCCAGAGGTGACGTTCTCGACGTACTGCGCTTGCGACGCGGACTCGAGGTCGAAGCCGCGCGACTTGCAGCGCAGCGCCATACCCCCGAAGATCTCGCGCGGATACATGCAGCCTGGAATGCCCACCCCGGTCACGTCGGCGGCTTCACTGTCGAAGCCGGCATGGCCCTGCACCTTTCGATCGTCGAGGCGTCCCACAATTCCGCACTGATCGACGTCCACCGGGGAGTCCTTGCCGCCGTGACGGATTCGCTGTCCGCAGTCAGTGTCGGTCCAGGTTTCCACGTCGACGAGCACCGACCCTTGATCGCGGCCATCGAGAAACGCAACCCCGACGAAGCAGCGCGCGCGGCGGGCGCAGCGCTCGATACGGTCATCGACGCAGTCGAAAGGAGTTTGTCGTGAAACAGGGAAACTGGAATGGTACGACGTATTCGCCTCTTGCCGAGCAACTCTCACCGGCATCGACGGAGGCACTGCGCTCGATCGGGCATGTGAGCACGGTGTACGACGTCTGCGCCGGAACCGGGAACTTTGCGCTCCCGGCGGCTCAGTCAGGCATGACGGTCCACGCACTCGACCTCTCCGCCAGCCAGCTCGAGGTCGCACGCGAACGCTGGATTCCCCACCCCGGCACTACCCAACCCACCTTCACGATCGGCGATGCGCAGTCTTTACCCTGGCCGAATTCGAGTGCCGACGCCTGCGTCAGCATCTTCGGGATCATCTTCTGCCCCGACCCCTCGATTGCCCTCGCAGAGATGATGCGGGTGACCCGGCCAGGCGGAAAGATCTGCGTCGCAACGTGGTCGGCGAACGGGTGGGCAGCAGCACTTCGCACCGAGGCAGCTTCTGCGTGGGACGGCATCGCACCACTGCCGACGACGTGGTCGAGCTCGAGCGAATTCGAGAAGGCGGCAGCCGGATTGGAGTCGGTGAGCTCGGCCTCCCACCTGCTCGAGTGGGAACTACCAGCCGGATCGGATCCCGTCGAGGAACTGTGCGACCAGGCACCGGCGTTGAAGAACTTTCGCGAGGCCGTTCGAAGCACAGGGAATTGGGCTTCGATGTCAGCGCACCTCCGCTCGACGCTCGCGCCCTATCTCAGGTCGAGCGCGGCCGGCCCCGTCGCCACCAGCGAATACATCCTCCACATTGGCACTGTCCCGAACTCCGATACCGCGCTCTTCCGAACGCGCGGGTAACCCTCTTTGCCGGATACGGTCTCTTCACCGTCCACCGACTCCAAGAGGCCCACTCGATGTCTGAATCGATCTCCCTGCCTGAATCCAAGCAAGCACCGCAGCATACGGCAAAACAAACCCTGTCCATGACCGTCCTCATGACGCCGGACATGTCCAACTTCTCGGGCAACGTGCACGGCGGAACGATTCTGAAGTTTCTCGACCAGGTTGCATACGCGTGCGCGAGTCGATACGCCCAGACGTACGTCGTGACCCTGTCCGTGGATCGTGTGGTGTTCCGCGAACCGGTGCATGTCGGAGAACTCGTCACGTTCAGCGCTTCCGTCAATTACACCGGGCGCACGTCGATGGAAATCGGAATACGAGTCGAAACCGAAGACATTCTTCTCGGAAAATCTCGACACACCAATAGTTGCTATTTCACGATGGTGGCAATGGGCAGCGACGGAAAACCAGCTGAAGTACCCCAACTCCGACCAACCGGAACAATTGCGAGGCAACGATTCGAGGCGGGCCGTAGGCGCCGTGAGCTGCGCAGAGAGAACGAACTTCGTGAACGGTCCATACGAGCCGCAGTTCGGGACCTAACGCCCGAACATGACGACTGAGCTTCTCGACAACCGTCACCGACCCCGTAGGTAACGGGTTCGCACTCATCGGCGACGCTGGTGAAGACGACAACACACGGCCCCGATTCACAGCGGAACGTAACCGCTACTTTGACTCAATACCGCAGTGCCAGAGCGGGTATGACGATCCACATCGACTATATGGGCGGGTACGCGGGCGGCCGAAAGCACACCGTCTTCTCATTTCCGCGGCCACCCACGACAACGGCGAAGCCCAAAAAAACATCTCGGGCATCGCCTGCGTCGTAAATCTGTGGCCGGGACGTAATCTGCACGGCGTTTCTTCGGCGGCACCAAGGGGGAACCCTCCGATCACCACCGAGCCGGAGGAGCGAGCATGCGTGCACACACCGCCATTCCGAGCGAATCCACTTGTCAAAGGTACGTAGTCGCGGTCGCCGCCTCCGCCTTTGCCGAATCGGTCATCTGGTTCGACGGTCCGGCGTTCGACGCGGTACTTGTGCTTGGCAACGAGATTCCGCAGCACAGCGGCCACCGCGCCGTACTCGCGTGGAACCACTACTTCGGGTGGGCGCTCGGTGTGGAGGACATGCCGGATGCGTCGTTCACCGTCGTCGAGTGCCTCGGCATCGGGAGAATGCCCGATCCGGACCTGTGCGCCGACCGCGTTGTCGAGTTGATTGCCCAGGCGAGTAGTTAACGAACTCGTCGCGCGGTACTAATTCCAGCGGGCATAAGATCGAGCGCGAGTTTCGCACGCCCGACGAAAGAGAGCCCGACATGGACCCGCTGAGTAGGCCTGCCGGTCAGTTGGCTCTCGAAAACGAACCGGACGGCAGGGCGACCCTGCGCGCGCGTCAAACCCCTCGCAGTGAGCGGCGCAAGATCGGAAAGAGTCTACGTAAACGAGTGGCACGGTCGTCACTTGGCGATTGGACGCCACCACCGAACCGACGTGACCCGGTCGATCAGGTCAACACTGCGCACGAGGGAAGACTCGACTGGTTGGTACCGATTCGGGTGGGGCGCATGGTCGCTTCCCCGTACGGATTCCTCCGCGGGACTGCCGGACTGATGGCCGAGGACATGGCGGCGTTCCCGGCCACCGGTATCACGCCGGTCATCTGCGGTGACGCCCACGTCGGCAACTTCGGGTTCTACGGATCGCCGGAACGCGAACTTGTCATAGACCTCAACGATTTCGACGAAGCACATCCAGGCCCGTGGGAATGGGACCTGCGTAGGTTGGCTGCGAGCATCTGGGTGGCCGGTCGACAAAACGGCCTCACCGAATCTCAATGCGAAACAGCGACGACCTCGTGTGTGTCCGCGTATCGCCTCCACCTGGGAAAGCTGTCCGAGCGGCCACTCTTCGATCGTTCTTTCGACCGAGTCGATTTCGACGGACTGACCGACCACGTCACCGATCCAGGCTTGCTCGCCGAGATCCAACGCGCAGCGGAACGCGCCCGCCGACGTACCAGCGATCACGCGGTTCCCCGATTCACCGTCGAGGATCACGGACGACGACAACTACTCGAGAACCCGCCGCTCACAACACGACTCACCCCACAGGACACCGACTTCCTCTTGGAAGGTCTCGACGAATATCTCGAAACCCTTGCACCGCACTGGCGTCGAGTGGTCTCGGGATACAACGTCATCGACGTGGCGCACCGGGTCGTCGGCGTCGGAAGTGTCGCCCTACGAGCCTATGTCGCCCTGTGTGAAGGGAGCATCCCGGACGACGTCATATTCCTGCAGCTCAAACAGGCTCGCCGATCCGTTGTTGCGCCGTTCGTGCACGGCGACTCGGCCTGGCACGATCACCAAGGACGACGTGTCGCGGAATACCAGCAGGCCCTCCAGACAGTCAGCGATCCACTGCTCGGTTGGTGCACCGTCGACGACCGCCAGTACTACGTCCGCCAGTTCCGGAACATGAAAGGTTCAGTGGACCTGAACAATATCGACGCAGCAGCGCTGACCGACTATGTCGCGATCTGCGGTCGCCTACTGGCGAAGGGACACGCCCGAACCAGTGGCGCGTCACTGATTTCCGGCTATCTGGGAACCTCGGACACGGTCGATACTGCCCTCACCCGATTCGCTCGGCTCTACGCCGATCAAACCGAACGTGACCACGACGCTCTGTGCCGGGCGGTATCCGCCGGTACGATCGCCGCGGAGCCGGGAATCTGATCCCTCACGTCCGACTCACGGCAGTTTGACGCCGGATCACGCGACTTGATCGAATGAACCATGACTTCGTCGTACATCGACCTACGCTCGGACACCGTCACCAAACCTGACGCAGAGATGCGAAGGGCAATGGCCGACGCAGAGGTCGGTGACGACGTCCTCGATCACGACCCGACCATGGCGGCGCTCGAGGAAGAAGTGGCACACACTCTCGGTTTTCCGGCGGCTCTGTGGGTACCGAGCGGATCGATGGGCAACCTGATTGCGCTGATGCTGCACCTCCGCCGTGGTGATCAGTTCCTGGCACCGGAGCACTCCCACGTCCTGGGGTCCGAGTTGGGCACCGCTGCCTGGCTCGCCCAGGGCATGCCGGTGGCGCTGCCGCACGACGGAGGGCCCGGACGGCCCAGGCCCGAGACGGTTCTGAAGGCCGCAGGCTCCCCCGGTCCGTATTTCACGTTGAACACCACGTTGCTCTGTCTCGAGAACACCCACAACTTCGCCGGCGGCGCCGTCATGAATCCGGCCGAGTGGACAACGCTGGTCGACGCGGCCCGATCACGCGGCTTGAAGATTCACCTCGACGGTGCACGCCTCTGGAATGCCGCTGCTGCACTGGATGTTTCGCCCACCGAACTGACTTCCGGCGCCGACACCGTCCAGGTATGCCTGAGCAAGGGACTGGGCGCGCCGGTCGGCTCGATACTGGCCGCGTCACCCGAACTGATCACCGAGGCCCGAAGGATTCGCAAGATGCTCGGCGGCGGCATTCGTCAGGGCGGCGTGCTTGCCGCGGCCGGCATCGTGGCCTTGCGCTCGCAGGCCCGACTGTCCGACGATCACGACAATGCGCAGCGCCTCGCGTCGGGGCTTCGTGAGCGCGGTTGGGCTGTCGACGAACCCGCCACCAACATCGTTCTCGCCGCCACAGCCGATCCATCGGCCACCGTTGCTCAGCTCGCCGCTGTCGACGTCGGTGCCGTCACCGTCGCCGGGAAGGTTCGGTTCGTGACACATCGAGACGTGAGCACTGCCGACATCGACGAGGTTCTGTCCCGACTAACCGCCTGAGCTACACCATCAGCGGTTGAACCTCCTGCGCGACAAGGCGAATGAACTCTCGGACGTCCGGCTCGTCAACGGTCGGTTGGAGTACAACGGTGGTTGCACCCGCGTCCACCCATCGCACTGCTGCTGCCGCAACGTCGGCCGCGGTCCCCACGGCAATCGCTTCCTCCGGCGACTCGCTACCGGACGCTGCGGCCTCGGCCAGCGCGCGCTCACGACCGCCTGAACCGAAGGCACAGATGACGTAGACGACCACCTCGTGATCTTGCGCTCCGATGTGTTGGATCGCCCGGCGCACGCCGTCCAGGGTGGTCCCTCCCGACAACACCGTGCCCTGCGCCAACTCACCACTGAGCGCCAAAGTCTTTGGCCCCGTAGCACCGACAAGCAACTGAGGCACCTCCTCCGGCGGCCATGCCAGCGTGACGTCCTCGAGATTCACGTACCTACCGGATACCGTCACCGACTCGCCACGTAGTAGCCGCTCGACCGCTCCGAACTGCTCACGCAGGAGGGTCAACGGCGATTCGGCCTTGGCGCCGATCTGTCGCATCCAACTCTGAACGCCGTGACCGAAGCCAACCCGCAGTCGATCCGGATGGATTCTGCCCAGCGCCGAAATCTCCATCGCCGTGATCGCGGTGTTGCGCATCGGCGTCGGCAGCACACCGATCGCCACTCTCATCCGCGCGGTTGCGGCCAATACAGTTGCAGCAGTAGCTATTCCTCCACCGAAGAAGCAGTCCTCCCACAACCAGACCTCGTCGATACCGACTTCGTCGGCATATTTGGCAAGCTGGATCAGATCCTCCGGCGACTGCTCCGGACGCAGGACCACGGCAATCCGGGCCCCACTCATGTCGTCACCAGAAACGCAGCGATCTCGTCAGCCGTTCGGCGGCCCTGTTCGCGACCGAGTTCAGCTGCCGGACGCCGAGTGGCCGGCGAGAGGGAGTTCGTTCCGATCGCCTCGACGACGGCGTCGTCGGCGAAGATCGGCAGTACCCGTGACTGCGTCATCGCGTCGATTTCCTCTCGCAGACTGCCGCCCAGAAGATTTGGGGCGGGATCGGCTGCTGGTGAAAGAACCACGACCACATCGCAGTCGGCAGCCAAATGAACATTCGAGCCACTTGCCATTCCGCCATCCATGTATCGGCGCCCGTCGATCGTGACCACCGGCCACACACCGGGGACGGCGCAACTCGCTCCGACTGCGTCGATCAGGTCTACGCCGGCCGACTTGCCGAACACCCTCAACTCACCGGTCTCGGCGTTGATTGCCGGGATGCGCAACTCCCGGTCGGGCCACGCCCGATTGCGCAGCCTCGCCTCGATGACCGCACGACGCACGGCGGGTTCGACGGTGTCGGCGGCCATCGCTGCCTCGCCGAGCGCACGAAGTTGTTCGGATCGATCCGCGGAACCTGCAATCGCGTCGACGAACATCTGACCGAGTACCTCGACATCGACCTTCGGATCGATCTCCCCCGTCGCCTCCGCTGTTTGTGCGTCGAAAAGTTCCTGCAGTGTCGCACCGCCCGCGATCTGAGCGGTCACGGTGGAGCCTGCAGAAGTGCCGATCAACACGTCCGCTGCCAGCAGCGCTGCGGCGGCGTCCGCCGAATTGTCCTGAACGCCGAGTAGAAAACCGGTTTCCCAGGCGATTCCCGCAACGCCGCCACCGGCCAGTACCAACCCCAGTTTCACGCCGTCCACCTCTCGTCGATCACCACCCGTGCCCGAACTCGACGTTAGACCTACTCTGAAGTGATGTTCATGCGCAGCGCAAAGACATTTGTTCCCGACGCACTTCGCGGGTTGATCGCATCCACCGACGACATCGCGTGGAATCCCGACCCCGGATACCTCACACGGGCACAACCGCTGCCCAAAGGACAAGTCGCCATCGTCTCCGGCGGCGGATCCGGACACGAACCGATGCACGCCGGGTTCCTCGGCGCAGGCATGCTGACCGCAGTCTGCCCCGGCTTGGTCTTCACTTCACCCAACGCTCTGCAAATTCACGAGGCGTGCAAAGCCGTCGACGCCGGCGGCGGTGTCCTCCACATCGTGAAGAACTACACCGGCGACGTCATGAACTTCGGTATCGCACGAGAGTTGCTGCGGGAAGACAACATCGATACCGATGTGGTCCTCGTCGAGGACGATGTGGCAACCGAACGAGCTGACGGCGACGGACCAGGACGCCGAGGCACGGCAGCCACCGTCGTCGTGGAAAAGGTATGCGGTGCCGCAGCCGAGCGCGGCGAGTCTTTGGCAGAGGTTGTCCGGATCGGTCGCCTTGTCGCACAATCGGCACGCAGTATGGCGGTCGCGCTTGCGCCGTGCACGCTCCCCGGAGCAACAGAACCTTCGTTCGATCTACCCGCGGGCCAGATGGAACTGGGCATCGGTATCCACGGCGAGCGAGGGCGAGAGCGGATCGACGCGTTGCCGGCTCCCGAACTGGTGCGCCGACTGACCGATCCGATCATCGACTCACTCGAACTGGCCGAAGGAGATCGTGTTATCGCGCTGGTCAACGGATTAGGTGCAACACATCCCCTGGAACTGCAGTTACTGTTCGCGGAACTCGGAGAATATCTAGCCGAGAAGGGAATTCACATCGAACGCCCCCTCGTCGGAACATTTGTGACGGCGATGAACATGGCAGGCGCATCCATCACCCTGGTACGCGTCGACGATCAGATCCTCGAACTGTGGGACGCCCCGAGCGCCGCGCCGGCCTGGCCGAATTCGCCGGCACGAAGTTACTCGGCTGTGGGTCCGCGGGAATCGTTCGGCCCTTCGTACACTGCACCGACAACCCCGACTTCCGACGGAAACATCGGGGCATGGGTAGCCGATTGGGCACAGAAGGTACTCGACGAGGAACCCGCCCTCACCGATCTCGATCGACGGGCGGGCGACGGCGATTTCGGTACCAACATGGTGGCCGCACTGGAACAATTGGATTTGACCGAGATGCGCAATACCTATTCCGCAGCAACAACATTCGATGCCATCTCGCAAGCCTATCTCGGCCATGCTGGTGGAACGTCCGGAGCGCTGTTCGGCATCTGGTTCCGTCATTTCTTCCGAGTAGCCCGAGAGGGCACACTGGATCTCGCGACCATTGCCGCTGCGGCACGCGCAGGTCTGGACAACATCACCGCACTCGGGGGAGCACGCCCCGGAGACAAGACCATGGTGGATGCGATTGCCCCCGCAGTGGACGCTCTCGAGGAAGGAGTTCAACTCGACGGCGTACGCGCGGACGTGTTGCAACGAACCTCGGAAGCCGCCCGCGCCGGAGCCGAGTCGACGGAAGTCATGGTCGCCAGCCGGGGCCGCGCAAGCTATGTCGGCGAGGCGGCTCGAGGCGTCGTCGACCCGGGCGCACTCGTTATCGCATGGTTCTTCGAGTGTGCAGTGGGTCACTAACACGGTGCCCCGGCGATATGACTAGCCTGACATCACACAACCTCGATTGCGGCCGGTCTGGAAAGCACAGGATCGCATGACACCCAGGAGTAGCCCATGCTGAGCACGATGCAAGACGCCCCACTCTCCATTGCTCAAATCCTGCGGCACGGAGCCTCCGTCCACGGTGACGCCGAGGTTGTGACCTGGACCGAAAATGGTCCGCGCCGTACGTCGTATGCCGAGGTGGGACGTCGCTGCGCTCAGCTGGCACACGCACTGCGCGGACTCGGCGTCGACGGGGATCAGCGAGTGGCCACGTTCATGTGGAATAACTCGGAGCACCTCGAGGCGTACCTCGGCATTCCTGCGATGGGCGCTGTCCTGCACACCCTCAACATCCGATTGTTCCCCGAGCAGCTGATCCACGTTGCCAATCACGCCGAGGATCACGTGATCATCGTGGATCCGTCGCTGATCCCGTTGCTCGCACCCCAACTGCCTTCGCTCACGACCGTCAAGCACATCATCGTGACGGGCTCTTCCGCCGCCGGCCTCGAAGCGCCCGCCGGTGTTGAGGTACACACGTACGAAGGCCTGATCGCAGAGCAGCCGACAGAGTTCGACTGGCCCGAACTGGACGAGCGCAGCGCTGCCGCGATGTGTTACACCTCCGGCACCACAGGCGACCCCAAAGGTGTTGTGTATTCCCATCGTTCGATCTACCTGCACTCGATGCAGGTCTGCATGAGCGACGGACCCAACCTCAAGCAGGGCGACCGCGCACTTGCCGTCGTTCCGCAGTTCCATGCGATGTCGTGGGGACTTCCCTACGCCGCGTTCATGATCGGCGCTTCGCTGATCATGCCCGATCGCTTCCTCCAGCCGGCTCCGTTGGCCGCGATCATCGCCAGCGAGAAGCCGACGTTCGCCGCCGCGGTCCCCACGATCTGGCAGGGTCTGCACCTCTACCTCGAACAGAATCCTCAGGACATCTCGTCTATGCGTGAGGTTCTGATCGGCGGCTCGGCAGTTCCGCCGGCACTGATGCACGCGTTCGAAGACGATCACAACGTCAGCGTCCTGCATGCGTGGGGCATGACCGAAACCTCGCCACTCGGCTCCGTGGCTCGCCCGCCGCTCGGTATCGCGGGTGACGAGATGTGGAAGTACCGATACTCGCAGGGCCGCTTCCCCGCATCCGTCGAAGCACGCCTCATCGACGATGACGGCAAAACTGTTGCCCACGACGGCGTCTCCGTTGGCGAGCTCGAAGTGCGCGGCCCCTGGATTACGGCGTCGTATTACGGTGTCGAGGCAGCAGACAAGTTCAACGACGGCTGGCTCAAGACCGGCGACGTCGGATCCATCACTGCCGACGGCTTCCTCAGCCTCTCGGACCGTTCCAAGGACATCATCAAGTCGGGCGGCGAGTGGATTTCGTCGGTCGACCTCGAGAACGCAGTCATGGGTCATCCCGATGTCACGGAAGCAGCTGTAATCGGCATTCCCGACGAGAAGTGGGATGAGCGACCGCTGGTGGCGGTAGTCCTACGCGCGGATTCGGCAACAACGATGGCCGAACTGCAAGAGTTCCTCTCGGACAAGATCGCAAAGTGGCAGCTTCCCGAGAACTGGGCTGTGGTGCAGGAAGTTCCGAAGACGAGTGTCGGCAAGTTCGACAAGAAGCGTCTGCGGGCCGACTACCACGACGGCGGACTCAACGTCACGCGGCTCTGACACAGGGTAAACACCACAAGGCGGGCAACAGGTCTTAAACCTGTTGCCCGCCTTCGTTTACGGTCGATACCCGACTGTATGAAACGCGATGTCGACGTACTTCTCTGCCAATTGGGACGGCGACATCGGACCACCGGTCTGGAACCAACGTGGTAAAGATTGAGCCATTCCGAGTATGGCCCGGACGGTTTCTTCGGTGTCGGTGACCGAGAAATCTCCTGATGCCACACCGTCATCGACAATCCTGCGCATCAGCAATTCGAGTCGCTTGCGACTGGCCGCGTATCGGCTTCGGCTTTCCGGCGAGACATGCCGGATCTCGGTGTCCAACGCAGCGTGATGCGCCCGATGAGTCATGTACAGAACGATCGCCTCGACCACCAGCGCAAAGCGCTCCACCGGTTTTTCTCCGGCTTCTGCTTCTGCCGCTTCGGTTCTGGTATTCAGTTCGCTCATCGATACGTCGAACAGCGCGACCAGAACGGCCTCTTTGTTCGCGTGGTGATAGTAGAGCGCGGGAACGGTTACCCCGACGCGGTTGGCAATCTGCCGCACAGTTGTGCCGTGGTAACCGTTCTCGTTGAACAGTTCCAGCGAAGCCGTCAGGATGTCACTCATCAACAGCGGCGGAAAAGACCTCCAGTCCACTGCTACCGAATCTACACTCATCGCTTCGCCAGTCATCTTGTCTCCGAAATTACCGCGGTGCCATACGGATTGCACCGTCGAGGCGGATCGTCTCACCGTTGAGCATCGGGTTGGAGACGATGTGCGCTGCGAGTGCACCGTACTCGCTGGGGTCACCCAAGCGGGAGGGGTGCGGCACCTGAGTACCGAGCGACGCCTGAGCCTCTTCCGGCAGGCTGGCGAGCAACGGCGTCTTGAACAGGCCAGGAGCAATCGTGTTGACGCGGATCAGCAGCGACGCGAGGTCGCGGGCGATGGGGAGCGTCATACCGACAACGCCGCCCTTGGATGCGGAGTAAGCAGCCTGGCCGATCTGTCCGTCGTATGCTGCGACCGAGGCGGTGTTGATGATGACACCCCGCTCGCCGTCAATGGGCTCGGTCTTCGAAATGCGCTCTGCAGCAAGGCGAAGCACGTTGAACGTGCCGATCAGGTTGACGTCCACGACCTTCTTGAACGCATCGAGGGGGAATGCGCCCTTCTTGCTGACGGTCTTGATGGCGTTGCCGATTCCGGCGCAGTTGACCGTGACGCGGATCGGTCCGAGGGTCTCCGCGAGATCGAGAGCGGCCGACACAGCTGCCTCGTCCGTGACGTCGGCCGCAGCGAAGCGAACGCGGTCGCCGAGTTCCTTGGCGATGGCCTCACCGTTGGAGGACGGCAGGTCGATGATGACGACGCTGGCGCCGTCGGCGAGAAGGGCTTTGGCGGTGGCCAGGCCGAGCCCGGAGGCTCCACCGGTGACGACGGCTACGCTGTCGTTGACGATCATGTGATTCCCTTTCGAAAGATGTTGTGTGTCAGATACGTTCGATAATGGTGGCGTTTGCCATGCCGGCACCTTCACACATGGTCTGCAGGCCGTAGCGTCCGCCGGTGGCCTCGAGGTGGTTGACCATCGTCGTCAGCAAACGCGTGCCCGAGGATCCGAGTGCGTGGCCGAGCGAGATGGCTCCGCCCCACGGATTGAGCTTGGCCGGGTCGGCACCGAATTCGTGTGCCCACGCGAGTGGCACCGGCGCAAATGCTTCGTTGACCTCGTAGGTGTCGATGTCGTCGATGCTCAGTCCTGCGCGAGCAAGGACCTTGTGGGTGGCCGGGATCGGTGCGGTGAGCATGAAGACCGGGTCGTCGCCCATCACGGAGAACGAGTGGAAACGGGCGCGAGGTGTCAGCCCCAGCTTGGAGGCCATCTCTTCGCTCATGATCAGAGCAGCCGAAGCGCCGTCGGTGAGCGGTGAGGAGTTGCCGGGAGTGATCGACCACTGTGCTTCCGGGAAACGAGCTGCGTACTTCTCGGAGTAGAACGACGGCTTCAGACCAGCCAGGCCTTCGGCGGTGGTCGTGGCGCGCACGGTCTCGTCGACGGTGTGCGTAACAGTTTCTCCGGCGGCATTGGTCACCGAGATCGGCACGATCTCCTTGTCGAACAGTCCCTCCGCCGCCGCAGCCGCAGCGCGCTGATGGGACTGAGCCGAGAAAGCGTCGAGCGTGTCCCGGTCGAACTTCCACTTCGCCGCAATCAGTTCAGCCGAAATGCCTTGGTTGACCAAGCCCTCGGGGTAGCGAGCGGCGATACCGGGACCGGATGCGTCCTTACCCATCGAGGTGAACCCCATAGGTACACGGCTCATGGATTCGACACCGGCGGCAATCACGATGTCGTACGCCCCGGCGATAACGCCCTGAGCGGCGAAATGTGCTGCCTGCTGGCTGGATCCACACTGGCGGTCGATCGTAGTGGCAGGCACGGATTCGGGGAACCCAGCCGAGAGCACGGCCGTTCGGGTGATGTTCAATGCCTGCTCGCCGGCCTGACCGACACAGCCGCCGATGACGTCGTCTACCAGCGCCGGATCGATGCCGTTGCGCTCGACAATCGACCGAAGTACGTGGGCCAACAGTTCGACGGGATGTGTCCCGGACAGTGCCCCGCCTGGCTTGCCCTTGCCTGATGCGATCCGGACTACATCGACAATCACTGCCTTGGTCATCTTCTTCGTTCCCTTCGAGGACGTGCACTTGAGACGGTCCGGCACCCAAGACGCATGCATCAGGCACCGGACCGAGATCATGTTGCGCAAGCCAACCACTGACTTAGCGCTCGTTAAATAGCTATCATGCCAGAGATGCCGGCGTCAATGGCAACCACTGGGATCGGTACCGGGTGGACAGGGGGCAAGGAGGCGCCCGCGACGGAGTCGGCAGCGTCACGTTCGACCGTGCGGTGGCCTTAAACCAATGAGCCCGAGATGTCCTCACCAAAAGGAATTAACACCAAAGTATTAGGAACGCGATCCCGCATTCAAGCCACCTCTATGAATCGAGATTCCGGACTTCGCCAAGAGACAAAAGAAACACTCTTCGCGGTGGTTCTGCACAACATTGCCGAAGGTTATGAATAACGCGTAGCTCATCAGCGCATTCACTACAGGGGAATGAGCGACTCGCCTAACGTGTCGAGAGAAAGAAGAACACTGAGAACACGAAGGCCAACACGATCATCGAGAGACGTCCTGGTTGAATCTTGCCCGATTTGCCGCGGGGTAACTATCCGATGATCTGGCCAGCAGTGGGAATGACTGCCTTTACAGTCCAACCGTTGTCGTTGGGTCCGGCGAGAAGGGTTCCGCCAAGAAGGGTGACGCGTTCACGCATCCCCGAGATTCCCAGACTCTGACCGTCTGTCGCGGGTGTTCCTCTGTCGGCAATATTGGTGACGTCGACGCTGATCGAATCGCGCTCACGTCGCACAGTCACTGTCGCGGAACTTTCCGGCGCGTGGCGAAGAATATTCGACAATGCCTCTTGTACAACGCGATAGGAGGACAGTTGCACGGCACTGTCGAGTTCGGTGAAGCTATCCTCCAGATCGAGTTCCAAGGACGGTATGGACGCTCGACATCCCTCCACGAGTTCCGGAATATCGGCAATCATCGGTTGTGGGTACTTGGGATCGGCCTCGCCCAACCGCAGAATCCCCACAGTTTGACGCAAACTGTTCAGGGCCCGATCGCCATGGTCGATCACACCACCGAGCAGTGCCTTAGCTTGCGCCGGGTTGGAGGAAAACAATTTGTCTGCCGACCTCGCCTGAATGAGCAGACCAGTGAGGTGATGAGCAGCGACGTCGTGCAATTCACGCGCCATATTCTGCCGTTCCTCTGTGATCGCATCGCTTATTCGCGCGTCGCTGTTCAACTGCATTTGCTCGATGGCGGCGGCACTGGCGGATGATTGAGCTCGATATCTCTGCACAACTTTCCCGATAACGATCATGACCGCGTAGCTGGTCATGATATTCACCGCGGGTGCTAACAAGAACTCTGGCAAATCCCCAGCCGGGACCTGAGCAAGCGTCATGCTTTCACCAGCGTCGCCCGGTCGAAATCTGGTCGTCATCCACAGATCAGCGAGCATTCCGGCAATCGTCAGTAGTACCAAGCGACTTCCGGTAGTTCTCCCAGCCATGACGATGATCGCAAACCAATACAGCGGAGTGGCCGCTGCTACTCGGTCCTCGAGCAGCAGGGCCAAAGCGACGGTGCCGACGAGAGTCAGAAGATACATCCACACCGGATGCCGCCGACGGAAACATGCGGCCACTGTCATGACAGTCAGAATGAGCACTGTCGTGATGAGAACAACCGGGTCGTCCGCGGCCGACTCTCCCGAATAACCACTACCCCGCGCCACCGACCAGGTTGCGACGAGCATCCACACGAGGCTGAGAATTCCGGCAGTGACCGCCAAGACAGCTGGGTTCCGCGATAGAATTTCGCGAGCACTCAGCGAAATCTTCTTGACCCGCGCCGGTTTCCGGCGAATGTCTGCCACTGGCTATTCCCCTACTTCATTTCTCGATCAAGTTTTGCGCGCAGTCGCCGTCTTCAAAGTACGCCATACCCTCATTTATTTACCCGATACTTCGGCAGCGAGTACTTTCAGATTCCAGAACGTCGCACGAATGCATCTGTGGCAGAGGGTGATATAGCGCCAATGACCCTGAGCAGGCCGGCATAGCGTGGATACAATTCGATCGGACGCGTTTCGATTGCCCGCAGGATCCACGACGCTGCCTGCTCCGCGGTCAATGCCGGTTGGCTGACGTATTCGGCGGTTGGCGCAATCATCGGCGTGCGAATCAGTGGAAATTGCACGGTACTGACGGCGACGCCCGTGTCATGACACTCGGCGCCGAGACTACGACCGAAGGCACTGAGCGCAGACTTCGACGCGTGATACGCACTGAACCGTGGCATCACACCGGCGCTCACACCCCACGTCCCGACATTGACGATGTGTCCGGAATCGGCCTCGAGCATTGACGGCAAGAGTCGAAGCGTCAACCGCGCCGGTCCGAAGTAGTTGAGCGCCATCGTGCGCTCGTAATCATGAAACCGTTCTACGGAATCGGCGGCATTTCGGCGGATCGAGCGGCCCGCGTTGTTGATCAAAACGTCGACGGTCCCGAACTGGTCGGCTATCGCGTCGGCAAGTTCGTCGACGCTTTCACCGTTCGAGAGATCCGCGGGTAGAACGTGAGCCCATCCTCCCTCTCGGTGGATGTCGTCACGCACGCGCTCGAGTTCGTCAGTGCCTCGGGCAACCAGGATCATCTCGGCACCACGAGCAGCCAACACGTGCGCGGTTGCCTCCCCGATACCGGACGACGCCCCGGTCAGCACGATGGTCCTCTCCGAAAGGTCGACGCGGGGGCGCGGAAGCAGCGAACCAAGCCTCGTGGGCGGATTCAACACGAAATTGCCCACCAGCCTGCTGATCATCGTCATCGCCTGTCCTTTTCTATAGGTTGACGAGATTACCGAGCAGTAAGTTATTGCGCGCCCATACGCCAGAAGATCGCGGAAACGCCCACGAAGCAGCAGGCAAAGCGTCGACCCACAAAGCTACTCACCAGTAGCTCATGCCGCTTGTCGATCGAGAACTGTCTGGGACTAGCTTTTCCTGATACCTGCGGTTACATTAAAGCCAGACCGAGTGCCTGCGATCACACGAACCGGCCCTCGATACCACCGAAACCGCACGTAAGACCAGCGGTGACCGCGACAAAGAGGGAGACGCACATGACGCTGACAACGCCGTTCGACAAGAACGCGGAAGCATCCGACGACTCGTACAACGAGACACTTCGCCTCCTGTCCGAAGGATCCGTGAACAAGCACTTCGATCCGTATCTCGATATCGACTGGGATGCCCCCGAATTCGCGGTCACGCCCGGCGATACGCGCTGGATCCTCCCGGCTGAGACGGATCCGCTCGGCGCCCACCCGTGGTACCAGGCTCAGCCGATCGACAAACAAATCGAAATCGGGATGTGGCGTCAGGCCAACGTCGCGAAGGTCGGCCTGCAGTTCGAGAACATCCTGATCCGCGGCATGATGCAGTACGTTTTCTCACTTCCCAACCAGTCGGCCGAGGCACGCTACTGCACTCACGAATCCGTCGAAGAGTGCAACCACACCATGATGTTCCAGGAAATGGTGAACCGCATCGGCGCCGACGCTCCGGGCATGAATCGCGTGATGCGCATGCTGGCGCCGTTCATCCCACTTGCTGCCGGCCCCTTCCCGGAACTCTTCTTCGTGGGTGTCCTCGCAGGCGAGGAACCTATCGACCACATCCAGAAGAGCATCCTGCGCTCCGGGGGCGATATCCACCCGATCATGGCGTCCGTCATGGCAATTCACGTTGCCGAAGAAGCGCGTCATATCTCGTTTGCGCACAAACTTCTGAGCCGACGCATCCCGCTGATGTCGCGGCCGAGCCGCTTTGTCCTGTCGCTCCTCTTCCCGATCACCATGCGAATCCTGTGCGATGCCATCGTGATTCCACCCAACACATTCTGGAAGCAGTTCGACATCCCGAAGTCCGTCAAGAAGGACCTGTTCTGGGAGCTACCGGAATCGCGTCAGACGCTGCGAAACTACTTCGGCGACGTCCGCATGCTCGCAACAGAGACGGGTTTGATGAACCGCGCGTCGCGATTGGTGTGGAAGGCCTGCAAGATGGACGGCCGCGCATCACGTTTCCGCAGCGAACCCCACCGCAGCGCACACAACGCTGCCGCCTAATCCGAGATCGGACCCAACCGCCATGCCACACGTAGTCACGCAGTCCTGCTGCAGCGACGCCTCGTGCGTCTACGCCTGCCCGGTCAATTGCATTCATCCGACGCCGGACGAACCGGATTTCCTCACCGCCGAGATGTTGCACATCGATCCACAGGCCTGCGTCGACTGCGGCGCATGCGTCTCGGCCTGCCCGGTCGACGCCATTGTTCCCGAGTCGAAACTGGCTGAACCGCAGCGGGTTTTCCTCTCGATCAACGCAGATTTCTACAAGGAGCAACGGCCCCGCCCGTTACTTGCCAAGGTGATCCCAGCCGCGACTATCGACCAGGGGCGTCCGCCGCTGCGAGTTGCGATCGTCGGCTCCGGTCCGTCCGCGATGTACGCGGCAGACGAGTTGCTCACGCAACCCGGTGTGCAGGTCAACGTCTTCGATCGGCTACCCGTTCCCTACGGCTTGGTTCGCGCCGGCGTGGCACCTGATCATCAGAAGACCAAGCAGGTCACGCGACTGTTCGACAAGATCGCCGCGCAGCGGGGTTTCGAGTTCTACCTCAATGTGGAGATCGGTAAACACCTCACTCACGACGAACTTCTCGAGAACCACCATGCCGTTCTCTACGCAGTCGGCGCTTCATCCGATCGCCGCCTTGGCATCCCGGGCGCAGCCCTCCCCGGAACTGCGTCGGCCACCGATTTCGTGGCCTGGTACAACGGTCATCCCGATCATGTCGACGATGTCTTCGACCTTTCACATCGGCGGGCCGTCATCATCGGAAACGGCAACGTCGCACTTGACGTTGCCCGCATTCTGACGGCAGATCCCGAAAAGCTGGCCGGCACCGACATCTCTGCTCACGCGCTCGCAGCGTTACGGAAGAGTCGGATCGAAGAAGTAGTGATCGTCGGCCGACGCGGAATTGCGCAGTCTGCCTTCACCGTTCCCGAGTTCACCGGCCTGTTGGCGCTACCGGATATCGAACTGTCCGTCGGCCCGGACGACATGGTTCTCGACCCGATCACCGAGAAAGCCGACTCACTGCCGCACGCTGTCGAGCAGAAACTCCGACTCCTCGAAGCGCTGAAGAATCGCGATCATGTCGAAGTCGGAAGCAAACGCATCACTTTGCGCTACCTACTGACGCCAACCGAGATTTCCGGTGAGGACCGCGTCAGTGGGATCGAATTCGAGCGCAACACGCTTGTCGACGCCGACGGGACTGTCCGCATCGAACCCACCGGAGATACGGAAACCATCGATGCCGGCCTGGTACTCACGTCCATCGGATACCGCGGTGTACCCATCGCGGGTGTTCCATTCGACGAGCGCGCCTCGGTTATCCCGAACGAGGGAGGCCGCGTCAGCGACGCACCCGGCGTGTACGCGACGGGCTGGATCAAGCGCGGACCAAGCGGCTTCATCGGCACCAACAAATCCTGCGCACAGGAAACCGTCCGGATGCTCGTCGACGACTTCAACCACGGACGTCTGCGTACCCCGGCGCCCGACACTGCTGCCCTCGATCGGCTGGTCCGGGCGCGACAGAATGGCGTCGTCGATCGAGCCGGTTGGCATGCCATCGACAAAGCCGAAGTCGATCGCGGCGTCGCGCACGGACGCGTTCGGGAGAAGATCCTCGACCAGGGTGAAGTGTCGTCCATTGTCGGAGCTGCAGGCCAGGTGAAACCACCACGTCGAAAGCTCTGGAAAGCGTCCCACTGACCGAAAATTTCGCCCCATCTGCGCTGCTTATCGTGTAATACTGCAACCTGTTCCAGTAAGCGGCACAGCGAGCCACGATCCTCGGATCCGGCACGCCCACCAGATGAGGTTTGCATGAGCGAGACTGCAACGTCGGCACCGAGCGGCAGCGTGACACCTGCGGTGGAGGGTTGGTTCACTACCGGCCCCGAACCTGCTCTGATCGGCACGAAGTGCCAATCCTGCGGCACCATTTCCTTCCCGCGCGAGACCACGTTCTGCAAGAACCCGAGCTGCTCGGGTGAAGAGTTCGGCGACGTCGAACTTTCCCGCCGGGGCACGGTCTGGTCGTACACCGACGCGCAGTACCAGCCGCCGCCGCCGTACATCCCCAGCTCCGACCCGTACGTGCCTTTCGCACTGGCCGCCGTCGAATTGCCCGAAGGCATCGTCATCCTCGGCCAGGTAGCCGACGGATTCGGCGTCGACGATCTCAAGGTGGGTAATACCGTCGAATTGGTAGTCGAGCCGCTGTACACCGACGAAACCGGAGTTCGTACGACGTGGCGCTGGAAGCCTGTCGCCGCAGCTGATCAGGAGTCGCAGTCATGAGCAAGGACGTCGCAGTACTCGGTGTAGGTATGCACCCCTGGGGCAAGTGGGGCCAGTCGTTCGTGAAGTACGGCGTTGCCGCCGCACGCGCCGCCCTCGCTGATTCCGGCGTGGACTGGAAGGATGTCGACTTCATCGTCGGCGGCGAAACCGTCCGCAACGGATACGGCGGATACGTCGCCGGAGCCACGTTCGCTCAGGCCCTCGGCTGGAACGGCGCTCGCGTCGCCACGTCGTACGCAGCGTGCGCGACGGGTGCGCAGGCACTCGACACAGCTCGCGCCCGAATCCTGGCCGGCCTCAGCGAAGTTGCCTTGGTCGTCGGCGCAGACACCACGCCGAAGGGCTTCCTCGCTCCCGTCGCCGGTGAGCGTTGGGACGACCCGGACTGGCTGCGCTTCCGCCTCATGGGCATGACCAACCCGGCGTACTTCGCACTCAATGCGCGTCGACGCATCGATCTGTACGGCGCCACCGCCGAGGACTTCGCCAACGTGAAGGTGAAGAACGCGAAGCACGGTCTGAGCAACCCCAACGCGCGTTACCGCAAGGAAGTCACCGTCGAGAACGTGCTGGCATCCCCCGTGGTGTCCAACCCGCTACACCTCCTCGACATCTGCGCCACTTCGGACGGCGGCGCAGCCATCCTGCTGACGTCCATGGAATACGCCCGCAAGATGGGCATCGCGGAACCTGTTCGCATCAAGGCGATTTCGACGGTCACTCCGACGTTCCCGCAGACGATCATGGACATGCCGAACTTCTCGACCGACTCCAGCTCCGCGGTCTCGGCTCCGGAGCGCACGTTCAAGGAATCCATCGGCTACGCGGCGTACGAAGAAGCCGGCATCTCCCCGGAGGACGTCGACGTCGCCGAGGTCTACGACCTCGCCACGTCCGTCGAACTCGACTGGATCGAAGACCTTGCACTCTGCAAGCGCGGCGAAGCCGAACACCTCCTGCGCGCAGGCGACACCACCATCGGTGGCCGCATCCCGGTCAATCCGTCCGGTGGCCTCGCCTGCTTCGGTGAAGCTGTTCCCGCCCAGGCACTTGCGCAGGTGTGCGAGCTCACCTGGCAGCTGCGCGGACAAGCCGAAGGCCGTCAGGTCGAAGGCGCCCGCATCGGCATCACCGCCAACCAGGGCCTCTTCGGCCATGGCTCCTCGGTGATCGTTTCCGCTTAACCCGCCTTACTGTCGTGGCGGTCGCACACTTAACTGTGAGCGGCCGCCACGATCACGTCTGCGACCGCACCCGGCTGCGAGACCAGCGAAGCGTGAGACGTCGGGAGTTCGCTGGTGGTCGCGCCCATCCGGTTTGCCATGAACCGTTGTGCGGTAGCCGGAATCACCCGATCGTTACCAGCCACGAGGTACCACGTCGGTGTGTTCGCCCAGGACGGCGGACCGCCGAGTTCAAGGTTCGCCCAGAGCGCCGCAGACTTTTGATGCGTCAACATCGTTGCCGCCGTCTCGTCCGAAACATCTTGCGCAAAAACCGAATGGAAGTACTCGTCGGTCACATATCCGTCGACGTTCTTACCGCCAATCGCGTGAGCGTCGTCGACGATCTTCAACCCCAGTGCGGGAGGTAGCAATTGGCTGCCCGGGAACCGAATGGGATCGATCGTGATCTGGACCGGCTCACCCTCCACCGGAGCAAAAGCAGCGATGTACACCATCGACTGCACCTTGGGATCGTGCACATTGGTGATCACTGCGCCGCCGTACGAATGCCCGACCAGGACAACAGGGCCGTCGATATCCGCGACGGTCTTCTCGATCACTGCAGAGTCGTACGACGGCCCCCGCAGCGGATTATCCGGAGTCACAACCTCATAGCCGCGCGAACGCAAATCGGCGGCCACACCATCCCAGCTTGTTGCGTCGGCAAAAGCCCCGTGGACCAGGACCACGGTTGGCTGGGGCGCGGCACTCGCGCCGCCGGAACCGAGGATGATTCCAGCAGTCGACACCACCACTACCGACAGAATTGCGGTGAATACACGGGAAATCTTCATGTGTTTCCTTCGAGTCGGATGGGCGATCAGCTCGGGCGAGACATCACGCCCAGCGGAATACCCCCATCCCACCGATGAAAACCGACGGGTCAGAACTCCGTATTGATTCCGTCAGCGCCGAGAAGTCAGCAGCGCAGCAACATCGGCCTGTCCCAGATTCTGCGCGTTCTCCAACGCTGTCCGTCCGCGTGCGTCCCTGATCTCCTGATCCGCCCCGGCGTCGAGCAGCTGTGTGATCACGTCGAGGTAGCGCGGCGAACCGTCACCGTAGACAACAGCCTCGAGCAAAGCCGTCCACCCCGGGTCGTTGATGTGATTGACAGGCACTCCGGCCGCGATCAGCATCCGAACCGTGTCGACGTGCGCGTGCTCGCTGGCGGGAATCAAAGCGGTGCCACCGAATCGGTTGACACTGCGGACATCCGCTCCGTGACTGAGCGTCAACGCGAGAATCTGGTTCAAACCTTCCGCTCCGGCGTACAGGAAGGCCGAATCCTGAATGGAATCCTTGGCGTTCACGTCGGCACCGGCCAGGATCAGGGCGGTTGCCACCTCCACGTCGTTGGATTTGGTGGCCGCGATCAACGCCCGCTCGGATTCAGGAGTCGACCGAGCCGAGGCAACCGATGGCTCTGATGACGTGGATGCTTCGGCAGAAGCGACGGACGCCGAAGGCGAAGTTGCAGGTGACGCCGCCGAACCACAACCAGCCACGGCAAGAACAACGCCTGCGACAAGAACGATTCCCGACTTCCGATTCACCGTTAACAGTGTTCCACAATCGGAAATGGCCGATACACCTCGCACCGGGACCTTGGTCACCATCTTCTTGCCCGCTGATTAGCAAACGTCCGGTTTGGGTAATTGCCGTAACGGGACTACACCGCGTCGCACTCACCAACTTCAGGAGTTTGATGAGCAGCTCGGTTCGTGCATCCGTTTCGACGGCTAGATTGTCGGGTCCAGGTATAGCCGCGCGCGAAAACGAGAACCGCTTCCGTCCTCCGTCGGCGATCTCCAATGTCATCTCGCGCCCCCGTCTGCATCGCAAGCTCTCAGCCGCACATCACGCTCGCGCGGTGAACTTACTGTGCGCCCCTGCTGGGGCAGGCAAGACACTGCTGCTGGCCGACTGGGCCCGTAAACAGGCTCCCGCAGCGGTTTCCTGGCTGACGTTGGCGGAGCGTGAGAACAACGCGCAAGTGTTGTGCACCTCCCTCGCCGAAGCACTGGCCACGCATGTCGAACCCGTCGCATGCGGTGCACCGACGCAGTTCTGGCACTCCCGCTTCATGAAAGCGATCGAGGCCAGCGGAAAACCGATCACGCTGATTCTCGATGACGTTCATGCCCTTCACGGTCCGATGTCGATCAGCACCCTCGACCAGGTTCTCGCGGACGCACCGCCGAACCTCACGATCGTTCTCGCGGCCAGGTACGAACCTCCTTTGACCTGGCATCGCCTAGCCCTCGACGGTCGTCTGACTCGATTCGAAGCACATGATCTTGCATTCGACAGCGACGAAATCAGCGTGCTGTTAGGCGAATACGACATCGAACTGGACCAACGACAGCTTGCGCTCATCGAATCGTTCACCAAGGGATGGGGCGCCGTGGTTCGGTTGGCTGCTACCTATCTCGCAGGACGAGGTGACACCGCGGATGCCGTCGACGAATTCACACACACCCCCAGGCCGGTTGCCGATTTCCTGGTGGACGAGGTCTTGGCCGCACTCCCCACCCATCTCACGAAGTTCATGCTCAAGACCTCTGTGGCCGAAGCATTTTCCGTCGACTTGGCAGAGGCGATCACCGACGAAGACGCAGTGACGGAAATCGACACACTGATTCAGTTCAATTTGCCACTCACACGCACCGATTCAACCGATCACACAACTTGGTTCAGTTACCATCCACTGCTGCGCGAACACCTTCGCGCAGAGTTTCGCCGGGTCGATCAGAACGAACGCATCCGAGCGCACCATGAGGCCGCAACGTGGTTCGAGGCGCATCAACACGAACTCGAAGCACTCGAACTCGAAGCCTCCATCGGTGATCCGGAACGTATTATCGCCTTCCTCGATCGCTGCGGCCTCGGGCTCGTTCTGGACGGATACGGCAGCGATCTGACCCGAATACTCGAGTCGGTACCTACTCTCGTATCCGAGTCACCGCGCACTCGAATGCTCCTCGCCGCCTCAGCCCTCCACAGCGGTGACGTGACTACGGCCAGGACGTACCTGAATTTCCTCGAAACTGCGTCATCCGGGCTGGATGGCGACCCGCTGTTCTGCGCGTTGAAGCTGCAGGCTCTGTACGCCGGCGCGGGATTCGACACCGCAGTCGCCGGGCACGCCGAACGGCAACGCAGCACTCACTCCGACATCGAAGCGTTTGCACACCTGCAAACTGCGACCGGATACTTCCTCGACCGCGACTTCGAGCGCGCAAGCACCGAATACACCGAGGCCGCCGCACTCGGAATGCTTCGTGGCCGAAGCAGTTTAGTGCTGAGAGCCCTCACCGGTATCGGATTCTCGGCCGCCATGAACGGCGACATCGAAGCGATGATCGCCCACATCACACACGCCCTGACCTACGCTGGCGAGCATAATCTCATGGGCACCGCGGAGTACGAGTTGGCAACATCGGTAGCAGCCCTCGGCACATATCTCTGCAGTTCACCGGATCTCCCGTATCGGATCCCCACCATCGAAAACTGCCGCCAGGCTGATGTTCTCGGCGTCAGCATGCCCGCATTCGGCTGGCACAGTGTCATCACTTTCGGATTGTGTCGACTCGACACCTCTGACGATCGACGCTCGACTGCCGCGGACATCCGTGATGCCATGATCAAAGCCATCGAACTGGGGACCTTCCCGATCGCGACATCCGCACTGCTACCCACCGTGGTCAGTGTCTGCCTCTCGGTGGGCGAATTGGACTGGGCGAGCCGGCTGATACACGACGCGTCACAGCAATTCGGCGCTACCGCCGAGGCACACTTGGCGTTGTCGTCTCTGCGACTGGCCGGCGGCAAGCTAACCGAGGCACAGGCCGAGTTGACCGCCGCTGTGGAATCACCCGAACACCCACTACTCGCTCACGGCATCTACACATCGGTGTTGCAATCCGTCATTCATTCCGCCAATCACCAACCACGCAAGGCATTTCGATCACTGCACGACGCATTACGCGCCGCCGAGCACGGAAACCTTCTGCGCCCCTTCCTCGATTACGGTCGCGCCCTGCGAGGAATCCTTGATGATTTCACCGGACATTTCGGAGACCAAGAACTGTTTGCCGAGCGCGTACGGTCACACCTGCAACCACATGAACTTGCCATCGCTCCGATTCTGACTCCGGGCGAGTACACGGTACTGCGCGAACTCGCTTCGGGCGACACCACGGAATCGATCGCGGAAACCCTGTTCCTCTCGGTCAACACCATCAAGACCCACCTGCGCGGGATCTACCGCAAACTCGACGTCAGTAATCGTCGCGACGCTCTGAAAGCCGCGCGGCGTGGCGGACTCATCTGAGCAGACGCGCCGCCCGAAGCGCATGCAGTTGCCCCCGCAGATCTACAACGACACCCGCGACCGCATGAAGGTGTGGGTGACCGTCACACCTCGTCGACGGCTCGCGTCGCGCGTTACGTTCGACATCGTCGAAGTCGGGTTGGTGGACAGTGCGATGACCCTTGCGGCGCAGGCATTCACGTCCCTGCTGCCGGTGATGATCGCCGCATCAACCCTTCAACGTCTGCAACCACTCTCGGACGCAGCGCGCGACAATCTCGGCGCCGAATTCCCACCGAGCGATGTCACCACCGGATCCGCGACAGCTTTCGGCATCGTGGGTCTGCTGATGCTGCTGATCAGTTCGACGTCGTATGCCCGAGCACTGGGTCGGATGTACGGGCGGATCTGGCATGTACCGATTGCCACGCTTCGACAAGCCTGGCGGTGGCTCGCCGTCGTTTTTGTCATCGCAGGTTCGGTTGCCATCGCCGCGGTGTGTCACAAGTTGGATTCGATTCCCGCAGTGGGTCAATTGCTCGGATTCACGGCCGTCTACGGCGTATGGGCACTGGTCTGGACATTGGTTCCGATGCTGCTGACAGCCAACCGGATGACCACCCGGATGTGCATCGGCTCCGGGCTGTTGACGGCCACCGGCCTGAGTGCCCTTCACGTTGCCAGCACCCTCTTCCTTCCGCGGATCACGCGCACATCGCAAGACCAATTCGGTCTTCTCGGAGTGATGTTCACGCTCATCAGTTGGTTGTTCGTCTTCTCCGCGATTGTTGTCGTCGCCGGAACGATCGTGGGATCAGTTGCCAAAGACGACGGGCCGTTGGGGCGTTGGCTGCGAGGATCGTGAGCTCGGGTCGATCATGAACTCCGGCGATCATTGGGATCAGCCATGGCTTCCGCGACGCTCGGGTAGACATCGAGTTTCACACCACCACCAGGCGTACCGGCAAGAACGTCCCTGAACTGCCCAACGTCGCGGGCCACCCGGAACACGATGTTCTTCCGTGCCAGCGAATCCCGCAACTGTTCGAGCATTTGCGCACCGCTCACATCGATGAACGGCGATGTCTCGGCGTCGAGGATGATCATGGACGTACCGTCGGTGACAAGATCGTCGATCCGGTCTCGAACATGATCGGCGTTGGCAAAGAACAGGCCGGCTTCCACTCGCACGACGATCACGCCGTCGGAAGGCTGCAATTCCGGATGAGCTGCAATGTCCACCCATCGCGAGCCGCTCTTGGCCAGTTCTGCCACATGCGGTTTGGAGACGCGGTACAGAAGCAGCAACATCGACACGGCGATTCCGATGATCAAACCCGGCAATGTGTCGAAGAGCAGCACACCGAACATAGCCGCTACGGCTGCCGCGAAATCGGCACGTGCCGCCACGCCGTAGATGCTGCCCAACCGCTTGGTCCACACCCGGTACAGCGCTGCGAGAGAGGCGAAGTCGACCAACTCGACCACGGCGGCGATCACCACGGCAGCGAGTGTCGCTTCGGGCAGTTTCTCGAACAACCCGGTGAGAAAGAGAAGTGTCAGCACCGTGAGCACTGCAACCGTGAGCCCACTGACCTGCGTCTTGGCTCCGGCCCCACCATTGACTGCCGTCTTGGAGAGACTGCCGTTGACCACCATGCCCGAGCACAGGCCGGCTCCCAAGTTCGCGGCACCGAGTCCAGTCAGTTCCCGGTTCGCGTCGACGGTGTAACCGGCCTTGGCTGCGTATGTCTTTGCTGCGCCGAGACCTTCGGCAAAACCGATGAGCAGCACGCCGATGGCCGGTCCGATCAAGTCCAGGTAATCCTCGGCTCGCACTCCCTCCGGTAGCCCGACGCTCGGCAGCCCCGCGTCGATGTGGCCGACAATGTCGATGCCCCGATCGTCGAGGCCGAACAGTGCAACCGCCGTGATGCCCAGCAGAACGACCAGGAGTGACCCTGGAACCAGCGGCAACCACCTCTTGACCGCCAACACCAAAGTCAGGCTGAGTAATCCGACAAAAACCGTGAGTCCGTCGACGCTCCCCAACTCACGCACAACCGTCGCGGCTTGTACGAAGAAATTACCTTCGCCCTTCTCGACGCCCAGTAGCTTCGGAACTTGCCCGATGATGATGGTCAGCGCCAATCCGACGATGAACCCCTTGAGCACCGGTTCGGAGATGAACGAGGCGATGAATCCCAGCCGCACAAATCCGGCGAGCAACCCGACCAGACCGGTGACGACGGCAAGTCCGACAGACAGGGCAACAAAACGTGAGTCGTCGCCACCGGCAAATGGAGCGATCAATGCAGCAGACAATGCCGCGGTTGCCGACATCGGACCGACAACAAGGTGGCGTGAACTACCAGCGGCCGCATAGAGAACCAGCGCGGGCACTGCTGCGTAAAGCCCCACAACGGGTGGGACGCCGGCAATGGTGGCGTATGCCAGGGCTTCCGGCACCAGCACCGCCCAGACCGTGAGCCCGGCGATGATGTCGGGCCGCAGCCACGCACGTTGATAGCCGGCCAGCGAACCGAAGACAAGCGGGGTGTGCGTGTGTCGAGTGCTCATAGTCCTTGGATCCCTTTGCTTATCTGCATTGCCGAGATCAAGATCAGCAGTCCGACGTTCAGCAGATGGGTATTGGTGGCGATCCACGTCCGAATACGCTGCAACGGCTCTGTTGCCTTCTCCTTCTTGATCAGGAGCAGCGCGACCGGAACTGCGACCGAACTAGCCGATACCAGCGCGAACACAACAGCGGATGCCCACTCCGCGGACGGTGCTGCGCTGCTCAATCGAAAATTCATGGCCGCTGCTATGGCACAGGACATGTCGATGGGATTGAGGACGAAGAGAGCAAAGCCGAGAACACCGGAGCGCCACGGTGAGAAATGTTCCACCGATTGCAGCATCTTCGGCAACTGAGGGGCCGCCGCGGCAATGTCACCCGGTCCGGTTGCCGCCGCCATTGCCTGCATCCGCCGATGACTACGGGTGTACACGAACCAGGCCCCGCCCAGAAGTACCGTTCCGAGGATCAAGTGCAGGATAGGTACCCACAGCGGCGGGTGTGTCCGCTGATGAACTTCCAGCGCTGTCAAAATTGCAAACGAGACGGCCAGCGACACAATGATTCCGAGGAACCATCCGACGAGATACGCGATGCTGTTGATCCGCGCCCGCTCGGAGAACAACACTGCGACTACAGCCACTATCGCAAGTGGGCTCATGATGATGCCGAGCGCCAGCGGAATCTGCTGCAACAACAACGACCCCATGACTACCTCCGCTCGGTTAGAATCCGCCGATTCCCTTGCCGATCAGCACAACTCCGATGACCAGGATCAGCACGCTCATCACCGTCGCGTTGTTCGCCTGCAGCCAGACCTTCAACTCTGCCAACGGGGTGCGCAAACGATCCGCCGCGATCAGATACCCGATCACGGGTAGACAGACAGTCGATGCCGCGATGACGGTGAAAACCGCGACGGCGATGACTACCTGCCCGGTCGGCAACGATGCAGCACCGATCGAGACACCTGCGGCGATACACATCATCAGATTTTTGGGGTTGACCGCGGCCAGTGCGAATCCGAGGCCGAATCCCTTGGCTGCCGTCATGTCGTCAATGGCCTGCATCCATTTGGGAGTCTCATGTTCACCGCCGCGTCCGCGCCACTGCTTTGCGCCGAACGCAAGCAGGAGAACACCCAAGGCGATCTTGATCCACGAAACACCAGCCGAAGAATCGGAGGATTTCTCCAATTGATTCGACAGGAGAACGAATATTACTGTTGCAACGACGATTCCGAGTAACCAACCCAAGGCAAAACCGATGCTGGTACTTCCTGCTCGCTTGGACAGGAGCATCAGGATGGCCGCGATGATCGGAATCGGCGAGATTGCCACTCCCAACGCGAGTGGCAACAGATCTCCGATGACAGAACCCATTTCGGCCTCTTCTCTCTCCCGCTAGAGACTAGGGAAAACAGTCGGATTCGACCTCACACAAAAAGGATGAACACCAGCGAGAACCCTGGAAGAGGATGCTGTCCCGATGAGACGTCGTGGCCGCATGTCCGGCATTCACCCGAAGGGGATGACGTATTCACCACGTGGCAACGTAAAAATAAATGGGTACAGACTAAATCGATGCGCAACACGTGTGATGGGAGAGAGAAACGATGACTGCTCCCACTCGCTACCAATTTCTCATCGACGGCGAAGTGTCGGATCGCGTGAAAGCTGCGTTCCCCGAATTGAGTGTTGCACCAACCGCCGGTGGCTACACCAGCCTGTACGGTCCCGTTGCCGATCACAGCGCCATGCGGAGCATCATGGCACGGCTCGATTCGCTGGGACTGACCGTCGCCGAATTACGCAGACTCCCAGACTGATCGACATTCACATGACTGTGGCCCCGACTGGGGGAATCAGCCGGGGCCACAGTTTCTGACGCGATGATCTACGCGGTATCCCACGTTGCGACTGCCCAAATGACCACGATGTCAAGCGCAATCACCAGGATCGACCACATCGGGTAGTACGGGAGCCACAAGAAGTTCGCGATGATGGAGAGTGACGCAATCACGATTGCCGACGCTCTTGCCCACACCGCACCCGTGAAGAGGCCAAGGGAGACCACAATTCCGATGATGCCCAGAACGATGTGGATCCAACCCCACGTCGAGATATCGAACTTGTAGGTGTAGTTGATTCCGACGACAAACAGATTGTTGTCGGCGACAGCAGCGATCCCCTGCAGCAGGGCAACGATGCCGGCTGTCAGCAGCAGAATCGCCGCCGCGAACGTCGTACCGACCGCGAACCCCTGCTTGACAGGGTGTTCGGCGGGTTCTCGTGGTGGAGCAGTCATCAGCGTTCCTTTCGACGAGAAAGCACTTCCCTCTCTAAGTCTCGAGTACCCATTTAGGGAAGACATCACCCATCGCGGATGAATCCCGTCCGCGGCGATCACCGACCGGGACCTCAGGTGTGCTCGTTAAGCCCAGCAAGATGGTCCGAGACCCGGCCGACAGTGAGCATTCCACTGCCCGCACCGGCAATTTCGTCTTCAGCAGACATAAGAGCAGCCCGCGCTCGTTCCATGACCTGACGGTCACCGACCGCGACGGAAGCTGCTGCGATAAGGCACCACAGCGCTTCGGAAAGTAGGTCGTTCGGCGGGTTGGGCAACGCGCGCACCGCTTCTGCGGCCTCGTTCACTTTCCCCTGCGCGAGAAGCAGATGTGGCCGAGCCCAGGGCTCGTACTGGCCCCAGTTCGTATCGGCGTCGAAGGCCGCCGGCACGCCGTGCCAGACTCGGAGTGCGAGAATTGCCAGCGGGAGAATTCCGTCCTCGAGCCCGGGCATGCCGGAACCGGGAAGACAGACCGCCGCGGCTTCGTACAGCTCCTCGCAGTGCGACACGTCCGCGCCGGTGGCGGCAATTCGCATCGCGCGGAACCAGGTGGTGAATACCGCTGCCAACGGACGCTCGTGACGTCCGGCCAACCGATCCACTGCGTCGGCATGTTGTTCAGCGGCATCGAATTGCCCGAGTGCGCCGAGAGCTTGCATACGCACCAGATGCCCGAGAATTTCGAAGGTGGCCAGATCGTGCCGAGCGGAGAGCGTTATCAGTTCACCCCCGATGGCGTCGCGCTCTGGAGCCAGACCAGTTCGCCAGAAACTCTGTATGAACAACCCGTTGAGTGTGAAGGCAAGAAGTCCGGGGTCGTCGAGGGAGCGGGCGATCTGAACGGCAGCGCGGGCAGGTTCGAATCCGGGGTCGCCGGCAAGTCCGCGTGATTCGAGTGCGATTGTCGCCAAGAGTCTTGCCCGAGCGAGGTCGTTCCCGTCAGGAAGTCGATCGATGGTGCGCTGAGCGGCCTCGACGATCTGAGCAGCCTGCCCCGGATCGTCGGATCGCGTCCAGATGGCAGGCACGTCGTAATTACCGATAATCCGTGCGGTGAGTTCGACGTCGTCCAATTGTTCAGCGGCACTGATGATTGCCAGTCGCTGGTTTCGAGCAGTCTCCAGTCCGCTTCCGCCCGCAACTGCCAAACTTCGGAGCAGTCCGACAGTGGACTCCAATCTCGACTTCGATCCCGCCGCTACGGTTCGGTCGTACGCTGCAGACACCTGACTGAAGATCTGCTCTGCCGCTCCAGGATCCAGATGCCCCTCTCGTCGAAGTATGTCGGACTCGAGGTCGGTCAGTCGCGGACCAGGGTCGATGCCGAGTTCCTCGGCGAGTAACTTTCGTGCGCGACGCAGGACAGCCAGGGCCTCGCCCTGACGGTCGGAGCGGTACAGCGCGAGAGCTAGCAGTCGCCAACCATCTTCTCGCCAAGGGTGTTCCGTCATATGGGCATCCAGATCGGGAATCGCTTCGGTGGTCTGCCCGAGATCCAGTTGGGCAGAGGCCAAGCGTTCGACGGCTGTCAGACGCAGTTCCTCCATGCGTGAACGCTCCGATCGAGCCCAGGGTTCTTCGGTGAACTCCGCGTATGCCGGCCCTCGCCACAACTCGAGGGCGGTTCGGAGCAGTTCGAGTGTTTGCGCTGGCGATGAATCTGCGGCTTCCCGCACCAGACTCTCGAATTTCCAGGCATCGACCGCTTCGGGTGCGGCCTGAATGGCATAGCCGCGCCCTTCCGTCACAATAACTTTCGGCTTCGTTCGAGGCGGACGACCGGGTTCGAGCGCACGTCGCAGCGCCGAGACGAACGTACGTAGTGCGCTGGTCGCTCCGGCCGGAGGATCGACCCAGAGGTCGTCGACAATCACGTCCACCGGAACTACACGGCCGCGGGCAACGATCAGGCGAGCGAGGACAGCTCGGTGTCGTGGGCCCTTCAGATCGATCAGGTCTCCCGAGTTATTCCACGCGACCACCGGACCCAGCACTCCGAAAACCGGCCTTCCAACTGTGTGGTCTCGCATGTCCCCACGCTATCGCGCTCATCGAATGCTCATCGAATGCGGCGATGCTGATTGCCATCACCCCGACAAACGAGAGCGACCGATGACGATCACCATCCCAGGCTTCGACTACCAGCAGATTTCCACCCACGACGGCGTGCGGCTCAACTTCGCGATCGGCGGAAGCGGCGCACCGCTCGTCCTTCTTCACGGCTTTCCTCAGACCCATCTCATGTGGCGTCACGTGGCCACCGAATTGGCGTCGGATCACACCGTCATCTGCCCGGATCTCCGCGGATACGGAGCCAGCGACAAGCCTGTCGAGAAAAGCCCCGACACCTACTCCAAAAGAACAATGGCTGCCGACGTCGTCGAGGTGGCGCAGAATCTGGGACACGAGAGATTCGCTCTCGTCGGCCACGATCGAGGTGCATTGGTTGCCATCAGAGCCGGGCTGGATCATCCGGATGTGATCACACACCTCGGTTCACTGGACGTGCTGCCCACCTTGGATATGTGGGACATCCTGCATGGATCGAATGCGGCCGTGGCATTCCATCTCTACTTGATGGCTCAGCCACCTGGCCTCCCCGAACAGATGATCAGCGCCAGCGCCGACACGTTCTTCGAGTATTTTCTCGACGTCTGGACGACTGATCGCGAAGCAATTCCGGCTGACGTGCGAGCGGAGTACCTGCGGGCCTCGCGGGAGGCGGTGCCGTCGATCGTTGCCGATTACCGCGCGTCGGCAGGCATAGACGTCGAACACGATCAGGCTGATCGCGATTCAGGCCACCAGCTGCGTATGCCGGTCACCGCCATCCAGCAGGACTGGGGTTCGATGCTCGGCTACGACGCCGAGGCCCTGTGGAAAGCGTGGGCGCCCGATCTCGAGCACCGCACGCTGTCCGCAGGTCACTTCATGGCAGAGGAGGCGCCCACCGACGTGGTCGACGCGATCCGCGCCCTGCTGAAAAGATAGTTCTAGCGCTTGACCCCGGCCGCCAAGTCGTCGACCAGCACCTTGGCGGTCAAGGCGTATCCCGCGGCCTTGTAGTAGTCGAAGGGAATCACTCGACCGGCCTGCGCCGCCGGCAGTCGCTGCCATGTGGGCGAGGTGTACACGCTGCCGGAGGCGCTGCGATCCAAGGCGAAGATGACGTCAGCTTCTTCGAGACGGTTGAACTGCTCCGACCCGAGCATCACGCGAAGGTCGGGGCCCTCACGGAGCACCTCGAACCCCAGGTCCTCGGCGACGGCGGTGCGGAAATCGTTCTGGAACCACGCGATCTGATCCTCTGCGGCGGCAACGAAGGCAACCTTCTTGCCGGCCATCAGCGGTTCGACGGTAGGGCGGACCTGAGCCACATGGGCGTCGTACTCGGCGAGTACTTCTTCGGCGCGATCGCTGCGCCCGATGCCGGTGAGGAAGTCCGACATGACCTTTCGCCACTCCGGGGTGAAGTCCTTGCCGACGGGCAGGACTGGTGCGATCTGCTGCATCCGGTCGTTGCCGTACGACCCGGTGTCCCACCACCCGGCACTGAGGACAAGAAGGTCTGCACCGAGGGTCGAGATGTACTCGAAGTTGGGATCCGAAGCACCTTCGGCGAAGATCTCGACGCCTGTGGCACCAGGAACTTCACGACGGAGATGTTCAGCGGCGCCGGCGGGGTAGGCGGTCACCGGGTATCCGGCGAGGATCGAGAGTTCGAGGCCGTCTCGCGGATCGAGAGCAACCACATTCTGCGGGTCCGTCGGAATGATCAGCTTCTCGTCGCCGCGCGTGAACTCGAAGGTCTCCGCGTTTTCGGTCGTCGCACCCTCTGAACTGCTGCAAGCGGCTAGAAATGCAGCGGCGGCAACGCCTGCTCCGACGCCGAAGAATCCGCGTCGGGTCAGGTTGTTCACGATCGCCCAGTAGTCACGATCGGTGGTGGTCGGAGAAAGAAGTCGGGTCATGTTAATTAGGTTAGCCTTAGGAACTTGCGTCGGGAATGGGAAAACAGCTCCCACCAGCGCCAATAAATACGGCGAATACGCCAGCGCGGCGGCAGACGAATCCCAGCCCTACCCCTACTACGAGGTTGAATCGGGGGTAAAGAGACCGAAACCCACGACCGCAGAATCGGATGCCCAATCCAAATCGTGTACTCGAACCTTCCCGAACTCGTTGCCACCTACGGTGATTGCCTTGTCTCCGTCGACGGATACAACAATATTGGTGTGCTGACCGGACCATCGTGAACTGTCGTAGATCACGACGTCGCCGATTTCAGGTGTGTAACTGCCGTCGTTCTCGGCGTAGGCGTCAATTCCCTGGTAATACTCCTGGAGGGTGTAAACACCTGGAATACGCCAACTTCCGGAGTTCGGATTGGAGAGCGGGCGTCCGGCCTCTCGCATGATCCAGCTGACAAAATCAGCGCACCATTCCTCGTCAATTCCCTCGGAGTAGAAGGTGCCTGGACGGTCCTGCTCATGCTCGGACTGCAGTAATTCGAGTACGCGCACTTGATCCGAGGAGAGTCTGCTCGCATCAACTTCCGGGAAATCGGCAGTATCCCACGGCAAGTAACGCGAGGGTGCGAATGCCACAACGACGGCACCGACCACAACAACGATGCCGAGTACCCCGGCAATCCAGATCAGGATTCGACGTCGACGGTTCGGTTCGGCAGGACTCACCCTGACGAGTGTGCCAGCTCGCTCGGAATCCAATCGCTGAGCGAGAGGTTATGTCCGCACTATGTGGGTCAGGCGCAAGCCAGTCAGCCGATCTGCTCGAACAGGGACACGATGATCCCTTCTGGCCCACGCACGTAGGCCATCCGCACGCTGTTCTCGTACTCACCGATACCGCCGATGAGCCCGTACCCGTCCGCAGCCACCGCGTCGACGGCCGCCTGGAGGTCGCCGACCTCGAAGGACACATTGCGCAGCCCAAGCTCGTTGGCCATCGCCGTTGGCGATCCGGGCACGTGATCGGGCGTAACGAAGGACGAGAGCTCCAGCCGGGATCCTTCGCCCGGTGGCCGCAGCATTGCGATCTGACAGTGCGCGCCGGGGATGCCACAGACGGTCTCCACGAATTCACCCTCCACGGACCCGGTGCCCTCTAGCTCTAGACCCAGTCCGACGAAGAACGCCGTTGCGGAGTCGAGGTCCGCGACGGTAATACCGATGTGGTCGAAACGTTGTACGTGTGCCATGGGATCCATCTTCCAATTGTTCTCTTGTTGTTGTCTTGCCGAGACAGAGTCGGCGGCTGAGAATTCCCATGGCTTGATTCAGAATGGTGGCGGGTCGTTGCCGTAGTCGACGGTTTTGTGGGGCACGCGCTTTCGGGGTGTGGAGATCGGGAAGGTTTGGCGGCGTTTCCGTTCCGCGTGTGTTGCTGTGCGGTGCTGAATCTTGACACGCCGGAGCTTCCGCTCACCTCGGATGCGGGCAGCTTTGTTTTCCAGACGAGTCCGTCGCGGTTTGCCGCCTTCCTGTGGCGGTGGTTCCTGCATCCCCGCGAGTAGTCCGGCATCTCTGGTGCGGTAGCAATGGCCTGTCTGTGAGGTCAGGGTGATACTACGATCCGGATTCGGGGCGAGCAGCCACTTCCCGGAATGCTTGAGGCGGTGATGGTTACGGCAGAACGCACTCAGATTCGACGCAAGCGTCTTCCCACCCTTCGCAGGGTCCGCGTGGTTGAACGGATCGTTATGGTCGAGGTCGCAATTCCAGGCCGGGACATCGCAGTGCGGCCATTGGCAGCTTCCCGCGATGACCCGCAGCCACGCATCGAGTGCCGCTCCGGGGCGGTACACCGTCGCCGAGGCGGGATCAGGTGATTCCGGTACTCGCACTTCCCGAACGTCTGCGTCTTTCACGATGTCGCGGGCATGCTCGGCACTGATCACGCCAAAGCCGTCGAGATGTGCAGGTTCGTTCGATCCTGGACTCAGGGTGGAATCGTGTACTACGACATGTACCAACGGCCGGCGCATGATCACCAAACCACTGCGGTCCTGCGGGCAATCACCGCGGTCGCAGTCGCACACCAACACCGTCGAACCACTCACCAAAGCGCCCAACGCATCCGCGCGCCGCTGCTCATACGTACGGGAATCACGGCGACACACCGACATCGCCAACTCCCGCAACCGGCCGTCAAAGGCGCGGGCCTGCTCCGCCGGGATACTGCCCAAGATGCGGGCCATCCCGTCCTCGGCGGCACTGACCCCCACGAACCGATCCGCCAGGGCCCGGCGGCGTCGTTCCCGCATCCCCTCCGGATCGACGCGGGCGACAATCCGGTCGATCGCCGCCGTCAACCGGCGACCCGTCAACCCGGTACCGCCGTCCACGGGTGGAGCCAACACCTGCTCGAGCAGCAAGCGTTCGACCTCGTCGATCAGCTCGTCACCGACATTCGAGGTCGCGGATTCGATCAAAGAGACCCGATAGAAGTCGAGTTCGCCGCGGGACATCGCCGCCCGCGTGCGATGCAACCGCGTCTTCAACGCAAAACCCAACCCGATGAGCTTTCCGGCCGCAGCACGGCCCATCGTCAGGACCGCGCCGACCTCGGATTCGGCCAACTCGTGCGCCGACGACGTCCACGTGCCACCGTCGACATGCTCGGCGCTGCGGCGGGTGAAGAACTCCGCCACCACCGCCAGTTTCCGCTCGACCAACATCGCTTCACATGAATGCAACTCGGCCATCAAATCAACGAGGGCGCAATCGGTTTCGGTACCACTCAGCTGTGCTGAGATACCGAAACTCCCCACCCCCGAATCGAACATTCCCCCACCCTAATCGAAATCCTGTTCGAATAGAACAGCTATTCGAAACCAGTCGGAAAAGTCCGAAAAAAGTGCCTGCGATGTCCTGACGCATCACAATGTGTGCCACGTACCTATTGCCATGGCATCAAAGTGGTGCCATAGTGGTGCCATGGACTTGACACCGTACGTCGACAACCTTCGCCACGAACTCGCGGTGGCTGCCGAAGCCGGCGGAGAAGACGCAAAGGCACTCGCCGAACGTTTGACCGCACCGCTGGAATCAGCAGTGCGACTCACTCTCCTCGACGCGTTGTCCGCGGCGGCAGCAGAAATCACTCGCGACCTCGCACCAGGCTCGGTGGATCTCCGCCTCCGGGGACGCGAACCAGAATTCGTTGTGACACCCGCCCTCAGCGAACCGACTCCGGCAGACGTCGAAGAGCAACCGACGCCAGTTCCACGCGCCATCACGGAGTCCGACGACGCGGCGATGACTCGAATAAACCTGCGCCTAGGTCAAGAACTCAAGGACCGGGTGGAGGCAGCTGCCCGAGAGGCCGGGATATCGGTCAACGCGTGGCTGGTCCGCTCGGCTGCGGCCGCACTGGAAGGCAATCCGAGCCGAAACACGCCGAGGCAACAACCGTCCCGAGGTTCCGAGAGCTTCACCGGCTGGGTGCACTGACACCAGACTCTCTTCTCGCACCAACCCCTTTCACCAACCGAAGACAACATCATCGGGAGTATCACCATGCCTGTATTCAGCACACCGGACCCCATCATCGCGAGCATCGACGTAACTGTCGGACATATCCGGATCAGCGCAAGCGACCGTGACGACACCATCGTGGAAGTACTGCCCACCAACTCATCTCACGACGCCGACATCCGCGTCGCCGAACAGACTCGCGTCGAATTCGCTGGTGGACGACTCCAGATCAAGACGCCGAAACAGCGTGGACTCGGCATCTTCGGCAAAACCGGATCTGTCGACGTCTCCGTTCAACTTCCCTCCGGCTCGGAACTCGAGGGTACCGCTGCAGTCGCAAGCCTCCACGCCACCGGCACACTGGGAAGATCTCGCGTGAAACTCTCGAGCGGGGAATGCGCACTCGACACCACCGGACCACTCGACATCAGCACCGGCGCAGGCACAATCACCGTCGAGCACGTCGTGGGCGACCTCGATGCGAGCACCGGATCAGGAACCATCCGCATACGCCGCATCGACGGCAACGCGGTCATCAAGAACTCCAATGGCGACAACAACATCGGCGCGATTACGGGCACGCTCAAGGCAAAAACGGCAAACGGCGACGTTATCGTGGAGCACGCTGAATCTGATGCCACTGCCGCAACAGCCAACGGGGACATTCGCTTCGACAGCATCGAGAGTGGAGTTGTCTCCGCGAAAACCGCTGCCGGGAAGATTCATATCGGCGTTCGATCCGGAACCGCCGCTCGATTCGACGCCCATACCTCCTTCGGCCGCGTCGACAACCAGATGAACACCACACACGGACCGGCATCGACCGAGCGCAGGGTGGATGTCCGCGCACATACCAGCTACGGCGACATCGTCATTCGACGTTCGGAGCCTCCAAAAATCTAGCGAAAGGAACGCTGATGACCCGCAAACCAGCTATCACCGCAACGGGCCTGACAAAGTCTTACTCCGACAAAACGGTACTGGACGGAATCGACATTTCCGTCGACAGTGGCACCGTCTTTGCGCTTCTCGGCCCAAACGGCGCCGGCAAGACCACCATCGTGGAAATCCTTTCGACCCTTGTTCCCGCGGACGGCGGCAACATCCGCATCGCGGGGTACAACCCATCCGACGATCCAGACGCGGTGCGTGCGCGCATCGGTGTCACCGGACAATTCTCGGCGGTGGACGACTATCTCAGCGGCGAGGAGAACCTTCTCCTCATGGCCGACCTTCATCACCTGAGCAAAGACGAACGCCGCACTCGCACTGACGATCTCCTGAAGAAGTTCGATCTAGTCGACTCCGCCGGAAAGCTCGCATCGACATACTCGGGTGGAATGCGCCGAAAGCTCGATCTTGCAATGACATTGATCGGCCGGCCGGAGATCATCTTCCTGGACGAGCCCACCACCGGCCTCGATCCTCGGAGTCGACGCTCGATGTGGCAGATCATCCGCGAGTTGGTGAGTGGCGGCGTCACCATCTTCCTCACAACGCAGTACCTCGAGGAAGCCGACCAACTGGCCGACCACATCGCCGTACTCGACCACGGCCGGATCGTGGCCGAAGGAACCGCTGCAGAACTCAAACGACACATCCCAGGCGGACATATTCGCCTGCATTTCGCAGACCGAGTCCAACTCGACTCTGCTGCAGATATTCTCGACCACTCCTCGCGTGACGAGGCTGCCTATGTTCTGCAAGTTCCCAGCGACGGTGGCGTCAGGTCACTGCGCTCTGTTCTCGACCAACTCGACGCTCACTCGATCGATGTCAAGGAACTCTCCGTCCACACACCGGACCTGGACGACGTGTTCCTGACGCTGACCGCCACCGAAAGGACCGACGCGCGATGACTACTGCAACTCTTGCCTACCAGGACTCGAAAACCATGCTGCGCCGCAGCATTCGCCACATCGTGCGATATCCGTCGATGACGGTGATGCTGGTCGGGATGCCGGTCGTCTTCCTGTTGCTGTTCGTCTACGTTCTCGGCGGGACACTCGGGAACGGCCTCACCCCGGGTGGCGGTGGTGGCGGCCGGGCGGAATACGTCAATTATGTTGCCCCGGCGATCATTCTGATGACGGTTGCCGCGGCGGCGCAGGGTACTGCCATCTCCGTTGCCACCGACATGACTGCGGGGATCATCGCACGATTCCGCACGATGGCAATCACACGCACTTCTGTTCTCACTGGCCACGTTCTGGGCAGTCTTCTTCAAACGATAGTAAGCCTCGTTGTTGTCATCGCGGTGGCCGTCGCCGTCGGCTTCCGGCCGAGCGCCGGCGTTGTCGAATGGGTCGCCACGTTTGCGCTCCTCATCTTGGTGTCGATTGCCATGATCTGGTTGTCCGTTGCCTTCGGACTTGTGAGCAAGAGCGTCGAGACGGCAAGCAATCTTCCAATGGTGTTGATCCTCTTGCCTTTCCTCGGAAGCGGATTCGTGCCGACCGAGTCGATGCCAACCGTATTACGATGGTTCGCCGAGTATCAGCCGTTCACTCCGATCATCGAAACGCTCCGGGGATTACTTCTCGGCGAAGCGATCGGAAACAACGCAATTCTCGCAGTCGCGTGGTGCGTCGCGATCACCTTCCTCTCCTACCTCTGGGCGCGTAGTTTGTTCAACCGTCGCCCGGTGCGCTGAGCTCGAAACACACGATCTTCGAGAACAGGTACGGTGTCGCTGTCGTCGAGTTCGGAGGCGATGGCGACGTCGTGCGGAAACCCGAGAACCATCAACTCGCGCCCGGAGGCGCAGTCCCGTAGGCGGTCTTCGATCGAATCCGATACCGCCGCCCATGCATCTGCTGCCATCCGAGACTCCGGCGATACGGACCCGTTCCAGCCGGCCTCGATCAACGCCTCGATAACAGCACCCGCTCCCCACAGATCTTCCACCGCCGGACGCAATTCTCCACCGGGCCACTTCTCTCCGGACGCAACGATCGCCACCCGGGATCGGGAACCGTGTTCGTGCACAACCCAATCTGCTACCGCCGATGCGTTCCTCAACGAAGCACCCACACAAACCGGGCCAAGGGCCGCCAGCGCAAACGCGATCGTCGACCCGTTCGGGGACGGCAATACCAACCGTCGCGGACGTTCCGAATCGCGAATCGACTTGGGAGACAAACTGATCTGGCCTTCAGAAGCCACACTCCGTCGCACAGCCAGAACCGCGTCGACGTCGCGAGCGTAGTCAGCCGCACTCTCGTCGTACCAGGAATAAGGAAAGACCTCGATTCCTGCATCAGCGGCGACGCTCAGAGTCGTCGTGAACGAGAGAACATCAACCACAATGGCCAGGTCAACACCAGTAGCAATCGCTTCGGCACCTGCTCGGCCCCAGTCGAATCGAAGTCCGTACTCGAGTTGGCGATGTTCCGAATTCATGGCGCAAGCATCCCAGAAGAGAGGTACCGACGCTTTGTCAGGAGTTTCTCGTCTATGGTTAGGGTACCCCAATAACTGAAGGACGAGATTGCTGTGAATCCCATGTTGAGCCGCCGTGCCATGTTGTCGGTCACCTTCGCCACTGCAGCAGGTTTTGTCCTTGCTGCCTGCGGTGACAGTGCGAATGACGAGTCCACTACGAGCGCCGAGGGCGGCCACGCCGAACCGGGCGCCTTCCCTGTCACGATCGATCACAAATTCGGGTCCACCACAATCGAGCAGGCCCCCAGTCGTATCGCAGCTGTCGGTATCGGTGACGCCGATGTCCTACTTTCCCTCGGGCTGACGCCCGTCCTGGTCCCGGTGTGGAAGGGCTCAACCGACGACGGAATCGGTGTCTGGGCCGACTCGGCCGTTCAGGGCGCTGAGCCGACACCATTGGCCAACGCCACCACCGAGTTCGATATCGAGACGATTATCGCTGCGGCTCCGGACTTGATCATCGCGGTCAACAACGCGATCGACGAAGACCTGTACAAGCAGCTCAGTGCAATCGCACCTACGGTGCTGCACGCTGCCGATCAGACCGATTGGGTTCTGCCCCTGGCAGGAAGTGACAACCCGTATCGGTACTGCCGTGGGCGTTCCCGCACAGGCCAAGCAAGAGGTGCAGGACGTCCAGGATCTGATCACTCGCACTCGCGCCGAGAACCCTCAGTTCGAAGGCAAGACAGCAGCACTCGTCATTCGGTGGAGCGACGGCAATCTGCGCGCATTCAGCCCCGAGGCCGCACGGGCGCAGCTGCTTACTCAGTTGGGGTTCACGGCGCCTGCCGCACTGAAGGAGCGATTTGCGGGCAAGCTGAACTACGAGATCTCCGCCGAGAACTACGACCTTCTCGAATGCGACTACCTACTCTTCGACAACTACGAGAAGGCTCGCCCCGAGATGGAGACGCAGGCTGCGTTCACCAATTTGAACGTCGTGAAGTCCGGTGGCCTGATCAGCTTGGACCCCATCGTCAGTGATGCGGTGTCCATGCCGAATCCACTCACCATTCCGTTTGTCCTGGAAGACTTCGTCGCGAAGATCAATCAGACGATCGCGGCTCGATAGCCTTCGTTCGACCTGACCACACCCACAACGCCACAGCTGACACGGCCACACAGACCGAAACGATCACCCACGGTGACGCCGGCGCTGCGTGGCCGTTGTCGACGAGGTCGTACACAAAGCCGACTCCCACCGTTCCCAGCAGCGCAAGCAGCCCTCCGATCGTGTTGAGCATGCCGAAGTGCGCCCCGAGATTGCTTTCACGGCCGAGGATCGCGATGGTGTCGCGCATCGGTGGCACCATCAGCATCTGACCCAAGTGGAGCAGTCCGATCCAGAGCGCCAGCCCGACTATCTGCGTCGACGCCTCGGTACTCACACCGGTAGCCAGTGGCACCAGGAACGAACCGGAAATCAGCACCAGCCCGAAGGCGATCGCTCGGCGATGACCAATGCGGTGAGCCACTGCAACTGTCGGCCCCTGCCCCACTATCACCAGTACCGCCGCGCCCACGTAAAACCAACCGAGCGCAGACTGGGACCCGATTCCGCGCTCGAGTTGTTCGGGAAGCATCAGGTACAGCTGGCTGTAGGCAACCAACTGAAAGCTGCACAGGGTGGCGAAGATCAGGAAGCTATTGTTGGTCAACACACTTCGCCACACGTCGCGCAGCGTATAAGTCGACACCGGACCCTCGTGCGCGTCGCCCGGACGGGGAAACCAGACGAAGAACCCCACCCACATAATCGCGAACAACAGGGCTGCCGCCGACGCCGTCCACGAGAACGGAAACACCAGCAGAGCAGCACCGAGCGCCGGACCGATCACGGTTCCCAGTCGGCTGCACATCTGTTCCACTGCAAACAAATCGGTACGACGCATGATGCCCGAGGACTCGAGTTCGCGACCGTATTCAGCGTTGGCCGACTCCACCGCCGGAGCAAAGAGCGCAGCGGCAAAGCCCACCAGGAGCACTCCGACAATCACGGCGGCCATACTCTCGGCCAAGCCGAGCATCAAAAAACCGACTACTCGAACGGCGATGCCCAACAGAATGATCGGGCGCTTTCCGAATCGGTCGGCGAGGCTTCCTCCGATGAAGAACATGCCCTGCTGACTGAACATGCGCAGGCCGAGAACCAGGCCGACAATCCATGCCGCAAAGCCAAGATCTTCCGAGAGATGTACCGCGAGAAAGGGCACAACGAGGTAGAACCCGATGTTGAACAACACCATCGACAGAAGCAGTAGCTTCACAACTGGCGGTAGAACGCGAACCTTCGCGAAGGTCTTACTACCGGGGAAACGCGTACTGAGCACCACAACCGAGAACACTATTGCCCGAGCGGGCTTCAGTGGAAATTACCTGCCCGGAAATGACGTGCCCTACGCGGAGCGGCCAACCGCATTCAGCGCTTCCACTATTGCCTCGTTGAATCCACCGCCGCCGTGACCGGCGTCGCCCCGAACCACCAATTCACTACCCGGCCAACTTTTGTGAATCGCCCAGGCAGTATCGAGCGGCCCGGAGACGTCGTAGCGCCCATGTACGAGGATCGCCGGTATCTCTGCGAGACGATGCATTCCGTCCATGATCTGATTGGGCACGAGGAAGCAATCGTGGCTCCAGAAGTGCGTCACCAATCGGGTGAACACCCGCCGGAAGTCCGGATTTTCGTATCGCTTACTCGGAGTCCACCCTGGCATCAGCGATACATGCACGTCTTCCCACCGGCACCACTGAAGTGCAGCATTGTCCCGCACAACAGGATTCGGATCCGCAAGCAACCGCGCGTACGCCGCCGGAAGGTTTCCGTCACGTTCATCCATCGGCACCGGCTCGATGAACTCCTCCCACTCGCGAGGGAACACTCTGCCCATGGCGCGGGTGATCCACTCGATTTCGGCGTTGGTGCCACCGGTGATCGCACCTAATACCATCGCGATCACACGCTCGGGAAAGGCCTGCGCGTACACCAGCCCCAAACTGACGCCCCAGGAAAGACCGGTGACGATCCATCGTTCGATACCGAGATACTCGCGCAGGCGCTCGATATCGTCGAGGATGTTGGCCGTTGTGTTCACCATGAGATCGACGTCGGGCCCGTCCGCCAGCGGGCGGCTACGCCCACAACCACGTTGATCGAACAGGACTGCGCGGAAAATATCGGGATCGAAGAATCTTCTGGCGCCGAGCGTGCACCCCGAACCCGGCCCACCGTGGAGATACAGAACCGGAACACCCGTAGATATCCCGACGCTCTCCCAGTACAAGGTTTGCCCGTCCGAGGTGTCGAGCATCCCTGATCCGTACGGATCAACCGGAGGAAACAAGTAAGCACTCATGGATCGATCCTGCCATCCGAGCACCCGTCGGCGAATATCAACTTTCCAAAAACATTGTCCACCAAAATAATTCGACGACTCGTCAGGCGGCATGTTTCGCTCTCCCATGTGCGGGATATGCAGCGAGAACGGCCGACGGGTGGAGAACTCATGAAACGAATGATTGCAGCACTCATCGTCGCGGGCGCCCTCGTGTCCCTGCCCGCCTGTGGCAATGACGACACAAACACAGAGACGGCAACCAGAACCAGCAACACTGCCGAATCTACGACCGTTCAAATCAGCTCCGTCACCTCCACCGCCGATCTGGGAATGATCGACCAGGCAAAACTGGCAGCATTTGTTGTGGCCTTCCGCACCGCCTATGCGGATCTCTCTCAGGATCGCGACGACGAAAGCATCCAGGAAATTGTGTTCAGCTCGTGCAACGCCATCGCCGACGGTGCGACCGAGCAAGAGGTCACCAAGGAGATCCGGGATCTCGCCGCGAACGACGGCACGGAAGCGACGCAGTCTCAAGCCGAGCAGATCTACAAATTGGTGACACCAGCCTGCCCATGACGAGCACAGCTAAAGCACTTGTCGGCCCGGTGGCCTACCGTGTGTAGGACATCGCATCGACGGGAGCACACCACATGCGTGAAGGTTTTCGCTTACCCGGCTACGGCGGTGCCGCGGTTTTCCTACGCAGCCACGCTGTTCCGGCTCGGGTGCTCGACACAGCGGCCCCGATCCTGGTGTTCGACGTAGGATTGCTCAGCCCCGACGAATACAACCAGTACCTCAGCCGACGTGCCGACGACGGGTTCGTGGAACGGCTGTCGACATTCTTCTTCCACGCCGCGGCCGACTTCCACCCGGAGCTGTCACTGCCAACTTTCAGTGACGAGACCCTCGGCTTGACGATCTCCGTCCGCTCCAGCACCGATCAGCGCGTCGAACTCGAATTCTCGCTTGCCGGAGACGCGACCGGATCGGACTCCGAACGCGATGAAATGGGCTTCGAGACAAGCAGAGTCGTCCTCGCTACCTCAGCTCAATCGGTGAGCCGACTCAGTGGTCGGACGAGCTCGCATTTCGACGGGGAGGCGTAGCCATGGGATTCCTGTTCGAACTTCTCGATTTCCCCGACGGCAGTCGGATGACGGATCTGTGGAACAACACGTGGGCCGACGAAGCGAAGAGTGAAGAGATCGCGTCGGGTCACTTCATTCACCTCGGCGACGATCAGCACGTCGACGTCGAAGCCGACTTCCTGAGTAGCCATCTGCCGTTTCACGTCGCCGGATTCGGCGGAACCTTTCCAGACGGCAAACCCTGGATGTTCATCATGCAGAAAGCACCGGCCGATATCGCGATTCTCCTTCGTGGACAGGAAGATCCGCACTCCATGCTGCGCGAAGCACTCGACCGCGCGATGGAATTCAACCCCGATGCCCTAGTCGCAGAGGAGATGTCCTGGCATCACGGCGATCTCGTGAACATCTACGAGGACGAAGGTGTCCTGGCCTCCGCTGCCGAAAAGTGGTCGGTGGCCGATCTGCTGCGTGGACTTCTGGCGCAATGTTGCGGGGTGGACTTGACCGACATTGTCTCGGGATTCCCGGACTGCGCTTTCCCGGACACCGCGCACGCGTGTGAGGACGATGTTTTCAGCGACATCTTTGCGCGATGGGTTGCCGGCCTGCAGTGATGTGACGAGGTAGACAACCACTCGAAACATTTCGGAGTAGACTCATTTATGAGCGTGATCCGAAATGAAACGAGGTGAGCGGGATGACGAAGACAGACCACGAGTTGGGTCGTCGCGAACGCAACAAACTCGAGAAACAGACACGCATCTTTGAAGCCGCAGCCGAACTGTTCGCAGAAAAGGGCTACAGCGCGGTCACAACACAAGAAATCGCCGACCGCGCCGATGTAGCCGGCGGCACCCTCTTTCGTTACGCCGCAAGCAAAGCCGAGCTACTGCTCATGGTCTACAACGCGGAGTTTCGGAAGCAGATCGAACTGGGAGAAGAACGTGAAGGCAAGTCGACGGACACGGAAACCCGTGTACTCGAGCTTGTTTCACCGCTGCTGATCGCCAGCCGCCGAAACGACGAGAACACCGGCATCTATCAACGAGAAGTGTTGTTCGGCGAGCCGACCGAATGTTTCCGGGCCGAAGGCCTGGAACTGTCGCAGCGCCTGCAAGCGCGGATTGCAGCGATCTTGGCCGAGGCTCATCCCGACCACACCGCCCACACCACCACCGCAGCTCGAACAATTTCGAACGTGCTGCATTTCGAGATAGCCCGCGCGGCATTGGACCGGATCACGGCTGACGAACTCACGAACATCGTTGCCGCACAGGTCCGATTGACGCTTGCCGGACTACCCACCGAAAAGGATTGAGGATCACAATGTCTGAACTGAAGCAGATCACCGTTCTGGGTACCGGGGTTCTCGGCTCGCAGATCGCCTATCAGACCGCGTACCACGGATTCGACGTGGTCGCGTACGACATCAACGCGGAGGTCATCGACAAGGCCAAGGCCCGGTTTGCATCGTTGGCCGCCGCCTACAAGGCGGAGAACGTCAAGGGCGCTGCCGAAGGCAAGGCTGACGAAGCGCTGCAACGTATTACGTACTCGCACGATCTCGCCGAAGCCGTGGCCAAGGCCGATCTGGTCATCGAGGCAATTCCCGAAGACATCGGCATCAAGCGCGATACGTACGAGAAGCTCGCTGCAGTAGCTCCGGAACACACGGTGTTTGCGACCAACTCCTCGACGCTCCTGCCGAGCGATCTCAAGGAGTTCACTGGTCGCCCCGAGAAGTTCCTGGCTCTGCACTTCGCAAATCACGTGTGGGTCAACAACACTGCCGAGGTCATGGGCACCGAGTCCACCGACCCCGCCGTGTACCGAGAGGTTGTCGAGTTCGCGAAGAACATCGGCATGGTGCCGATCGAGCTCAAGAAGGAGAAGGCAGGTTACGTACTCAACTCCCTCCTGGTCCCGCTCCTCAATGCTGCCTCCGACCTACTGATCGACGGCATTGCCGATCCCGACATGGTCGACAAGACTTGGCGTATCGGCACCGGGGCCCCGTTCGGGCCCTTCCAGATCATGGATGTCGTCGGGCTGACCACCGTCTACAACATTTCCTCCCAGGGCGGCGAGAAGCAGCGCGAATTCGCTGACTACATCAAGAAGAACTACATCGACGAAGGCAAGCTCGGCGTCGCAGTCGGCGAGGGCTTCTACAACTACAAGAGCTGATCACTCACCAGCAGACCGCGCGGTGGTCGCTACGTGAATTCACGTCGCGGCCACCGTGCAGTCGTCTGTTGGCAGTATGCACGAAACACCCCTGAGCGATTGTGACGCAAGCTTCTTCACGTGTGACCACATCCTCAGGAGACTTCCCTACATGCGTCGTTCCGCTATCTCGGCTCTCACTACGCTGGCGCTTCTCGGCGCCGGAACATTGGCCGGCACACCCGCCGTCGCCGCTCCGCTCGCGTGTGGCGGTATCTCGACTGGTTCATTCTCCGGCTCGGCCGGCGGTTCGGAGTACCTGTGTGCGCAGGAAGGCGACCTTCTGGACGTGCGCATCGGCGACGTACACGCCACGCAGCCTTCCCTCGGATACGACGAGGTGTACTACAAACTCGGTCGATACACACTCGGAAAAGACGAGATCAACAAGAAGTTCGACGACTGGTGCGAAGCCAACGGTCAAATTGAGGCCGAAACAGCCTCGGAGACATCATCACTGAAGGATCCGGCATCCTTCACCTGCGCACAACCGGTCGGCTCGGAAACCGCCGAGAGCATCGCGCCCATGAAGACAGTTGTGGTCGGGCCACGCGGCGAGCTCTACCTCACCGACGGACACCACACCCTCACGTCGTTCTACGAAACGCCGGACGGCGGCCCTGACATGCACGTTCGACTGCGAGTGCTCGGCAACCTCAGCAACCTGAGCGAGTCGGCATTCTGGGCCGAGATGGAGAAGAACAAGTGGGTGTGGACGCGCGACGTCGACGGCAACCAGGTTTCGGTGCAGTCATTGCCTAAGGGCGTCGGCCTGGCCAACTTCGCCGACGACAAGTACCGCAGCCTCCTGTACTTCGCCCGCGACATCGGCTTTGCGCCCGGCTCGATCCCGTTCCAGGAGTTCTACTGGGGTGCCTGGGTTCGCGACGCCTCGCCGGTCGATCTGAGCGGCTGGAACAACAACGATCTCGCCAGCTACCTCAGCACCGTCAAGTCCGTGTCACAGGCTCAGACCGCATTGCCCGGTAACGCCGTCGTCGACAGCGGTTTCACCGCCACCGATCTTGGCGTACTGACCGCCTGGAATGACGGGAAAGCGGAATCGAAGGGCGAGTTCGCCAAGCTGTCGAAGCCGTACACAGACGACAAGCCGGGCAAGATCGCCTACTCACTGGCCTACAAAGCAACCCTCTGACCTGCAACGATGAATTTCACATCGATGAAGCTTGACTAAGGCTTCACTCAGTAATCTGATCCCATTCGGGTGTCGCTTCAGCGAAGCAGCGACGCCCTGCCCTGACGGATACATGCCGTCATATCTGCCCAGACGAACCATTGCCGGGCAACCAGGTGTCGTTTTCCCAGGCAGGCGGCATCTCCCCCGCAGCGCGGGCGCTGTTCGAGTACTTCTTCGGTGATCAGCATCAGTCGAGTGACTTCATCTACGAGGACGAACTGAACGGACTGACCCGCGACGGCGTACTGACGCGCCTGGATCTGGCCCTCTCGCGTGATCAGTCCGAGAAGATCTACGTCGAGACTCGTATGCGCGAGCAGGGCCGGGAGTTGTTTGCCTGGCTAGAAAAGGGCGCCCACGTGTACGTCTGCGGCGACGCCACCCGGATGGCAAAGGACGTCGACGACGCGTTGCGCGAGGTGGTCGCCGAGCACGGTGTTCGACACCCACGGGTCCAGTTCCCACACCACCTACCTGACCCGGCCTCCGATCGCCTCGCCTTCGAAGCGATACGAACCGCCCCCCAACCGAATCAGCGGTCATGGACGTCTGGGAGGACGTCATGAGCAGCATTTCTGCAGCATCCTGACGCCCGAAGTTCTATCGGTGAACCGCGACTACGACGTGCTCGGATATCAAAGTGGTCCGCATCTGACGTCAAAGCGCTCACGAACGGCGCCAAGTGTCTGCCGATGGTGTTCCCGGTCATTGTGATGCGTCCGCATGAATCGGAGAGTTTCAAGCATCCTGCGCGGAATGGGATACCAACGATCGAAGTTGAGACCACAGTTCAGGAAGACCTTGTTCGGGACGGCGTCGAAGATGAGGCTGAGGTTGTACTGACCAAGCGTAAGTGCTGTCCAGATCAAGGTCTCTCTGGACTTGCGGGCCAGATCTTCACCATCGAGCTCGTAGAGTGGTGTCTCGTCGAGCTTGCCGAGGAACAACAGGTGGGTCAGAAAGTAGCTGGCGAACGATGAGAATCCAATCGTCACTGACCGCGTATTGATCGACAATGTCGTACCGTAAGTCGAAATATAGGGTTCGTATTCAGTGTCAGTTCGGAGAAGATAACCCGAGCAGTTCACCAGCCAGCTCCCGGGCTGTATGATCCTCGTTTCTCCACTGCGATATAGGATTTCGAGTCCGTCGGGCTGGTCGATCGCGTCGTCAAAGTACTCCATGTCGACAGTGTTAAGTCCGGACGAGATCGTCGCGGCTTCCGATTCCGAGAGCAGTCCGTTGAAGAACCGTCGTGATGGCTGGATCGGTTCCAGTCCGTGGGTTGCCTGAAACCAGTCCCTGACCTCGTCCTCGTTTGTGCCATCGAATCGAAGCGCGATCTCATTGAACATGCGGGTTGGTAGCGTTCCCTTCCACAATCGTCGGGCACCGTTGGGAAACATGTCGTCCCTGTTGATGAAGTACGTTCCGGCCCCGGCGATGACGTTGACTTCCCTGCCCGGGTATTCGGTTACCGCTGCGTAGGCGGTATCCATTGCCGTTTTTCCGCCGCCGACGATCCAGATCGGCGTATCGATTGCATGCATCTCCTCGCTTCGGATGTCGAAGAAATCCGGCGATACAGAGTGGATCTGTTCACTCGATACCGACAGCGGTTCGTTTGGGTTGACCCCGAAGCCATTCGCTTTGATGACGCGCGTTGCGGCGATCGCAAGGCGTTGTCCTGTTTCCGATTGCGCAGTGATGCGATTGCCATCCGCCGACTCAGCGTGGGAATCGACTGTCCACCCGAAGTACTCGATGACTTGAACGCGTTTCTTGATGACGTCGAGGCAATGCGTGAAGTGATCGAGAACCTCGGGCTTGGTCGCCAAATACGATCTCTCTTGGCCCAAGTTCCACTTGATGTTTCCGGCGGTGAACAGTGGGTGGGGCTGGTGCAACCGAATGTAAGGGTAGGTGTCGCTCCACATCCCGCCGGGCCGGTGGCGTCGGTCGATGAGAATGATCTTGTGGTCGCGCGATAGATACTGTGAAGCGACCGCTGCAGCATTCAGTCCCGCGATCCCGGCGCCGACGATGCAAACATCGCACTGATCCATGAGTGGCCCTGATAGTGCTGGACTTGGACTATTCATTTCAACCTGCCTAGCTCGGTGTGTGCGGAGCGGTTTCGACTGACTCGACCAGGAGAGTGATCGTGATCTCCTTGGAGTTTCGGGTCGCAGGTTGATCTGTCAGCGCCCCCCGGTCGGGCATCGTGATCGAATCCGGGTTCGGGATCCACCACCAGCACATCACTCGCTGTCGGCTTTGTCCTCGTGCAAACAGATGAGATCCGCGATAATCGAATGGACACGCGCGACGCCGCACACCTGACCCCACAGGGGTGGTCGATGATCACAGTTGACGAATTCTCCCGGCTCGTGGCCGCGATCTACGCATCGGCCGTCGATCCTGAACACTGGAATTCGACGCTTGCCGATTTTGTGCGAGCCTTCGACGGTGTCGGTTGCGGCCTGCTGACCTCGGGACCGACCAACCGGAAATCCGACGTGATGGTAAAGCAGATAGGTAAAGATCCTTCCGCGCTATCGACGTACAACGCCTATTACGGTCGGCTCGACTATGTGGCAGAAGCCGTGGAGAAGTCTCCGATCGGCCATATCCACACGGGGACCGAACTGATCCTCCCCAACACGAACACGGAGTTCTATGCCGACTGGTGTCGCCCCAACCGCTTCGGCGATGGCCTGTTCGTCCGTCTGACCGGAGGCAATTCCAGTGCGTGGCTGGGGATTGCCGCATCCAGGGACTCGGAGCCGTTCGGAACCCCTGATCGACTCAGACTGATCAGGCGGTTGGTTCCGCACCTCCAACAGGCGATTCACACCGAAGCGAAACTCGTACACCTCAAGCAGGGCGAATGCGCTCTCTCTACCGCACTCGAGCAGGTCGAGCGCGGTATCGTGATCATCGGACTGGATGGTCGGATTATGCGGCTCAACTCCAGAGCTGAGACAATCCTCGCTTCCGGTGACGGCCTACATCTCGGTCAGCATGGGTCCATTGGAGCGTCGTTCGCTCGTACCGATCGAAAACTCCGAGACCTCATGTACCTCGCGACGGACTCACACGATAACCGGGTTCCTCGCGGCGGCACACTTTCCTGCCCTCGCCTTTCCGGGCGCTGCGACTATGCCGTTCATGTAGTTCCTCTCGCCGCGGACATCGCCGGAATCGGCACGGTCGGACTGGGCGAAGCGCGAGCCGCCGCACTCATCGTGATCGACGACCCGGATCGCGAAACCGATTTGGACACAACCGCATTGCGCGAGTTGTACGCACTCACCGGCACCGAGTCGGAAGTCGCCCTGCGACTAGCACAGGGCGACAGGATGGAGCTGATTGCCGAGAATTTCTCCGTCTCGATCACCACAGTCAGGACCCACCTTCAGCACATCTTCGACAAGACCGGCACGCACCGCCAAGCCGAACTTGTGCACCTTCTCCTGTCCGCCGGTCCAACTCTTCACGAGAATGTTCAAGGCCGCTTCAGGCGGCTTCCGTGACGAACAATCCGATCCAGGCCGAGAAGCGCCGAGCCCAGCCGGAGAACTTCTCACCGGCACAATCAGAGTGGAGATCGACCCGAACTAGCGACAGGCCACTACTGCTCGTCTACTGCTCGTCGCGGCTCGTCGATCCCGGCAACAAGGCTGGGAACCAGATATCGGTCAGGACCTCCGCTGCCTGAACCCGGGTCACGTCGATGGTTCCCTGAACCGCCCAGCGGGTGAAGAAGCGCTCGAGTTGGCTGACCAGCAGTTCGACGCGCAGCCGAGCCTCGTCGCGCTGATCGGACGGCCACCGCTCGAGATATTTCGGCATCGCATTCGGCAGCTGTGTCATCCCGTCACGCGCAGTGATCCGGAATTCCGGCTCGAGTGCTACCGCCTCGTCCCACGCCGGCAGCAGCCTCTTGTTCTCATCGAACCAGTCGAACGCGCGCTCCAACCACGCAGTGAATTCCGCGCGCGAATGTGTGTCGAGCACACGGTCGAGATCAATGTAGAAAGTGAACGCGCTGGCGGCCATACCGGCTTCCCCGATGGTCTTCAGCATCGCCACCTTGCTGGGGAAATGCACGTAAAACGTGGCTCTACTGCATCCGACGGCCGAGGCGATGTCGTCGACCGTTACTGCCGCGTACCCGCGTTCTTCGAACAAAATGCGAGCAGCGTCCACGAGTTTGGCCCGCGTCGCGCGCTTCTGCTCGTCCCGCAGGGTGCCCCGCTTGCCTTTTCGACCATCCGTTGCCGTGCTCACATCAACTACCTTCGTTCACTTTGCGCTCTCTGGCAAATCGCCGACTCATCGTCATCGAGCAACATTGCGTCACTCATTGACACAACGTCAGCCAATGATGCACTATGACTCAAGTCACTTTCCGGGCTTCGACTCTTCGTCTCGATGCCCGGATCAGAACAGAAAGCGATGGCGTATGAGCCCCACGAATTTGCCGAGAGTCTGCATCATCGGCGCCGGGCCGACCGGAATCACGACGGCCAAGCGAATGAAGGAATTCGGAATACCCTTCGACTGCTACGAAGCATCCGACGAGGTCGGCGGAAACTGGTACTACAAGAACCCCAACGGCATGTCGGCCTGCTACCAGAGCCTGCACATCGACACCTCCAAGTGGCGATTGGCATTCGAGGACTTTCCCGTATCCGCGGACCTACCCGATTTCCCGCACCACTCCGAACTTTTCCAGTACTTCAAGGACTACGTCGAGCATTTCGGCTTGCGCGAGTCGATCATCTTCAACACCAGTGTTGTTGCAGCAGAACGTGATACAAACGGACTCTGGACCATCACGCGCTCAGACGGCGAAGTCCGCACCTATGACGTCCTGATGGTCTGCAACGGCCACCACTGGGACCCCAACATCCCGGACTACCCGGGCGAGTTCGACGGCGTCCTGATGCACAGTCACAGCTACAACGACCCGTTCGATCCGATCGACATGCGCGGCAAGAAGGTTGTCGTGGTCGGAATGGGCAACTCCGGCTTGGACATTGCGTCCGAACTGGGGCAGCGATACCTCGCTGACAAACTCATCGTCTCGGCGCGCCGCGGCGTGTGGGTGTTGCCGAAATACCTGGGCGGAGTGCCGGGAGACAAACTGATCACCCCGCCCTGGATGCCTCGGGGTCTGCGCCTGTTCCTGAGTCGCCGATTCCTCGGAAAGAACCTGGGAACCATGGAGGGCTACGGACTGCCCAAGCCAGACCACCGCCCCTTCGAGGCCCATCCGTCGGCCAGTGGCGAGTTCCTGGGACGCGCCGGGTCCGGCGACATCACCTTCAAGCCGGCAATCACCAAACTCGATGGCAAGCAGGTTCATTTCGCGGACGGCACTGCTGAGGACGTCGACGTAGTCATCTGCGCAACCGGTTACAACATCAGCTTCCCCTTCTTCAGCGATCCGAATCTGCTGCCGGACAAAGACAATCGATTCCCGCTCTTCAAGCGAATGATGAAGCCCGGAATCGACAACCTCTTCTTCATGGGACTGGCTCAGCCCATGCCGACACTCGTCAACTTCGCCGAACAGCAGAGCAAGCTCGTCGCGGCCTACCTGACCGGTAAATACCAACTGCCAACTCCCAGCGAAATGCAGGAGATCACCAAGGCCGACGAGGCGTACTTCCTCGCCCCCTATTACAAGTCTCCTCGCCACACCATTCAGCTCGAGTTCGATCCCTACGTCCGCAACATGAACAAGGAAATCGCCAAGGGCACCAAGCGCGCCGAGGCTTCGGGGAACAAGCTCCCCGTCGCGCCGCGTGCCGCAGCACACGAACTCGAAAAGGCGGATCGCATATGAGCCTGGTAAATGGCCACTGCAGCAGCGAGTTCGAGGCCGTCTACAACGCCTTCGAAGCGCAACTGGCGTCCGGCGAGGAACTGGGCGGCTCCATCGCCATCACCGTCGACGGAGAATCCGTCGTGGACATCTGGGGTGGATACACCGACGAATCCCGCACCACTCCTTGGGGTTCCGACACCATCGTGAACACCTTCTCCATCACCAAGACCATGGCAGCACTGTCCGCGTTGCTTCTTGTCGAACGCGGACAACTGGACGTCTACCAGAAGGTCGCCCACTACTGGCCCGAGTTTGCAGCAAACGGCAAGGAAGACATCGAAGTTCGTCACCTGCTGTCGCACACGTCGGGGGTCTCGGGCTGGGAGCGCCCGATCGAACTGAAGGACATCTACGACCTCGAGACGTCCACCGCCCGCCTCGCCACCCAGCCGCCGTGGTGGACGCCAGGTACGGCGTCGGGCTATCACGCGATCAACTACGGACATCTGATCAGCGAAGTCATCCGACGCATCGACGGGCGGACCCTCGGCAGGTTCTTTGCCGAAGAGCTTGCCGGCCCGCTGGGCGCCGACTTCCACATCGGCACGTCCGCAGAGCATTTCGGCCGAATCGCAACTCTTGTTCCGCCGCCGGCGCTGGAATTCGATCTGTCCACGCTCGACCAGGACAGCATCTTCATCAAGACCCTGACCTGCCCCTTGCTCGACTACCCCGAGGTCAATACCGCGCCCTGGCGCGAAGCCGAAATCGGCGGGGTCAACGGCCACGGAAACGCACGTTCGATTGCACGAGTTCAATCTCTGATTTCGTGTGGCGGTGAACTCGACGGCCAGAAGTTGCTCTCGCAGAGCACTATCGACTTGATCTTCGAAGTCCAAGCCGATGGCATCGACCTCGGGATCATGACTCCCCTCAAGTTCGGTATCGGCTACGGACTGCCGCACCCGGATACCGCGCCACTCGTTCCAGGCGGACGCGCGTGCTGGTGGGCCGGCATCGGCGGCTCGATGCTCGTCAATGATCTGGACCGACGGATGACCTTCGCGTACGTCATGAACAAAATGGCACCGGGCCTGATCGGGTCCGACCGCAGCAACGCCTACCTGAGCGCTGCGTACAACTCCGAGATCAGCGAGGTCAGTTCATGAAGGCAGCTCAGCTCATGGGGCCTGGTCTCCTCGAGATCAACGACGTGCCGATCCCCGAGATCGGTCCGTCGGAACTGCTGATTCGGGTGGGTGCAGCGGGAATCTGCCACTCCGACCTGCACCTGCTGCACTTTCCGTACAAGATGCGCGAAGAACCGCTGACAATCGGCCACGAAATTGCCGGAACGATCGAAGCCGTCGGGAGTGGCGTCGACGGCCGTTCCGTCGGAGAGCGTGGCGTCGTCTACCTGTGCTGGTCCTGTGGACAGTGCCGAGAATGCATGAGCGGCAACGAGAACATGTGCCTCGCTGCCGGACGAACCGCAATGCCTCCCTGTCCCGGGCTCGGTCCCGAAGGCGGCATGGCCGAGTACGTGAAAATCCCGGCCCGCTCCTTTGTCCCCATCGGAGATCTCGACTTCCTCCAGGCCGCACCACTCGCCGACGCAGCGCTGACCAGCTACCACGCCATCCGTGGCGCTCGTGAGCATCTGCAGCCCGGCGCCACCGCCGTGGTAATCGGAGTCGGCGGACTCGGTCACGTTGCAGTACAAATACTTCGCGCAATCAGTGCCGTGCGCGTCATCGCCGTCGATGTCGGACAGGATCAACTCGATCTCGCCAAACGTTGCGGCGCCGACATCACGCTCGAATCGGGACCGGACACCGCGCAGCACATCCTCGACCTCACATCGGCCCGAGGCGCAGAAGTCATCTTCGACTTCGTCGGTATTGATGCCACGGCGCAGATGTCTGTCGAATCTGTTGCCCCCAACGGCGCCTACCGCATGGTCGGCCTCGGTGGTGGAAACCCCGGAATCACCGCAGAGGCTGCCGGCGGACCTGGTTGGCCGTGGGGTGCATCGGTCCGGAAGTCGTATGGCGGCACCAGAAACGACCTCGTCGATTCCATCGCCCTGGCGCAGGCCGGTCTGGTAACGGTAGAAGTGGCCCGCTTCGACCTCGCTGATGCCCGCGACGCACTCGATCGTCTCGAGCACGGCAAGGTCACCGGACGCGCAGTGCTCGTACCCTAATTCTCGAAAGGTGCTTCACGTGACCACTCCCGCTGATACACAGGCATACATCGCGTCCGTCATGGCAGGCCTGACCGGCCCCGGTGGGCCTTTCGAAATGAGCGTCGAAGACGTTCTCGGTAGTTCGATGCCCGTCATGAAGAACCGTGACAAGTCGCTGGGAGACGTACTCGCAGCGTCTGTCGACTACGGTTCACGCGACTACCTGGTGACCAAGGACCGACGCTTCAGCTACCTCGAACATGGTGCTGCCGTTGCCGCTCTAGCCACTGCGCTGCGCGAACAGTTCGGCGTCGGCAAGGGCGATCGTGTGGGCATTCTTGCCGCCAACACACCGGAATGGGTGATCACGTTCTGGGCAGCCCAGGCGCTCGGAGCCATCGCCGTCGGTTTCAACTCGTGGTGGGTGGCACGTGAGGTGAAGTACGGCATCGAACACACCACACCGACCGTGGTGATCGCCGATGCCAAGCGCGCGCAGATTCTTTCCGGGTTGGGCACCGATATTCCGGTGCTCACCATGGAAGAGGATTTGCCGGCCCTGATCGAGAAGTTCTCCGGATCACCGCTTCCCCGTACCACGGTCGACGAGGACGATCCGGCCGTCATCCTGTACACGAGTGGAACCAGCGGACGCCCCAAAGGAGCTGTTCACACCCACCGAAATGTGTTGGCGGTCATCGATTACCACCGCTACAGCGACCGTCTCGCTGCAGCCTTCACCGGGCAACCCACCGACGGACGACCGAGCGACTTGCGTTATCTGTTGACCGCGCCGCTGTTCCACATCGCAAGCCTGCACAATCTGGCGGTCCCTCGACTGGCCACGGGCGGCGCCGTGGTCATTCATCAGGGCGCCTTCGACGTCGACGAAGTTCTCTCTCTCGTCCAGCGCGAGAAGGTCACCAACTGGGCGGTCGTCCCCACCATGGCAAGCCGTCTGCTCGAACACGGCAATCTCGAGAAGTACGACCTGACGTCATTGAGCGCGTTTGCATTGGCTTCAGCGCCGTCGTCTCCGGCCCTGCAGGAACGCCTACGGGCACAACTGCCTTTTGCGCAGCACGCTCTGGTGGACAGTTACGGCCTCACCGAATCCTCGACCGGAATTTCGGTTGCGACGCCCCCGGAACTTGCTGCATTTCCCGGAACTCTCGGCCGGCCGATCATCGGTGTGAGCGTGGAGGTTCGCGACCCCTTCGGTGTTGCGGTTCCCGACGGGGAGGAAGGTGAAATCTGTGCGCGCAGTCCCTATGTGATGTTGGGATATTGGAACGACGACGCGGCCACCGCAGCCGCTATCGCCCCCGACCGCTGGCTCAGGACCGGCGACTTCGGAGTTCTCGAAGACGGTCGCCTTCGACTCACCGGGCGCAGATCCGACCTGATCCTGCGCGGCGGCGAAAACATCTATCCCCTCGAGATCGAACAGTGCCTCGACGAGCATCCCGCTGTGCTCGAATGCGCCGTGATCGGCTTTGATTCTGCAGACCTGGGCCAGGAAGTTGCTGCCGTCGTCGTTCTGCGTGACGAAGGCGCCGCGACGGAAGAGGAACTACGCAGCTATGTCGCCGAACGGCTCGCTTACTTCAAGGTGCCGGTGAAGTGGCAACTGAGCACAACTCCTCTGCCCCGCAACGCAACCGGAAAAACCATACGTGCAAAGGTGGTTATCGCATGACCTACGACGCCGTGATCAACAACGGACTGTGGTTCGACGGCACCGGAGCCAAACCGGCAATCCGCAACCTGGGAATCCGGGACGGCCGAGTCACCGCTATCTCGCTCGACCCCCTCGACGAAACCGATTGCCCCCGGGTCATCGACGCCCGTCGAAAGTGGGTGATCCCGGGAATCGTGGACATTCACACGCACTACGACGTCGAGATCCTGGAAGGGCCGGCGCTGAGCGAATCCCTGCGGCACGGCGTCACGTCGATCTTTGTCGGGTCGTGTTCGCTGTCCACCATTCACGCCAGCCCGTCCGATGCAGGCGATCTCTTCGGACGCGTCGAAGCAATCCCACGCAAACACGTCGTCGAAGCACTCACGAGGGCCAAGACCTGGAACTCCGCGCGCGAGTACATCGCCGCACTCGAGTCACTTCCGTTGGGCCCCAATGTGGCAGCCTTCATCGGGCACTCCGACATGCGAGCTGCCGAAATGGGGTTGGACCGTGCAACGCGGAAGGACGTGCATCCCAGTGATGCCGAACTCGCGTCGATGGAAGCGCATTTGACCGAGGCTCTTGACGCCGGCTTCGTCGGAATGTCCGGCCAGCAACTGCTGTTCGACAAACTCGACGGTGAAACCTGCCGCTCACGCACCCTGCCGTCGACGTATGCAACCACGAAGGAACGACGCCGACTCAACGCGATCCTGCGTCGCCGGGGTCGGGTATTTCAGGCCGGACCAGACCCCACCAACCCAGTGAGCACCGGTGCCATGGCATTCACCAGCGTGGGCCTCTGGCGTAAGCGACTCAAAACGAGCATGCTCTCGGCAGCAGACATCAAGTCGAACAAGTTTGCCGTGGCAATTCTCGGACCGCTGGCGCATCTGGTCAATCGACTCGGCGGTGACCTGCGCTGGCAGCATCTGCCTGTGCCCTTCGAGGTGTATGCCGACGGAATCGATCTGGTTGTCTTCGAGGAGTTCGGATCCGGGGCTGCGGCACTGCATCTGACCGACGAGATGGAACGCAACGTTCTGATGCAGAGCGAGGAGTACCGTCGACAATTCCGCAAGGACTACGACCAGAAGTTCGGCGTCAAGGTGTGGCACCGCGACTTCTTCGATGCCGAAATCGTTTCCTGCCCAGACGATTCTTTGGTGGGTAAGACCTTCGGCCAGGTCGGCGTCGAGCGTGGCAGCATCCACCCGGTCGACGCGTTCCTGGATCTGGTGCTCGAGCACGGAACCAAGGTTCGTTGGCGCACAACAATTTCCAACCACCGCCCCGAGATACTGGACAAGTTCGCTCAGGACAACGGCGTACAACTCGGATTCTCGGACGCCGGAGCACATTTGCGCAACATGGCGTTCTACAACTTCGGCCTACGACTACTTCGCCGCGTGTACGACGCCCAGAAGATCGGCCGGCCCTTCATGACGGTCGAGGCAGCAGTACATCGTCTCACCGGCGAACTTGCCGAGTGGTACGACGTCGATGCGGGGCACCTTCGATTGGGTGACCGCGCCGACCTTGTCGTTATCGATCCCGCTCATCTCGACGATTCGCTCGAGGCTTACGCCGAGAGTCCGGTTGTGGAGTACGACAACCTCTCTCGCATGGTCAATCGTAACGACGAGACCGTAACCGCCGTATTCGTCGGCGGCGAGTACGTATTCGGCGAGGGCGAAGCAGCACCGGTTCTCGGCAACCGCCGAACCGGAAAATTCTTGAAAGCAGGTGCCCATTAACATGTCCAGATTTGCCGGCAAGACCGCGGTCGTCACCGGCGCAGCCTCGGGGATCGGCGCGGCGATTGCATTGCGCCTCATCAGCGAAGGCGCGCGCGTCGCAGGCATCGATATCTCCGAGGGCGCACTGAAGGAGATCGCGGCCCAACACGACGGTTCCTTCCTCGCCGCACCGGCCGATGTGACCAAGGAGTCCGATGTCGCCGAGGCCATTGCCGCTGCGGCAGCGGAATTCGGTGGGATCGACATCGCATTCAACGTTGCCGGAGCGTCGAGGGTGGGACAGATCGTCGACCTCGACGAAGCGGATTGGGACTTCACCATCGATTTGGTGCAGAAGGGTGTGTTCCTCTGCACCAAACACGAAGCGCGCCATATCCGTGAGCACGGAAGGGGTGGAGCGATCGTCAATGTCTCCTCACTCAACGCCCATATTCCGAGCCCGTACGGAAGTGCATACGCCACCGGCAAAGCCGGTGTCGAGATGTTCAGCAAGAATGCCGCGATCGAACTCGCGGCGTCGGGAATCCGTGTCAACGCGGTTCTCCCCGGTCTGGTCGACACCCCACTGGTCGCGCCGGTGATGGGTTACGAACCCGCTCGCGACATGTTCCTGGATCGAATCCCCATGGCCCGAGCGGCAACTCCCGAAGAGATTGCCGCTCCCTGCCTGTATCTCGCGAGCGACGACGCCACCTACATCACCGGAACATCACTGGTGGTCGACGGCGGTTGGGAAGTGTCGAACTACCCGGATCTGACAAAACTCGGTAACTGAATCAGTTTCCGGGCAGCACGCACTGCGTGTCGAGGCCGAGGACGTGGTTGAGCCGGCCGAAGGCCAACCACGATCCGAGGCACATGCTCAGTTCCACGATTTCGGCCTGAGAGTAGTGGGCAGTCATGCGTTCCCAGAACTCGTCGTCCAGTCCGTGATGATCGAGTGCGTACCGCTCCGCGTATTCGGCGGCCAGCCGTGTCCTGTCGTCAAAAGCATCGGTGGTTCGCCAGTCGGTGACGGACTGCGCAAAATCGGACTCGACAGTTGCACCGTCACGTTCGGTTCGCCAGTCCTGGCAGAAGATACAACCGTTGATCTGAGCGATACGCAGCCGAGCGGCCTCGAACTCTCGCAGACCGAGAGTGGTGTCGGAATACACCTTTTGGGAGAACGCGGCTGCGGCGGGACCGATGCCCGGAACCATCTCACCCCACACGTAGCCGATCGGATTCTTGCCCTCAGGGATGTCGATGTTCATATTCGGTCCTCCAGGTATCGGCGCCGAGTTTGCCGACGCCTGGGGTGAGTGGGACGTCGAGCGCGTCGTACAAGCCAGGTTCGGCGGCCCGCAACCACGGGATCGCATTGACGAGACGCCCTACAGCAGTGGCATTTCCACCGGCCGCGCGATTTCCACCCTCGTCGGTGGCCTCGACGTTGATCTCAATTCGTGGGCGGCCTTCGATGATGACCTTGTGCACCCCGTCCCCATCGCCCGGAGGACACGGCCAGTCAGGAGCACACGACGGGTGAATCCGGGTGACGTGTTCGATGACGATCAACGGTTTGCCGTCGACAATTCCCTGAACTTCGAATCGCAAACCGCCCTGGGTTCCGGCGGAAAAATCACCCATGTGCTCGGTGGTCACCGTCTCGTCGAGAGCCCGGCGCAGCAGGGTCTCACTGATGCCGTCGAGTTCGACGCCCAACGCACGTGCGATGAGCCGAATCTGTCCTCCCCACACCATCGTTGGGACACCTGACGCAACCATGGGCGGGTCGTACTCCATCGGCTGACCCATACCGACGAGGTAGCGCACCGAATCCGGCTGGTCGTACGTCGTGTAGTCGAAAATCTCCTGACACCGAATCTGGTCGATAGTTCCGGACAGGCCCGTGATCATCACCGGCAGAATGTCGTTTCCCCACCCAGGATCGACGCCGGAGACGAACAGCGCGCCGCCGCCGGCCTTGGCTGCGGCCAGGACGGGATCCCGCACTTCGGGCGGCGCCGAACGGTGGTCATACAGGGCGTAGACCGAGGGCGTCACCACGACAGCGCCGCCGTGTAGCGCGCGCATGATGTCCGCGGTGGCATCGTCCGGCCGGATCTCACCCGAAGCTGCGTAGACGACGGCGTCGGGAACAGTGGCAAGAACGGCATCGGCATCATCGGTGGCAACCACACCCAACCGGTAGCCGAGTTGCGCGAGGTCTCCCGCATCTCGGCCGACCTTGTCGGGATTTGCGACTACGACTGCGCAGAGTTCGAGCGCCGGATTGGCGGCGACGGCCCGAATCGAGGCACGGCCGACGTTTCCCGTCCCCCACACAACCGTCCGGATCTTCGCCTCGATGTCGCGGTCATCCATAATTCGGACAGTACCCATTCCGGGGTAGTTGTCACGGCCGAATGCGCGAATCTACCCGGTGAGGAAAACCAGGGCTTTCGGCGGGAGAGTCGCGCCGGGGCTGCGCCGATACGTCTCGGCCGGTCTGCCCGTAGTAGCCCTCACGTATTCCCCGGTACTGACCAGCGCGTCGACAACATGACGCCGGAAGCTGTCCTTCTGCAATTCACGATCGAACACCACCTCATAGAGTTGCCGCAGTTGGGGGACGGTGAACGTGTCGCCGAGGAGATCGGCCGGGTCGACGGCTTCGGCAAACCGGCTTCGGAGGTCGGCAACTGCCAATCCGACTATCTCGGTGTGGTCGAAAGCCAGGTCCAGGGCACCGTAGGCATCGAGGAGGATCGCGTCAACCGGCAAGTCACCTTCCGGCAGCGCGGCTGCGTGCGCAACCGACAAGACCCATCCTCTGTCGTCGCGATTCGGGTTGTCGAGAATTGCCAGTTGATGGAACTCCGCATCTACCATTCCCGCTTTGGAGTGCAAGGCCCGATCTGCTGCGGCAGTGAGTAATTCGCGCTCATGGAGAAAGGTGCCAGGCAAAGCGAACTTGCCCAGCCGATGCTCGACTACAAGCACTTTGAGGGCAGCGTCCGAATAGGTCAGAACGGCGACGTCGACAGCGACCGACGGCCGCGGGTAGTCGGTTAACGATTTGCCACTCGCGTCTGTCCATTCATTCACTGTTGCATATTAGCTCAATCATGATCTATGTTTAGCGCAAAGTTGAGCAAAGGGGTTGATGTGAGGCTGAACGCACTACAGGCCGATCGCGCGGCAGGGGTACTGCTCGGCACGGCAGCCGGCGACGCACTGGGCGCCGGATACGAGTTCACGTATCCGAAGGCCGAGGTTGTCATCGACATGATCGGCGGCGGCCCGTTCAAGTGGGCGCCGGGTGAGTGGACGGACGATACCTCGATGACCGTAGCCATCGCCGAAGTCGCCGCAACCGGGATCGATCTTGCCAGCACCGAGGGCCTGGATGCCGTTGCAGCACAGTTCATTCGGTGGTACGACTCGAAACCCGAAGATATCGGCAATCAGACCCGGGCCGTACTCTCCGCCCGCTCTCCCAACGCAGCGGATATGGCGACTCGTGCGAAGGCGGTCAGCGGACTCAAGGGCGGCAACGGTTCGCTTATGCGCACCGCGCCAGTTGCGCTGGCTTACCTTGACGACCCCAAAGGTGCTGTCGATGCCGCGTGGAAGATCGGCGCACTCACGCATGACGATCCGCAGGCCGGCCAAGCCTGTCAGATATGGACCCATGCCATCCGCCACGCAGTGATCCACGGAAACTTCGACGGTGTCCGCGACTACCTGACCGTCGCCGATCAGGAGGTGGTCGATTATTGGGGACCACTGCTCGACCAGGCCGAAAATGGCAGCCCGCGAGACTTCTCCAAGAACGGCTGGGTGGTTCACGCACTCCAGACGGCATGGTGGGCAATAACTTCCACCGACAGCAGCAACACCGAACATCTGCAGCACGCGCTCGAAGCCGCGGTCCGAGCCGGCGGCGACACCGACACGACTGCCGCAATCGCCGGTGGCCTACTCGGCGCCCGCTGGGGAGCGTCGGCGATACCGGAGCGGTGGCGCCGCATCATGCACGGGTGGCCGGGGTATACCTCCACCGACTTGATTCGTCTTGCACTCAACACCACAGGAGAAGCGATGCCCACCATCTCCGTCGTCGAAGGTGACATCACCACCCTGGACGTCGACGCAATAGTCAACGCCGCCAACACCGCTCTCCTCGGCGGTGGGGGCGTCGACGGCGCCATTCACCGCGCCGGTGGCCCGGAAATCCTCGAAGAATGCAAAGCTCTGCGCGCCTCCAGCCTGCCCGACGGCTTGCCGGTGGGCTCAGCCGTAGCCACCACAGCAGGAAAGATGAAAGCACGCAACGTGATCCACACCGTCGGCCCGCGATACTCACGTTCGCAGGATCGGTCGGCGCAGCTACGATCGGCGTACACGCAAAGCCTGGCCGTGGCCGATTCCCTTGGCGCCCAGACCGTCGCCTTCCCGCTGATCTCTTCGGGCGTCTACGGCTGGCCCAAGGAAGACGCTGCAAAACAGGCAGTTGCGGCGATTCACTCAGCGCATACCGCTGTGGACAACGTCATTCTCGTTGCCTACGACAAGCCGTCGGCGGATGTACTGCGGCGAGCACTCGAGTAGCGGCTAGCGAACCCTCATCCGGCGGTTCAACTGCCGACTCCCGAAGTCCAGACCCGCACCGTCACTGGTGGCCAGTGCTGTCAGCACAGCGGCGACGAGCAGCGATATGACTACGACACCCATGATGCGCACCTCGTTCGGACTCGAGCGGAAACACTTTTCTGAAAACAAGTATATGTAACTTAGGGTTACGTGCAATGTGTTGTCACTCACCTGAAACCCGCGATCGCGCTCCGAATCACATCAAACCTGGGCAATTCACAACGTCAACACCGTCGGCGTTGGCCACACCGGAAGAGATGCGATGTTCGAAGCGTGTGGGGCACTGCGCGTCGGAGTGTCAGGAAACCGAGGATCTGTTTCCGCGTAGGGGCGTCACGCGCCATGCCACAGCCGTCAGGGCGGCAGCAGTTCCCGCTGCCGGCCAGAGGGCGTGAGTGCCGATCCACCGATGTGCAAGCGCTCCCAGGACTGCACCGCCGATCAGACCCGCACACATTCCGAAGTGTTGCAGCCACGCCCACCGCGGGCCGCCCAGGAATGCGCCCGTCAAACGTTGGCCCATTTTCACCAGGGCACCCGTCATGTAAGTGACGCCGATGGTTACCTCGCCGTCACGCTGGAACACCGAATTGACCGCGCCCATGGACAAAGCCATAGCGGTGACCGCACCGGGAATGATGCCGAAGCTACCCAGTATCGCCCCCAGTACCAACAATGCGGTCACCACCGATAGCACGGTAACCTTGCGTGTCCGAACCGAATAGCGTTCCGTGACATACGTGATCACCGTGCCGAGCGCGATACCGAGCAGGAAGAGCACAATCACGGCCGCGGGCACTCGGGCGGCGGCCCACAATCCGTCGGCGATCGAGACGCTCATCTGAGTCATATTGCCGCTCATGAACGATACGAACTGTCCGCTGAGAACGATGAAGCCGATCGCGTCGACGTATCCGGCCAGCCCGGCAAGCGCTATCGCCAAACCGATGAGTGATCTGCTGTATCCCGTCACCCGAAAAGCCTGTCACAGTCGACCATGAACCATGCAGTCGCAACCGGACAGGTTATGCGTCGAGCGCTGTGAATCCTGCCAGTTGACGCAATCTCACCAGATCTACTTTCCGCCGCGGACGCGTCACCCCCGGACGGTTGCGTGGAACCCGAACCCGAAGCGCAGCGGGCCGGACCTCGCATCGCACGGGGACCGGGAAGACCAATGCTTCACCATCGACGCCGACAGGAATCTCCGGCCGATCGGCGTCGACGATCACCTCTAATGCCGTGGCTTGCGTCAGTCCCCGCCGATGTGCGCGGCGAAGCAACCCGAGGGCCTGCCGCGGGCTGTTGACCGACAGCGCGACAACGCCGAGTGTTCCCAGGTCCAGCCGCGGCCGTTGCCCGAGTCCGGCAAGGTCATCCGTCTCATACGGGCCGTTGCTGACCAACACCGCTTGTGGTGACTCGATGACGCGGTCCTGAACGTGCACGACAAATTTTGCGCCCTGCTGCTCCGCCAGGACATCCGGGAGCATCCGCACGACCGTACTGGTCTTGGCATCGCGATACGACGGATTCTGCACCACTTCGGCATACGCGCCGAACGACGCGTTGTTCACAAACGGTCGATCACCCACAGTCCCCAGATCGACGTAGATGTCGACGCCGTCATTCAAAGCGTCAAGGCAGCGCGACGGATCTTGGAGATCCAACCCGAGATCTGCGGCAAAATGATTGCGTGTACCTGCGCTGATCACCAGATAGGGCAACCCATGTTCGGCGGCGACCGCCGCCACCAAGGCCTGTGTTCCGTCGCCTCCCGCGACACCGAGTAGATCAGCCCCGTTGTCGACGGCCTTACGCGCCACGTCTGCCACGTCAACCGGGTGGGCGGGGTCGAGAACGTATACCTCGGCACCCAATTCTCGAGCCTTGTCGATCAAACCGAATTTTCCGACCTTCCCGCCGCCCGAATTTGGGTTCATCACGAAGAAGGGCCGATCTGCAGGGCTCGAAGGATGTTCCGGGACAGGAGAACCCGACTCATCGTCTTGCAGAGCGGCCCGAGCGCACAACGCGGCCACAATCAACAAACCGATCGTCACCAACACCACTGCAAGCAGATTCGCCCGGATCAGAAAGACGAGCACCACTATCGGCGTCAACACCCCGATTGCCAGAGCGAACCAGCGTACAAACCCGCGACTGGTGAGAAACCAGTACGCGGCAACCACACTCACCACCACAGCTCCGACGCCCATGATCAACAACATCAGCGTCTTCAAGCCGGCAAAGACCAGCAGAACCACCACTGCTGCGAATGCCGCGACCACTGCCGCCCTGGCCAACCATCGTTGCTTGCTCGTTGCCATGTCAGCTCCCCTGTTCAACTACGTCGTATGTCATGACATCAAGCGTGAGCGGCATCTGATTGCTGCGCCGACCGGTGTCCACGCCCGTTGCGAACTGCGCCGCGGCACCGGAATCCGTGACCGAATCGAGGTTGTCCTGGTTCACGATTCGGTTTGTCAGATCGAAAGAACGTATCTCGAACGGAAGTCCGTTCGACGCCAGAGGATTCGGTCCGTCCATGATGTGGAAATGCAGATGCGGGGCGTCGGTGTTACCGGAGTTACCCAACTTGCCCAACGATTGACCCGCCGTCAGCTTGTCACCGACCTCGAGCGGGATACTTCCTCTCTGCAGGTGAGCGTAGAAGGCATATCGACCGTTTCCGAGATCCTGAACAACATGATTACCACCGAATTGATCGAGCGTGAGCCCGACGGGATCAGCGCCAGGAGTCTGTTCCGGAAGGTCATTCACCATCGAAACAATCTTGCCCTCCGCTACGGCAAAAACATCGCTGCCGTAGTAGGGATAACTGTTGACGGACGTCCGATCTCCATTGAACATCTTTCCCTCGGACGTCAGTTGAACGTAGTCGATGGCAAATCGCTCCGGAGCAAAAAGCTGTCCGTTGAGGGGACTGACGGCACCACGGTGAGCTGTTAGACCACAACAACCGTTTCCGTTCAACCAGTTCTCACCGTTCAGCGGCGGATCGATCACTACCGCAGACTGTGTCGATACCGTGGTCCGAGCCACGATCTCCGTCATCTCTGCCGGGAGAAGCGGCGGATTCGGGGTGGCCACCGCCACCGAAATTCGATGTTCGACAACCTCGGGAACCTCTGAGCTGGACGGTACCGTCACGTCTATCCAGGCCAAGCCCGATTGACCGGGGCCCAGAGTCTCCGTCGGCCTCGTAGCGCCGAATACCCTGATCCACGGCAGAAGCCCGTCGGAAATCGAACTCTGCAACGGAACTCCGTTCGACACCGGCTCGATACTCCGCAAGGTAAGCGGCTGCGCGAGGGTATTCGTGAGGAACAGCTCGTACGCGAGGTGTACCTCTCCGTCAGTGGCGGTTACCGGAATCGGAGCGGCAAGGGTAGCGGCAGTCAACGGGGTGAGCACTGGTTCGGCTGAGTTGGAGCCGGGAGCAGAAGTGAGCGAAGAATCCGAAGGAGTCGTCTGTGAATTCTGCGTCGTGGAGCACGAGACAACCATCGCCGCGGCAAGAAAAACTAATGCAATGCTGTTCTTTCCACTCGGACTTGCCATTTCAGGAATGTTAGACCTGAACCAGCCCGGTTGCGATAAATGCGCTCGATATTTACCGTATCGAATTCAATCCTTGGATAAGCGCATTTATGCATACCCACTAGGACTTCATTTATTCGTCTTGACGGCATTTTCTCGAGGTGACGCAAGATTCGCTACCATCGGGGACCGTGCTCCCACCTCTAGATCAGCAGGCTGAACGACTCATAGCTCTCGGTATCGGCGACATCGCCGGGATCTCCCCCACTGCGATACGTGCAGCAGCAACGTCCCGCGCCGAGAACTCTCTGCTCACCATCCACGAAAAGTACGCTCCCGCTTCATCGTTGGCCCACCTTCTCGAACGCCAGGGCAAACACGGCTTTGTTGTCACCGACATGACCGATGTAGATCAGTTCACTCCCACCGAGCACGCAGTGCCCCCGGACAATCCCGTGTATCTACTCGAGGACCTCGACCGAGGCGACGCAATGTCCAACTGGAGTCCGGACGAAGCGCTACCCGCAATCCTCGAAGCCGGGCGCACGCCGTTGACGCTCACCGAGGGTATCCACTGGCTGCTCCAATGCCCGGACGTTCTCGAACGTGGCCATTGCTTCATGACCATCGGCTCACGCTTGCGCAAACCCAACGGCGCACTGGATACGCGTACCCCCGCGCTGTGGATCAGCAACGGGACCGGGCGCGACGGTAAGGACAATCGCAACGCCCCCAAGGTCGGCTGGTGCTGGGCCGGCAACCGCCACACCTGGTTGGGATTTGCGTCAGCGAACACCCGAATTCCGATCAACGCATAGATCCACGGAGACCGGGTAGACAGCAGTACCGACTGCTCGCCTACCCAGTCCAGTGGAGTACATGATGTTTCTCAGTGACCAGTCTCTTCGTAACCGCACCCATCGCTTCGGGACAGCAATGTCGGCCTCATCGCTGCAGTGGCCACCACCGACGCCGGCGCAACGCACTGCGCGCTGGGGCGAAAGATCGGAGATGCTCGGCGCCCTGTCGGTACTCGTGTTCTGGGCTTTCGGCGTCGGCATCGTGCTCGGTGCGGGCGCCATCGTCATGGGAGTGTTCACCTTGCGCCGCCTTGGCCGGGATCCGAGTAGCACGCTGCCGGGAGATGCCGTCGTCGGCCTGATCACCGGCATCATCGGGCTTGCCCTGAGCGCATCGTTCTTCGTGGGAATACTGCCGCACTTGTAGCTAGTGTGTTGTGCCGCTGATCTTTTCAGCAGCCTCCATCAGTTCGCGCACTGCGCCGCGGGCCAGATCCTCGGACGCGGTAATCAACGTCAGGCAACCGGCCGGCTCATTGGCCGGCTGGGTCAACGGCACGCCGAGACCCCAGTATCCCGGCTCGACTTCGCCGTAACTGACGACGTAGCCGTCCCGGCGGGCATCGGTGACTCGACTCGATTCCCCGGGGACGGGCGGCTGCCCGGCCAACAACGCATAGCCGGCGGCGCCGCGGTCGATAGGGTGGCGACCACCCTCACGGAACGACACCCAGTACCGAGCATTCTTCGGCTCGACGACGGCGACGGCCACCGCTTCGGAGCCCTCCGCGACAAACAGCGCAACACTCGCGCCCAAGGAATTCGCGAGCCGACGCAACAACGGTGTCGCCTCGTCCCGAAGGCCGGCGTACAAGTCCCGAGCGAGCGCCGCCAATCCACCCCCGGCCCGGTACTTGCCGTCCGCACCGCGCTTGATGAGCCGGAATTCAGCCACAGTGGTGAGCAACCGCGACGCAATGGTCCGGTGAACACCCAGGGCATCGGCAACTTCCTGAATTGTCATTCCATCGGGAGTGGTGGCAACCAATTCGAGGGCCTGCAATCCCCTCGCCAGCGTTTGCGAGCCCGGTTGTTTGCCGGACGACCCATTCGATTCTGAAGCCACGCCCTTGACTCTATTCTCTCGGGGCTTGACGCCGGATCGGCACATCCTCAAGCAGTGGCTGCGGCGGCCAGGTCCTCTTCCCGTCTCGCCTCCGGAGTCTCCGGATTCTCACTGCGGCCGCGGTAGGTCGCGTCGAGAAGCAACGTCGCGATTCCGGCGATCACCAACACCCCACCGAACATCATGTAGACGCTCTTCGGAGTCCAGCCACCATCGAGCAGGTAGCCGGTCAGAATCGGAGCGATAATCGAGACCGTGCGACCGCACCCGATCATCCAGCCCACACCGGTGCCCCGGGCTGCCGCCGGGTAGATGGGCGGGCTGATCGCGTAGAAACCGGTGATGCCGCCATTGGCAAAAATGCCGACCAGTACCGCGAGCGTCAAAGCCAGGGCGACGATGTGGAATCCGGAGGCATAACCGATGAACGCAAATACTCCACCGAACATCAAGAGAACTGTCACAACTCGCGGCCGCAACACGATCGACAGGCCCGCAAAAATGATCGATCCGATGACACCACCGACGTTGACGAGCACACCGGCAGTGACGCCCATGTTCGAATCACCCGTTGCATCGGACAGCAACTTCGGTGTCCAGGTATTGGCGAAGTAGAACGACGCGATCAAGCATGAGTACCCGAGCCAGAGGAAAACCGTGCGACGCAGCATGATTCCCTTGAAAAGGCCGTCACGCACCACACGTTCGGTCTTTCGAATCGGAACGGGCAGTTCCGACGACTGCTCGTAGCCGAGCCGATCCGCGATCTCGTTGTACCGCTCCAGTGCCCCGACCGGCCGCTTCTCGATGAGGAACTCGATGGATTCCGGCAGGGTCTTGATCACGACAACCAGCATGATTGCGGTGATGATCGTGCCGAAGATGAACGCCGACCGCCAGTCGAACACGGAAATCAGGACGCCGGAAATCGCGCCACCCACGGCTCCACCGAGCGGGTAGCCGACACCATAGATTCCCAATGCGGTGCCACGACGCTTGTCCGAACTGAACTCCGATACAAGAACATTCAGGTTCGCGACCAGCCCACCGATTCCCAGGCCCGCAAACGCACGGAACGCGATGAGCTGGGGAACGTTGACAGCGCAGGCAGACAACGCCATTCCGACAGTGATGCCGACCAGGCACCAGATCGCAAGCCGGCGCCTACCTATCTTGTCCGCCAATGGGGAGATGAAAATTGCACCGAGAGCCGTGCCGATGATGCCGGCGCTGAGCAGGTAGCCGATCTCGACGGAGCTGATGTCCCAGGACTTTCCGAGGTGAGGCGCTACGAACGCCATGACCAGGATCTCGAAACCGTCGATCATGCTGAGGATCAGACAGATCGCGATTGTCGAAATCTGATATCGGCGCATCGGTTGCGTCCGAATCGCTTCACGAACATCCATCGAGGTCTACTTTCATAAGATGGGAGGGGGCTTCCCCCGAGTAGCAAGAATCAGATATCCCGCAGAATCGCGGTCGTGACGGCAAAGCCGGAGATGTATTCCTTGATCGGCCGGTAGAACTCGTAGGCGATCTCGTATTCACCGCAGGCCCGTAGGGCAGAGTAGGCAGCCACCCAGTTGCGCACCTCATGCGAGGAGTGCCCGGCTACCGCATCCATGTCGTCTGCGGTGTAGCGATCGAAATCCTCGATCTGCCCGGACGCGCACACGTCGAGAAATCCTCTGTCCCACTCCGGATTCAGATCCATGATGTCGGCCTCGTCCGCCGCGAACTTGACGGCCGTGTCGATGACTCGCTGTTGCCTGGCCGCACGCGCCTGCGGCGTCGGATTCCGGCCGTCGGTCAGCATCTTGCGCTGAGCCTCGTCGGCGGTGGCGATCTGCGGAACCGGCGGATCATGTGACAGCCCACCGGAACCGATGAACAGCACCTTCTTGTCGGAATTCTTGAAATACGCGCCGACGGCCTCGCCGAACTTACGCACGCGGGCAACCTTCACGAACGGCCTGGCCACCGAATTGACGAAGACTGGGATCAGCGGTTTGGACGCTACGTCTCCGTAGATGATCTCCATCGGTTGCACCGCACCGTGATCGACCTCCATCTGACGTGAAATCGCAATGTCGAGCCCCTGATCCATCACGAACTGCGCCAAGTCCTCGGCCATAGCTTCCGGCACGTTCAGTTCACCGGCAAACGAGTCGTAATCGCCACTGCCCTTTGCCTTGTAGCCGATGCAGAACGGCGGCATCAGATCGTAGAAGAATCCGTTGTAGTGATCGGGTCCGAAGTTCACGATCACATCGGGATCAAAATTGTGAACAAATGCGCGGGCCTGGTCGAACGCTGCTTCCACCGATGCTTTGACATCGGCCGGCGGGTCGAGGTGGTGCAACAGTGGGCTGTGCGACATGCACAGCAAAGCCTGCTTCATGACCGGCTCACACCCCGAGCGGAAAGATACTGCGTGATAACGGTATTGAACTCTTCTGCCCGCTCGACCTGTGACCAGTGGCCACACTGGCTGAAGATATGCACGTCGGCATTCGGGATGACGTTGAGTAACTCCCAGGTACGCGAGACGGGGATCACCACGTCCTGGACACCGTGGATCAGCAGAACCGGAACATCCAAGCGGGAGAGCACATCGAAATCGAGCGGTAGTTCGGTGCGGTCACGGTCTCGGGCTGCGACCACCTCGGCGAGGCGATCCGAGGCCGTATCGTTGAGCGCGGATTGGTAGCGCAGGGACACCAATTCGTCAGTGACAAGCGACTTGTCGACAACAAAGAGTTCGAGGGTCTTGCGAATCCCCGCTTCGGTCAGGTTCGGGTTGGAGTGACCGGCCAGCGCGCCCGTCAACTTTGCGCCGCCCGTGCCCATCGACACGATTCCCAGAAGGCGTTCCGGGAAATCGATGGCAAACTGGAATGCAAGCCAACCGCCGAGGGAGTTTCCGACAATCCACGTCTTCTCGATGCCGAGGGCGTCGAGAACGCGCACCGCGTGGCGAACCCATTCCTTGATTCCGTACTCGGTGTTCGGAGCAACAACGCTCTGCCCGTAGCCGATGGAATCGATTGCGATGCAACGCCCCTGCTCACTGAGAACCGGAAGATTGAGCCACCAGTTGGCGGCGGCGGTGACGCCGGTGCCCGAACCGTGCAGGAACAGGATCGGGGTACCTTCGCCCAGTTCGTGGTAGTGGGTGAGTTCGCCGTCTGCGGTCTCGATCCACTTGTCTTCGAGGCCGAAGAAATCGTCGGTGATGTACGCGGGAATCTCGGTTGTAGTCATATATCTGGCTTTCTCGTAAGTGTGTGTGGCGGATGGTTAGAGCGCGACCGGCACTGCGACCGCGTCCGCGACAGCGCCGGCCGGAGTGAATTTCATTGCGGCCAGGATCGCGTCCAACGTCTCCGGGGCATGCTGCGTCAGGCAGGCGCCGGCAACAAAACGGTCAGGGCGAAGGAAGACCAAGGGAGTGGGACGGTCGTCGAACCACTTCTTGAGTCGGCCGGTGTGATCGCCGAGAACCATAACGTCCGGATCCATGTGCTTCTGAGCCCATTCGCGCTGGGTCTCCGGAACTACCGCAACAAGGCGGGCACCGAGTAGAGACAACTTGTCGAGCGAGGACTGCGGGAGCACGTCCTTGGGGCTGTTGCCCCACACGATCACGGACCACCAGTTGCCGATCGCGTCGTCGAGCAGTTGGTCCGACGCATCCCGCGAGTTCACACGCGGCTGTGGGAACTGGACGCCAACCGGTGAGTTCTTGACGTTGGCGGTCAGCACCGGGACGAGCTTGCTCGTGAGTTTCGCTGCTGCACTTCCCGATTCCCGAGTGTTCGGGTCGGCCAGCACTCCCCTGGTGTAGCGCGGCATCGGCTTGAAGCGCATGTCCGCGAAGTAGCTCTTGACCTGAGGGAAGAGATTGAGTACCGACGACGCAGCGTCGCGGAGAACAGCACCGACCGGATTGGTGATCTTGATGAGCCGTCCGAACGTCAGCGACAGATCCACCATTGCCTGGGCGTGATCCTTGCGCTCCGACGTATAGGTATCGAGCAGTGCGTCGTCCGCCTGACCGGAAAGTACGGCGGCCAACTTCCACCCAAGGTTGGTTGCGTCGCGCATACCCGAATTCCAGCCCTGACCCATCCACACCGGCATCAGGTGCGCGGCGTCGCCCGCGATCAATTGGCGGCCCTTGCGGAAGTCGGAAGCGACGCGGCCGTGATGGGTGAAGACGCGTCGTCGAATGAAATCCAGTTCCGCCGGGTTGGGAACATGATCTGCCAGAAGAGCATTCACGTAGTCGGGGTCCGTGACCTGCTCTTCGGTTTCGTCGTCGTGCAGCATGAATTCCCAGCGCCGAACCGCGTGGGGTAGACCGATGGACACGTACGGACGCTTCGGATCGGCACCCAGGAACACGTTGGGGGTTCCCAGCGGATCGTTGTTGACGTCCACGACAAGCCAACGTGTAGAAGGTGATTCACCCTCGAAGCTGACACCGAGACGCTTGCGGGTCGGAGACTTACCACCTTCACACCCCACCAGGTACTGCGCACTGAATCGCCGCTCTTCGATGGTTCCGTCGGGGCGAGAAACCAACGCGATAGCGGTAACCGACTGGCCGTCTTCTTCGACGTTCTCGACGCGATGACCGAACAACACCTGAACGTTCCCGAACCGGGACAGTCCCTCATACAGCGCCTTGTCGGCTTCCGGCTGGATGAAGCCGTGCTTACGTTCCCAGCCGAATTCCACGGTCTGCGGGTTGTTGACCAGCATGACCTTTCCGGCACCGTTGACCAGACGCATGATGTGCTGCGGATTTGTGTGCGGACGGATCGCATCCACCAGGCCCACCGTCTGAATGGTGCGGAACGACTCGTCGTCGAGTCCCACACCACGCGGGTAGTCGATCAGCGTATCCATGGCCTCGAGCACGGTGACCTGCTTGCCGTACATGCCGAGGATGTTCGCCAACATCAGGCCGGCGGGACCGGCGCCGACGATGAGTACTTCGGTGTCCTGAGTGGTTTTCATGGCTTCCTATCTGCGCTAATGCAACTATCGCGTGCCCTAGCGCACTATATGCACGATGCGTCTATTAGAAACCACGAAGCGGGGTACGTCAATGAGCTTTTGTGACCGGGGCCGCATTTGGTGCCCGATGGGATCGCTCAGACAGAATGGCGCGGCATCAAAACTGCAGCTAGAGCATGGTTTGCCGGCCTTCTTCATGTGCCCGAGACACAAAATGGCCGCGCCGGAGGTTGTTCACCTCCGGCGCGGCCATTGCGCAGATCTGAAGCCTCTAGACGACCCTGAGATCGAAGGTATGCCGCATCTCGCCGATACCTTCCACGTATGTCGTCAGCGTGTCACCCGCTCCGAGCAGCACCTTCGGGTTGCGGCTGAAGCCGACACCTGCCGGCGTACCGGTGAAGATCGCGTCGCCCGGCAGAAGAGGCACGATGCGGGACAGGTACTCGATAACTTCCGGAATCGTGAAAATCATGTCGCTGGTGCGACTCTTCTGCATCAAGGTGCCGTTGATCGAGCATCCCAGCTCGAGATCATTCGGATTCTCGAATTCATCGGGTGAGAGCAAGACCGGCCCCATCGGACTGAAACCTGGGAACGACTTCGCCAGACCGAACTGCTGCGGCGCGGTACCTCGCCATTGTGTGTGCCGTTCGGACAGATCCTGGCCCACGGTCAGTCCTGCTACATGACCTCATGCATCCGCGGCACTCACGTTCTCCGCCCGCCTGCCGATCACCGCGACAAGTTCGGTCTCGAAATCGACAGCGCCCTCCGGCAACAGAATCTTGCCGCGTGGACCGGTCACCGACGCCGGAAACTTCCCGAATACCACCGGTATCTCGGGGATCTCCAGGCCGGACTCCACTGCATGGTCCCGGTAGTTCAAGCCGATCGCAAAGATCTGTGGCGGCAACGGCACCGGGCTTCCCAACGCCGAGTTGTCGATCTTCACTCCAGGAGCGCCCTCGAACTCACTCGCCCAGTGCGTGAACTCATCCCACCGCGAGTAGAGGCTTTGCACGTCGGAGGAGAAGGTCCCGTTGCTGGCAATTTCGATATCAACAGCACCGGCGTCCATTCCAAGACAAGCCCGGCCCGATAAGTTGTAAATACGCATAGCGAACTACCTTTCGAAGAATAGTGACAAACGCCGAGGCGCACATTTCCCGAACCTAACGGCGATCTCAAGTACAGCTCCCGACAAGTCGGCAATTAGACAGCCCACAGCTTGGGTACCCCTGACCTTGCGCACCCTGCCGGCCGGGAGGAGCAACACCATGAAACTCAACTCGCGAATCGTGGCGTCACTTGCAGCTTGCACATTGTTCTTGGGCGGATGCTCGGATTCGCCCAGTACGGATGTCAGTACAGCTACTGGTACTCCTGGAAACGGCGACTTCGCTGGACTGGTGGACATCGGTGACGGCCGCAGCATGTATTTGACGTGTAAGGGGACCGGATCGCCCACCGTGGTGTTCGTGTCCGGTCGAACCGATCGCGCAGATATCTGGAAAACCGTCGCAGATCCGAATCCGACCGAAACTGCAGTTTTCGACGGCGTAGCCGAGACGACCCGGGTGTGCGCTTACGACCGCCCCGGAACTGTCACCATCACCGGCGAGCAAGTAGACGCAAGCCGCTCCACTCCTGTCCCCCAGCCCACCACCGCCGAAGACGGAATGCGCGACCTTCACGCTTTGCTGAGTGCGGCCGACGTTCCCGGCCCCTACGTCCTGGTCGCCCACTCCTGGGGTGGCTTGATCGCTCGGCTCTATGCCGACACCTATCCGACCGACGTCGACGGTCTGGTCCTCGTGGATACCCTCACCGAACTTCTCTACGACGGCCTGACTCCACAAGAGCAGCAGTGGTGGCTCACGCTCAACAGCAATTACTCTCCTGATCTCGAACCGTACAACCAGGAGAAGAGCAATTTGGAACCCAGCTTCCAATCACTACGCGACGCAGGCGATCCCCCTCCGATGCCCGTTGGGATCCTTGTCTCCGATCAACCGTTCGACCTCGAACCACTCTCGGCTGCAGGTGAATTGCCACCAGGGATACCTGTCGATTTCGGTCCGACGATATTCGCGGCCCACATTGCCGGACAGCAGGCTCTGGCCGAACGTCTACACGCACACCTCGATCTGGACACCGATGCCGGCCACTACGTCCACACCGAGCAGCCCGCACTCACGACCGATGCAATCGACGAAGTTGTTGATGCTGCTCGAACAAATCCGGATCAGTGGTTTTCCTGAAGAACGTCAAGGACGGCAGCACCACACCTTTGCCTCTACGCTCAGTCACACACTGTCCGTGCACGAGAAAGCCGGTCGACTGACGATGAGCACACACGACACGCCATCCGCCCGTTCAGTTCTGCACACACCGCGATTCTGGCTGGCACCGGTGATCGTTGTGCTGTTGCTGATGTCGGCGCTCGCTGCGCTGTATATGGGCGGAATCCTCGACCCCAAGAAGCATCTGGACGAGTTCCCGATCGCTCTGGTGAACGAAGATGTCGGCGGTACCTTGCCCGGAAGCGATCCCGCTGCAGTCGAGAACTTCGGAAACGACATCGCCGCCGCGCTCGAAAACGGGATCGATCCCGAGAAAATCGACTTACAGCAGCTCAGTCTCATCGAATCGCAATCACGACTCAGCTCCGGGACGCTCTACGGCTCCATCGTCATCCCCCGCGACTTCACCCAGCAGACAATAGCTCTGGCGCAGGGAAGCGTCGCCGCCACAGAGGTGCAACAACCGATCATCACCATCTACACCAATCCACGAGCCGGTTCCATCTCCGCGTCGCTGGTGCAGTCGATCGGGACAACTGCCCTGGAGCCGGTCAACAAGAACATGGGTGAGCAACTCACCACGCTTGTCACACAACAATTGCAGGCAGGTGGTACCGGAATGCAGCTGTCCGGCGCCAGTCGACTTCTCCTCGAAAATCCGGTGAATGTTCTTACGGTCGCGCATGATCCGCTTCCCGACGGTACAGGATTCGGTCTTGTCGCTTTCTATTTCGCCCTACTGCTGGTCCTCGCCGGATTCACCGGAGCGACAGTCGTCAATTCCCTGGTAGACGGAATGCTCGGCTACGCACCCACCGAGTTCGGTCCCCTGTTCGTACAGAACGACGTAGTCGGGATCAATAGATTTCAAACACTTCTCATAAAATGGGGCTTCATGATCGTGCTGTCCGGTGTGGTGTCCGGACTGTTCCAGTTGATCAGCCGCACCCTCGGAATGCCTGTCACACAAGGCTTTGCCTTGTGGGCATACGGCACCCTCGTGATCATCGCGGTCGGAGTCACCGCCATGTCGGTGATGGCGGCGTTCGGCTCGCTCGGCATGCTGATCAACCTGTTCGTCTTTGTCATCCTCGCCCTGCCATCGTCCGGTGGCACGATTCCGCTCGAAGCAAGCCCCGGCCTCTACTCCTGGCTTGCGCAGTTCGAACCGATGCACCAGATCTACATGGGCACCCGCGCAATCCTGTTCTTCGGCGCCCACGGCGACGCCGGCCTGACCCACGCAATCTGGATGACGTTGCTCGGCCTGGCAATCGGACTGGTGCTCGGATTTGTTGTCACACGCCTCTACGATCGGAAAGGCTACGAACGAACCCATCGCGCAAAAACAGCCTGAAGCAGTTCCCGCGCTCAGGTTTGCCGGTCACGAAGTGCGTCCGCCTTGGCGATGAGCACCGCCTTCTCACGTTCGTTTCCTGCCAAACGAGCAGCCTCGAGCAGTTCGGTGCGGGCCTCCTCGGTTCGCCCGAGCTTGCCGAGCAACTCACCCCGAACACTGGGCAGCAGGTGATATCCGGCGAGTTCGCCGGAAGCAACAAGCTTGTCGACGAACTCGAGAGCAGGCGCCGGACCGTATGCCATCGATACCGCTGCAGCATGGTTGAGATCCACGACCGGCGATGGGGCAAGCTGTTGCAGCGCCTCGTACAGCAGCACGATCTTCTTCCAGTCGGTGTCCTCGAAAGTTGCTGCTCGTGCATGACATTCGGCAATCCCGGCCTGCAGTCCGTAAGGCCCTCGACCCCGACCGACGTCGTCCGCCCTCGCCAAAGCAACCAGACCGCGGGTGATCTGGGTCCGATCCCACCGCGCCCGATCCTGATCCGACAGCAATATCGGTTCACCGTCGGCGGTGGTGCGTGCGCCAAATCGTGATGCCGACAGCTCCATCAACGCAACCAGCCCGTGTGCTTCCGGTTCCCGCGGAACAAGTTCCGCAAGAATTCTCGTCAGCCGCAATGCTTCACTACTGAGGTCGGTCCGCATCCACTCGGTTCCCGAACTGGCGGCATAGCCCTCGTTGAAAATCAGATACAGCACACCGAGAACTGCGCTCAACCGATTCGAGAACTCATCCCGCGGAGGCACTTCGAAGACCACCTTGGCCGCCGTCAGGGTCTTCTTCGCACGAACTATCCGCTGCTGCATCGTTGCGGTCGGCACGAGAAACGCCTTTGCGATTTCCTCCGTCGTCAAGCCTCCGACCACGCGAAGAGTCAATGCCACCTGAGCTTTTCGATTCAAGACCGGATGACAGGCCATGAAAATCAGCCGAAGAACATCATCGTCGATGCGATCCGGATCCCAACCGTCTTCGTCGAACCGATTCGCATCGTTCTCGAGCTCACGCGCAAAGTGCGCGTATCGCTCGTCGAGGCGTTCTCGTCGACGCCACCCGTCGATGGCGCGCCGCGTGGCGACGGAGGTCAGCCATGCTGCCGGATTGCGGGGAATGCCCGTGGCAGGCCACTGCTCGATCGCTTCGAGGAGTGCCTGCCCCGCAACATCTTCGGCAAGATCCAAATCGCCGACAGTACGAGTGAGTGCGGCGACGATCTTCGCGCCGTCAATGCGCCACACCGCATCGACGGCGTTCCTCACCGCATCATCAGTCACGACTCAGCTCGAGACAGGGCGATCCGTACCCAATTCTTCACGCCAGCCGGCTTCCTTCTGGATGTACTCGTTGCTCTGGTCGAAATCTTCCATCTCCGAAACGCGGCGAACCTCGAGCTTGCTGCCCGGTCCAAGCGGACAGCGCTTAGCCCACTCCAGAGCCTCGTCCTTGGTGGAGGTCTGAAGGATCCAGAAGCCCGAGAACAGCTCCTTGGTCTCGCCGTACGGACCGTCGGACACGAGCGGCGGATCGGACTCGAAATCGACGATGAATCCCTCCTCCATCGCCAGGCCCTCACCTGCGAGGAGGACTCCCGCCTTGATCAGTGACTCGTTGTACTGGCCCATCGCGGCGATAATTTCGTCGAAATCCATGTCCTTCGACGCTTCGATGGCTTCGTCGGTGGACCGCATGATCAGCATGTACTTCATGGGAATCTCCTTCGTTTGTGGACCGCTCATTCGGTCCCTCTGTCTACACGTCGAACGGCAAAGACGCCGATCGACAAACTTCCGAAACTAATTTTCGAAGGACAAGTCCGCCGGTCGAATACGTTGCCCACGGTATCGGCAGAAGGGTCGTCGGGCAGCTCAGAAGTCGAGAAATCCCGGCACGACTTCATTGGCGAGCCCGGTCGCGTCAGCGCTCCCGTAGAAATACACTGAGCCGTAGCCAAACAGGTATTCCTCCACGAACTCGGATTGCGGCTCGGCAACCACCGGCCACCCCTCTTCATTGATCTGGAACAGGAAGCGATGCCCGTCCGCCTCGACGGCATCGGCATAGGACGGTTCATTTTGTATGAGTACCGGTTGCGGCGCGATCAGTACCAACGGCATCACCTCGTCGTCTGCGGGAACTTGAATCAAGGCGGCGCTCCCCAACCCACTATGTCTTCCGGCTGATGCCGCACTACGAGCGGACGGCGGATGCAATACTGCCCGAACCCCGATGCCCGGGTATTCGAGGTCGTCGTCGCCGATGGAGAAGCCGCGACGGACGAATACCGAAAGCTCTCGGTCACCGAGCCACGGCGCCGTATGTGCCGCAAGCGTCAGAAGATACTCGTGCGTCTGCAGAATCGGCTGTCCGTCAAAAACCTGGGGCGGGCGTCCACCGATCCTGGCCCCGACTTCCGAATCGCTCGAATCGACCACGAGATGTAGTGTGCCCACCAGCGTCATCCTAGGATGATCCGACGGGCGTCGGATGAAGGTCCGACAATTCCCTACAAGCCGCTGGTGACGTGAGACACACCGCACTCGATGATGGGTGCATGACATCATTCCCCACTCTCGACCCCGAACTCGCCGCAGCGGTCACTATGCTCCCAAAGGTCACCTTCGCCGACCTACCCGCTGCACGGGCAAACTTCGAGTCCCTAATTGGCACCATGTTGGCTGACCTGTCGTTCGACGGAGTCACGCTTCGCGAACTATCTGCTCCCGGAATCGACGACGATCCCGAGGTCGCCATTCGCTTCTTCACTCCGGCTGCCGCCACAGGTCCGATCCCCGTACTTCTCTGGATCCACGGCGGCGGATTCGCCATCGGCACAGCCGAATCCACTGATCCATTTTGCGTTGAGGTTGCGCGAGAACTCGGATTTGCCGTCGCCAATGTCGAGTACCGACTCGCCCCGGAAACCCCCTTCCCCGGCCCCGTGAACGACTGCTACGCCGCGCTCGCCTACATCCACGCACACGCCGAAGAACTGGGAATCGATCCCAGCCGCATCGCCGTCGGTGGCCAGAGCGCCGGCGGTGGACTTGCCGCCGGAACAGTGCTGAAAGCCCGAGATGAAGGCGTTGTGCCCGTCGCATTTCAACTTCTCGAGATCCCAGAACTCGACGACCGGCTGACAACGGTGTCGATGACAAACTTCGTCGACACTCCGCTGTGGAACCGCCCAAACGCGATCCTTTCGTGGCAGTACTACCTCGGCGAATCGTATTCGGGGCCCGAAGATCCGAACGTCTCGATCTACGCCGCTCCGGCCCGCGCCACCGATCTCCGAGGATTGCCCCCGACCTACCTGTGCACTATGGAGCTCGACCCACTCCGTGACGAAGGAATCGAGTACGCCCTTCGCCTACTCCAGGCGGGTGTCAGCGTCGAACTCCACTCCTTTCCCGGCACCTTTCACGGTTCTGGTCTCGTCACAACTGCAGAGGTAACCAAACGAAGCAGCGCCGAGGCGTTCAGCGCACTGCAGCGAGGCTTGCGCGCGTTGTCACCAGTCTCGTAGCTTTGCAAGATGCAAGGATTGATGTACCGGCTTGCCGAGCTCGACGCAAACTCGGCAGGCCTGGTACGAGTCATCGACTACTTCGACACCCTCGTTCGTCACGGCGCGGACACAGCGTCGCTTCTCCGCGCGAGCGCCCAGTTGGCAGATTGTGTTGCGGGCATCGAGATTGCCGAACACGGCCGAAGCAAGAAGAATCTACGCCGTTGTGACCCTCACGGCCGTTGGTCACCCGAACCCCAGCTCACGCCAAGCATCATCAGAGACATCACCGTCGACGACGAAGTTCTCGGCACAGTTTGGATCGAGCGCCCAGGCACAGACTTGCCACTCGACGAGATGCTCGTCGACAGGATGGCCCTGACCGCCTCGATAATCTTGCGGCCCCGACGCTTACTGACCGAAGCCGAACACACTCACAATCTACTCTTCCCGATGGACGAGCTAGCAGTATTGACGTCTTGCGCGGGACTCGGCCTCGCCCCTGCCGCTTCAGTGCGTGTCATCGTGTCCACAACCAATGAAATTGCGCACCTACAACTTTCGAAGGATTGCACACCGGGTCGAGCTACCGGAATCGAAGTGGGCGGCGAATACCTGAATCTCGTGACTGGTTCATTCATCTCGTTGGCAGAATTCTCCGAAATCGCACAAGCGATGCCTGTCCGGGCCGGAATATCTTTGGCTGCTGCCGCTTGCGAAATACACACACTCATCGGCACGGCGCGATTCGCCCGCAGTCAATCATCGGCCACCACACCGATTGTGAACGCAGACGATCTCGGCGCTCTCAACCTCCTGGCACCGGGCACAAAGATCGATCACACCCGAATTCCGGACCTGGTTCGCGCCAGAGAGTTTCGCGAAACCAAGGACGGGACCGAACTGCTGGAAACACTGAGAATGTACCTGCGATCCGGCACACTGAGAGCCGCGGCCGACTGCCTGCACCTTCACCACAGCAGCGTCGCTCACCGCTTGGCGAAGCTTTCCCACCACATCGGATTCCATGTCGACACCATCGAAAATCGTGCTCGTGCAACAGCAATGATGATGGTGCTCGACGCCATGTAGATGCTAATGACCCTCTTCAGAACACTGCGTTTTGATCATCGGCACGAGGAATTGCCGTGCTAGTGCCTCCATCTGCGCATCGTCATGAAGGTTGACGGCCTCGCTGGGAATCATCAGAAAGGAAGCCGTCACTCGGACGAACATCTCGGCCACGAGATCAACATCCACCTCGTCCGCGATAGTGCCCGCGCCCTGTTCCCTGCGGAGTTGCGAAGCAACGAACTGCCGCACCATTGCGAGCGTTCGTCCGTTATCACCGACGATCGATCCATGTACGTGCGGGCCGGCGTCGATGAGCGCCGAGATCAGTGCATTGTTGGAAATCGCACGCAGCGAGCTCACGAACCCCAGAACTATTCGATCATCCACCGTCTCCGCGAGCTCGATATCAACGAGAAATTGTTCGAAGTATGTGCGGAACTCCCGGAGAACAACCTGCTCGACGAGCGAATCCTTGGTGGCAAATTTCCGGTAGACGGTGATTCGGGACAGGTTGGCGGAGCGGGCCACGTCCTCCATCGACGTGCGCTGAATTCCCACTTTGCAGAACTGTTCGTGGGCCGCATCGAGTAGCCGGATACGAGAGCGATCTTCCTTGCCTGGAGCTTCGCCTGCCATCACACTCCCGAGGGACGTAATCGATTCCAAGGCAGACGAATTGGGATCCTTGCGGGTCACATGCACTCCTTCTTGCCACGAGGGTGCGCAGGTGGAAAATCAGACAAAACACTTGTGGCGCCCATCACGCTATGCTACCAATGATACGGAGATACATGATTTGTTTCATTGCTTCATCGGACTAACCGGGAGTAACGACATGGACGATCTCAGTAGGCGCAATGTGTTGAGAGTTGGCGGCACACTCGGAGCACTCGGCGCACTCAGCGCGCTCGCAGCACCAGCCAGTGCGCAGCCGTGGCACTGGTCACCAGCGGGTTCGGTGCCAGGAACCGGGAACGGTGCAGATCCGAGACAAACATGGGACACCCAAGCGGACCCGCTCGTGGCATCTCTCCTCGACCGAGGTGACGTTCCAAAGGTCAACGAACTCTTGCGTACCTGGAAGAAGAACGGTCAGCCGCTGCCAGCGGGACTTCCGTCCGACCTCCGCGAATTCATGGAACAAGCGCGGCAGCTACCGTCGTGGACCGATCAGAACAAGCTCGCGGCGGCCGTGCGATTCAATGAGAAACGAGGTCTCTACCTCGGTGTTCTCTATGGCTTCGCCAGCGGAATGATGAGCACTGTCATCCCCAAAGAGGCCTTGGCAGTGTATTACTCCAAAGGCGGAGCGAACATGAAGAACCGCATCTCGAAAACCGCAAAGTTGGGATACGACATCGGTTCTCGCAACGCATTTCAGGCTGACGGCGAGATGATTGTCACCTCCGTCAAGACCAGACTGGTGCATGCCGCGGTGCGGCACCTGCTGCCTCAATCTCCGCACTGGACGCACATGGCGCCGGAGGACGTTCCGATCAGTCAGCACGACATGATGGTCACCTGGCACAGTTTGCCGACTACCGCCATGCGAAACCTGAACGCGTGGAACGTGAAAGTCCCCACCGACGAGTCCGACGGATTTCTGCATTCGTGGCAACTGAGCGCTCATCTTCTCGGTATCGAGGATCAGTACATTCCCGCGACGTGGAACGACGCGGAATCTCAAGCCACACAAGTGCTGGACCCGATCTTGGCTCCCACCCCCGAGGGAATCAAGCTCGCCGACATTCTTCTCGATCTGGGTGCGGGCCTCGATTTCACACTTCTCACTCGGCCCATCCTCGGCGCGTTGACTCGCTTCATGCTGGGCAACGAAATAGCCAACTGGCTCAATATTCCGCGCGAACCCGTGTGGAGCACCCTCCTGGAAACGGCATGGGGTCCATTCGTGAAGGTACGGGAAGGGCTCCTTCCCGTACCCCTTGCACCACATGCCTACTGGACCTTCGACGAACTACTCCGACAGTTCGTTCTGCTCTACATGTCCGAACTTCGACCGATCAGCATCGAGATTCCCGAGTTCAACAACCCGAATTACCGCTGACAGGACAATCTGCCACCATGTTCGAATGGAGCAGCCAACGGCCGAGCAGTCATTTGCCGCACTCCTCGAAGTGAGTGCGGTTCCGCTTCTCAAGCAGCACGGGTTCCGGAAGCAGAAACTGACCTTCAGACGGGAGCGAGACGACGTTGTCGACGTCGTCAACCTGCAACGGTCCGCGGGAAACAGCTACGAATCGATACGTTTCTACATCAATTGTGGTGTCTACTCTCCGGGCTTCGATCGAATCCTCGGAAAGCCGGAAAACGAGCGCCCGGCCGAGGTGGACTGCCAGTACCGACGCCGGATCGAGAACATCGCCTCCGGCATCGGACCACACGTGACCGTCGACGCAGAGACCGATATCCCCGCGACTGCTGACATTGTGTGCGCCGCACTCACGAGCGCACTGGAGGTGATGTGCCAGCTTCGTGGACCAGATGATATCGTCCGATTTGCATTGTCGGATATAGACTTTGATGTATTTCGCTACCGGTTCGCGACAGGCGACAAAGCCGGTGCGGATGAGCAATACCAACGAGCGCGCTACCAGTTCGGCGCAGAGCCTCGCTGGCAGCGCCTCGACGACCTGTTTCGACAAGCGTCCGCCCGCACAGTCGGTGCCGATTGACACTACGACGGCGACAGCGCGATATCCGTCTGCCGATCACACCCTTCCGCGGTGCGACGAGCGCATTCGTTGATCACCTCGGTGATGCCGGACCGTGCCAGCGTGCGGCGTTGCACCATTGCCCCGTTACCCTGCTCGAAGACTTTCTCCAGTGAGGCAGTAACCCGCTCGAGCTCGCCGAACTCGGCCAGCATCGGCGCAACGTAATCCAGCAGTCGCCGAACCAGCTGACGCGTGGGCACCAGACGCACGGTATCCATGTCGAGAGCTCGACCGGCAATTCCATCCCGGGCGGCCCGCCAGCACGCCGCACGCAATACCTCCTGATCGATGATCGGGGCCGGGCTGCCCGTCGCGATCTCTTTCATCACGGTGACAACAAGCGCGTGTACCAGCGTGGCATACGTGATCGTCTCGTCGACTGTGGCTGGAATGTCACTGATCCGAATCTCCACGGTAGGAAGATGATCCGAGACCCGAACATCCCAATAGACCATGTGGGGGTCCAGAATGACACCCGCCTCGAGCATCGTGGCGATTGCGGCGTCGTAGTGATTCACGGACTCGAAGTGCGGCGGCGGCCCGCAGCTCGGCCATCGCCCGTACATGATGTAACGCCAACTGGCATAGCCAGTATCGATGCCGGCACTGATCGGCGAGTTCGCAGTCAACGCCAAGAGCGTCGGTAACCACGGACGCAGATGGTTGATGATCCGAACGGCTTGTTTGCGGTCCTCCACACCGACATGCACATGGCAGCCACACATCACTCCCGCAGTAAGAGCGCCGAATTCACCGGCCATGCGTTGATATCTCGAGGTGTCAGTGGTCTCGTTGGGCGGTGGATCGTAGAACGGTGTTCCCACTGCCAGCAGCTGGCATCCGTCGTGTGCGGCAGCGTCTGCTGCAGCGAAGCGCAGTTCACGCAGTTGATCCCGAAGGTCGCGGATATGACCCCCGATCGATGTGGCGGTCTCGACCTGGCAGCGAGTGAGCTCCAATTGAAGATCGACACCGAGGTCTCTTCCTGCGGCTGCAACTTCGGCATTGCGCAACCTCGGCTGTTTGGTCAGCGGGTCGCACAGGAGGAATTCCTCCTCCACGCCCAGAGTGGGCGTGTCTAGGACGGCAGATTGAGGCGGAACGGTCGTTTTTGCCATGGGGTCCTCGGCTTCGACAATTACAAACCACGAGTCTTCAACGGAAAGAGCGGAATTCAGTGGTTTCGAAGTTCGTCGATCAGTTCACTTTTCTTCATCTTCGAGTACCCATGCAGGTCCAGTTCCTTTGCTCGCGTCTTCAATTCATCCACGGTCCATTCTTCGTACGAAGTGGACCGACCGCCAGTTTTAGCGACGTTCGAACGACCACGATTCGCTGCTGCGTTGGAGATCCGCGCCGCCTTCTCCTTGGAATCTCCTTTCTCGCGCAATTTCTCGTAGAGATCCTGGTCTTTGAGTTGCGGTTGCGAGTCCCTACGAGCCATCTGTCCGTCCCTTCTTCTGCTGGAGGCATGCCTGTGTCTGAGTGAATCGCTGCACTATGTCGGACCTACCCGAAAGAGTGTTCGGCCAAACGGATATACGCGTAAGGATCGACTACCGGGGCTGCAAACTAGTCACGATACGTACACCAAAGCGCCTAGCAAACAAAGACTCTCGACCTAATCGCGCAGGCATGATCGTAACGCAGCCCCGACAACCGATATTGCGTTGTCGCCGACTTGAAGGGTACGCAGTGCGATACCGATCTTGCGGGCCGGCGGATCTTCGAGCTCGAGAACACGAACTTCGCCAGGCAATTCGGGACGGCCCAGACGGGGCACCAGTGCGAGCCCGAGACCCGCGGCTACGAACGGGACATGCAGCGCGAAGTCGGAAATTTCTGCGGTGATTCGTGGCCGATGACCATGCAGGGCGAACATGTGGATGAGCCATGAATGACAAATCGTGCCCGCGCCGGTGGACACCCAACTGTATGTCGCGAGGTCTTCGAGTCCAGGCGACTGGGCAAGTGAATGGTCTCGGTGGCAAATTACGTCGGCAACGTCGTCGACCAGATCGTCGGCAGTATTGTCGGCAGTATCGTCGGCAAGGGGACTCACTGTGATCGCCGGATACACCGGCGCCTGCTGCCCTTGCCAATGATGTGTGACCGCAATGTCTACCATCCCGGCTGACAGGGCGCGATACGCCTCGCCTGGGTCCATCTCGGCGAGTGAACAGGTGAGCTGCGGGTGTTGATCCTGAACTTCGGCTATCGCCGTCAGCGCACCGTGCCGGATGGCGGTCGTAAATGCGGCGACACGCACATGGCCCACAACTTGCGTCTCGCGACCGGACGAAACACCGAGAATGGCCTCCAACCGAGTCACCACCGGGCCCGCCTCGTCGAGGAGCGCATGAGCCTCGGGCGTCAGAGTCACTCTCCGCCCCGTGGGCGTCAACAAGGACCGACCCGTCGCCTTTTCGAGTCGCTTGAGCTGCTGACTGACCGCGGAGGGACTCAGTCGCAAAACTGCGGCTGCAGCTGTGACGGTCCCATGTTCCTTGACCGACTGGAGCGCGCGAAGCGTGGCTAGTTCATCCATGAAGCAATCCTTCACGAAATAGTCCTCGAATATGCGATGGACATGGACAGTGCTCACACCGGAAACTAATCGAAGTCCACGACCGAGCACAGAGGAGAGAACATGCTGCCCATCGCGTCCGTACTCGGGATCGGGCTCATCGCGCTGGGAATGGTGCTGACCCCCGGCCCGAACATGGTCTACCTCGCGTCGCGCTCCATCTCACAAGGCAGGCGCGCGGGATTGGTCTCGCTGGGCGGCGTCGCTCTGGGATTTGTCTTCTACCTGGGTGCATCCGCTGCAGGACTGTCCGCGCTGTTCGCGGCGGTCCCGGCCGCATATACGACCGTCAAACTCGTCGGCGCCGTCTACCTGGCATATCTCGCGTGGAACATGCTGCGACCAGGCGGGCGCTCACCGTTCGAGGCACGAGAACTCGACGCTCACTCCCCTTTCCGGTTGTTCGCCATGGGATTGGTGACAAACATCTTGAATCCCAAGATCGCGCTGATGTATGCGGCACTCGTCCCTCAGTTCGTGCACCCCGAAAACGGACCGGTGCTAGGTCAATTCCTTCAGTTGGGACTAGTTCAAATCACCGTTGCTGTGGCGATCAACGGAGCGATAGTTCTCGCTGCGTCATCGGTCTCCGAGTACCTTCGTCATCATCCTCGGGTCATGGCAGCCCAGCGCCTCGTCACCGGGGCACTTCTGAGTGCGTTTGCCGTCAAGGTTGCCGCAACATGAATCTGCGCTGTGGCAACTCACTTGAATTTCCAACAAAATGCCTTGGGGGGTGGCGAGCGGGGGCTTTGAGGGACCATCATCGATAGGTGAGTTTCGTCGGATTTTCCACGCGACGTGCACAGGTGGATCGATGTAGTCCATGACCGATGTCGACCCCTTCGCGACGCAATTCGACGCGACAGGTTCGGTCGCGGCGGAATTGTCTGCGTCCGGGTTCGAGGACGCTACCGAGATCGGCCGTGGAGGTTTTGGCGTCGTCTACCGCTGTCGGCAGCCGTCGCTCGACCGGACCGTGGCAGTAAAGGTTCTCACCACCGACCTCGACGAGGAGAACCGCGCACGGTTCTTTCGAGAGCAGCGCGCAGCAGGCCGACTGACCGGACATCCCAACATCGTGAATGTTTTTCAAACCAGCGTCACCGGTAGCGGACGGCCCTTCATCGTCATGCCGTACTACGCCCAAGATTCCCTCGACACCCTGATCCGACGGCACGGACCGCTCCCACTAGGTGAAGCACTGCGCCTCGGAGTGAAGATTGCCGGCGCCTTGGAGTCCGCGCACCGACTCGGCATCCTGCATCGAGATGTCAAGCCCGGAAACATCCTGCTCACCGATTACGGCGAACCGGCGCTGTCCGACTTCGGCATCGCTCATTTTGCCGGTGGATTCGAAACTGGCACAGGCATTGTCACGGGTTCACCGGCCTTCATTGCGCCTGAAATCGTGACCGGCGGGCCGCCGAGTTCCGCAGCGGATGTCTATGGTCTCGGCTCTACGTTATTCGCCACACTGACCGGACACGCTGCTTTCGAACGTCGCAGTGGTGAACGACTGGTCGCCCAGTTCCTGCGAGTTACGTCGGAGCCTGTTCCGAACCCACGCGAGTTCGGCATCCCGGACGACGTCGGCGCTCTCATCGAAAGAGCCATGTCCGCCAACCCGGGAACCCGCCCGTCGTCACAGGAGCTAGGACAACAACTCCGCGAAGCACAACGCCGCCACGATCTGCCTGTCGATGAAATGTCCTTGTACTCCGAACCTGCACGCACGCAATCCGTCCCATCGCCCACAGCACAGGGTCATCCGCAAAACGAGTACCCCGAAAAAAGTATTCCTCCGCCAACGGATCGCACCGGGGGACTCCCGCTCGAGCTGACCAGTTTTGTCGACCGCCGTACCGAACTCGCCACGGCCAAGAACCTACTGACGACCGCGCGACTGGTGACATTAACCGGAATCGGTGGTGTGGGAAAGACTCGACTCGCATTTCGGATCGCCGCCAAGACACAACACAGTTTTGCCGACGGCGTCCGGCTGGTGGAGTTGGCGGAGCTGCAGGAGCAATCGCTGCTCCCAGGTGTTGTGGCACGCACCCTGGGGATACAAGACCGGTCTGCGAAGCCCGTCCGGGAGATGGTTGCCGAGTTCCTCGCTCAACGAGAGCTTTTGCTGGTACTCGACAATTGCGAACAGGTAGTTACTGCAGCGGCGCAGCTATCCGAATTCCTGCTACGTGCCTGCCCCGACCTGAAGATTCTGGCGACGAGCCGCGAACCACTCGGAGTCGGAGGAGAGTCGATTCTCCTTGTCCCCCCACTACCGGTCCCCGATCCCGACAACCTACCGAAGGGCGCGCCGAGTAACGATGCCGTGCGACTGTTCGTCGATCGCGCCACCGGAGTTGTGCCGGGCTTCGAACTCACGCAGGACAATAAAGTCGCCATCGCGTCGATCTGTAGGCAACTGGACGGGCTTCCGCTACCGATCGAGTTGGCAGCGGCGCGATTGCGGGCGATGTCGCCCACACAAATCCTGCAGCGACTTTCCGAGCGATACGCCTTGTTGACCAGTGGAAGCAGGGACGCACCGTCAAGGCAACAGACATTGCGAATGTGCATCGACTGGAGTTACGACCTGTGCACTCCGATGGAGCAAGCAGTGTGGGCGCAACTGTCGGTGTTCTCCGGTGGATTCGAACTCAAAGCCGCAGAACAGATTTGCGACGGAGAGCTGACACCGACGGACGTGCTCGACGCCGTGACGTTTCTGGTCGACAAGTCGATACTGATCCGTGAAGTATCGGACAACACCGTGCGTTTCCGGATGCTGGAGACAATCCGTGACTACGGGCGACAGAAGGCACAAGAAGCCGGAGAGCATGAGTACACGGAACTTCGTCGCCGACACCGCGATTGGTTCGACGCTCTGGCGCTCGCAGCAGATACCGACTGGATCAGTCCTCGGCAGATCGAGTTGATCACCACTATCGCTCGGGAAAAGTCCAATCTGCGGGAGGCTTTGGAGTTCTGTGTGTCCGACAGCCCTGAAATCGGCACTCGGATCACCACGGCTCTGTTTTCCTACTGGCTCGCCCGTGGCGCAATCACCGAAGGCCGCCAATGGCTGCGCCGCTTCAGCGAATATCGAATCGGCCCACCAACCATCGAGCGTGCCAGGGCAATTCATGCCGGAAGCCTCTTGTCTGCGGTCCAGGGAGATATTCAAACATCAGAAGCACTCGTCAAGGAGGGGCGAGTCCTCGCCGGCCAGTCGACCGACCCGCTGATCAACGCCTATCTCCAGCATGCAGAGGGCTATCTTGCCTTGTTCAACGAGGATCTTGCCGAGTCGTGTATCCACCTCGAAAAGGCTGCTCAGTTGTTCACCGAACAGAAGAACCTGCCCTTCCAGGTAACTGCCTTGCTTACCCTCGGCATGACACTCGACCTGATGGATGACACCGACCGAGCAATCGAATACAACGAACGCGCACTTGCCATTACCGAGGAACACGGCGAAACGGTGTATCGGACGTACGTCCTGTGGACGCTGGCTGTTGCGACCTGGAAGCACGGCGATGGCGATCGGGCATCTCGACTACTGAAGCAGGCATTGCGATTGGGCCGCAACCTCAATGACCGGTTGAACGCCAGCGTGTGCCTGCAAGCATTGTCGTGGGTCGCGATCGACAGCAAGGATGCCCGACGCGCAGCCATGTTGATGGGCGCCGCTGAGAAAGCGAGCGGGTCTGTCGGAGGTTCGTCTGTTGTCGTGCCGAGCATGGCCGTCTTCCAAGACGATTGTGAACGCAAAGTCAGACTCGCGCTGGGCGAGCGAGCCTTCAACAATGCGCGTAGCAAAGGCGCCGACCTTCGGTTCCGCGACGCTGTCGACTACGCACTGGGCGAGGAACGCACCAGCCCGCGAAGTTCCACTACCGGCCCGTCGAGCAGGCCGACAAAACGCGAACTCGAAGTCGCCGCACTGGTAGCTGACGGTCTCACCAACAAGGAGATCGCGACCCGCTTGGTGATCTCGCCGCGCACTGCGCAGGGCCATGTGGAGCATCTACTGGTGAAGCTCGGCTTCACCTCTCGCACACAGGTTGCCGCATGGTTTGCGGAATCGAAAGGCGATCGCACAGAACCGAAGTAGTTGCCTTGCAGTCAAATTCCCTAAGTGGAGAGGACTGCAGCTAGAGCCTTCAACTGTTCGCGGCGATACTCCCGCGCCGGAGTCGATCGGGCTTCGATCTGATCGAAGCCGTGGTAGGCACCTGGTACCTCGAACAGTGTGCACGGAACGCCGGCGTCGATGAGCCGCTTGGCGTAGTTGAAGTCTTCGTCGTAGAACAAGTCGTGTGTTCCGACGCCGATCCACGTCGGCGGGAGTCCCGTGAGATCTTCGTACCGTGCGGGCGCGGCCAACGGCGGCACATCCGTGATCGACGATCCGAGATACGCGCTCCATCCGTAGCGGTTACTGCGGGGACTCCACACCCTGAATCGGCTCTCGTCGAAGTCTGTTCGTTTGGTTGTCCGGTCATCGAGCATGGGATACGACAACAACTGGAATGCGGGCAGCACCTCACCGCGTTCTTTGGCCAGCAGAGTCAGAGCAGCGGCCAAGCCCCCACCGGCGCTCTCCCCCACGACAGCGATTCGGCTCGCGTCGACGTCAGGTTGATCCGCCAACCACCGCAGTGCGCGGTAGCAGTCCTCCAAGGGGGCAGGATACGGATGATGCGGTGCGAGCCGGTACTCCACCGACGCTGCAACAGCACCCAATTGCGCGGCGATGTTCCGGCACATTCCATCCCCCATCGCTGCGCTGCCGATGACATATCCACCGCCATGGATGAAGAGCACACCCGGCCTGGGGATATCGGGCGCGGTGGGTCGGAATACCCGGACTGAAACATTCGCGTCGCAGCGGACAACATCCCCGCCTTTTGGCGGCACCAGGGCTCCTAATCCGGTGAGTCGACGGAGGAGTCCCGCAGTGCGCCGAGTGATCACGGTGCGTGGCAGGAATCGTGCGAGCTTCAATGCGGGGTCGAAATCCGTCGCAACCCGATCCGAGGTCATGGCATGTTCGCTTTCCGTCGACGTGTTCAACGAAACTATCGCGATTGCGACACCCTAGGCGGAAAACAACATGATTCAACAACCTGTGTAGTGGCCCGTCCGGACATCCAGGCAACCTGTTGGGGGTTAACGCCAGTACCTGTCACCTCCGCCAAAACATCCCTACGGTGAAAACATGCCTGAAAATACGATCGCCCTGAACAACGGCGTGGAAATGCCGGCCATCGGGCTGGGCGTTTTCCAAACCCCACCGGATGTCACGGTTTCCGCCGTCGAGTCGGCCCTTCGCACCGGCTACCGGCACATCGATACTGCCGCCGCGTACTTCAACGAACGTGAGGTCGGTGAAGGTATCAAGCGTTCCGATGTCAACTCCGACGAGGTGTTCATTGAAACCAAAGTCTGGATCAGCGACTACGGTTTCGACACCACCCTCCACGCGTTCGACAAGGCGACGGGAAAGCTCGGCGTCGACCAACTCGACCTTCTTATCTTGCACCAGCCGCTGTCCAACCGTTTCGACCTGACCCTCGACGCCTACCGAGCTCTCGAGAAGCTACTCGCCGACGGCAAGGTCCGGGCCATCGGAGTCAGCAATTTCATGCCCGCACACCTCGACCGACTCTTGGCCGAGACAACCGTCGTACCTTCCGTGAACCAGATCGAACTTCACCCGTACTTCCAGCAGAAGGAACTGCAGCACCTGCACGCCGAGCACGGCATCGTGACGCAGGCCTGGTCGCCGATCGGCGGCATCACCTCCTACGGCGGCGGCGAGAAGAGCACCTTTGACGATCCGACTTTGCTCGATATTGCTGCGCAGCATGGTAAGTCGGCAGCCCAGGTAATGCTGCGGTGGCATCTGCAGCAAGGTCGCTCCGCTATCCCGAAGTCGACAAAGCCAACCCGCATCGCCGAGAACTTCGACGTCTTCGACTTCGACCTCACCAGCGACCAGCTTGCTGCGATCGATGCCCTCGACACCGGCGTACGCGGTGGACCCGATCCCGACAGCATCACACTCGAGAACTACGGCCGGGAGATCCCGGAGGCCTAATGCTTGCGGTGCACCTTTATTGGCCGCCCGTGGTCAACAGAGGCGCACAATTCAATTGCGCATCAGGCAGATTGAACAATGATTAAACGGGACGCGTTTCGGGAAGGCGTACATAATGGCCACATACAGAGTGATCAATCCCGCAGGTGATGTCATAGATACCCGTGACATTGAGAGCGCCGACGACGCACACGCGTGGTTCGTGGACGTGTGCGCCGACAATTCGGAGCTCGGGTGGCGCATGGAGGTAGGACACGGAGGAGACGAATGGTCCTTCTTCGACGACAGCGAAGGTACATCATCACGCTGAGCTCGAAGTATGAACGGAGGAAGTGAGAGCAATGAGTGAGTTGCTGAAAGGAAAGCGGGTTGCCTTCCTGGCAGCCCCCGAAGGCGTCGAGCAAGTTGAACTGACAGATCCCTGGGATGCAGTTCGTTCGGAACATGCTGAGCCTTCGCTTATTTCACTCGAGCAGGGAACAATCCAGGCATTCAATCATCTGGACCGAGGCGATGTTTTCGACGTCGACGATGTAGTCGAATCAGCGTCGACATCGGACTACGACGCCCTCGTACTACCTGGAGGAGTCGCAAACCCGGACTTCCTCCGCATGAACAAAGAGGCTGTTGCGTTCGTCCGCAGTTTCTTCGATGACGGAAAACCTGTCGCTGTAATCTGCCACGGACCGTGGACGCTCGTCGAGGCCGACGTAGTGAATGGTCGGACGCTCACGTCGTGGCCCAGCCTGCGCACCGACATCACGAATGCCGGCGGCAGTTGGGTCGACCACGACGTAGTTGTGTGCACGAACGGACCGAACACCCTTGTGTCAAGCCGGAAACCCGACGACCTCCCGGCCTTTTGCTCGAAGCTGATCGAGGCGCTCTCTGCCTAGCGTGTCGATTCAGGCACCTACGCGGTCTGCTGCCTTGTTGTGACCTTCTTGACGAGCGCAGTGAGCGCAGCAGTACATCGTGTCTTCCGCTTCGATTCCATGTCCGAGAATGCGGCATCCACAGTGCGCGCACTGTGGTGCCATTGCCTGGGCGGCGCATTCGAAGCTGTCGAAGGTGGCAGTGCGTTCGCCACGCGTGACTGTAAACGTCTTGTCGTACTCGTTACCGCACGTTTCGCAGGTAGCCATGAGCGTCTCCCTCGTCAGAAGCCGTCGGTGCTCTCGACGGCATGTCTGATCGTGGTACCCAGACTCGGTCCGACGTATCCTCTATGGAAGCTTCACCCCCAGTAACACTGGGACCAAATCGCTTTCACACCAACGGTCGAGGAACCGAGCGATTTCGACCCACTGTCCGCGCGGTGAGAACTCCGAGAACGCATTCGATCCGGTCGGTCGATTTCGTCGGCGAACTCGAGCCCGCACGGTTCGCCGGAAGGAGATCGGGTACCTCCTGAAAATGACGACACGACCACCCCGGCATCCGCCTCCCCCCGTCTCCACCCACGACAGGTCCAGCATGGACGATCTGTTGCAGACTATGACGCGAGCGGTGAACACACTGGCAAGAGCTGAAATTCGATTTGCTGTTGCGGGCGGTTGTGCCGTGTATGCACGCGGCGGACCACCATCGGGGCACGATGTCGATATCTTCCTGCGCAAGCAGGACGTGACTCCGGCATTGCACGCACTACGCGAGACCGGAATGAAACCGGTTAACCCGCCCGAGGATTGGCTGGCAAAGGTGTACGACAGCGACGTACTCGTCGATCTTATTTTCTCTGCCTCAGGGCGCGACATCACCGACGAGTTCCTGGACCGGGCAACGTCTATGCGGGTCGGTTCCGCTGTCGCACCCGTCGTCGGCGCGACGGACTTGATGATCGACAAACTGAACGTCCTCGATGCTCATCGTTGCGACTTCGTTCCCATGCTCCAGATCGCGCGCGATTTACGAGAGCAAGTCGACTGGCCGGAAGTTGTCGACCAGACACGAGCCTCGCCGTATGCGCGGGCCTTTCTTGGGCTCCTCGACGATCTCGAGATTGCTGCGACAAAATAGGCAAGCGAATGGAGGCAGGGAGGATGAAGGCAGAAGAGCAACTTCCGCAATACCTGGTGGCACACATCAGACGAGCTTTCGCCGAAGATCCACGAACATCGGAACTCGGTGTGCGGGTGACGATTCGAGGATCGAAGATCTACCTCAGCGGTGAAGTGAACAGTCTCGCCCGAAAGCGGGAACTAGAATCGGTAGTCACGGAGTTGGCCCCCGACATTACCGTCTGCAACGACATCCATGTCGTGAGTTCCGCTGAACCACAATCTGATTACGAGGACTTACAGTGATCCGGGTCGCCGCGGTCGGCGATGTGCATCTCGGCGCAGATTCACACGGCGAGTTGCGGCCCGCACTCGACATGGTATCCACCCACGCGGACGTCTTGTTGCTGGCCGGCGATCTCACCCGACATGGAGGCCGGGATGAGGCGAAGGTTGTTGCCGACGAGTTCGCAGACCTGGGAATCCCGGTAATCGCAGTGCTCGGAAATCACGACTACCACAGCAATGCCGTCTCAGACGTTACGGATACGCTTACTGCGCAAGGGATTTCTGTTCTGGAAGGCGAATCTGTCACCATCGACATTGCCGGACAAACATTGGGGATTGCAGGCACCAAAGGATTCGGTGGTGGATTCGCGGGTAAATGCGCCAGTGTGTTCGGAGAGCCACAAATGAAGGAGTTCGCGGGCCATACCGTTGACGTCGCCGAGCGCTTCCGATCAGCGGTGTCCTCCCTCGAGGCAGACATACGCGTCGCACTACTGCACTACTCGCCGATCAGCGACACTCTGCACGGTGAACCGCCCGAGATCTACCCCTTCCTCGGGTCGTATCTCCTCGGCGAACCTATCGACGAGTTTCAACTCGATCTGGCACTCCACGGGCATGCTCACGCCGGAACCGAGCGTGGCACAACCCCAGGTGGGGTGAGGGTGCGCAATGTTGCACAACCAGTTATCCGAGCAGCATATGCCGTATACGGTCTCGGGTGCGCGGACTCCTGACTTCGAACCGCGAGGAGGCGTCGCACCAGGTCATCCCGGGCAGGCGGGGGTGACCATGTCGTAGATCCGTTCCGCTTGATCCTGAGTGGGTTCATTGCCGTTGTGTGCAGCGAGCGTTCGGATTTCATCCGTGACCTGCTGCTCGTCCACTCCGTTCGCAATGTCGTCGCAGGACTGGAGAACGATGAGCTCGATGCTGCTGTCGTCACGATCTTGCGTCAGTTCCGAGTAGCCGGCTCGAAAGGCGAAAACAAACGATGCAAGTTTTGCTTGATCGATCATTCCCAGATCAGTCGGTGACGCCGTCGGCTCACTCTCGTCTGTTCTCTGCGCCGGAGATCTCGCGGTTTGCTGCGTAGCGTAATCATTACCGTCACTGGTGGATTGGTCGGTATCGTCACTGCCGCACGCGACGGCAGAGACAACAGCGCAGGCGATCGCGACGGATGCAATGGTCTTGTTCATGTCTTCTTCTCCTCGATTCGCGATTCGTGATCGCCTGGTCAACGAGTGCGGTCGTGTGACGATTCGGTGATCGGCAATGACGTGACTACCGCCTTGTCCACGTGCACCTCCGGAGACAGCACTTGGAGTGGAAGATCGTTCTGAGGATCGGGTACCGCGGAGAGATGCTGAAGGATGACACCTTCGCGTAGGGCCCATGGGCTCACATCGATCGAATCGACATCGAGGGCGTAGAGCGTCTCATCGGCCACGATCGCGCCTGCAAGAATCTGGTGAGCGCGCGATCGCGCCACGCCCTGCAGTTTGGCACGACGATCGGTGGTCATAGTGGCCATCCGTGCAACCCATCCGTGAAGATCCTTGCGCGACAATGTGCGTCGCACAAATGGCCCCTTTCGCTGGGCCGGCGCTCCGGCCAGTCGTGCCAATTGTTTGAAGGTCTTCGACGTGCCGACAACTCGCTGCGGTTTCCCTTCCCAGAGAAGGCGATCCGCTGTCTCACGCAGGGACGAACGTACGTACCGACGCAGTTCTTTGACCTGCTTACTCGGCGGTGGATCTGTATCGAAGAAGGTGCGAGTCAGCCGTCCAGCGCCGAGCGGGAGCGAGACTGCCAACTCCGGAGCGGCATCGCGCCCCAGCGTGATCTCCATTGTCGTACCGCCGATATCGATATCGAGCAATCTGCCGGCGCACCAGCCATACCAGCGGTGCACGGCAAAATACGTCAAACGTGCTTCCTGCAGGCCGGTAAGAAATTGTGGACGTAATCCACACTCCGCGGCCACACGATCCAGAACTTCCTCCCGGTTCGCCGCATCGCGGATCGCAGCGGTGACAAAGAGATAGATCTGATCAACCTCGTAATGCCGCGCAGCCTCTAGTGACTGCGTCACCGCGTCGCACACCCGCTCTATTCCGTTGCCGTCTAGACACTGGCTGGCATCGATCGACTCAGCCAAACCTGTTGCGGCTTTTAGTGCGTGCAGCGGTAGTGGCGGCGCCCCTGCAGTAGCTTCCACGATCTGAAGCTGCGCCGAATTCGAACCGACATCGAGAACACCGAGCCGCATGCGTTAGCGAGTACCCCGAACACGAGAGCCAAACATCCGAGCCCGTTTCGCGTCAGCAATCCAGGCGGTGGCGCCTGGTCCACTCCACGATAGCGGAGGCAATCGCGTCGGGCCGATCCTCGGGTGCGAGGTGGCCGGCGGGTCCACATTCCATGACATCGAGGTGGGTAATATTCGACCTGCTCCACTCGATCTCGTCGCGGCCGACCATGAGTAGTTCGGACGGGCCGTTGAACGTCATCAGGAGTTTCGGTACATCGCTACTTCCCGCGAGCCACTCTCCGTACGACGCCACCCGCGTGTGTACGTCCGCCGGGGCGCCTTCGATGGGGAATGCCCGCGGCCAGGCAAGCAGTGGCCGGCGACTCTCGGATGTGGGGTACGGAGCACGATACGAAGCCGCATCGCCGTCCGAGAGTCCGCTGAGCACGGTCTTGTCGAGAGCAACCTCGAGAAAGAAGTTCTGTTCGAGCACCTTCGCCTCACCTGTTCCGGGAGTGCGCAATGCCTCGACTCGCGCCCTGGCGTCACCCGGAAAATGTTCGGCCCACGTCATCGGACGGAGGATCGTCTCGAGGAAGGCGACCCCGCGGACGCGATCGGGATGCCGCGCAGCCCAGTCGAATGCCAGTGCCCCGCCCCAGTCGTGTCCGACGAGCACAACATCGTCGAGTTCCAAGGCGTCGAACCAGGCGTCGAGGTAGCGGGCGGTGTCTACGAAGCCATAGTCGATCGCGGGTTTACCGGACTCTCCCATCCCGATGAGGTCGGGGGCGAGAGCGCGGCCGAGGGCACTAACCGACGGCAGAATATTCCGCCACAGGTACGACGACGTGGGATTACCGTGCAGCAGCACGAACGGCGGACCGTCACCCGATTCCCGATGAGCCATGTTCGAGTCGAGCACAGGCGTGATGGGCATGACGTCTCCTCAAAATAGTTTCCATGTACTCTATTTTCAAATAGTAGCCATGTACTCTATTTTCATGCAAGACCGCGAATCATGGACAACCGGAGCACTCGTCTGGCACCTGAGCCTGCGCTGGCGCGCGGGAGTCGACCGTGCGCTCACCCATCTCGGCCTCACGCACGCTCAATACTCGGTACTCGCGCCCCTTCACAGCCTTGTCTGTGCGGGCGAAAGACCGAGCCAACGCGAACTCGCCGAACAGACTGGACTGCAACCGATTTACATCTCCAAACTGGTACGCGCGCTGGAGCGCAGCGGCTTCGTCTCGAGCGAACGCGATACCCGCGATGCGCGCGCTGTTCGTCTCGATCTCACTGAAGAGGGTCACCGAACTGCGTTGCAAGCCAAAGAGATCGTTCGCCAGCTGGACCACGAGAACACACATGCTCTCGGAGGTGAGGGCGGCCGCGAAATCGCAGAACTCCATCGAGCCCTCGTCGCACTACTCGACGCGACCGATGCAGCTGACGAATAGGCCGTTCATCGATCATCGTGCGAAGTTCGAAGTTGGCTCCACCGAAGAGCAAAAACGGACATACTAAACTTCATGAACATTCGATCTGCAGTTCTCTACGCCGCAATCGGCAAGGCCAGCGGGTTTCGCAGCACAGTCGGGATCACCACGTTCCTGGTGCTCAGGTTCCGGGGCACACGCTACGAACGACTGTCGATCGGTGGATCCGTCGTTGCAATCGGTGGCGAGTTCGTCATGGACAAACTCCCGACGACACCATCTCGGCTCGCGCCTCCATCCTTGACCGCACGAGCTGCAGCCGGGGCCGCCGCCGCCTACGCGATTGCTCGGGCCCAGAGTGAACCCGTCGCCCCTGCCATCGCAATCGGCGCCGCCTCGGCGGTGGCAGGCTCGTATGCAGGCCACGCGTACCGGGGGTGGGCATCGAAGCGAGTTCCGGCACTGGGAGCAGCCCTCGTCGAGGATGCAGTCGCCCTCGGAATGGGAGCGGCCGTGCTGGGCCAAGTGTGATACTCGATTGCGTCCGCCGACTGATCGCACTGGAAGATGACAGTTCGGCACACCCTCTGTCGATACGGCGAGCGTAGCCGTATGTCACAGTGGGCCAGAATATTTCCGCCCAACGGAATCAGTCGTGGCTTTTGCGGGCGCTCTTGCCACACTGGATGGAATGACGATCCACCGCACTGCGCAGACACTCACGGTTGAACGTTCGGGGTGCGTAGACCCCCGAGGATCACCTTGACCACTTCGTGGGCGAGCCAATCCACAGACTTGTCCTCGGTCGGCGTATACCACTCGCTCGATGACCAGATGGCATATCGAAGCATGTGGTCGACGACATCGATGTCAACGTCGTCACGAAAAATGCCCCGAGCAACTCCGGCGGCAAGAGCGCTCGACCACTCCCTCTCGAATTGGCCGAACAGCTCCCCGATGTTGCCTTGCTCGAGAATTGTCGCGTGGATGTAGTCACCCTCACGACGCCAGATGGACGTTGCGTGCAGGTACTTGTGCGAACAACGCAGAGCGATCTCGGAAAGCGCCTCGATACGTTCTGTGGGCTCCACGGCAGTAACTGCATGCACCTTGTCTACAAGTTCCTGGAGATAGACCCTGACGATCTCTGCGACGATCGCATCTTTGGAAGGGAAGTAATGGTAGAGCGCACCGGAGCGCACTCCCACTGCGTCGCCGATCTCCCGAATCGTGGTGGCGGCTATCCCTTTTGCTGCGAATATCTCGCCGGCGCGATCGAGGATTTGCTGTCGTCGCTCCTGCGGTTCCATATCGTCTGTTCTCCTGATGCTGTTTCGCGCATTCGACTGTCTGATTCGACCGCTCACCGAAACGAGCGAATGACCCCTACAGTATCGACCTGCGCTCGGAGAGTGGCCGAAGGTACCGCGAATGTAACTGCCAGAGCGCAATTTACTTTGAAGTTGTGAACTCACATCCGTATCGATCAGAGAAGAGGGCATGAAAACACTCAGTGGGGATAGAGCACTTGTGACAGGCGCCGGCCAGGGCATCGGCCGTGGGGTGGCTCTAGCACTGGCGGATGCCGGCGCAGTCGTAGCAGTGGTAGGTCGCACTCGGGCCAAACTCGACGAGACGGTTCATATGATCAGCGAACGAGGTGGGTCCGCATTCGCCTTCGAGTGCGATGTGACCGACACCGATCAGATCGATCGACTGATTGTGGACGTAGCAGGTCGAATGGGTGGGCCGACCATCCTGGTCAACAACGCGCAGACAGCTGCACACGGCCTGTTACTCGACCTCGATGAGGTTGTGTACCAACAAAGCTTGGATTCGGGCCCACTGGCAACGTGGCGACTGATGCGCCTGTTCCATCCATATCTGGTTGACGGCGGACGGATCGTCAATGTGGGATCTGCAGCCGGAATTCGCTGGGATCCGTCAGGATTCGGTGGATATGCTGCCGCCAAAGAAGCAATTCGGGTTCTGACGCGTACCGCCGCGTGTGAATGGGCGTCCGACGGGATTCGCGTCAACGCGATTCTGCCGCTTGCCACATCGCCGATTCTCGACGACTGGGCTCGGATCAGTCCGGAGGAAGCTGCGGCCTACGTGAAGACTGTGCCGTTGGGAAGGCTCGGCGACCCGGAAACCGACATTGGACCCGCTGTCGTGTTCCTCTGCAGTTCAGCCTCGCACTACATCACAGGCCATGCATTGCCCGTGGACGGTGGCCAGGCCCTCGTCCGGTAACTTTTCAGTTCAACGGAATTGGCCTGTCGCCTGACGATCATTCCTTCTACGTTCAAGGAAGAACGATAGGAAGGAAGTGTCATGGCGCCTGTCGACTGCGCATCGTGCGGCCAGCGAGTCCTCGTCGAGAAGTACAGCTCGATCCATACCGGTATCCAATGGCCGGCTGCAGAGAACGTGCGATGCCCTTACCGCGACGTCCAGGTCAACACCCTGCAACCCGGATCACTCGTGCGATCGTGCAGCGGGCTGAGCGACGCTGTCCAGGCTGCAATTGAGAACGGCAAGCTTCGCGAATCTCCTCGCCCTGAGGGCCTTTCGCACGTATCAAATCATCGCTGATCGAATCATCGCTGAATACACACTGGAGGATTCATGACCGACATCATCGCCGAACCCGAGGTCAGGGTCATCGAGGCAGGCAAGAACCCGACTCGATTTGCGCGAGGCTGGCACTGCCTCGGCCTGGCCGAGACGTTTCGTGACGGAAAGCCGCACCAAATCAAGGCTTTCGGCACCGACTTGGTGGTGTTCGCAGACTCCGAGAACGAGTTGCACATCCTTGACGCATACTGCCGACACATGGGCGGCAACCTCGCGATGGGGCAGATCAAAGGCGACTCCATCGCCTGCCCGTTCCACGATTGGCGGTGGGGCGGGAACGGGCGCTGCACTGGCATTCCTTACGCGCGGCGCGTCCCTCCGCTAGCACGCACACGATCGTGGAATGTACTCGAACGCAACGGAATGCTCTTTACCTGGCATGACCCGGAGGGCAACAAGCCGCCGGAGGACGTGACGATTCCGGAGATCGAGGGATGGGGCACCGATCGGTGGAGCGAGTGGTCGTGGCGCACCTTCCACGTGGAGGGCTCGCACTGCCGTGAGATCGTCGACAACGTTGTCGACATGGCTCACTTCTTCTACGTTCATTTCCAGATGCCGGGCTACTTCAAGAATGTGTTCGAAGGCCAGGTCGCTGCACAGCACATGCGCTCGGTAGGCCGGGACGACATCAAAACCGGTGTACAGATGGACCTTCCAGATGCCGAGACCGTGTCGGAAGCTGCCTACTACGGTCCGTCTTTCATGCTCGATACGGTGTGGACGATTTCCGGGGACACCACGGTGGAGGCAAAGGTCATCAACTGCCACTACCCTGTCACCGACAATTCGTTTGTCCTGCAGTACGGCACATGTGTCGAACGCACGCCGGGCAACTCGGACGAGCAGGCCGAAGCCACCGCTCAGATGTTCACCGAGGGTCTCGAGACGCAGTTCCTCCAGGATATCGAGATCTGGAAACACAAGAGCCGCATCGAAAATCCGCTCCTCACCGAAGAGGACGGGCCCGTCTACCAACTTCGCCGCTGGTACCAGCAGTTCTATGTAGACGTCAAGGACGTCACAGACGAAATGACCGCACGCTACGAGTACGAGGTGGACACCACTCGCGCTCTGGAGAACTGGTCCACCGAGGTGCAGGAAAATCTCGCACGCGTCGACGCGGATACGTAAAATTCGCGTGAGCTCACAGTTGCCGCGCCCTGCCCCAGCAGAGCGCGGCAACATCAGTTTCCGGACAGTCGATTTCGGATCGTTGCTACCGCGAGGCGGACAGGGACCGAGACAGCCATCGGATCGAACGTACCGGTAGGGCCGGTTACCGAGATCGCGCCAATCGGACTGCGGCCCTTGATAATAGCGGCACCGACACACGATACTCCGAGCACCGTCTCGTTCCGATCGTGGGCAATTCCGCGGTTACGAATGTCGGCATACTCCCTTCGCAGTCGAACTGGGTCCACTATCGTGTTCGGCGTGGAACGCGGCGGCGTCAGCGCCGCGGTCGGATCAAGCTCTGCCATCAAGGTTTTGCCTATTGCCGTCGACGCCGCGGGAAGGCGCCCGCCGGCGCGGGTGGGCAGCCGAACGGCGAAGGAGCCACCGACTTTGTCGAGATAGAGAACGTCAGCGCCGACGGGGACTGCGAGGTGAACCACGAGACCCGTAGTCGCGTGCAGTTGATAGAGGACGGGCTGCGCCACGCTGTGAAGCCGATCATGATGCAACGCAAGCGAACCGAGTTCGAATATCTTACGACCCAACCGGTACGTGTGACCCTCACGTTGAAGCCATGTCAGACGTACGAGTTGTCCGAGCATGCGGTGGGTCGACGACGCGGGAAGCCCCGTCCGTCTCGACAAGTCCGACAAAGTCAGTCGCTCGTCCTCATCGAAAGCCTCGAGCAATATCGAGGCGCGATCGAGTACCGCTACCGGGGAATTTTCATCACAGGGCATGGGGCATCTCCGTGGGTCGGCAGCGTACGGCAGGCACGCTGCATGAATGACCCCTTCGGCTTTAAGGGCCATATGCAGGTTGTTTGATCGCTTGATCAATGTACAATCGGACTATACAGTGCAAGTGACAGGGGTCACCACCTGACGGACACGCCAGATGCCAACGGCAACTGAAGCGACACTCGGGAAACCCCGGAAAGGAAGGCGTCCATGGCCGTTGTCGACATGAACGACAAGAAGTCCTCTGCCCCACCGGCCGGCGGTCGGTCCACCACAGACTTACCGCCGTCGATGGTCGAGCGGATGACACTCATTCTCGATGCCTTCGATGGACGGGCAACCCACCTCAGTCTCGAAGAAACCGCACGACGCGCCCGGTTGCCGCGATCGACCGTCCACCGCATTCTCGAGCAGCTCGTCAAGCTCGACTGGGTCGCTCACGCGCCGATTGGTTACCGCCTCGGCCGACGCGCACTCGGACTTGACGGCGGCATCGGCGACCACGGCCAGCTGCGTGCAGCCGCAGCACCGCTGCTGCACGACCTACACCTGAAAACCGGAATGGTCGTGCATCTGTCAGTTCTCGACGACTGCGAAAATGTCTACCTCGACAAGGTAGGTGGACGCTTTGCTACGACGCTACCGTCGCGCGTCGGCGGTCGCGCCCTTGCACATTCGACGGCAGGCGGCAAAGCGATGCTGGCGTGCATCGCTCCCGAACAGGTGGACACCCTGTTCGGTGTGACGCTCCCGCGCTGCACCGACAGCACCATCGCGGACATCGCAGTTCTGCATCAAGAGCTGAGCCGTATTCGGCAGCGTCGAGGCTTGGCCTTCGAGTGCGGCGAATCAACACCGGGTGTCGCGTGCGTCGCGTCGGCTATTCGCGGGCACGAAGGGCCGATCGGCAGCATCTCGTTGTGCAGCGATACGCAGACCGCTCAGCTCGAGCGGGTAGCGCCATTGGTGCTCGACGCAGCTCGTGAGGTGTCGCGCTCCCTGTACCCCGAACTGGTCGCTCCACGTCGTGGCCGCAAACCTCCACCGGTTCCCACGAGCACTTTCTCCGCAGCAACGATGGATCGCCTCATGGCGTCGTCCGAGCACTGGATCTGAAGCCATCGGATTCGTGCTTGGAAGATTTCACACAGCAGCCAACCGCCTGAGAATCCCAGCCAAAGTCTCGACGCCCGCAGCAGCCTCACTCGTCCGCCGGAACAGTCCGACGGGCTCGGCTGTACCAGGGGCCGACTGCGGCAAGCGCACAAGCGTTCCGTCGTCGAGGTCGGTCTGCGGCACACGCTCGGGTGTGAACCACACCGAGTCACTGCGGCGGGCGAGAGTACGCGCAACCGATACATCAAGTGTTTCAACACAACCGCTCGGCAACGTGAGCCCATGTCGGCGCAGAAACACTTCGGTGTGCCGGCGCGGAACCGTCCCTGTTGTCGCCACCACCAATGGAAATTCGAGTACCCGCGGCATCGGCACCGGTTCCACAAACGCCGTCAAAGGATGTTCGGGGCGAACGACAAGTGCCAGCGATTCGGTGTAGAGCAGTTCGAAGTCGATTCCCTGCAAGACATCGGGATCCGTCATTCTGCCCACCACCAAATCAAGGTCGCCCGCGCGAATCCCCTCCAGGAGTGCGTCGTTGACTCCAGCGACAACATGTACCCCCAACTCCGGATACGTTTCGTGCAGCTGTGAAATCGCCTTCGGTAGTAGAACACTCGCGACTGTGGGAAGCGCACCTACGCGGACCGGCACACTGGGTACGCCGGGGGCGACCAACGCCCGTGCCGCCGACGTCATGGCGTCGACGGCCGCAGATGCGTGGCCGAGAAAGTACTCGCCGGCCGGAGTGAGACGGGCACCATGACGGCCCCTCTCCACGAGACGCATCCCGGCCATCTGCTCGAGTTCGTTGAGCGTCTTGGTGACCGCCGGTTGCGTCAGGTGGAGTCGCTGTGCCGCCCGACCGAGATTGCGCTCCTGCGCAACGGCGACAAAGCAGGTCAGGTGCCGAAGCTGAATTCGGCTACTCGCTACGCCGGCCATGCGCCCAGACCACCAGACATTTCCATCAGCAGAGGTTATGAAAAGGGCGAGAAATCGTCAATTTACATGACTGAGTAGCGAAAATATGGTGGGCGAACATCCCTTCGACAGGAGACCACCGTGACAATCGGCGAATTTGTAGAGCGCGACGTCAGACTGCACCCTCCCGCACTGACGCCGGGTTACAAGACGAGCATCCTGCGCTCGCCTCGTCAGGCTTTGCTATCTCCCCGCAACACGCTGTCCGAAATTACCGGGCCCGTGTTCAACGGAAAAGACCTGGGGGCGAAAGACAACGACCTGATCCTCAACTTCGCCAAAGCCGGCTTGCCGATCGGCGAAAGGCTGATCGTGCACGGCTATGTACGTGACGAATTCGGAAACCCGGTCTCCGGCGCACTCGTGGAAGTGTGGCAGGCCAACGCGGGCGGACGCTATCGACACAAGAACGACCAGTATCTCGCGCCGATCGATCCGAACTTCGGCGGTTGCGGTCGGATGCTCACCGATCACAACGGCTACTATGTCTTCCGCACTATCAAGCCTGGACCGTACCCGTGGGCCAACAGCGCCAACGCCTGGCGTCCTGCACATATTCATATGTCACTCAGCGCAGACGGTTGGGCGCAGCGGCTGATCACGCAACTCTATTTCGAGGGCGACCCCTTGATCGAGCGCTGCCCGATTGCCGCAACCATTCCGTCAATCGATCAGGTACGCAGCCTCATTGCGCATGAAGATCCGTCAAACGACGTGCCTTTCGACGCTCGAACCTACCGCTTCGATGTCACCCTCCGCGGACGACGAGCCACCTTCTTCGAGAACACGATTCCAGGAGCATCACGATGAACGTCGCCCATCAGTTTGCCGCACAATCTCTTGCGACACGATTTCCCGAAACCCCGTCGCAGACGGGCGGCCCCTACGTACACATCGGACTGGCACCGCAGCAGGCGGGATTCGAGATTTTCGAGAAGAACTTCGACAACAATCTTGTCTCCAATGACACAGTCGGAGAACGGATCACGATCGAGGGCCGTGTCATCGACGGCAGCGGATCCCCAGTCCGCGACGCCTTGCTCGAGATCTGGCAGGCTAACGCGGCCGGCAAGTACTCGCATCACCTCGACCCACAAGACAAAAGTGTCGATCCGAGCTTTGCCGGATGGGGCCGCACGGGCGCAGATTTCGAATCCGGAGTCTTCGAGTTCCAGACGATCAAACCCGGACCGGTCGAGCACAATGGCGACCGTGTCCAAGCCCCACACATCTGCTTCGTCATCTTCGCCAGAGGCATCAACATCGGACTGCATACCCGCCTGTACTTCGACGACGAAACCGAACTCAACGCAGCAGACCCGATCCTCTCGGGGATCGAGCTCCACACCCGCCGAAGCACTCTGATAGCCAATCGACGCAGCGAAAACGGAACAACCTTCTACACCTTCGACATACGACTACAAGACACCCCGGACGGTGGAGCAGAGACAGTATTCTTCGATATTTGACTAGTACAGTAGGCGCCGGTCCTGATTTTCCCGGGCGGCGGGCGGCAATGCCGATGCGGGCGCTGTGGGCCACTGCTCCGGATCCGGATCAAGCTGTCGAAGCTGTTGCACCTGTTCACGACACCACGGCGAGACGTCACGACCGCCACCGAGAACAGCGTCCGAAAACTTTTGCCAGTCAACCCATTCCACGCTTTCCACTTCCGTCGGATCGGGAACCGGTTGTGGGCCGTCGTAGATCACCCGAAAGACAGGGCAGATCTCGTTTTCGACGATGCCGGTGTCCATCACTGCGCGGTATCGGAAGAACGGGAGCGCAAGGCTGACATCATCGACACCTATCCCAAGTTCTTGGTTCAGCCGACGCCGGACGGCTTCTTCGAGCGATTCGCCCGGAGCGGGATGTCCGCAGCAACTGTTGGTCCAGACACCTGGCCACGTTGCCTTGTCCAGTGCACGCCTCGTAATCAGGAGGTTGCCGCTCCGATCGAAGACGTACGCCGAGAAAGCAAGGTGCAGTGGAGTTGTAGTGGTATGGACGCTCGCTTTCGGTTCGATCCCGATGGATCGACCTGCGTCGTCGAGCAGCACGACGTATTCCATGTGAAGTCCCGTTCTCTTCGTTCGATCAGGGTGCCGGCGTCAGCAGCGTGCGGAGGCTGATCCATCCGGTTTCAGCCAGTCGCGGTGCCGCGATCGACATTCGGCGCCGCTGGGAAACGTGTGCCCGCTTGTGAAGTACGCGATATCCGCCGTCTTCCACCGCGCGCAAAATGTCGCCGTACAGGACAAACGCCGTGCGCATCGCGGGGCGTACCACCGGGTCGAGCATATCGATCCCCGGTTCGGCAGTGCGGTACACCGCACGGGTGTGTGCGATCAGATGCGCGAGAGCGCGCTCGAGTCGGACGTCGCTGCGGCCGGTGACACGACAGTTCCGTAACAGGCCTTCGTCGACACCGAAAGCATTCAGTTCCTCGGTCGGCAGATAGATCCGATCACGATCGAGATCCTCTCCCATATCCCGGATGAAGTTGGTCAGCTGAAAAGCTTCACCCAGTGCGACCGCTGGTCCGGCGGCACTGTCGCGATCTGTCGCCGTGCCCAGGATCGGAAGCATTTGCAGGCCGATGACAGCGGCGGATCCGTACATGTACTCGGACAGTTCGTCCATCGTTCGATACCGCGAGCGGAACATCTTGGTTCCTGGTATGTCCATTCGCATCGAGTGCAGGAAGGCGTAGTAGTAGTCGTGCGAAATGCTGTATCTCGCAGTGGTATCCACGAGCGCTCTGAGCACCAGGTCGGATCTACTCTCCCCCAGCGGCTGTCCGTCGAGCGCATCTCGGATGCGAGCCTCGAACAGGTCAAGCTTTGCGCTTGCCCTACGATCGGCTTCGGTGGGCGAAGTACCCGTCGAATCGACTGTGACCGAGGAAAGCGCTGGCACATAACCTGATTCGCTGTCGCCGGAATCCACGTCGACGGTGTCGTCGACCATCCGCGCAAACCCGTAGAGCGCGTGCACGCCGGCGCGTTTGTCAGCCGGCAGTAACCGGGTCGCGAGGAAGTATGTTTTGCCATGCTGCTCGTTCAGGTCGCGGCACAGTCGATACGCGTCGTGGAGGCTCGGGTCGATCTTGTCGAGTTCACGCATGACCGACACCGACTTCGACACCGAGAGCAGCCGACGATTGCGCGTTGTTCGATCCTGTTATCCGCTCTGCGGCAAGCCTTCCCGAAACGAGAACCGTCGGCACGCCGACACCCGGAGTGGTCCCTGAACCGGCGAGGACGACGTTGCCGAGACCAGGAACCAGATTCTTGCGGCGGAATGGCCCGGTCTGACGGAATACATGTGCCGACGAGAAGGGACTGCCGTCGAGCATTCCCTTGTCCAGCCAAGTTTGCGGGGTGTCGAGGTGGTCGACGGACATCGACGAGGTCAGGTTGCGATATCCGCGTTGTTCCAACACTCCTTGAATTTCACGCATATACGGAACCCCCAGACGATCCCAATCGAGGGGCGCGCTGGCAAGATTCGGGCAAGGAGCCAAGATCGAGATGGGTTCACTTCTGACGCCGTCACGGACGAGGTTCAGCGATGGATCAGTGACAGCCGGTCGGGTGATCAAGAGAGAGGGATCATCCATCAACTGCCCGCGGCCACGACGCGCGGTGATCCGAGCAAAGGTCTCAGACCACTGTTCGCCGAAGTCGATGGTGTGATGAGACCTTGACGGCCACGACTGCGTCACATCCACCGGAACCGTGCCGTGAAAGACGACGGCTGACGGCGATACGACGGAATATCCGCGTCGCCGACCGGTAGACGGCGCACCTGCCTGGTCGAGCAACCGATCGACTACAGGTAAGTCCGGAGTCAACACGAGGGCATCACACGAATAACTCCGACCATCCGACGTCAAAACCTTTGTGACGCGCTTGTTCTCGATGTTTACCTCGGACACTTCGGCGTCGGTGTGAAGCACTCCCCCGTGTCGTGTGAACGCGTCGGCCATCACCGCCGCGATTTTGGCCATGCCGCCCACCGGAAAGTAGACCCCGAGTGAGGTGTCCATGTGCGCGATGGCGCCGTACACGCCCAACGCCTTGGCGGGGGCCATTCCCGCGTACAGTGCCTGGAATGTAAAGATTCGTCGCAGTCGTTCGTCTTTCACAAAGGATCCGACCCGCGGCCCGAGTCGACCGAAACCACCCAGCCGAGCCAGAGTGGCGGTGTCGCGCACTGCCGATGGCGTCGACACCAGATCGAGTGGTGAATCGAAATTCGAGTCGATGTACCGACTGAACTCGGTGTCGAAGATCGACGCCAGCCACCGTCGAAGCTTGCGGTATCCGTCGGACTCGCCTGGACCGCATGTCCTTTCGACCTCTGCCGACATCGCCAGCGGATCCGAGTACACGTCGATGGAACTGCCGTCTGCGTAACGCGTGTGATAGCTAGGTGAAAGCTTCGTCAAAGTGAGTGCAGGAGTAACGGAATCAAAAGACTCACCCACTGCGGCCAATGCGTCGGCGATCAAATTCGGCATGGTGAGAACACTGGCACCGTTGTCGATGTCGTACAGGAAACGACCCGCGTCATCGACCACCGGATAGGTACCGACACGCCCACCGATCGCGGCCTCACGCTCGAGGACTGTGACACGCTTGCCCGCCCCGGTGAGGTGGAGCGCAGCGGAGAGGCCGGCGAGGCCGGCACCGACCACAACAACCGAATCGACTTGCCCGCTCACTGATCTCATGATCGATCACCTGTCACAAGCGCTGGGTTCGAGGCCGACATCAGGATTCTCATTTCTTCATCGTGCTAGCGAGGGTGGCCACGTCGGTGGTCGGGGCGTTCAACGGCCGACTCTTCCATGACAGTTCGTTTCGGGCGAAGCGTCGACGCGAATCGAGCACAAGAGTCGCAAAAAGTGCTGCCGAAATGGGGTGGGCGCAGGCCCGCGCCAGATCTGCGAGGTTGGCTCTGCCGGCAGATTCCGACTGCGCAGAGCACAGCCGAGCCGTGACTGCGGCAAGGTAGCCGGCAGTCCCCAAGCGTCGTGTGCTTCCCGTTCCCAGAACAGCGGCAGCGGGCGGAAGGAGATATACGATGCTCACGCCCGCAAGAGCAGCGGCGGTGCCCACTCGTCCACCGAATGAGGACCACAACCACCGGGTGTAGCCCTCCCGAAGTTGAGGCCAGTCGCGATACATCCGACAACTGACAAAACCCGCACCCGAGACCAGAACCGTACGTTTGCCGTGGCTGCGAAGAGCTCTAGCTATGTCCAGATCTTCGGTGGCACTGGAGGCCACCGACTCGTGTCCACCGATTTCACGGTAGGCGCCGGCATCGAACATCAGGAATTGACCACACGCCACCGAAAGTGATTGTCTCAGCGACCTGTTCGCCAAAGGTACCAAGAGGGTCGACATCCACGAAAAGGCCAGCAACGGCTGAACAAGATGCTCAGCAACGCTGCCCGACTTCTGTTCGGGCCACGGGCACAACAATGCTGCCCCTCGGCCGCGGAGCGCAGCAACCGACGCCGCGACCGCACCAGGCGACAGCCTGACGTCGGCATCGACAAAAACGATAACGTCCGGCTGGTCTTCGAGACCGATATCGGCAAGGGTCCGACACGCTGCGGCCTTTCCCGTCCAACCAGGGCTTGGCGGATCACACGTGGATATAACCGTGATGCGCGGATCGCCGTCGGCGGCGCGGCGGGCGGCAGCCAGTGTGCCGTCGCCGGAGCCGTCATCGAGGACTATTACCCGAAGTTCGCCCGCATATGTTTGCGCCCGCAGATCCGCGATCAGCAGGGGCACGGTGGATTCCTCGTCGCGGGCGGGAATGCACACAACGACGCGATCGTGTGGCTTACTGATGTCCGTTCGCCGCAAGCGTGGCATGAACAGCGCATTCCCGATAGACATCGCCGCAGACAATCCGGCCAGCACCGCACCCGCCGCTGTCAGGCGATGCAGGATTCGTGGACTCGCGGCGGTCATGCCGTCACCGAGTCCTCTCGGGGCTTCCAGGTCCACATCCAGGCCAGGGGTATCCCCACAACACCCATCGCACAGAAGCCGTAGATCGCCGAAGACTTCAATTCGTCCCCGTCGAGCAGCGCAGCGTGGGCAAGTGCCGAGCCGAGCCACGTCCACATGAACAACACCACGGGCGCGGCATCCGAAACCCGCGGCCCGTACTTCCTGCGGGTATCGAAGCGCTTTCCGACATACTCGATCACAACTGCCATTATCAGGGCGGTGGCAAACCAGCCCAGATAGTTCGTGAACGGAATCGACGGTATGCCGGGAAGACCCGGATTTCCGGACGTCCACGTCCACTGGCCGTCCGTCACCATCTGAGTGTCCAGATAGAGATCCCACCCGACCATCCCGGCAGCCGTAATCACGATTCGCTGTCGAGACTGCCACTTCGGTGACGCGCGGGTTCGCTCGAGTACATAACCCACAGCGCACCAAATGGGATAGAACCCGGCAGTCCACGCAAGTGGAACCACCGCCGGGACACCCAGAATGTCAGGCCCCAACCGATCAGTGGCGTAGAAGTAACTGCCGAAGGGAAAACCTGTTGCCGTGCCGATCATTTCGGCGACAAGACCCAACCCCGCGGTGGCCGCGAACAGTACCAAGGTCCACGCCGGCCCACGCGCAATCACCGCATGAACAATCGATGCAGCAGCTAATAGGGCGACTACCGCAACAGTGACACCGTCACGTGAGTCCCCGCTCACCAAGGGATAGATGATCTGGGCGATCAATGCGCACGCGACGAGCCCCCATACGAGAGCGATCCATCGACCTGCGTTTCCGGCGAATCCGTTTCCGGTGGATGTTCGCCTGGCCGTCTCGGCAGCAGGCGAAGGCGTGGGCGCATCCATCACAGTCTTTCGTCGTCGGAAGCGCGCGGTTCCTGCGGTGATTCTTCCGCCATTTCGTGTGGCGACCTGGGCTGACGGCTCGCATCCAGGAACATTTGGAGAAAGCCGACACCCGGATTGCTTGGGCGCGGATTCTCGCCTCCGTGAGTACCAGAAGAAGAAATAGACATGTCGGTCACATTCCTGTGATTGTCGGCCAGAACTTCACGAGAGCTCAACGAACGGACTGTGAGTTGACGGAAAATCGGCTTCTACCAGTGCATGCATGACACTCTGCCCTTCCTGTCAACACCGTCTCGACACAGTTGAGCACGGAGACGGTACACACCGTCTGCGTGGCATTCGTAGCCGTTTCGCACCCGGATGGGAGTTCTCGAGAAAAAGTTTTCGGGCACGCGGGTGACACGCCATCGTCTTGCCGCGAATCACCCGTCGGTTGGTTTCAGCGCAGCGCGTGCTGCGGTGAGAATCTCCTCCGAGACGGTCGATCCCTTGGTGGCTCGCGAGAGGAGAATCGCGCCGACCATGGTGCACAATCGGGCAATGCCATCCTGATCGCCATCGGCGAGTCCTTCGGCAAAAGCACCGACACCCTGGGTGTAAACCCGACGAGCCTCGGCATCTTCGGGTTCGCGCGCCATGTCGACGGCAAGAGCCGCGGCGGGGCATCCGTCAGCGGGGTTATCGCGATGTTCGACGGAGAGATAGGTGTCGATCAGGGACTGCTGAGCAACAACGCGCTGGTCCCCATGCTGGCTGAATTCGGACTTGTAGGTCTTCGACAGCTCAGCAAATGCATAGGCGGTGGCCTCGTCGATGAGCGCTTCCTTCGAGGCAAACTGCTTATAGAAGCCACCGTGGGTCAACCCGGCCGCTTTCATCAGGTCGGCGACGCTGAGCTGGGTGCCCTGCTCTCGGAACAGGCGGGCGGCGGTTTTCACGACACGTCGACGGTTCTCTTCCGCTTGCTGTTGCGATACGCGGCCCATCAACCACACTCCCGTTTGGATTTCATTTGACATCTATCTTAGCGTGAATTTAGATTGCATTCGTAATCTAAATTTCCGTCAGTACCTCACCCCTGGGAGACATCATGGATCTGAACAATGCAGTTGCCGTCGTCACCGGCGCCAATCGAGGACTCGGACGCCATCTAGCCGCGGGGCTCGTCGAGCGGGGAGCAAAGGTGTACGCAGCCGCCCGAAATCCGGAAACAGTCGATCTGCCCGGCGTCATTCCCTTGCAGCTGGACGTGACCGACGAGGAGTCGATCAAGGCTGCGGCCCGCACCGCGTCGGATGCAACCCTGCTCGTGAACAACGCAGGAATCTCCACCTCCGCGCCGCTGATTAGCGGCAACATCGATGACGTGCGCCGCGAGATAGACGTGAACTTCTACGGCCCGCTCGCCGTGACCCGAGCCTTCGCTCCCGTCATCGAAAGTAACAGCGGGGGAACAGTACTCAACGTACTTTCCGTACTGTCCTGGCTTCACCCCGCCGCGCTCGGATCCTATGCCGCAGCCAAGGCGGCGGCGTGGGCAATGACGGACGCTGCTCGAGAGGAACTGGCACCGCGCGGAATCACCGTCTCGGCACTGCACGTCGCATACATGGACACTGACATGGCGGCAGGTGTGCCCGCCGAGCAGAAGATCGACCCAGCCGATGTCGCAGCACAGGCCTTGGACGGCATTGAAAAAGATTTGCTCGAGATCCTCGCAGACGACACCACTCGGTACATCAAGCAAAATCTTGCGATTGCGCCGAATTCAAACTAACCACGACGCGCTATTTTGCAGCAACGGCACTTCCGGCCGCCGTCGCTTCGTCACATGTTCTACCTACGGTTGCGTACTGAATTCTTTGTGGGGCAGGCTTTCTTGTGTACTGATGACGAGCCGAGGTCGGAGAATCATGAGTCACTACAAGAGCAATGTGCGCGACATCGAGTTCAATCTGTTCGAAATACTCGGGATCGGTGAGCTACTGGACGGCGACGCCTACGGCGACCTCGATACCGACACTGTGCGCAACATCCTCACCGAGGTCGCGCGGCTCGCCGAGGGTCCCGTCGCCGCCTCTTTCGCCGACGCGGATCGGCACCCCGTCGAGTTCGACGCACCGAACCACGCGGTCGTGGTCCCGGAACCGCTACGCAAGACCGTCGAGGCTGTGAACGAGGCCGGCTGGTCGCGGCTCGGTCTACCAGAAGGCATTGGTGGTGTACCCGCTCCCGCACCGTTGGTTTGGGCGATCGGCGAGATGCTGGTCGCGGCAAACGGATCGGCGAGCTTTTTCAACATGGGTCCGCTGATGGCGAGCGTGCTCTACGGCGTCGGCACCGATCAGCAAAAGCATTGGGCAAAAGAAGGTTTCGAGCGCGGTTGGGCCGCCACCATGGTGCTCACCGAACCCGACGCAGGATCCGACGTGGGTGCAGGCCGTACGAAGGCAATCGCGCAGGACGACGGCACGTGGCACATCGAGGGCGTCAAACGGTTCATCTCCGGCGGCGACGTCGGCGACACTGCCGAAAATCTCTTCCACCTGGTACTCGCCCGTCCCGAGGGAGCCGGCCCTGGAACGAAGGGGCTGAGCCTGTTCTACGTCCCGAAGCTCCACTTCGACTCGGAGACACTCGAACTGGGAGAGCGCAATGGCGTGTACGTCACCGGTGTCGAGCACAAGATGGGCCTCAAGTCGTCCCCGACCTGCGAGCTCACGTTCGGGGCCACCGACGTACCCGCCGTCGGCTGGCTCGTCGGCGGCGTACACAACGGCATCGCCCAAATGTTCCAGGTGATCGAGAATGCTCGAATGATGGTGGGCACCAAGGCCGCCGGGACACTGTCTACCGGATATCTCAACGCCCTCGCCTACGCCAAGGAGCGCGTTCAAGGGGCGGACCTCACTGAACTGACAAACAAAACCGCACCTCGCGTGACCATCACCCATCACCCCGACGTGCGACGCAGCCTGGCAATGCAGAAGGCCTACGCCGAGGGGCTCAGAGCGGTCTATCTGTACACCGCGGCGCATCAGAATGCCGATGTTGCCGAATTGGTTTCCGGTGCAGACGCCGAATTGGCGGCGCGGGTCAACGACCTACTGCTACCGATCGTCAAGGGTGTCGGCTCCGAGAAGGCCTACGAACTGCTCACCGAGAGCCTGCAGACCCTCGGCGGCTCTGGTTATCTGCAGGACTACCCGATCGAGCAGTACATCCGCGACGCCAAGATCGACACCCTCTACGAGGGCACCACGGCAATCCAGGCGCAGGACTTCTTCTTTCGTAAGATCGCCCGCGACCGTGGCGTTGCGCTCGCGCATGTGACCGGTGAGATACGAAAGTTCATCGACCGCGACGCCGGAAACGGTCGCCTCAAGGCAGAGCGGGCGCTGCTCGAGACTGCGCTGACCGACGTACAAGAGATGGCCGGGACGCTCACTGGCTATCTGATGGCTTCTCAAGACCAGCCGTCCGAGTTGTACAAGATAGGCCTCGGATCGGTGCGCTTTCTGTACGCGGTAGGTGACCTGCTCATCGGATGGCGCCTGCTGGTGCAGGCCGAAGTTGCGTTGGCAGCCATGGACCGGGACGCGCCTGCAAAGGACCGGTCGTTCTATCGGGGCAAGGTTGTCATCGCGTCGTACTTCGCGAAGAACATCCTGCCCATCCTGTCCTCTACGAAGGAAATCCTGGGGTCCCTCGACAACGAGATCATGGAGCTCGAGGAAGACGCGTTCTGACAACGTGCCACAGTGAAGGCATGTATGTGCCCGACATCGACTACGTGGGGGTCTGGACCTTTCCGATCACGGGGCCGGATGCACCAGACGGCGCCCCCACCAACGTCGTCACTGCGTGCCAGGCCGTCGGCAGGGATCTGCAATGCCGATGGCATGGCCCAGATACGTACATCGAGAACTGCCTGTGGACTATCTCGTTGCTCGATGACGGTCACTGCCACCTCGCGCTCAAGCCTGGCCCGCGGCCGAAGCACAAGAGTGCAGGAACCAGTCCGCTGAGGGACCTCGGGTTCGGCGGGCCACGCATCGAACAGTCTGTGCAGGAGCTGACGGCCCTGATCGCCGGAGAAGTCCAGGATGAGCTGGCCGGCGGATTTGTGCAGTGGCCTATTGAGGGACAAAGAATGTTGATGCCGACGCTGCGAGGCGACAAGGCCGTGTGGGTGGCTCGCAGCGCTGATCGCATTATCGCGGAAATCGGAACACTGTGCCAGAGGTCTGCTTTGTAGCGTTTCGCCGCCGAGTACGGCGTCGCGGTGGTTGGTAGCGGCGCTCTGGTCGACCCGGCCGTCGCCGATCCACCCAAACCCCACGGCGATCAGACCGGCACGAACAGCGACGAAGTCCCCTACCAAGGGCACGAAGGCACACACCAGGGCGACGAGGCCCACTAACGCCTCATCGACGATCGTCGTCAGGCCATCTCGGGTACGTGCAGATGAGCGATCGCCAGCTCGAACTCACGTACCTCGAGAAGCCGCGCACCGGACTCACGGATTCCCGAAGTTCTGATGGTCTCGAACTCCTCCCTGTTGCCATTCATCGCCGCAGCGCTGTCGAAGGTCACCGACGACACGGCGCGACCGGCGGCAGGATCGACCAGCAAGCTGGCACTGCAGAACCCCTCGAGGTCTTGCATCATGGGCAGGGAGGCCATCTTGTACACGTCGACTGCGCGCTCGAGGTGGCCCGGCTCGACCTCGAGCCATGTGACCCGCACGCAAGCGCCACGGTGTGAGCGGTGGTCACGATGCAGGACGGCAATGTCCCACCGCGCGACGGTAGTGGCGCCATGGAAGACCTCAGCCATGCCGGCGCGGAGCTGCAGGACCGGTCCTTCGCTCGCACGAAGGGAATCCTCGTCCGTCCAGGAGCTGGTGGCGATGCACCGACCGGAGCTGTGGTCGACCAGCAGGGACAGTCCGGCGCAGCCGTCGATGCCGGCGAGCGCGGGCATCACGGTATCGCGCATGTGCTTGATCCCGACGTCGATGAACGACGGCTGCGCATCAATGGTTGTAGAGCGTGCATACACGATCGACACCTTTCTTCTCGGTCGGCGCCTCGACGGCACCGACGGGTCAATCCCCCTCTCTCACACTCCTCCACGGGGCCAAGGCAAAGCAATGATGAAATCCGGACCTGTGGGCGAAAGAATGTACGAGTGCTTTTCTCTTCGCGCCGGTCGGACAGCAATTAGAAGCGGCTCCGCTTCTCCTCGAACAGTTCTACTCGGTTCCTTCGGATGCCCAGTCACACACCGCCCCAACAGCCCCCACCCCCCGCGTGCTTCGACTTCGCGCCCTTCGGGGCCGGCTCAACGAAGAACCAGATACGCCCGCCGTCGGTCACTGTGTGCTGGAAACGGGCATAACTGCGGCCTTCATTCATGCCATACGCGAAATCGGCCTCGAGCTGGCACAGCCGCGCAGATTCGACCGTCGGATCGTGAGGGGTGTCCCAGGCATCGGTGGCCGTCGAAATGAGCGTGCACCGATGCCACCACTTGTGCGACAACGTCGGCGGACACCGACGGATACTTCGCGGACAACCGCGTCACCGCATGAGCGATCAAACGTTCTGCCTCTTCGCTCTTCATCTGTAAAACTGCGCCCTACCTGCCTATAGTTCAACAGAAGAAAAGTCGGCGACTGTCTTCGACACCGTGTATTGGTCATCGAATTCGGCTGCTGGGTACCGAGGAACCAAAGCGATCTCAGATTTCCCCGTCCCAGGCATCGTTGCGATCGTGCGTGGTGGGGGTCGGCATGCCGTGTCCAAGCCCGCGGGCCTTCATTTCTTCGTTCACAAAATAGAACCGTGCTTTTTGGTTCGGGGTGAGGCGATCAAACCTGTTGTACAGGGATTGGTACTCGTCTACCAGATCGTCGCTCGTAATTCGGTAGACCGACAGCGGCACCTCATCTTGCATCATTGTCTGTCTCCTCAATTTCGTCGGCGCTCACGACAAGAGAGATTCGAGGGTCGCACCCGCCGAACTTCAAAATGTGGACTTGCGTTGACTCATGGATCTATTACACGCCTGTCTCCGACGAGGTCAAAGGATGACTGCTGCGTGGCCCAAACCCGGTGCTAGTCGCGACTTTGCAATCGGGCGTACCGTTTTCGGTCCGCTTCGGTCATGCCACCCTGGAGATTGGCACTCATCTCAGCACTCATCTCGACGATAGGGGTCGCGGAGTCCATGGGGCGATCATGGCCACTAGGTGCAAGTGTCCTCTAATGGCCACTTGAAACTCTTACATACAAGCGAAATGTTCTATATCTTCCGATGTGGTGGTTACCTTCCTGTGGCCGCTGCGCATCCCGGTACGGAGCGCTGACGACTGGAAGGGTTTGCTTCTTTATGGATATTCTCAATCGAAAAGCATTATCTCAGAGTCAATCTCGGACCACCGCGGCATTCGGCGCTGCGGTTCTGGCGCTAGCCATGACGCTCGGCAATGCCGGCGGTATCGCCGCCGCGGACACTGTCCTCGACACCACCATCCCGGTCGCCGCACAGGCTCGCGGGGTGGCGATCTCCCCCGACGGCAGCCGCGCCTACGTAGCGCACGAAACCTATCCCGGCGCTTTGTTGGTGATCGACACCGCCACCAATGCAGTCATCGGCAACCCCATCGAGGTCGGCTCGCGGTCGGTAGGCATGGCGTTCACCCCCGACGGAACCCGCGCTTACGTCACTCACGACACCATTCCCGGCAACGTATCGGTGATCGATACCGCCACCAATGCAAAGGTCGGCGAAGTCGCTATCCCCACCTATTCCAACGGGGTGGCGTTCACCCCCGACGGAACCCGCGCCTACATAACCGCCGTCGAACCTGCCGGGGTCTGGGTGGTCGATACCGCCACCAGCACTGTCATCGGCGGTCCCATACGTATCGACGGGTGGCCCAGCGGGGTGGCAATCACCCCCGACGGCAGCCGCGCCTACGTCAGTCACGAAACCAATTCAGGCTATATATCGGTGATCGACACCGCCAGCAACACCGTCGTCGAAGAGTTCACAGTCGGCGTGCGGCTTCGCAGCGTGGCAATCACCCCCGACGGCAGCCGCGCCTACGTCACCCACGACACCAGCCCCGGCAAGGTGTCGGTGATCGACCTCGCCACCAAGGCAGTCATCGAAGAGATCCCGGTCGGCGCGTATCTTCGTGGGATTGCGATCACCCCCGACGGCGCGCATGCCTACGTCGTCGACAGCAGCCGGCAATTGGTCTCCGTAATCGCGATCGACAAGGCACCCACCCTCGACGGGACACCTCCCACGGGCGCCGTCAACACGCCATACACCCACACCTTCACCGTGACCGGACAACCCGCCCCCACGGTGACCGTCACCGACGGCACATTGCCCGACGGACTCGAACTCAGCGCGGCCGGCGTCCTGTCCGGAACCCCCACCACGGCAGGATCGTTCACTTTCTCGATGACCGCGTCCAACGGCTTCGGTACACCGGCCGTCCTCGCCGATGTGACGATCGAGGTCACCCAGACTCCGCCACCTGCGACCGGACTTCTCGGATCACTCGAGAACTTCGGGTCCTGACCTCGGCGTCCTAGCCTGTTGGATACCAACGCAATACGAATCGCGGCCGCTCATCCCACTCCGGGATGGGCGGCCATCGACATTCGAAAATCCGGCGGTGAACGACGACAAGCTCTGGCCGGCAGGGTCTCCTACTGCACGGACCCGAGGTATCCGGCGGTTCGGCCTTCACCGACTTGAAGTGCGAGAGTCACGAATTGTGCAGGTGGATGGGCGAAGGAATCTTGTTGGAACGGTACGAGTCTCCGCTACGGGTGGGTCGCCACAGTCGCCAGTGTTTCGCGGACAGCCGGAACGGGAGATGGTCTTGTAGGTGACGAGCACCGGACGACAACCGTTCGTCTGCAGGCAGGTTGAGCCACAGAGACAGTGAGGATGCGGCGTTGCCAAGGGTTGCGCGTATGCCCGACTCCCCCAGGCGCCGGCCGTATCCGTCGACGGCAAAGCGGCCGAACGCGTCCGGAGTGATATCGGCGTATGGAGCGCGGGTGTCCGGGTCGATCAAGCGCACGCGGGTGCTGTAGGTCAGCGCCGCCAAAGAACGTCCGTGGGTTGTGACTGCATCGCAACCAACGAGGGCATCGAGCGCTTCGTTGACGGATCCGGGTGGAACGTTCCACTCGGTATGGGTTTGCGCTTTGTAGCGGGGCCCACCGAAGAGCTCGGTAGCGAACGATGACAACTGCGCGGTCGGCTCGGATGGCCCACCCTTGTAGATCTCGAACGTCCACGACGGCAACGACACTGGTTCGGTGCAGGCTTCCAGGAATGTCTGCAGCCGCTGAAATGCATCATCAGAACGCTTGACTCGAAGCGAGTGTGCACCACTGGGCAGCCCGTCGTATGTCACCACCTCGGGCAATGTGATGTCCGGTGTCCGCGCCGTCACAGGTCAGCCAATCGCGAAAGCACTACCCCGGCTGGTTCCTCCGTCGCGTGGCGATAACCAGTGCCGGCCCATAGGTGCATGCGCTCGGGATCTGCCTGCGCAACAGCGGCTTTGCGCATGGGGTTAGTCAGGTGATGGATGGCCGGATACCCGATGGGCGCTTGCGCGTCGTAGCGATCGATGAATTCGTTCCGAAGCGCCCGGGCGGGGCGACCCGTGAAAACTCTTGTGAAAACGGTGTTTCCGCGGGAGGGGTCGGCTAGGGCCGCCTTGTGGGGAGCTGAAGCACCGCTCTCCTCGGTACGCAGCAGGACGGTACCGACTACTGCCGCCGTTGCTCCGGCGTGCAATGCCGCAGCGACATCCGCTGAGGTCGCCAGTCCACCTGCCGCCAATAGCGGAACAGAGGTGCGATGACGGATTTGTGCGATCAGTTCGGCGATCGGCGTTTCGGCCGGAACCTGCAGGGGAGTGAGCGTTCCGGAGTGGCCGCCCGCAGCCGAAGATTGCACGACAAGCAGATCGACACCGGCGTCGACGGCAAGAAGTGCCTCTGCCTCCGAAGTCACAGTGAGGACGACAAGTGAACCGGCAATGCGCAGCGCCTTGATGACGCCGGGTGCGGGAAAGCCGAAGGTGAAGCTGACCACCGGAACCGGGCTGGCCAGGAGCAGATCGATCTTGTCCGAGAAGTAGTCGTCGTCTTCGACCGGCTCACCGTCAGCCAATGTGATGTCATAGCGATCCGCCTCGACCTGGATCGCCCTGGCATAGGCACGGTAGGCATCGACGTCGACAGGCACCGGGTTGGGCGCAAAGACGTTGACACCGAACGACACTCCCTCGGCGCGCACGGCGTCGATCTGGTCGGACAGAGCCTGAGGCGTCTTGTACCCGGCGGCGAGGAAGCCGAGCCCGCCTGCCCGAGAAGCAGCAGCTACGAGCGCCGGTGTGGAAGCACCGCCGGCCATAGGTGCCGCGATGATGGGGATCTCGAGATCGAGATCGGTTGTGAGTGCACTCATTCGAACATCTCCACTCCTACGACGGATAGCGCTCCGACCGTTTCATCATCTGACATCAAAAACTGCCTCCTCATTCGGGGTTACTTTCCGGGGAGCCGCGTCGACATCATGGGGGAATCGGAACCGCAATGCTGCGGCGGCACAGGCAGCGGCCAGGACGATGGCAGCACCGAGTAGCAGAGCGTCGCGATACCCGTCTCGCAGCAACGGAGTGACGACGAGTGGACCGAGAATCTGACCGACGCTGTATCCAGCGGTCAGCAACGCCACGGCGCGTGGGAACTGCAGGTGCGCGCCGATGGCCAACACGATCGACCCGATACCGAGGAAGGTCACGCCGAACAGAAAAGCGGAGATCAGCGCGGGGCCGACGCCGCCGATCAGAGCAGGCAGCGCTATGCCGACCGCCTGAATCAACAGGGCAGCGAGTAGGAGGGTCGGCCGCGACCAACGCAGGCTGAGCCAGGCCCACAGGGCGCACGAGGGAAATGCGGCCAACCCGACGACTATCCAAGCGCCGCTGCCCACCCATTCAGGTGCGGCGAGATCGATTGCGGCAACAAGGAACGTGCCCGCGATGATGTACCCGATGCCTTCCAGGAAATAACTGATGAACAGGGCGGTGAACCAGGATTGGGGACTGGGAGTTCCCGGCGCGTCCGGTGTGATGATCGGACGCGGTTCCGGTGTCAGCCCCCAGGCTACGGCCGCACACACCACTGCGAGGGCAGCAGATGCCAGCCAGGCAGCGCTCCAGGTGCCGACGAAGCGGACGACGAACACGAGGACCCCGGACAGGGCGATACCCAACCCAACTCCGCCGAATCCCCATCCGGCCAGGAATTGGGACTGCCCCCGAAGGTGCGCGTGCAAAGCGCTGACGACGATCATGAATACGAGCGCACTGGCAATGCCTGCGACGAGCCTCAGGCCGAACCAGATCGATCCGTCGTGGGTAGTGGGCATGAGCGCCAAAGTCGCGATGAGGACCACCAACGACGTACGCATCACCGCTGCCGAGCGCACCACGCCGGGAATGAGGATTCCCGCGAGCGCGCCGATCAGGTACCCGACGTAGTTGGCCGTGGCCAAGGTGGCGCCGAGCGAGGCGGACAGACCGGCCTGCGTGTGCATCAACGGCAGAATCGGTGTGTAGACGAATCGACCGATTCCCATGCTCGCGGCCAGCGCAGCGGCAGCTTGGACGGCGTGCGCTCGCGGGGAGACACCGTTGTGGACTGTGGTCATGGTCTTATCGTGTGCCGCGGCCGCGCCGGACCGCCACGACCGCTTTGCTCCTGACTGATAGGCACAACCTCCCACCGCACGTAGCATGAAGGATCGTGGAGCTGCGTCAGCTGAGATACTTCGAGGTCGTCGCCGAAGAACTGCACTTCGGCCGAGCCGCGGCGCGGCTACTGATAGCCGGGCCGTCATTGTCGCAGCAGATCATGGCACTCGAACGCGACCTCGGCGTCAAGCTGTTCGTCCGCGACCGCCGTTCCGTCGCTCTGACGCCGGCCGGCTCGGCGCTGCTCCCCGACGTCCGCGCGCTACTCGAGAGAGCCGAGAATCTGCGTCGACGCGCGGAGCGTCTGTCCGGAGCAGAGCCCGTCCGCATCGGCTACGTCAATTGGCTCCCCACGGATCTGATCGCGCGCACTTCGGGGGTCGCGCAACTGCACATCGACCCCTGGGTGGTGCCCTCGCACGCGCAGGCCGCGCGGGTGGCGGACGGCAGCCTCGACCTGGCGATCGCCTGGGTACGGAAAACCGAGGTCGCCCAACATGGTCTGAAGGCCAGACTGCTCGGCGCGGATCGGCTCTACGCGGTCTCTGCCGGAGTTGACACCACACCGGTGCAGGCGCGAGACGTGGTCGTACTAGTCGACGACGACACCACCTCCTGGTATTCGTGGAACGTCTACGCCGAAGAATTCGCTCGCGATACCGGCGCACAGATCCTGCGCATCAACGACGGTGGTATCACCGGCCCGGCATTCTTCGATCACGTCCGTGCCATCGGCCGTCCGGTCGTCAACTCGCCCAAAGGGCAGACCATCACGCTGCCAAGCGATCTCACTGCACGTCCGGTGATCGACCCCGCGGCAATCTGGACGTGGTCACTCCTGTGTCGCGAGAACGAAACGCGTCCTGCAGTTCTCGCGGCCGTCGACGCTCTCACCCGGGACGTCGCTGATCTCGGAATCCACGAATACGGAATATGGCTGCCCATGGACGATCCTTACCGGAGGCATTGATGACACGACGGGCTATTCGCGTTTTCTGGGGACGACGTCCGGAATCGGTGCAAGCCGTGGCCACCCGGTGGCGCCAAACCTTGGAACAAGTCGAGTTCCTGTTGCCCGAGTCGGTCGACGGATCGTGGCAACAGGTCCATTCCTCCGGACCTGCCACTTCCGTAACCGTCGACCAGTTGGCACAGCTGCTAGAGAACGCGCAGGCTGCCGAAGACTGGTCGGATCGTCTGGGAATTGGATTGAGGCTCGTATCCGGTAGCGATCCCGATTGGGGACTTGAGCTATCTGGATTAGCCGGCGGCGAACCGGAAATTATTCTTCAGTCGATGGTTCTTGCTGTCAGCGCGCCGGACACTGCCGAAGTTCCTGAGACGGAACTACTTCGGATGCTCGCCGCTGTATGGGAACCTGATTTCGGAGACGTCACCGACGACAACATCCTCGACGCTCTCGAAGACGAAGCCGGATTTCGCGTCGGCGATCCCGTAATCGGCCGAGTCGGCTACCTCTGCGCCGGACGCGCTGAAGCAGTCCCCGACAACCTGAAAGCAGAAATTGCCGCATTACCGGGTGGTGGCGTGCTGTTACGGATCGGGGCGGCCGGTGATGTCGATGCAGTCGTCAGAGCATACGAGCGCTTCCGCGGCGCCGGGGCGCTCGAACCTCTTCCGCGTCCACTGGATCGGGCAATCTTCTGATGCCGTTCGCGGCATCATGGACCCTCGCTTCACCCTTCGCGCGTCTACGTGTTCTCGCCGCTCCGCCGCCTGGCAGAAATTGCGCCGTGGGGTCGGTAACCGCTTCCCGTTCGGGTATGGGTCTCGACCACTTCGAAGCCCGCTGTAGCCAGAACCCGGCTGAGTTCGGCCACCGGCCATCGATAGCCAGTCGTCGCCGCGTGATCGAAAGGCTCTACGGCTGCGCCTTCGAAGAAACCAACCAGCAACCCACCACCCGGCCGAATCACACGCGCGAACTCGGCGAGCGGCGCCTCGATATCTTGCGGATTGTGGTGGATGAGTGAGTACCAGGACAGCACTCCCCCCAGAGAATCTGCCTCGGCGTCCATTGCCTCGAAGCCCCCGATATCGAAGGAAAGATCTGGGTACTGCGCACGGGCTCGTTCAACGAACTGAGGAACCAGATCAATCCCGCTCACAGCCAGTCCACTCTGGGCCAAGAAGTCCGTCCACTGCCCAGGCCCGCACCCAGCGTCGAGCACGGGACCTGTCAGGCTGGCGGCCCAGCTGGTCACCAGGGCCCGATCGGATGGGTGCGTCGACTCCATCGAGCCGAAGAGATCGGTGTACTCCTGGGATCTGGCCGAATACGACTCTCGGACGATTTCGCGTCGGCCGGCGCTCGAGTTCTCCATGCCGTCAATGATCGCCGATCTGTGTAGTGGCCCGAAACAGATTTAAGTTCTACGCCGCGAACACTACCTTCGCAGTAATGGCCGAACTTGCGAATCTTCATACAGCCCTTAGGATCACACTTCTAGCGCCTCTACTTACCGTCTCCGTTCGCGCCGCCGCCCCGAGCTTCGATAGCCTCGACGGACTTCTTGAACGACTTACCCAACACTTGAGAGCCGAAGAGTCCGAGTACTGATGCCAGGAGCTTTCCCTTGAGGTTCTTCCCGTCGCGGACCACGACTGCATCTACATCGGTGATACCTGTGGGTTGCTGCGTCAGAGTGTAGGTGTGGCCGGACGCGCCACCCCACAAGTTCGAGTCGGTGGTCGTCATCACGACGCGATGCGGGTCAGTCCAGTCGTAGTGCAGTCGTTCCCAGATACCCCCCGAGCCCTCCGTGACATCGGCATCGTGGGGGCCTTCGTGGTGCACTTTGAGGTAGTTGTCTGCGCTGCGGCCGAAGATTTCCTCGCGCCCCGGGCCGAAGTCGGTCAGCCCGGCAAGGACCTGCTCGGGCGTCGCGGTGGTCGTCTGGTGAAGATGGATCGTGGTCATGGCGCCTTCCTTGAACACTTGGATGATCCGCTCCGGTCCAAAAACCGGGAGGTGACTCATCCAGCACACCATTCTCACGAGCGTTGCGAAAGAGGGAGGTACGGCAACTCGGTCGCCGACCTCGCTGGGAGCGTCGCAACGGGTTCACGTCTACTCCAAATGCAGTAGTCGAAGTTGATCCATCTGGACGATCCCCGACGCACCCAATGCCCGGCGCTACGAAGGCAAAGTCGTCTTCATCACCGGAGCCGCCCGCGGCCAAGGACGCGCCGAAGCAGTCCGCTTCGCCGCTGAAGGCGCAGACATCATCGCCCTCGATATCTGTGCAGACTTACCTACTACCGAATATGCCGGTGCCACACCAGAAGACCTCGCGGAAACAGTGCGGCTGGTCGAGCAACACGGCCGGCGCATCGTCACAAGCATTACCGACATCACCGACTTCGATGCCCTCACAGCCGCAGTCGAACACGGAGTCGGCGAACTGGGCAGGCTCGACGTAGTCGTTGCCAACGCAGGCATGACCACCGCATCCTTGTCCTGGGAAATCGATCTAGATCACTGGCACGCCACCATCGACAACAACTTGCACGGCGCCTTCTACACCGCCAAAGCGACGGTACCGATCCTGATCGAACAGGCGACCGGCGGCGCGATCGTCTTCACCAGCTCGGTCGCCGGACTGAAGGGCCTACCGTTTCTTGCGGACTACGCAGCTGCCAAGCACGGGGTGACAGGTCTCGCGAAGACGATGGCGAACGAACTGGCAAGGTATCGAATTCGCGTCAACACCGTCCATCCCCACGGTGTCGCCACAGGTCTCACCGTCCCCGAACTGCATCAAAAGATGGAGACGCGCCAGGACCTCGAATTGCTGTTCATGGGAAGTCTCCCTGACCAGGTGAGCCAGTCCGAAGACATCGCGGCAGCTGTTGCCTGGATCGCATCCAACGAAGCCCGCCACGTCACCGGTATCCAACTGCCCGTGGACCTAGGACGTACCAACCGCTGACACACGGCGGCGGATCGTTGCGAATCCCCAGCACAGGCGAGCGACGATGCCACGTTCCGCGACGCCTCCCTCTGGGCGGGGAGGAGAATGGCGACTATGTCCTTGCTCGAATTCGAAAACCTCATCCGGCGCCCATGGTTCCGGCAGGTCGAGGCGCTGGACCGGATAGCTCTGGTGGTCTCGATACTCGCCGTATGCACCGAGGCATTTCGGATGGTGGCCGAATCTGCACCACTCGGTGGGTACGTTGCCATCGCAGTCACTGCTCTCGGCGTCGCCATATCGCGGCGCTATACGTGGGCTGGTCTGACTGTTGTACTGGCAGGGTCCGTGATCGATGCAATCTTCTGGGATCCTTTGGTGCCATGGACTGTTGCGGTCTTCACTGTCTTTTCGCTGACTCTGCGTGGGACCTCCGGGCTGGGCACCGGCCTGGCCGCAGGCTTCGTGGCCTACGCAGCTTCCGTGTACGCCGATTCCGCCGGACTTCTCGACTCGGCCGCTGTTGCGGGATTCGCTTCCGCGATAGCAGCAGCCGCCGCAGGAAACGCTCTCCGCAACCGAGAGCGCTACTGGAAGGCACTCGAGGAACGGGCACTGGATGCGATTGCCACGCGTGAGAGTGAAACGAATCGGCGTGTCGCAGAAGAACGTTTGCGGATCGCGCGCGATCTCCACGACATGGTCGGCCATGAAGTTGCCGTAGTGAGTATGAATCTTGGTGTGGCGGAGGTGAATCTGCCTCCGGATTCGGAACGATCTCGGCAGGCGCTCGACGCGGCCCGCGTCGGCGTTTCAGCGGTACTCAACGAGACTCAAAGTATTCTGAATATATTGCGCGGTGATTCGAGCCCCATCGAGGATCAGACCCAACCCGTTCCGGGTGTCGATCAGATTTCCGGACTGATCGATTCCTACCGACGGATCGGGTTGAAAGTCAATGCCGAAATCGACACAGTTGCAGATAAGTTGGATCCAACTGTCGACGCGGCAACCTATCGGATCGTGCAGGAAGCCTTGACCAACGCGCATCGGCACGGAGACAGTGAGGTCGACCTGACGCTCAGATCCGCAGGCGGTTCCATCGTCGTCGAGGTAGCCAATCGACGCGGCAGTATCGGATCGAGAAATCGACCGGGAGAAGGCTACGGTTTGGTAGGGATGCGTGAGCGTGCGACATCTGCCGGTGGTGTGCTCGATATCGGAGGCGACGAAACGATGTTCACAGTGAAAGCGACCATACCCACCCAAGGGAGGTCGATCCGGTGATACGGGTAATGATCGTCGACGACCAGGAAATGATTCGCCAAGGGCTGCGTGCCATCCTCGCCGGAAACGACCGTATCGAGGTCGTGACGGATGTCGCCGACGGGTACCAGGCAGTCGAAGTGGCGAGGACCGACCAGATCGACGTCATATTGATGGATATTCGTATGCCGGGCATCGACGGCGTGGAAACGATTCGACGCATCCGCGAGTTCGCACCGGCAGAGACCGTCAAAATTATCGTTCTGACAACCTTCGATCACGATGCGACAGTGCTGGCAGCACTGCAAGCCGGCGCCAACGGGTTCCTGAGCAAAGCTGTCAGTCCCACCGAACTAGCCACTGGTATCGAAGCAGTAGCCAGTGGTGGTGGCGCACTGTCGGGTTCGGCTGCAGCATCGGTAATCAGCCGAGTCTCCGAACAACCAGTGCGCACAGTGGACGCGGCGCTGGCTGCTCGGTTCTCTGCGCTGACTCCTCGTGAGCGCGAGGTGGTAATCGCCGCAGCTGCAGGCAAGAGCAATACCGAGATTGCGTCCGACATGTTCCTGTCTCCGTTCACCGTGAAGACTCATGCGGGCCGCGCGATGATCAAGGTGGGCGCCCGGGATCGTGCCCAGTTGATTGTATTTGCCTATCAGGCTGGGTTGGTCGCCTGATCGCGTGTTTGGGCTGCCTGCCCCGGCCGGTGTACTTCATTTACAGTAGTTATTTCGGTCTCGATGGACGACGACGTTGGGCCGCTTCCCAGGGAAACTGAAACAGTCCTCTTCGCATGAGTTGTTGTGTGCGAACTGTTTTCACTTTCTTGTCAGGAGAATCATGCCCCTCGTACTAGCGTGGATAGGGCGATTCAGCGCCCGCCACCGACTTCTTGTCGTCCTCGCGTGGCTACTCGCGCTTTTTGCGCTGGCGGGCGTATTGGTCTCGGGTGGGTCGTCGGAGGAGAGCGCGTCGGCGTCGATTCCGGACACCCGGGCTTCACAGGCCATGGAGGTGATGAACCAGAAGTTCCCGTCCACCGGCCAGCCCGAAAGAGCACCGGGCAGTGTGCAGTTGGTGATGCAGACAACCGGCGGCGCGAGCGTGACGGATACCGATGTGCGCACTCAGATCGACGGTCTACTCGACTCTGCGTCGACTGTCGCGGATGTCGTCACAGTCAGCGACCCGTTCGACTCGTCGCACCCATTCGTTTCAGCGGACATGACGACCGCCGTCTCGACTGTCATTTTCGCTGCGATGGACGAAGACCAGCAGCATGCCGCATATGACGCTATTTTGGCAGTCGCGGACACCGCTCCGAACACCCTGGTGGCAGAGGTCGGTGGGCAACTCTTCGAACCCGCGACCTCGGTAGGCGGTATCGGCGAAATTGCCGGCGTCCTTGTGGCATTCGTCGTTCTGTTTCTCACCTTCGGTTCCCTTCTTGCCGCGGGCGCGAACATGCTCGTTGCGCTCAGCGGCGTCGCCGTCGGCACCCTCGGGGTCCTGGCCTACGGCACCATCAGCCCGATCGAACCGACCACCATCACCTTGGGCACCATGCTCGGCTTGGCAGTAGGTATCGACTACAGCCTGTTCATCCTCACAAGATTCCGCGCCGAACTACGCGATGGTCACAGCATCGAGAAGGCTGTCGGCCGGGCAGTCGGCACGGCCGGAACAGCAGTCGTGTTCGCCGGCCTGACCGTCATCATCGCATTGGCCGGTTTGCGCGTGGTCGGGATCAGCTTCATCACCGACATGGGTATGGGCGGAGCGTTCGGAGTTCTTGTCGCAGTAATGATGTCGTTGACCCTGTTGCCGGTGCTGATGCGCACGCTCGGCCTGCGGGCGCTGCCGCGCAAGGAACGCCACATTGTCGCAGCTGTGCCTGCCGTCGCGTCACATGCTGCTGACGAAAAGCGCAGTAGTAACGCATTTTTCGCAGCATGGGTCGGATTCCTGGTGCGGCGTCCGGTGATCTCGATCGTCGCCGGCATCGGTGTCCTACTGATCGTGGCCATTCCGCTGCTCGGGATGAAAACCGCGCAGAACGTTCCCGGTGGCCTTGATCCTTCGTCTACGCAGCGTCACGCCTACGATCTGATCGTCGAAGAATTCGGCGGCATCCAAAGTCCGCTGATGGTGATCGCCGAAGGCGACAACGCAACGAATACCGCTGCGGTGCAAGAGCAACTCACCAACCTCGACGGTGTACAGAGTGTTGATCCGGGCGTGCTCAGTGAAGACGGAACCGCGGCACTATTCCGCCTCGTGCCGACGGGTGGCCCTATCGACGAGAACACCGAGAACCTGGTCGACAACATTCGGGACCGGGCAGACATGGCGCCTGGTGTTCACCTCGAAGTGACCGGTGAGACCGCAATCGGCATCGACATGGACGCCGCACTGCACCAAGCGTTGATCAAATACGTCGTGGTGATCGTCCTTCTGTCCTTCGTACTCCTGACCATCATGTTCCGATCCCTACTCGTACCGTTGATCGCCACACTCGGATACTTGCTCTCGGTCGGCGCCGCCTTCGGCGGCAGCGTCGCAGTGTTCCAGTGGGGCTGGTTGGATGCGATCATCCCTGCACCGCAAGGTGATCCGATGCTCAGCGTCCTGCCGATCATCCTCGTGGGAGTGCTGTTCGGGCTGGCCATGGACTACCAGGTGTTCCTGGTCTCCCGCATCCAGGAAATGCACAGCCGCGGAATGTCGCCCAAGGACGCGGTGATATCCGGCTTCAAGACATCCGGACCGGTTCTCGTTGCGGCAGCAGCGATCATGGTGTTCGTGTTCGCCGGTTTTGCCACCAGCACCATGGCGGTCGCGGCGTCGATCGCATTCGGGCTTGTCGTCGGAGTCCTCGCGGACGCTTTCATCGTGCGTATGATCTTGATGCCCGCGATGCTTGCGCTGCTGGGCAAGAGCGCATGGTGGCTCCCGCGCTGGCTGGACAAGATCATTCCCGACCTCGATATCGAGGGCCGCGCACTCGACGAGCACCCCGACGCGAAGTCCGAAGGAAATTCACAGCCCACAGCTGTGCTGGTTCCGTGACAATTCTTGATTGACACGGTGTTTTGTGGGGGCGGCACGTAGCCGCCCCCTGGGAACTCGTTCACTCTCCCCCACTAGGTCGACGGGCGAGAGCCACTGCGCATCCAGGAGGAAGCAATGGAAGGCGATGTCGTGCGAATAACAAACTTACTCAGCGCAATTCAGCAAGTCGAGCTATCGCTGGAGGAACTGAAAGACGCGGCTGATCTCTACGTCGCCGGTCCGACTCCGAGCAGTTCGGTGTTTCTCGAACTGACCCGCGCGCAATTGGTCCTCGTCGCACTGGAATTACCACTTATCGAGTGAATGTCGAGAAGGCGCAGTCTGATCCTGCGCCAATACAACACTTGGCCGATCCCTGACAAGTCCCACCGCCCTTGGGCCACAAGGTCGACCAGACCAACGGACACCTCCGACGGCGTCGTCACCGACAGCAAAGGCAATGCCGGCCGACAGACTCCGCGGGGTCGGCTTTGCGATCAATGCGGCAGGAGAGCGGCCACCTGGCCCCTGATGTCCGCGTCGATCTCATCGACACCACGAGCCATATTGATCGTTGCCGCCATCGCAAGAAACATGATCGCCGAGACGACGTGCGCCAGCGTCGCGGCATCGGCTTCACCGACCCGTCCGCCTCGGCGCAGCACGCCTGCGATGGCTTCCTCGGTCTGGCCGACGATGTTGAGCGCTTCCGCGTGGTGCGGTTCGTCGGGGTTACCGAAGACCATCTCTCGCAGGTAGGTGCGCCCGTTGTCGATCTGGGTGCGGTTACATCGCACGATCGGTCGGACGATCGCCATCACCGCCTCGAGTACGTCGGGGATGTTTTCGGCATCTGTACGACCCCGCTCGAGTGCGCCGCTGTAGTTCGCGTTCTGCACAAGTAGGAGCAATTCGCCCTTCGTCTTGGCATACAGGAACACCGTCCCTGTCCCGACGTCGGCTTTCTCGGCGATCTGTTGGGTGGTGACCTCGTCGACGCCGTACTCGGCGAAGAGTTCACTGGCAGCGGCTGTGATGCGGTCGAGTTTCTGCTGCTTGTTTCGCTCGCGCCGTCCGGCTGGCTGGGGAACGGATGACATGACGGATATCCTTCGGAATAAATTATGAGTACATTCAGTTCTGAGTAGAGTCACTATTGATGCGGTTCAGGTGTTCATCTCGATCGTCCCACGAGAGTCACATCTGCTTCGCGCCGGTGACCTACGTGACCGGCCGATCAACCTAAGGAACACCCAACTCATGACCTCACCTTCACTCTGGCAGCCGTTCACTCTCGGGCGCGTCGAACTTCCGCACAGACTCGCCTTGGCGCCGATGACCCGCAACCGGGCAAATCCGGACGGCACCCCGGGCCCGCTCGTAGCGACCTACTACGGCCAGCGCGCCTCGCTCGGACTGGTCATCACCGAGGGCACACAGCCCTCCGACGACGGCCAGGGTTACCCGAACACGCCGGGGATTTACACCCCGGCACATATCGAGGGCTGGTCGAATGTCGCTGACGCGGTCCATGCCGAAGGCGGGGCGTTGTTCATCCAGCTGATGCACGTCGGCCGGATGTCGCACCCCGACAACACCACACACCACCGCCAGCCGGTAGCGCCGTCGGCCATCTCTGCCGATCAGGACATGTTCACCGCAACAGGTCCGCAGAAAACTCCGGTGCCGCGAGAGCTGAGTATCTCGGACATCGAGACCACGATCGCCGATTTCCGCCACGCCGCCGCCTCCGCCATCGCGGCCGGCGCCGACGGCGTGGAAATTCACGGCGCTAACGGCTACTTGCTGCACCAATTCCTCTCGCCGAACTCGAACCACCGCGCTGATCAGTACGGCGGATCGGTGGAAAACCGGTCGCGCTTCGTGATCGAGGTCGCCGCCGCGGTGGCCGAGGAGATCGGAGCCGACCGGGTGGGAATCCGACTGTCGCCGTCGATGCCGTTGGGCGGGATCAACGAGGGTGATATCGAAAGCGTTCGAACCCAGTACACGCACCTGGTCGGGGAACTCGCGGCGCTGAACCTTGCCTATCTTCACGTCCACCATGTCGGTGACGACGAATTGCTCCGCTCTTTCCGCGATGTGTGGCCGACTGCGGTACTCGTGGTGCGCTACGGACGCACGCGGGAGCAGATCGCCGACGACATCGACGCCGACCTGGCCGATATCGCGCCACTGGGACAGTTCGCGCTGGCAAACCCCGACGTCGTCGAACGCCTGCGCAACGATGCCCCGCTCAACGATGTGGACCCGACCACGCTCTACGGCGGTGGCGAAACGGGGTACACCGACTACCCGACACTCGCGCGCGTCTGACCACCATCCTCGCAACAGAAAGAGCCTGACATGCCTTCACTCAACGGATCCGTCGTCCTCGTCACCGGAGCGAACGGCGGCATCGGCACTCACTTCGTCCGCGAAGCTCTTGCCCGCGGCGCGTCGAAGGTTTACGCCACCGCGCGCACACCTCGTACATGGGATGACGAGCGGATCGTCCCCCTCACCCTCGACGTCACCGATCCCTCGTCCATCCAGGCCGCCGTCGCCGCCGCACCGGACGTGACCGTTCTGATCAACAACGCCGGCGCCTCGCCGTCCAGCCCAGGCATCCTCACCCACACCGATGAGGAGATCCGCACCAACGTCGAGACCAACTTCCTCGGCCCCCTCTTCCTGGCCCGCGCTTTTGCCCCGGTCCTTGCGGCCAAGGACGAGTCGGTCATCATCGATATCCACTCGCTACTGAGCTGGTACGCCGTCGCCGGCATTTACAGCGCCACCAAGGCAGCTTTGTGGTCGGCGACCAATTCCCTGCGACTCGAACTCGCACCTGCGGGTGTGCACGTCGTCGGGGTACACGTCGGCTACGTCGACACCCCCATGGCTGCGCACTCCACTGATCCCAAGACACAGCCCGCGGATCTTGTGCGCACTGTGTTCGACGCAGTCGAGGCCGGCGAGTACGAAGTCCTTGCCGACGAAGCCTCCGCTCAGGTCAAGTCGGGACTCAGCGCACCCATCGAAGCGCTCTACCCCCAGCTCAAGGCCACCGACGCCTGAACAGCCAGCGGAGGCGTCGCGGAACAGAGATGACCGCGACGCCTCGCTGGCTACCTGTCCCCACAGCAGAAGGATCAACGCCATGAAAGCGTTTGTCGTCACCAAATACAAAGGGCCACTGCAAGAATCCGACGTCCCAGAGCCGGTAGTCGGTCAGCATGACGTACTCGTGCGAGTGGACGCGGCCGGGCTGAACCAACTCGACGAGAAGATTCGTGCCGGCGAATTCAAACAGATACTCCCCTATACGCTTCCGTTGATCCTCGGCAACGATCTCGCCGGTGTTGTCATTGAGGTCGGCGCGAAAGTGCGGTCCTTCAAACCCGGCGACGAGGTCTACGCCCGCCCCGACAAGGATCGCATCGGGACGTTCGCGGAGCGCATCGCAGTCGCAGAGGCCGATCTTGCCCTCAAACCGGCATCAATCAGCATCGAGGAAGCAGCTTCATTGCCTCTGGTCGCGTTAACCGCATGGCAGGCGCTGGTCGAGCGCGGCAACGTCCAGCCAGGACAGAAAGTTCTCATCCACGCCGGCGCCGGTGGTGTCGGATCCATCGCGATCCAACTCGCCAAACATCTCGGCGCAACTGTGGCGACCACAGCAAGCGCCGCCAACGCGGACTTCGTCCGCGGCCTCGGCGCTGACGTCGTCATCGACTATCGCAGCCAGGACTTCGAGCAGGTCCTCCGCGATTACGATCTCGTGCTCGAGAGCCTCGGCGGGGAGAACCTCGAAAAGTCGCTGCGTGTGCTGCGTCGCGGCGGCAAGGCGATCGGGATCTCCGGCCCCCCGGACCCCGCCTTCGCCCGCGAGAACGGCCTCAATCCGCTACTGCGCCTGGCGATCACCGGCCTCAGCTTTGGCATCCGACGCCAGGCCCGCAAGCTGGGCGTGAGCTACGAGTTCCTCTTCATGCATGCCAGCGGTGACCAACTCCGCCACATCACAGGGCTCGTCGACGACGGCGTGCTCCGCCCTGTCGTCGGACAGGTCTTCCCGTTCCACCAGACCCCGCAGGCGCTCCAGGCACTGAGCAAGGGCGGGATCCGCGGCAAAGCTGTCATCAGTAACACCCGACGCAACGAACCCACCACCGAAACAGGAACATCCCGATGAGTACCGACAACGGCCCCGTCATCACGTCCTACGCGAAGGCGCGCACCCGAACCGTCACCGCCGGCGACGTCACCTATGCGTACCGCGAACTCGGACCGAAGGGCGGAATCCCCGTCGTCTTCTTCGTACACCTCGCCGCGAACCTCGACAACTGGGATCCGCGCATCGCTGACGCCATCGCGAAGGACCACCACGTCATCGCCTTCGACAATCGTGGCGTCGGTGCCTCCACCGGGAAAGTTCCCGACAGTATCGACGCCATGGCCGATGACGCCGTCACCTTCATCAAGGCCCTCGGATTCGACAGGATCGATATTTTCGCGTTCTCCCTCGGCGGCATGATCGCCCAGGCCCTCGTACTCGAGCACCCCGAACTCGTGCGCAGACTCGTCCTCACCGGGACCGGACCCGCAGGCGGTAAAGACATCGACAAGGTCGCCGGCACAACCTATTACGACCTGCTGCGAGCTACTCTGACGCGGTCCGACCCGAAGGAATTCCTGTTCTTCAACCGCAACACCACCGGCAAACGCGCCGCTGCTGCATTCGTCAAACGACTCGAAGAGCGGACCGAAGACCGCGATACATCCGTCTCGGTCAAAGCATTCCAGACCCAACTCAAAGCCATCAAACGATGGGGACGCTCCACACCGGTAGATCTGACTGCGATCAGCGCGCCCACCTTGATCGCCAACGGGGATCACGACCGCATGGTTCCGTCGAACCTCTCCGAAGACTTGCACCGCCGAATCCCCGGAAGCGAACTGATCATCTACCCCGATTCCGGGCACGGCGGCATATTCCAATTCCACGACAAGTTCGCCCCCTCCGCCGTCGAGTTCCTCTCACACTGAACGCAGAAACGGCGCCAAGACAGGTACCGGCTCACCACGGGCAGGTCGTCCTGATCTCGTCGGTGCTCGGCGTCCTGGCTCGCCTTGACCAGCGCGGATCCCAAATACAGACCTCCACCCCGACCACATCACGGAAGAAGATCTCATGACCACCTGGAAAGACGTGCCGACCAGCAACATCAACGTGGACGGAGTACGTTACGTCTACCGCGAACTCGGCGCCGACTCCGAAGTACCGGTGGTCTTCCTGCACCATTTCACCGCAGTCCTCGATGACTGGGATCCCCGCGTCATCGACGGCATCGCCACCCAACACCGCGTCATCGCCTTCGACAACAGAGGCATCGGCGGCACCAACTCCAAGGTGCCCGCCGACCTCGAGCAGATGGGCGCCGACGCTATCGCCTTCATCCGGGCGCTCGGTCACGAGAAAGTCGACCTCTTCGGCTTCTCCGTGGGCGGAGCCGTGGCTCAGATGATCGCCCTACAGGCACCAGACCTCGTACGCCGCATGGTCGTTGCCGGCACGGGACCACGCGGCGGCGGCGGAATCTGGAAGATGCCGTTCATTGTCGGCGGCGCTTACGCCAAGGCGGCGCTGGCCCGCAAGGACGCCCGCCACTTCCTCTTCTTCCCCCGCAACGCGGAGGGCAAGAAAGCCGCAAACGCCTACTTCGACCGCCTCGCCGAACGAACCACCGACCGCGACAAGCCGATCTCGAACCAGGCCCGCATCGCGCAGCTCCGAGCCATCACCACCGGCGGACTCCACGCACCGGACGACCTCTCGAAGATCACCGCGCCGGTCTTCGTCGCCAACGGCGACAACGACCTCATGGTCGCCAGCGAGCACTCCGAGGACCTGGCCAGGCGCCTGCCCAACTCCAAAATCACGATCTACCCCAACTCAGGGCACGGCGGCATCTTCCAGTACCACGAGACCTTCGTCCCCGAAGTCCTGAAGTTCCTAGCCGACTGACGAAATCCAACCCTGGGAACAGCTCGCCCCTCACGGTGAGCTGTTCCCGGTTTTCCGAGAACAGCCAAGGAGCCAGCTCGATTTTCAGCCAATCTGTTCTCCTCGAAGATTCTGCCCGCAAGTACCCCGAATACGATGCCGCCAACTGAGCACCGGCAGAACAAATATTTGACCAATCGGTGCGAGAACTCCCATCAACTGACCCGGCAACGCGAACGCACCATGAAAGGGTTTCGCACTCTCAGCTCAGCCCAACGATTCCTCGCCGTTTTCAGCCGGATCTCCCAACACTTCCACTCGCCCCGTCACCGTATGACCGCCACCGACCACCGCACCGAGATAGCCGCTCGATTCCAAATATGGAATCAGGCTACCGAACTGAACGTCGCTGCTTGACCGATCGCTCCGGGTGATTGCCTGCTATTCCCGAAAACTGCTGCATCCCAAACAACTTGACAGCGCCTGTTTGACAGCGCATTTCGCCGGGGTCGGCGTCGGGCAGCCCCGCTGCGATTGAACGTCCAGCTCTGAGGGAAACGGAAGGCGATTGTGTGCGAATGACGAACTTGCTCAGTGTAATTCTTCAAGCCTAGGTGTCGCTGGAGAAGCCGAAAGCAGCTGCTGCTCTCTGGATCGCCAATTTCTCGTACTACCCCACTGAAGCCGAGGGTGAAACGTAGGGTGAAGCGGAGGGTGAAATATTCCAGTCCGGAAACACGCATTTCTTTGTGAAAGGCCCTGCAACGACGTTGATTACCTGGTCACGTGTGTGCGAGCGAGCTTGGGTGGCCTCGACTACATGTGCGGCTCTCCAGCCGTGCAATTTCGAGATTCGAAATTCATTGATGAAACTGGCAATTCGTGCATATGCTCGAATAATACGTCGACCCGGCATATCTGATTCCGCTCTCGGGTTCATGACGACGAATGGATCTGAAACTGACTGATTTACGGCGGCGAGGAATTGCCTATTCATAAAAGGACACCATCCATGCGTAGAGCTTCACTAGTCCTCGTTGCATGTGCCGCGCTACTTGCGGCTTGCTCGTCAGCTGCCGATTCCACCAAATCGTCGGCGACATCGACCGTCGACCCCCGCGGTGGCATCCCGCCCGGCTACCCGCTTGATGCCGATGTGATGGCGCCACTTGTCATTACGGCACTAGGGCCGGATCCGATTCCGGTTACCGGTACAGACGGCAAAGTTCATGTGGCCTATGAAATTTCGGTACTCAACTTGTCGCCGCGGCCCGCGACCATCACTGAGATCGACACACTGGCCGGTGGGCCGGACGGCGAGGTAGTAGCGAGCCTGACGAAAGACGAGGTGCTGGCCCGTACCTTCCCGTCGGCAAATTTCGAAGCGGCGCCGGTTACCGACATCCCCGTCGGGCGCACTGTTGTGTTGGTACTCGATGGGGTCTACGACACTCCCGCGGACGTACCGGCTGAGGTGACCCATCGGCTGGTCACCTCGTATGGCCCCTTCATCACACAGGATTCCGGCCTCAATGCGAGATATCCGGACACCGTGACTCAGATCGGTGGAGCGGTCAAGACAAGTGCACGTTCGCCAGTGACCATCGGGCCACCCCTCGCAGGTGACGGTTGGGTGGCGGCCAACGGCTGTTGCGTGATCACATCGCACCGTGGAGCGATGATGGCGGTGGGCGGACGGATCAACGGGACCGAACGTTATGCCGTCGACTGGATGCGTATCGATATGAACAACCCGGTTCTCAGTTCCAGCGACGGTGACGGCTCGAAGAACGAGGACTACTTCGCTTACGACGCACCGCTGTTGGCGGTGGCCGACGGCACCGTTGTGTCAGTTGTGTCTGACAAGAAGGACGAGCCGCCGCATCAAGTCAACCAAAGTCTGACGTTCGATCAACTCGGTGGCAACTACGTGATCATCGACATTGGCGGCGGCAATTACGCCTTCTATGCGCACATGATCCCTGGATCGGCGTCGGTAAAGGTCGGAGACAAGGTTTCCCGCGGCCAGGTAATCGGAGACTTGGGCAACTCGGGCAACACCACGGAGGTTCACTTGCACTTCCATGTCTCTCGGGCTCCGGCGCCTTTGTCCAGCGACAACGTGCCCTACGAGATCGACCGCTTCACATTCGTGGGCTCGACGGCCACAGATTCCCTCGTGAAGGGACCGGATGCGGGAGAGCGAACCGATCAGCTCCCGCTCAATTCGGACGTCATCAACTTCCCCAAGTAAGGACACCGACAATGCGAAGGGCCCCAATAGTTCTCGTTACATGCGCAGCCCTGCTGGCGGCATGTTCATCTATCGATTCCACCGACTCGACGACAGCTTCGACACCGACCGTCGATCCTCGCGGCGGGGTTCCGCCGGGGTATCCCCTCGACAAAGATGTGGCGACGCCGTTGGTGATCAACACTCTCGGACCGGATCCGATTCCGGTCACCGGCACCGACGGGAAAGTTCATGTGGCCTACGAGATCCAGCTGCTCAACGTCACACCTCGCCCGGTGACGATCACGCAGGTCGAGACCCTCGCCGACGGGCCTGACGGCAAGGTCGTCACCACCGCAGGACAAGCAGAGGTGGCAGCACGGACTCTCCAGTTCCCGCCGACGTCCGGCGACATAGCCGCGGGTCGCACGGTAGTGCTCCTTCTCGATGACGTCTACGACAGCCGCGACGATGTTCCGGCCGAAGTGACACACCGCATCAGCGCCACGCTCGGCGCGGCGACGCCTGGATCGGAAGCACACGGCGCGTTGTACCCGGACAGCAATACCCAGATCGGCGGGACGGTTCGTACAAGTAGGGCCTCGCCCGTCATCATCGGGCCGCCGGTTGCCGGTGATGGGTGGATTGCCGACAACAGCTGTTGCGTGATGAATGCGCACCGGGGCGTAGTGATGGCGTTGGGCGGCAGGATGAACGGCGCCGAGCGCTATGCCATCGACTGGATGCAAACCAATGAGGGCGACGCAATCGCTGTCGGCGACGGAACCCGAAACGAGGATTACTCCGGATACGGCGCCGAGTTGTTGGCAGTTGCCGACGGCAAGGTCGTGACCGTGGTGTCGGACATGCCGGATGTTCCGCCCAAGATCCTTCCGGAGGGCGTCGCCGTTGATCAGTTGGCCGGAAACTACGTCATTATCGACATCGGTGACGGGAACTTCGCCTTCTACGCACACATGATCCCGGGTAGCGCGTCGGTAAAGGTCGGTGACACGGTCACCCGAGGGCAGGTAATCGGCAAACTCGGCAACTCAGGGAACACGACTGCGCCGCACCTCCACTTTCACGTGTCCCGAGCGCCGCTACCCCTGTCGGGTGACAACGTCCCATACGAGATCGACCGGTTCACATTCGTCGGAGCCGTAGGCGTGGAGGCTTCTTCTACCGGCGAAGGCATTTTCGTCAATGTCTCGGAGGGTCCCGATGCCGGAGAGCGCAAGAATCAGCTCCCCCTGTATTCCACCATCGTCGACTTTCCGCCCGCTGCCTGATGCTCCGAGTATGCACTGCAACAGACGCTTTCGCGACGGGGCCGAATGCCGGTGAACGAACCAACCAACTTCCGCTCAACGACGACGTCGTCAACTTCAGGGAGATGCCATGAAACTCACAGCCACGACACTCGCGATTGTGATGGTGACGCTGACAGCCTGCGCGAGCGGAGAAGCCAGCCAAACCGATTCGACATCAACGGAATTCGATTCTGCACAAACCTCGCTCGAGTCCGCGGTACTACCCGTCATCAACGAGCAGATGGAGGAAATGGGGATACCTGGATTGGTTGCCATTGTCGCCAGTCCCGATCGAGGCACCTACAAGATCGCGGCAGGCGTCGCAAATATCGACACGAACGAACCTATGAAGGTGGAGAACCACTTTCGAATCGGGAGTATCAGTAAGACACTGACCGCGACGGTGGTCCTGCAGCTCGCCCAAGAGGGCAAGCTCGGACTCGATGATGCACTGGCACCCTACTTTCCGACGCTCGATACCAACGGTGCCACCATCAGGCAAGCACTCAACATGACGTCGGGCATCCCCACATATACACCCGACCAATTCTTGAATGATCTTGCGAACAATCCTGCACGAGTGTGGAGTCCGGAGGAACTCCTCGCTACCACGGTCGGTCAACCGGCCGAGTTTACGCCAGGGGCGGGCTGGGATTATTCGAACACCAACTACGTGATGCTCGGTCTTATCGCCGAACAGCACGGCCGTGCCTCACTTGACGCCCTCGTGCAGGATCGCATCTTCAGCCCTTTGCAGATGACCGGCTGTTCGATGCCGGCGCAGGAAGATTCGACGCTTTCCACTCCGTACAGCCGCGGATATCAGTACGGCACCGAGTGGGACAACCCGAGCCCGCCGGCACCGAAACCAGATTTGATCGATGTGACGAACTCTAATCCCTCCTGGGGATTCGGTGCGGGCGAAGCCATTTGCACTGCCGACGATATGGCGATCTGGGGCCGCGCTCTCGTTGCCGGGGATCTCTTGGATCCCGAAATGCAAGAAGAACGACTCGACTTCGCCACCGGCGGAGCGATGCCCTACGGACTGGGCATCGCGAAGCTCAACGGACTCACCGGGCACCAGGGCCATATGAGCGGCTACCAAACCCAAACGACGCGTCGGGAATCCGACGGCACGATCATCGTTGTTCTGACAAACATCACGCAGGCACCGGACGGGGAGTTGCCGGCGACAAAGATCTCGGAGCTGATCTCGCGGGCGATTCCGTTGCAGGACAAGTAGTTCCCAGACACCAACAGCTGCCGTCCAGAACGACACAAGGCTGTCCTGGGACCCGTTATCCACGCGCTTGAAAGCCTTGTCGATCGGATTCGCGTAGTACCCCGAAGGCAGTTTCACGACTGGCCAGCCACCCAGTTTGAAAATCAACTCCGCCAGCTCGTCGCTGCCCTCAACTTCGATGGCGATCTCGCCGAGAAAGACGTCGACGTCAGCCACCGAATCCGGTGCGAAGCTCAACGGTCTACCCGTGTTCGTCTGCACGGAGAACGAAGCCGCGTCAGCCAGATTGCTCATATGCTCGACGACCGGGAGAAAGGGCAGCGCCAGCGGTCTTCCCATTTACGGCCCAGTCATGGCACAAGGCTACTGGGGCAATTATGTCGCCAGTCATTACGCGCCGATTGACGCTGGGTACTGTTGACGCTATGACTTCACCGAAAGGCGCATGCGCCGCCACCGCACGCTCGCCGTGCAGATCGAAGGACTCGCCATCGAAGATGGGGAGATACCGCCACCGAAGATCGGCATGGTGCTCGACTTCCCACTTCACTTCACGGAACTCCCGGCCGAGAACATCGACGCCGTAACGATTCGTGCGGTCCTCATAGCCGATGGGCATCCCCCGATCTTCCAGTACACGGGGGAGGATTCACCGCGCCGCTGGGAATGGAGCGGGGTGCTACGCGGTGACGGGTGGGAGGCGTCGTGGCGAGGATTTCACCCGCGCTCCGGCCACGTAGAGCTGACCGGCCGCTTCTACGGAACGCTGAGTCACCAGTTCACTTCACGAGTGCGTGGCCGTGTGACGCGGGTCCAGTTGCTCAGCTTGCGATACCGGCGAGAACCCGACAGTCACGGGTGGGCGATCGTGCCAGGACACCGCTCACTGCGCGAGGTCACCGAATCACCACGGTTCTTCGACACCGACGTGTTCATGCGCGACGACGTGTACGAGGTGGACCGCGAAAGCGGGGCATGGATCGAACTCGACCTCGACGACGTCGCACCCCACCCCGTTCGGCCGCGTTTCGTTCCGGGTGATGTGAGTGCGGCGGGAGATGTGCTGTGGACGGTCGACAGCGGACTCCCAATCGTGGTCAGCATCGACTCCGATCATGTTGCCACCGAACATGTCCTACCCGGGCCCATCGGAGTCTCACGGCACGTGTGGGCCACCCCGGGCGGATGCTGGGTGGCCGGTACAGACGGAACCTATCAATGCACAACAGGATTCGAACCTTGCCGCGTCAGCGACGTCCCGGTACACGCCGGTGCTGTCGTCGGGGAAATCTTCCTGGCCTGCTCACCGGGCGGAGTGTGGTGGTTGCACACACCGGGGGCGGATCCGATTGCAGTGAAGGCTCCGGACGAGTATGTCAACAGTATTGCTGTAGAGGGTGATTCGTTTCTCGTACTACTCGAGGCGAGAGTATCCGATCGAGAATCGAGCAGACGGCTGATGCGGGTTACCACTGCTGGTGACGTCACCACAGGGCCTGTCCTGTCATCGATTCCAGGCCCGCGTCGGCAGCGTCTCTTCCTCGCTGGATCCCCGCTGCGGCTGTTCAATCACGGTACGGCGTCAACGATCCTCCCCGACCTGTCGTTGGGCGATGAATACGATCTCGATTGGGAACCGTTCCACGTCAGGCAGGTTGGCACCTATGTTTGTACGGTGGCTCATCCATCGAGCGACGCCTCTCCGATCGGACAGCGGCCGGGTGACTGTGATCCGACACGACGGTATCGACTGCTAACGCTCCTGGATGCCGCCACCCTCGAACCGGTGAAAAGCGCACCGATCTTCGCAATCCGACCGGCAATCACTGTCGACGCAACGGGCACAGTGTGGATCATCGCCGACGGCTTGCAGTCCCTGCCTGAGCAATCCATGCAGTGGCCGAATCCGCTGGATGTCGCGGCGCTACTCGACTACCCCTAGTGGCAATATTTCCACATCGGTGAAGGTGTCCGATCCGGACCCCAGCCGGCGTGTGTGGGTAATCCTGCACACAAGTCGTTCCCGGATGGCGGGATGTGCCTCCCTGAGAGTGCTTGGGTGCATTCCGGCGCACTGATCTAGCGAACGTTGATCGGATCACGGCTCGCGAAGCCTGGCTGGGCAAGTCTCCACCAGAAGCCATCCACCCTGCGACAATGACAACCTCACCACGAGCCGAGGAGATTTCCACCGATGACCGCCCGCACCTACACCTCACACGTCATCGTCCGGTGGTCCGACATGGACATCTTCAAACACGTCAACCATGCCCGCATGGTGACGCTCCTCGAGGAAGCCCGCATCGACTCACTGCTATCCGCCGGCCCCGAGATCGCGAACCTCTTCGGGACATCCGTCGTCGCCGGGATCGAGGTCCGGTACCGCACCCCGCTCAAGCACTCCGACAGCCCGCTCGCGGTCACCATGTGGATCGAGAAGCTCCGTGCCGTCGATGTAACCCTCCGCTACGAGGTCCGCTCCGCACACGCCGCACCGGACTCGAAGCCCGCGGTCACCGCCATCACCCAACTCGCGTTCGCCGACCCTGACGCCGGTACGCTGCGTCGCCTGTCCGCGGACGAGCGGGCCGCGCTCTCGGCGTGGACCACCGAAGACTGACCCACGCATCATCGTTGAGCCCGGTTGCGAATCGCACGAGGCACGCCCAGACAATGACTTTCAGCGACATCGACGACACCACCGCATCGTCGCCGCTCAGGTGATCTCAACAACTTGACGGTGCCGCGTCGATACTTCCGGGCTGACGTAGCGTCTTCGCCCAGAAGTACGGCGGCGCGAGAACTCACTCTAGTAAGTGCTGACGTTCTCGAAGTAGCGGCGGGGAACTTCGAACAACATCGCCGTGATCTGCTCCTCGGTGACGCCTTGCTCACGCACGTACGGGAGGACCTCCTTTTCGATATGCAGGTAGTCGAACCCCGGCATCATGTCCTTGAGCGCAGGGTCCATCCAGTCGAAGAAGCAGTTCGCGTCGTGCGAGAGCACCATCTGCTCGGCGTACCCCCGTCGACACATCTCGACCAGCGTGTCCGCCCGCTCTTCGAAAGTGACATTGACGTTGAGACCGAATCGATCCATTCCTAGTATGAATCCGCTCTCCGCCAGTTCAGTCAAATGATCTAGATCCGTGCTATCGCCACTGTGGCCCAACACAATCCGCTCGGGCTTGACGCCTTCCTCGTCACACATCACTCGCTTGACGTCGAGGGCCGTCTTACTCTCCGGATGAGTGTGCACCGTAATCGGGGCGCCGGTCAGGTGGTGCGCCTTCGCCACTGCGCGCATTACTCGTTCCACACCCGGCCTGAGGCCTTCAGCATCGATCGCACACTTGAGCAATGCGGCACGGACTCCGGTGTCGGCAATGCCCACGGTGATGTCCTTGACGAAAAGATCGACCATCGGGTCAGGAACCTCCGCGCCCATCACCGAATTGAGTGCCGGCCCCCGATGTTGGAAGTAGAACGGGACGTCGGTGAAGGTGTAGCAGCCAGTGGCTACCACAATGTTCAACTCGGGTACCTGTTCGGCGATACGCTGGACCCGCGGTATGTAACGGCCCAGTCCCACCACTGTTGGATCTACAATTGTCTGCACACCTTGCGCCGCCAGGGCCCGCAACTTCGCGACCGCGTCCGCGACGCGATCGTCTTCGTCTCCCCATTCCTCTGGAAAGTTCTGTTGCATCTCGGTATTGAGAATGAAGATGTGCTCGTGCATATAGGTTCGTCCGAGCGCGGACGTATCAATCGAACCTCGAACGGTCTCAACCTGTGCCATTTCTGACTCCTCATCGGGGAACTACGCCGCACCTATTCATTTCAAGTGCAGGATTGAATACTTGTGCATGTGTTTGTTTCACCGGAGACAAGGCGAAGGAACGCAGACTTCGTCCAGACCTAGAAGCAAAATGCGGGTTACGCTGTGCCGGAGTAGTTTTCACATTCTTGTGCTATCGAGACGGCAAATCCAACAGGAAGGGCCTGGCAGCAACGAGTCGGGCACATCCGATCCGTAACTACAACCACCGCGCATACATGGACAGCAGCATCAGTCTCCATGAACTAGTACATAACGAGCCGAAACACCGCCATTCGCATAGACACTGGCGATCCGTCTGCGTCATGATTACGATCCAACGCACACCAGGGTGTCCCAGGTCTCACTCAGTGAGAACATGCCGCTAGGCCAGCCGGTCCGAGCATCAACCAACTGCCTTGAACGCTTTTGCCGGGGGCGCCCGAACGCCACCGTCGAGGTTGGTGACCACCAGGTCGCACGACGCCTCAGCTGGCACCCCGCGACGACGGCCGGTCTCAGCACGGCCATCGCACACCCTTAGGCAGTCACTGGATTCGGTTCGGTCTTTCGCCTCGTTCAGGGACAGCTGTCCTGTCGAAAGTTGCTGCGCCCCGCGCTGAATGGGAAACGACCCGCAAGCGGTCGGGTCGTGCGTGGGCAATCGCGTAGTTGAAGACTCGCCCCGGCATGTCTCGGATGGTTTGTTCCAACAACAGCAAGGGCGCCCCCTCGGTGGTTCTCAATACCGACGCCAGAGTTTCATCTGAGAGCACCGCACTGACCGTGAAATCGGACCCACCGATTTTCACTCCCGCACTCGAAAGGTAGGCATACCAATCGACAACGAAGGGAGTGTCGATCAATCGCTGCGCTTCCGGGAACAAAACGTAGTTGGTGGCCGCAGCGTCTACGTCTCCACTGATCGTGCCCGCCGCGTAGTCCACGCGCAAACACGGTGTGCCGGTTTCCACCTCGAGCGCCCTCGATGCAGCAGCGGGCGCTGAGATCACTGTGCTCTCGAAGGATGTCAGAAGCAACCTCCCATTGAAGTGATTGCCGCTCTTCAATTCTGCGATGCCTTGAATGTCTTCGAGTCGCCTGTGAGCGGTAGGGGCGACGACGTGTGTCCCCACGCCCTGAGTCCGTGCGATCAACCCTTCGTCCCGAAGGAGCGTCAGAACTTCGCGGACGATCCCCCGGCTCACCGAATAGGAACCTACGAGTTCGCGCTCGCCCGGAAGGATGCCGTCGACGAAATCTCCACGCAGCACCGCTGCCCGGAGAAGATCCCTTGTTCGTCGAACCGAATCAGGTCTTGCCTTCATCCAACCTACCTCGCGCTCCAACTCTGACGAGTCTCGACGAAGTGTAGTACAGATTTTCAATTATATTGTTGCCCCGCATATTACGCCGTTAATGTATTTTTCATAACGCTGCGAGCTGGTGTTTTGATTCTCAGTTTCGCCGATACGCCGAAACTGTTCGGCGCAGCGCACTGAGCATTCCCATGCCGCTTCGGAGTTCGCTTGTCGCAATAGGTGTGATCACCTATTGTCGGCGTGAGGCGCTGCAGGAAGTGAACCCATCTGCCGAGAAATTTGACTGCGACACAACGATTTCCGAGAGATATTCTCTATAGAGTTTTGGCGGGGTTGCCATGGCATGCAATTCATCTTCTTGTATGAACTCTTCTGCGACGGTTTCCCAACCGATGCGCTGAGACGCTCCTCGCCTGTCGACACAACACCCGGGGCGTTGGCCCTCTTCCATCAAAATCAGTATCAATCGAAAGGACAGTGACGATGGTCAACTGGAACGAAGAATGCGACGTGTTGATAGCGGGTTCGGGTGGCGGCGGCCTCACCGGCGCATATACCGCGGCGAGAGAAGGACTCGAGGTGTTCTTGGTCGAGGCCACCGACAAGTTCGGGGGCACCACCGCCTACTCCGGCGGGGGCGGTGTGTGGTTCCCATGCAACCCGGTCCTGCAGCGTGCCGGCACTGACGACACGATCGAAGACGCGCTCGAGTACTACCACGCGGTAGTTGGCGACCGCACCCCGCGCGAATTGCAGGACACGTACGTCCGGGGTGGAGCACCGCTGATCGAATACCTCGAACAGGATGAGAACCTCGAGTTCGAAATGCGGCCGTGGCCTGATTATTTCGGTAAAGCGCCGAAGGCCCGACTCGACGGCCAGCGACACATCGTCCCGACGCCGATTCCGGCAGTAGAGGTGGGAGACCTCCGCGCGTCCATGCGAGGACCTCTCGACACGGAACGTCTCGGGGCTCCGCTACCCGACGTGCTGGTCGGGGCCCAGTCGCTCATAGGTCGACTCCTCAAAGCAATTGCGAAGTATCCGAACGCCGACCTGCGGTTGAACACACCACTTGTCGAGCTCGTAGTCGAGGAGGGTGTTGTCGTCGGCGCAATGGTCGATCACCACGGCGAGCGCCGGGCCATCCGGGCCCGCAAAGGCGTGTTGCTCGCGGCCGGCGGCTTCGAGGGCAACGATGAGCTTCGCCTGAAATACGGTGTGCCCGGCACCGCCCGCGACACCGTGAGCCCCCGGGGCAACCTCGGCGCGGCGCACCAGGCTGGAATGGCAGTCGGTGCCGACATCGACCTGATGAGCGAAGCCTGGTGGGCTCCGGGGATGACTCATCCGGACGGCCGCTCGGTGTTTGCGCTGTGGTTCACCGGCGGAATCTTTGTCAATCAGGACGGCAAGCGGTTCGTCAACGAATCGTCGGCCTACGACCGCCTCGGCCGTGATGTCATCGACCAGATGGAGGATGGCTCGGTCACCCTGCCGTACTGGATGATCTACGACAACAAGGAGGGCGAGCGTCCACCGGTTCGGGCCACCAACGTCTCCATGGTCGAGACCGAGAAGTACGAGGCGGCCGGCCTGTGGCACACAGCTGACACCCTCGAGGAACTGGCCGAAAAGATCGGTGTGCCAGGCGATCACCTGGTCGCGACCGTTGCCCGGTTCAATGCGATGGTCGCCAAGGGTGTCGATGAAGACTTCGGCCGCGGCGACGAGGCCTACGACCGTGCGTTCACGAACGGTGAATCACCCTTGGTGGCAATCGACAGCGGCCCGTACCACGCAGCCACCTTCGGCATCTCCGACCTCGGCACGAAGGGAGGGCTACGGACCGACACCGCCGCGCGGGTACTCGACACCGCCGGCAATCCGATTCGGGGCCTCTACGCGGCAGGCAACACGATGGCCGCACCCAGCGGCACCGTCTATCCCGGCGGCGGAAACCCGATCGGAACCAGCATGCTCTTCAGTCACCTCGCCGCTCTCGACATGGTCGGCCGTCAAGCTTGAGAACGGATCCCTCCGCCAACTGAACCATTTCGAATGAGAACGCGCTGGGGCCGCAGACGTCGCGGCCCCAGCGATCTGCGAACGAAACCTGCGCCGCATGATCACAGTAGCGCCGATAGGACGGTCAGTACGCATGGCGAGGCCGGCGAGCCTGTGGTGGGTGTTCACGCTGAAAGCGTTGTCTCATAACACTGTTCAGCCTTCCTGGAATCGGTATCGCAAACCGATATTCACCCAGAATAAACTAGAACATGTTACATTTCGAAATATTCGAGCAGACGAGATGAACTGAAAAGGAAGTCGGCAACGATGGTCAGTTTCTTCACCAAACGCGGGGAGCTACTCATAGCGGAGCAGTTGGCGGTCAGCGCCTGGGCACCGACCCAGGTCGGCGGTCATGCCGTATGTGGTTTACTCGCTCGCCAGCTCGAGACTCACTGTCCGACCGGCTTCGTTCCGGCCCGGCTGACAGTGGACTTGTTCAAGCCGGTCTCGACTGCCCCGATCGAGGTACGCAGCGAGGTTGTCCGCCAAGGCACGCGAATCACCGCCGCGGATGCTTTCATCGTGCAGGACGAGCAAATGCGGGCACGAGCCTCGGTGGTGTTCCTGACTACTGGATCGGAGCCGGCCGGTCGTGTCTGGAGTCCGGTACTGGACCTTCCGGTGCCTCCGGAAGGATGCGTTTCGCCGCTGGGGTCGCCGCCGCTGTTCAAGAGTAGCGACCGTGAGTGGACACACGATTTTGCAGCGAACCAGAATGGCGACCGCAAAAATGCGTGGCACAGCCTGCCTGCGCTCGTGGACGGGGAACCGATCTCGCCGTTCCAACGCGCCGCGGTGCTCGGTGACACCGCAAACCTCATATGCCATTGGGGATCCGAGGGTGCCGGGTACATCAATGCGGACATGACCCTCACGTTGTCGCGACTGCCTCTCGGTTACGAACTGGGAATTCGCGCAGACAATACTGTTGCCTCCGAAGGAATTTCGATCGGTACTGCGACCCTCTACGACAGGACCGGCCCGCTCGGCACCTGCGTGGTCACTGCGCTGCCCAACGCTCGTCGGCAGATCGACTTCGCTGCTTTTTCTCCACTTTAAGAGGTCATCGTCCACCAACGTGGTGGAGGTCCGACGCACTCGGCAGCAACGCACACCGGAAATTTTCCAGCGGCGGCAAGGCAGTTGTAAGTTCCGGGTCTGCTAGTCCGATCGACCCGCGACTTTCGAGAAATTCCGCGACAGTTGTCGGCGAAATTCCGGGCAAAGATGGCCTTGTCCATAGCTGAGAACAATCCCAGCAGCAGGCGGTCAACGCTGACCACTCTCCCTGGACCCGACGTGATGAATCCGTTAGGAACGGAGCAATCAATGAGGCACGGAGTGTCAGGATTAACCAGTGGTCGATCCACCCGGGAGTGACTGCCGATAAAAACCGCTAAGCAAAACAATCAGATAACATCCAACGACGAAAACGAAACTACTGCAACAATATTCAAGTTAACCCAAATCGGGACTCACACCGCTCCGCCGGGCGCGCACGACTCCCCCACACTGCCAAGCCGGAGCCTCCGCGGCCCCAACCGTCGGCCCCTCAATTCGCCGGCGCCCCAAACCCCTACAACCACCCAGGGAATTGTCATCACCACAGTTCAAACCCTAAAACAGCCACCCAGAACCCACCCCTTCACATAAGGTTTCTAGGTGTCCACCAAGAACACGAACGAACCGCAACAGGTCGAACTCATCGGTTTCACCGCCGGGATGATGACGTACTCGATCGCCGGTGGCCTCATCCTGGCCGGGCCGATCGCCGGGTTGATCGACGGTTCACTCGCGACCGGCCTGTGGTGGGGAGTCTTCACCTTCCCGATCGGAATCGGGCTTGCAATCAGTACCTACGGGTGGCGCTGGGATGAAAAGCGATTCCAGGCAGCCGGGATCGCAGCGACCGCAGAAATCCTCGCCGTCAACCGCATCCGAGACAGCGATGAGGGCCAAGACACCGCCGAACTGACCGTCCGTATCAGCGGCCCGGGTTTCGACACGTTCGACGCTGACTGCGAGGTGCCCACAGGTAGCGTGCGACCCCAGGTCGGTGACCGGCGCACGGTGATGGTGAATCCATCCGACCTCACCTTCGCCATCGGCTATGACCACCTATTCCAACAGGACTAGCACCGATCGTCCGTGCTCGATGATCCGTGGTGCTCCACTAAGCTCTCCTCCAGAAACGAGAAGTCCTGCTTCACTTTCCAGGCAGGTCAGTTCAAACTCGAAACACTTTGCAATAAAACGAGAAAGTGAGCGACGGACAGTACGCCACAGCCGCGCACGCCGGCAGGCTCTCGTGAATCGGGTACGGCTGTGGCACAACTGTATTCACAGCAGAAGAGTGACAGTCGCCGACAGGGATTTTTCCAGTCGGTGGTTCAGAGTTTTTCAGCGAGAACGTCGAGATGGCTGATTTCGGGCGGCGCAGCAAAGAGTTCGTCGGCGCGTTCGCCGAGGGCCTTGCCGACCGGACCATTGAGATGTGTCTCGCGGGCGGCCTGGTCGGGGAATGCGTCGATGATGCCGAATGACGAGGGCCCGAACCGCACCGCGAACCAGGGTTTCGTGCCTGGCTCCTGTTCGACGAGCGGCAGTGCCGATCGGAGGAATTCCTCGACCGCTTCTTCCTTGCCGGGCTTGGCTTCAAGTCGGACCAGCAGCGCCTTGGTGGCCATGTCGAGTCTCCTCTTCGAGGTGGTGAACACTGTCAAGCATCACACCATCCATGGGCTAATGGAAGGAACCCGAGCCCACCGATCGAGGAAAACCGATCCCGCCCCCCTAGCGATCGTGGAGCCGAAAGAGGAGACTCCATGGTGAGGGAATGCGACGCCTGGAATACAGCCTCAGCTGCGGGCCGCGGCGGGAAAAATGTTGGTGCGCCGATATTTTGGCACGGTCTTGAGTTCCGTGCGCCGTGGGCCTACCCCGAACAGCACGATTCATTCGGTCGGTCGCTCACGCGTAATCACCTGTGACCGGACGACATCAACCGGAAATGCCGCAGCTAAGGGAGTGTCGCCATGAAAGCGCTTGTGTACGACGGGCCTCGTGAGGTTCGTGTGAAGGATGTGCCCGACGCGAGGATCGAGGCACCGACAGATGTGCTGGTGAAGATCACGAGCACCAATATATGTGGGTCGGATCTACACATGTACGAGGGCCGCACCGATCTGGAGCCGGGAATGGTCCTCGGTCACGAAAACTTGGGCATTGTCGCCGAAGTGGGCAATGCGGTGGTCAAAGTATCGCCCGGGGATCGAGTGTGTCTGCCGTTCAACATCGGCTGTGGTTTCTGCCGAAACTGCGAGGAAGGGTTGACCGCGTTCTGTCTGACGGTGCACCCCGATCCGAAGATGGCCGGTGCCGCATTCGGTTTCGCGGGGATGGGTCCGTTCTGGGGTGGACAGGCGGAATATCTGCGGGTGCCGTTCGGCGACTTCAACTGTCTGCGACTACCCGAGGATGCCCAAGACAAGGAAACCGATTACGTGATGCTGTCGGACATCTTCCCGACCGGATGGCATTGCACCCGCCTGGCCGACATGCAACCCGGCGATTCGATGGTGGTCTACGGCGCTGGCCCAGTCGGTTTGATGGCCGCGTATTCGGCGATGATCCAGGGAGCGAGCAAGGTGATGATCGTCGACCGTCACCCCGACCGGCTGCGCCTGGCCGAAGAGATCGGCGTCGTACCCATCGACGACTCGAAGGGCGACCCCGTCGAGCAGGTCCTCGAGCAGACCAACGGTCACGGCGCCGACAAGGGGTGCGAGTGTGTCGGGTATCAGGCACACGACCCGCAAGGTCACGAGGACGCCGCTATGACGATGAACCGGCTCGTGGATTCGGTGCGCTTCACCGGCCACATCGGGGTGGTCGGCATCTTCCTGCCCCAGGACCAGAACGGCCCCGACGAACTCGAGCGCAACGGCAAGATCGCCTTCGACATGGGCAAATTCTGGTTCAAGGGCCAGAAGATCGGCACCGGACAAGCGAACGTCAAACACTACAACCGGCAGTTGCGCGACCTCATCCACGAAGACCGGGCAAAGCCCTCCTGGATCGTCTCTCACGAGCTCCCGCTGACCGAGGCCGAGTCCGGCTACCAGCACTTCGACGCCCGCGACGACGGTTGGACCAAAGTCATCCTGCATCCCTGAGGCGGCTCCGGACCGAGACAAACACAACCACGGCCAGACCTGGCACACCTGCGCCACGACGGGGGAGAGAGCAAACCGACCCTCGACCGAGTTCCTGCCAAACGATGTCGCACAGGAACAGACGAGATCCCACGTAAGTCCCGATCATGCGCGGTGATCGAAACTTGTTGAATTGCAAGCGTTCCCGATCATGTGGCCTGCTGATCAGTCCCAGAACTGGATGTTGATCTGTGCAGCACGCGAGCTGTCGCCCCCACTCGTAACCAGCTGGAACCGTCGAGATGTAGGTCATTGCCTCTCTACCACAACGAAATTCGACAGAGCCACAATGAATCTCGTCCAGGTTCAACGAAGCTACTGTCCACTGGCTGCGAAGATCTTTCACAAAGGGAGTTCTACTTGTGGATGCGCCGCGGTAGTGTGGACGTACCGCAGTAGCGGCCGACATTCGAGTTTTCGTGTAGCGGCCGATACTCGGAGTTTCGTGCGATGGCCGCCTCGATCGGGTTCCGGCGGGCATCTTCGACCAAGGGCAGGTGTGGTCGCCACTGCCCTGTTGCACCCCACCTATCAGGCGAATGTTGTTGGCGCCCTTTAGATGGACGAAAAGACTCATGATGGCTGGGCCGTTCGTGAGCTCAACCGGTTGACCGGCGGTCGGCCCTGTCGGTACGCACAGGCCCGGCGAACCCCACAACATCAACGCTGAGGGGCGTGATGTCAAAGCTCAGAATCCCCGCTGCGGCTGCTCTTGGGCCTCACGCCCGTCGTCCATGAATTGGCGTCGGGTGCCGTTGTCGGCGCCCTGCTCGGCCTGCTCCTGCATGGGATGCAGGAGCAGGCAGCGTGATTCACCTCAATCCAGTCCTCAATCCAGTCCTCAATCCAGTCATTGAAACCAGGTCACCACGAAGTCCTTGCCGACATCGAGGTCGCGGGCGGAACCGTGCACTTGCTCACCGGCCAGGCGATCGAAAGGAATGAGTCATGACAACTGCTGTAGGCATCGACTTGGGCACAACCAACTCGGTCATCGCAAGCTGGCAAGGCGGCGAGCCGGTGGTGATCTCCAATGTAGAGGGAGCACGGACGACGCCTTCGGTGGTGGCGTTCACCGAGAACGGTGAGCGTCTGGTGGGCCAGCTTGCCCGACGGCAGGCGATCTTGAATCCGAAGGGCACGATCTACTCGGCGAAACGCTTCATCGGACGTCACTACGACGAGATCTCCGAGGAGGCCAAAGCGGTCAGCTTCGACGTCGTACCGGGTGACAACGGTGAGGCCCGATTTGACGTGCGCGGCAAGAAATACGCACCAGAGGAGATCAGCGCTCTCGTGCTGCGCAAGCTCGTCGACGACGCGAGCAAGTTCCTCGGTGAGAAGGTGAAGGAAGCGGTCATCACCGTTCCTGCTTACTTCAACGACGCGCAACGAAACGCCACCAAGGACGCCGGCCGTATCGCGGGCCTCGAGGTTTTGCGGATTATCAACGAACCGACCGCTGCGGCACTCGCGTACGGCATGGACAAACAGACCCACGAAACCGTATTGGTCTTCGACCTCGGCGGCGGAACCTTCGATGTGAGCCTGCTAGACGTCGGCGAGGGGGTAGTCGAGGTTCGTTCCACGGCCGGCGACTCCCACTTGGGCGGCGACGACTTCGACCGACGCATAGTGGACTACCTTGCCGACGAATTCCAGAGCACGGAGAACATCGATCTGCGTAAGGATGCACAGGCGTTGCAGCGACTGTTCGAAGCCGCGGAGAAAGCCAAGGTCGAGTTGTCCTCAGTGACCCAGGCCCAGGTCAACCTGCCCTTCGTCACCGCCGACGCGAATGGTCCCAAGCATCTCACCACTACGATCATGCGATCGAAGTTCGATGATTTGACTGCGGATCTGGTGGAACGCTGCCTCGGCCCGGTGAAGCAGGCGATGAGTGATGCCAAGGTCGCCGCCAACGACATCGACGAAGTGATCCTGGTCGGCGGTTCGACACGTATTCCGGCTGTTCAGGCACTGGTTCGCCGGCTGACCGGCGGTAAGGACCCCCATATGGGCGTCAACCCGGACGAGGTCGTTGCACTCGGCGCCGCAGTCCAGGCGGGCGTGCTCAAGGGCGAGGTTTCCGATGTGTTGTTACTCGATGTCACCCCACTGTCCCTCGGCGTCGAGACGCAGGGCGGGGTGATGACCAAGATCATCGAGCGCAACACGACGATCCCGGCCCGGCGCAGCGAAGTGTTCTCCACGGCGGAAGACAATCAGTCCGCCGTGGACGTCGTGGTGCTGCAAGGCGAACGCGAACGTGCCGCCGACAACCGGGTGCTGGGTCGGTTCCGGCTGGAAGACATCCGCCCCGCGCCACGTGGCGAGGCCCAGGTGGAAGTTATTTTCGATATCGACGCCAACGGCATCCTGAACGTCACCGCTCGAGACAAGGACACCGGCAAGGAACAGAGCATCACGATCAGTGAACAGGGCAACCTGGATCAGGGTGAGGTCGAGCGCATGTTGGCGGAGGCCGAACGGAACCGGGGTGAGGACGAGGCGCTGCGCAAGGCGGTCGACGCGCGCAACGGGCTCGATTCGGTTGCGTATCAAGTGGAGCGGCGACTCGCCGAACTCGGTGACAGTGCCCCGCCGCATGAGAAGGCGCGGGCCGAGATGCTGATTGCCGACGCCCGAAAGGCCGTGCAGGACGGCGCTTCACCCGCGGAGGTTCAGCCACTCACCTCGGAGCTGCAACAGCTGCTCTACGGACTTGTGCCGGACCAGTCGGACGACGGCCAAGCAGGCGGCGCTGATGCTGCGTCGTCGGATGACGGCGACGTGATCGACGCCGAATTCGATCGAAGCTGAGGCGCACGATGGAAATGTCTGCAGATCATTCGACGACTGAGGCGACTACCAACAGCGCCGACACGGATCAGAGCAAGACCGCGTCCGATCGCGCCGAGACGGCAGACGAGCTGTCCCAACTCGAGGACCGTTGGCGCAGGGCCCTCGCAGATCTGGACAACCTGCGCAAGCGATACGCCAAAGATCTGGACCGTGAACGCGCCGCGGAAGTAGCGAAGGTTTCGGCGGCGTGGCTGCCGATACTGGACAACTTGGAGCTTGCGCTTGCACACGCAGGCAGCGATCCGCAGGCCGTCGTCGAAGGTGTGAAGGCGATCCGGGACCAGGCGGTACAGGTGCTCTCACGACTCGGCTTCGAGCGCCACGACGAGGTCGGTGTGCCGTTCTCCCCGGAACTCCACGAAGTGGTCAGTGTGGTAACCCAACCCGACCTTCCGTCCGGGACCGTGGTCGAGGTCTTGCGCCCGGGTTATGGAGAGGACGGGCGACAGTTGCGGCCCGCCGCGGTGGTCGTCAGCCGCCCAGAGGGGTGAGCACCGATGGCCCGTGACTACTACGAAGTACTCGGCGTACCGAAGGGCGCCGGCACCGACGAAATTCAGCAGGCGTACCGCAAGCTTGCCCGCAAGTACCACCCCGATGTGAACAAGGATCCCACTGCGGAGGACAGGTTCAAGGAGGTCAACGAGGCCTATCAGGTGTTGTCCGACCCGGACACCCGGAAACGCTATGACCGATTCGGTGACGACTTCCGGCATGTACCCGAGGACTACGACGAACGGGTGCGGGCAAACGCCGCCGGGTACGGCGGTGGCGGGAGAAGGGTGCACTTCGGCCACGGTGTCGGTGGTGAGGGTGCCGTCGACTTCGAAGACCTCTTCGGGCAGATGTTCGGCGGAGGCGGTGGGTTCGGACCGATTCCCGGCGCCGATCAGGAAGCCGAACTGGAACTGGCTCTGGAAGAGGCCTATCAGGGCGGAAAACGCACTCTCAGACTGGACGGACGGCAGTATGACGTCGACATTCCAGCCGGCGTCCTGGACGGCCAGCGAATCCGGTTGGCCGGGCAAGGAGGCCGAGGCAACGGTGACGCGCCGCCTGGGGATCTGTACCTCGTGGTGCGGATCAAACCGCATTCACGGTTCCGCGTGCAGGGTCGGGACATCTACGTCGATCTGCCCGTATCGCCATGGGAGGCGGTTCTCGGGTCGACAGTCGTCGTTCCCACACCGGGTGGAGAGGCGAAAGTCAAAGTGGTGCCTGGCTCTTCGACTGGTAGGAAGCTGCGCCTGCGCGGAGAGGGAATGCCCAATCCGCGCGGTGCCAACGGCAACCTCTACGCCGAAATCAAGGTGATGGTTCCGTCGAAACCGACAGCACGCGAACGTGAACTGTTCGAGCAGTTGGGCGCCGAATCGAACTTCAATCCGAGGAAAGAGACATGAGCACCTCAACGCCGATCACTCAGTACGTATTGGTTCGCCGTACCGGATTGTCGCCAGACGCCTTCGCCGAACGTACTGGGCTGCACCCGGATCTGGCACGAAAACTCGTGGCTCTCGGACTGCTCGACGCCCACCGCTACGCCGGCGGTGAGATGTCGTTCGACCCATCCGAAGTAACCCACGCCGCACGCATCCAACGGCTGCGGACGGGTCTGGGCCTTAACTACTCGGCAATCGGGCTCGTGCTCGATCTGCTGGATCGAATCGAAAGACTCGAAGCAGCGGCCCGCAGAAGGAGGACGTCCTCATGGACACCGGCAGCTTGACTGAAAAGTCACGAGAAGCCTTGCAGGAAGCCCAGAATGTTGCAACCAGAATGGGCCACACCGAGGTCGACGGAGAGCACCTGCTTCTCGCATTGGTCGATCAGCAGGATGGGTTGGTGCCCCGACTGCTCGAACAGGCCGGCGCGAACGTCGACGCACTGCGATCCGATCTGGATCGTGAACTGTCGCGTAGGCCGAAGGTCAGCGGCCCCGGCGCAACTCCCGGTCAGGTGATGATCACCCAGCGTCTGGCCAAGCTGCTCGATGCCGCAGAGCGGGAGGCGAAGAGACTCAAGGATTCCTACGTGTCGGTGGAGCATCTTGTGATGGCCCTCTCCGAGGAAGGGTCGGCAAGTGCGGCCGGGCGGGTCCTCGCCAGTCATGGGGTCACACGAGACGCCTTCCTCACAGCGCTGACGAAAGTGCGCGGCAATCAGCGTGTCACGTCGGCGACCCCGGAGGGGGCGTACGAGGCATTGGAGAAGTACGGGCGCGACCTCGTCTCCGAGGGGCGGGCAGGCAAACTCGATCCGGTCATCGGCCGGGATGCCGAGATACGCAGGGTAACTCAGATCTTGAGCCGGAAAACGAAGAACAACCCGGTGCTGATCGGCGACCCCGGTGTAGGTAAGACTGCGATTGTCGAGGGTCTCGCCCAACGGATCGTCCGCGGCGACGTGCCCGAGGGCCTGCGCGACAAAACGATCTTCTCGCTCGACATGGGTTCACTGGTGGCCGGTGCGAAGTACCGCGGCGAGTTCGAGGAGCGGCTGCAGGCCGTGCTGTCCGAGGTGAAGGCGGCCGAGGGGCGCATCCTGTTGTTCGTCGACGAGTTGCATACCGTGGTCGGCGCAGGATCAGTAGGCGGCGAGGGGTCTCTCGACGCCGGTAACATGCTCAAACCGATGCTCGCCCGCGGCGAACTGCACATGATCGGTGCCACCACTCTTGACGAGTATCGCAAGCACATCGAATCCGATGCGGCACTGGAGCGTCGATTCCAGACCGTTCTCGTCGACGAGCCCAGCGCCGAGGATGCGATCTCGATTCTGCGCGGACTTCGCGAACGCCTCGAGGTGTTCCACGGCGTGAAGATTCAGGACGGTGCATTGGTGGCCGCCGTGACCCTCTCGCACCGATACATCACCGACCGATTCCTTCCGGACAAGGCGATCGATCTCGTCGATGAGGCGTGCGCTCGGCTCCGTACCGAAATCGATTCGATGCCCGCCGAACTCGACGAGCTCACCCGGAAGGTGACCCGTCTGGAGATCGAAGAGGCCGCACTGTCCAAGGAAACGGACGCGGCCAGCAAGGCGCGCCTCGAAGAATTGCGCAAGGAGCTGGCCGACCTGCGGGCCGAGGCAGACGCCCGGCACGCTCAATGGGAGGCGGAACGGCAGGCAATCCGGCGGGTGCAGGAGCTGCGAGGAGATCTGGAACGGTTGCGCCTCGCAGCCGAGGAAGCCGAACGCAACTACGACCTCAATCGGGCAGCCGAGTTGCGATACGGCGAGATTACCGAGCTGGAACGCCGGCTAGAGGCGGCGGAGGAGCAACTGACCACCAGACAGGGCCAAAATCCGTTGCTACGTGAAGTGGTCACCGAAGACGAGATCGCCGAGATCGTGGCCGCATGGACGGGCATCCCGGTCGCCCGGCTGCAGGAAGGCGAACGGGAGAAGTTGTTGAAGCTCGACGAGATCCTCCACGAGAGGGTCGTCGGTCAGGACGAGGCGGTGCAACTGGTCGCGGACGCGGTGATCCGGGCAAGGTCCGGTATCCGTGATCCGCGTCGGCCGATCGGTTCGTTCATCTTCCTGGGCCCGACGGGCGTCGGAAAGACCGAGCTCGCAAAGACGTTGGCCAGCGCCCTATTCGACAGCGAAGACAACATGGTGCGCCTCGATATGAGCGAGTACCAGGAGCGGCACACGGTGAGTCGGCTCATCGGTGCACCTCCCGGGTACGTCGGGTACGACGAAGGTGGCCAGCTCACCGAGGCGGTGCGGCGCAAGCCGTACTCCGTGGTGCTCTTCGACGAGATCGAGAAGGCCCACGCCGACGTCTTCAATACCCTGCTGCAGGTGCTCGATGACGGCCGGATCACCGATTCTCAAGGGAGGCAAGTCGATTTCCGGAACACGGTGATCATCATGACCTCCAACATCGGATCCCAACATCTCCTCGAGGGGGTCACAGTCGACGGCGAAATCAAGCCGGATGCCAGGGAACGGGTGATGGCAGAACTGCGCGGGCACTTCCGCCCCGAATTCCTCAACCGGGTCGACGACATCGTGCTGTTCTCCCCACTCACCCTGCCCCAGATCGAGCACATAGTGGAACTGCAACTCACCGACCTGCGAAACAGGCTGTCGGAGAGGCAGATACACCTGGAAATCACGCCGGAGGCGCGCCGACTGATCGCCGAACACGGGTTCGACCCTGTCTACGGTGCTCGGCCGCTGCGCCGATACATCGCACACGAGGTTGAAACCAAGATCGGCCGTGCACTGTTGCGCGGCGAGATCAAACCGGACGGCACCATCAGCGTCACGGTGGACGGCGGCGAGCTTGCCGTCGCGTATGCCGAACCCGCCTTCGCGGCGGCCTGAGAAGAGGTAACTGGTCATGGGATCCGAAAAGGTGAAGTGCCCGAACTGCGGCAAGACCAACAACATCCCGGCAGCAGGAGAAGGAAGACCTCGCTGTGGGAACTGCCATGAGCCGCTGCCCTGGATCGCCGCAGCGGGAGACGGCGACTTCGCGGAGATCGTCGAAAAATCCTCGGTGCCTGTGCTCGTGGATCTGTGGGCGACGTGGTGCGGCCCGTGCCGCATGGTCAGCCCCGCGCTCGAGCAGCTCGCCAGAGAACACGCCGGCCAGATCAAGCTGGTCAAGGTCGACGTGGATGCCGCACCCCGGACGGCCGAACGATTCACCGTCCGCGCCGTGCCGACTCTGCTGGTGATGGACCGGGGTGAGGTTCTCGCTCGTCAGTCGGGCGCGGCTCCCGTGCCCCAGTTGCGCACGTGGCTCGATCAGGCGCTCTCGGAAAATGCCGGCGAGGAGGCGAAGTCATGAGTCCTGTCCACGCGGACCCACATGTAACCGCGATCCGGGCCGTGGTGCCCCGTACCCCGCAGGGTTGCGAGGAATGTCTTCGCCTCGGCACCCCGTGGGTGCATCTGAGGCTGTGTCTGACGTGCGGACACGTCGGTTGCTGCGATTCTTCGCCGGGCAGGCACGCGAGTGCTCACGCTCACGCCATCGGCCATCCGATCGTCCAGTCGATGGAGCCCGGTGAAGATTGGCGGTGGTGTTATGTCGACCAGAACTTCGTCTGAGCGCGCCTCACCCGTTGGGGACAGTCCGCCGGTCGACGACGAGACCGCGGACGAGGAGGGTGCTTTCCCGCGTCTGACGGACGACCAGGTCGCGACGCTCGAGCTCGGAGGCTCGCGTCGGTCGGTTCGCGCCGGCGAGGTGCTGATCCGAGAAGGCGTGCCCTGCAACGATTTCGTCGTGGTCCTTTCCGGCAAGGTCGCAGTCGTCGACGAGGGCGACGGGGACGGCGAGCGGCGGATATTGCGCGTCCACGGGCCCGGGCGCTTCCTGGGCGAACTCGGACTGTTGGAAGGCCAGGTGGCGTTCTTCACCGCCGAAGCGATCGAGGACGGCGAGATACTCGTCGTCCCGGCCGAGCAGGTGCGCGAGCTGATTACCCACGATCCCGTGCTCAGCGATCTGATCCTGCGCGCCTACCTGGTGCGTCGACACCTGCTGATCGGGCTCGGCTCGGGGTTCCGGATCATCGGCTCCTGTTTCTCCCCCGATACATTGCGGCTTCGCGAGTTTGCCATGCGAAATCGTTTGCCCCACAGGTGGTTCGACTTGGAGCAGGACGAACGGGCGGAGCAGCTGCTACGCAGCCTGAACGTCGCCCCCGAGGACACACCCGTCGTGATCTGGCACGGCGAGAAGGTGCTGCGCAATCCGACGAATGCGGAACTCGCACGCGTCGTCGGGCTTGCCGTCCCGGCATCCGTCGCGGACGCAGCCAAGGACGTATACAACCTCGTCGTCGTGGGTGCCGGACCGGCCGGTCTGGCCGCGTCGGTGTACGGCGCCTCGGACGGGTTGAACACGGTGACGTTGGAGCGGATCGCCGCGGGCGGCCAAGCCAGTACCTCCTCCCGGATCGAGAACTATCTGGGCTTCCCCGCCGGGGTCTCCGGCTCCGAATTGGCCGAGCGAGCCGTGCTCCAGGCCGGGAAGTTCGGCGCCCGCATCCTGGTGTCGGCAGAAGTGACCGGTTTGGGATCCGACGCCGGGAACCATGTGCTCCGACTGGCGGACGGCGGCACGGTTCACGCCCGGGCCGTTGTGCTCGCCGCCGGGGCGCGATACCGCAAGTTGGCCGTTCAGGGGATCGAGGCGCTGGAAGGAACGAGCGTGTACTACGCCGCAACCCACCAGGAAGCGCGGATATGCGGCACCGACCCGATAGCCATCGTCGGTGGCGGCAACTCCGCCGGCCAGGCTGCCGTCTTCCTCGCCGAGCATGTCTCACACGTGCACCTGCTCATCCGCGGCGATGACCTCGGAAAGAGCATGTCCCGTTACCTGGTCGACCAGATCGAACACCACCCGCGCGTAACCGTGCACCGGAACACCGAGATTCGTGCGGTCCACGGCGAGAAATACCTCGACGAAATTGCGGTCGAGGACAATCGCAGCGGCGAGCAGGACACGATCCGGGTGCGCGCCCTGTTCGTCTTCATCGGGGCAGTACCGCACACCGGGTGGCTGGCCGAAGCGATCGCACTCGACGACCACGGCTTCGTCCTCACCGGCATGGACGCGATCCACTCCCGAGCAGACGGCAACCTGCCGATCAGCGATGGCCTGTCCAGGACGCTCGAAACCAGCCTGCCCGGCCTGTTCGCGGCGGGCGACATCCGCCGAGGCTCGGTGAAACGAGTCGCATCCGCCGTCGGTGAAGGAGCGATGGCCGTACGCCAAATCCATGAATACTTCGAAAGGAGCTGACGACATGCCAGTAATGGGCACCGTGAAATTCCAGCGGTTCTTCAGGGCAGCAGCTGGACTGCAGGTCGACCGGAACGACCTCAAGCGCTATACCGATTTCATCGACGACAAGATCTACGACGTGCTCCTGATCGGCAAAGCCTCCGCAAAAGCAAACTTGCGCGACGTGATCGAACCGTGGGACCTGCCGATCACCAAGGGATTACAGGAGAGCATCCACCGGTTCGAAAAACTCGACGAGGAGATCGAACTTCAGCCGCTGCTCGATCAGCTCACGGCCCACCCACCCTTGGACGTGGCCCTCTCGGAAGAGACCGAGCAACGACTGCCGCTGATCGCAGGAGGCTTGAGCGTAGCGCTGGCGCATACCTTCGCCACGGTCGAACCGGACCGCAAGAACCCCGGCACAGCCCAATGGACCGTCGCCTTCGACATCTTCCACCTACTGCTGTGACTACCACCCGTCCCGGCGAACCAGTAGATCGCCGGGACACCACACCGTGGTCGGGAATCACGAACCACGGTTGTCGACACCACGCTTCCTGAAGCAGAGATGAAAATACGCAGTTCAGGGGCTTGCTTCGGTCGAAACCCTTGTTAATCTAGCGTCGCACTTTGTTAACTTCGCTGCATCTCGACAGGCAGTTGCTAGCCTCGCGCCATGTCCACGAACTTGGACAGGTGAAGTTGGTGCGCCACAGTGATTGTGGCGGTCGGACCGTTACGGTGCTTACCGAGAATCAGGTCGGCTTCACCACCGCGAGGATCGTCGCGCTCAGTCGCATCAGGGCGGTACAACAGGATGACCATATCGGCATCCTGCTCCAGCGAGCCCGATTCACGAAGGTCGGCAACCTGGGGGCGCTTGTCGGTTCGCTGCTCAGGACCACGGTTGAGCTGACAGATTGCGACAACCGGAACTTCGAGCTCCTTCGCCAAAAGCTTTAGGCTACGGGAGAATTCGGAAACTTCCTGCTGACGCGATTCGACCTTTTTACCCGAGCTCATCAGCTGCAGGTAGTCGATGACGATCAGGCGAATATCGTGTTTCTGCTTGAGCCGCCGAGCTTTTGCGCGAATCTCCATCATCGTAAGGTTGGGGGAGTCGTCGATGAACAGCGGCGCCTCACTGATCTCACTCATACGACGCGCGAGCTTGGTCCAGTCGTCGTCGGTCATCTTGCCGGAACGCATGTCACCGAGCTTGATCTTTGCCTCGGCGGAGAGCAGACGCATGACGATTTCGGTTTTGCTCATTTCCAGGGAGAACATGACGCTGGCCATGCCATGGGTGATGGAGCAGGAACGCAAAAAATCCATTCCTAGGGTGGATTTCCCGACTCCAGGTCTAGCCGCAACGATGATCATCTGACCAGCGTGAAGACCGTTGGTGATTTCGTCGAGATCCTTGAACCCGGTGGGCACGCCGAGGGAGATGCCACCGCGGCTGGCGATGGAGTCGATCTCATCCATCGTGGGCTGGAGGAGTTCGGTGAGGGGCACGAAGTCCTCGGTGGTACGACGCTCGGTGACCTCGAAGATTTCGGCCTGCGCGCGGTCGACAACCTCGGCGACATCCTGGCCGTCGGTGCCGGCGTAGCCGTATTGAACGATCCGGGTGCCGGCGTCGACGAGGCGTCGTAGCACCGATTTCTCGGCCACGATCTCGGCATAGTAGGCGGCATTGGCAGCGGTGGGCACTGTCTGGGTGAGAGTCACCAGATACGAAGCGCCACCGATTTTGCGGAGCTCACCGCGACGGTCCAGTTCAGCCGAGACGGTCACCGGGTCGGCAGGCTCACCGCGGCTGTAGAGGTCCAGGATCACGTCGTAGACGGACTGATGGGCCGGCCGGTAGAAGTCGCCGGGCCGCAGGACCTCGAGGACGTCAGCGATGGCATCCTTGCTCAGCAGCATGCCGCCGAGGACGGACTGCTCGGCAACCATGTCTTGGGGTGGTTGGCGGCCGAATTCCTGATCGGGCTCGGACTCGGGCGGCCCCGGGTAATCCTGTCCGGAGTAGTCGGAAGGCCCTCGATCATCCACAACAGCCATCAGAGAGACCTTCCCGTAAAACATTCGATGACACTGCGAGAAAAACGCAGGGCCCTCACTATTTGTACCTGCCCCCACCGACATCGTGCTGGTGGAAAATCACCGGTCGGTAGATAGACGCCGAGACGACGTTAGGGACTTGCCAGCCCACAAACAAACGGACCTGTGGATGAATCTGTGGAGTAATTGTGGAAACTCCTGAAAAACTGTGTGCACCATCTGGGGATAACCTGGGGACAACTTTTGGTGTTTCCCATAAAACCCCAGCTAGAGATACATGTGCAATTTCACACACCTGTTGATGAAAAAACTATCTCCGCAGTCGGCGCGTCGGCGTGTCGGGCGTGTTGCGGAGCCCGAATGATCACGGATCATCAAGTTGAACGTCACACTGTGACAGTTATCCCCAACCCCGGATCGAGTCGCTATGTGCACAAAAAGGTCGAGCCCCACACACCGAAGTGTGCGGGGCTCGCCCGGAGAACGAATCGACTATGCGCCGACGACGTTCAGGTTGAACTTGGCAACCACATCGGGATGCAGGTTCACGGACACGGCATGCTTGCCCGTGTTCTTGATGTGAGCCTTCGGCAACGCGATGGTGCGCTTGTCGATAACCGGTCCACCGGCAGCCTTGATCGCAGCAGCGACGTCAGCAGCGGTAACGGAACCGAAGAGCTTGCCCGAACCACCGGCGGTCTTGACCGACAGCGTTACGGACTCGAGTCCCTCGATAGCGGCCTTGAGCTCCTTGGCGTGGTCCAGGCCGCGCACTGCGCGCAGTTCCTGTGCACGACGGATTCCTTCGACCTGCTTCTCGGCGCCACGAGTAGCGACGATTGCCAGCCGGCGGGGGAGCAGGTAGTTACGGCCGTAGCCGTCCTTGACCTCGACGGTGTCGCCAGGCGCACCGAGGTTGTCCACGTCAGCGGTGAGGATGAGCTTCATGTTCTTTCCTCCCTTTCCTTAGCGAGCCACGGTGGCGTAAGGCAGCAGTGCTACCTCACGTGAGTTCTTGACGGCAATGGCAACGTCGCGCTGGTGCTGGACGCAATTGCCGGTGACACGACGAGCACGGATCTTTCCGCGGTCGCTGACGTACTTACGCAGCAACGTCGTGTCCTTGTAGTTGATCTGCGTGTTCTTCTCTTTGCAGAAGGTGCAGACCTTCTTCTTCATAACCTTGTCGCGCAAGGGCGGCTTCGGCATGTCTTTGCTCTTTTCTGGATGTCCCTGATCAGGTACGGATCAGAAAGGCGGTTCGTCGTTGCCGCCGCCACCGAAGGAGCCCGAAGCCGGAGGGGCACTGCCCCACGGATCGTCTCCACCGGAAGGTGCAGCGCTCGGACGTCCGCCGCCCGATCCGCCGGAGGAACCTCCGAAGTTGCCGCCGCCACCGCCGCCACCACGGTTGGCCTTGTTGACCTTTGCCGTGGCGTACTTCAGTGAAGGACCGATTTCATCAACTTCGAGCTCGACGACAGTTCGCTTTTCGCCCTCACGAGTTTCGTACGAACGCTGCTTGAGCCGGCCGCTCACGATTACTCGTGAGCCACGGGTCAAGCTCTCCGCGACGTTCTCGGCTGCTTCGCGCCAGATGTTGCAACGCATGAACAGCGCATCGCCGTCTTTCCATTCATTGGAATTACGGTCGAAGGTGCGGGGCGTGGAAGCAACCGTGAAGTTTGCCACCGCAGCACCCGCCGGGGTGAAACGAAGCTCAGGATCAGCCGTCAGGTTTCCGATGACGGTGATGATGGTGTCGCCAGCCATGTGGTTCCTCCTGCTTTTGATGTAAGTCTGTTGGGTGCGAGGTTAGAGTTCGCTACCGACAGAAATCACTTGTTGTGGCGCAGAACCTTCGTGCGCAGAACCGACTCGTTCAGACCGAGCTGACGATCGAGCTCAGCAACGGTGGCGGGAGTGGCGTTGATGTCGATCACCGCGTAGATACCTTCAGCATGCTTCAGGATCTCGTAGGCGAGACGACGCTTACCCCAGACATCGACCTTGTCGATCGTGCCGCCGTGCTGGCGCACAACATTGAGGAACGTATCCAGCGAAGGAGCGACAGTGCGCTCGTCCAGGCTGGGGTCAAGGATGACCATCAATTCGTAATGACGCATAAGACCTCATCACCTCCTGTGGACTAAGTGAAAACGGCCACGGACTATCCGTGGCAGGAGGGTCGTTGCGTCAGCAACCCTCGTAGGTTACACGAGGTGCCCCTGACCAGCGAAATCGCGTCCCCGATCACAGGAAACGCCCAGAACGCTTACGGACGCTCGTCGAACCGTCTTGCAGCGCGAGCCCCTAGGGTGGGCTTCATGCGAACGGACCGGAAAACCTCGGCGTCGATCCTGACGCTTGTCGTCGGTCTCTGCGGGCTGGCCATGACTCTGGGCTACTTCAACAAGGCGCGATGCGCCGGCGCGCCCTTCGCGCCGGACGGCCGGAGCCTTGCCTTCGATGTCGATAAGAACGTCCGCGTCTGTTACTCCGACATCCAGCTTCTGTGGCTCGGACGCGGCATCGACCAGCACCTCTTTCCGTTTGTCACTGGAGGCATCACGCCAGAAGGTTTCCTCTACGGCGGAACCGTCGAGTATCCGGTGCTCAGCGGAATCCTGATGTGGCTGGGTGGAATCGGATCCCACAACGATGCCGAGTTCCTGCTGCATTCCGCGTTGATCCTGGCCCCGTTCGGCTTGCTGACGGCATGGATGCTTGGCCGGATGAGCGGCGCCTACGCGTTGATCTGGTCGGCCACCCCGCCACTGGTGTTGTACGCGTTCCACAACTGGGAGCTGCCCGTCGTTGCAACCAGCGTCGGCGCGATCTTCGTGATGACGTTCGAGCGCATACCTTTTCGGACGCGGGCGCTACTGGCGTCGATCATCCTGGCCATCGGTTTCTGCCTGAAGTTGTATCCGGGAATCTTTGTTCTTCCGCTTCTCGCGTATGTCCTGACACGCGGCCGAGACGGCAAGAAGTACGACGTACGCGGCGCGCTGATGACGGGTGGTGCCGCGGTGGCGACGGTGGTTCTCGTCAACCTTCCGTTTGCCCTCATCTCGTACGACGGTTGGCGTGCGTCCTTCAGTTTCCAGGAGAAGCGCAGCGCCGACATCACCACCAATTCGCTGTGGTTCTGGGGTCTTCGACCGTTCTACGGCTTCGGTGTACGCGAACTCAACGCGGACTACGACGCATTGGTGAGCATCCTGTCCCCCCTGATGATCCTGTTGTCGTTCGCGTTGGCGATGTATCTGGGCTGGCGACGCTTTGTGCGCGACGGTTATTTCCCGTGGATCGCGGTGAGCGCGGCAATGTTGTGCGGATTCATCTTGCTGCACAAGGTGAACTCGCCGCAGTACACCTTGTGGCTGCTGCCGTTCCTGGTTCTGTTTCAGATCCGCTGGTTCTGGATCGCCGCGTATCTCGTGGCCGATGCCGCCTTGGGAATCGGGATCTTCCGCTACTTCTACCAACTCGACATGAATCTCGATCCGAGCAAGTACGAAGCCGTCGTACAGGCCAGTGTGTGGGGTCATGTCGTGTTACTGGCCGTGTTCTTCTTCCTGTTCTTGCGGGTACCGCTGCGCTATCCACTCGCCGGGATGGCTGTCGAGAAAATCCCACCGATACCGGAGCTCAGCAGATGACCGAAAGCTGGTTTCAATCACCGACATTGACCGGCACGCATGTCCGGCTCGAACCGTTGGTCCGTGAGCACGCCGACGCACTCATTGCCGCGTCGGACGATCCGAGCATCTTCCGCTGGACAGCCGCCCCGATCAACACTCACGCAGAGGCGGTCGCCTACATCGAGGCGGCCGAGTCGAATCCGGATCGGGTAGCGTTCGCCCAGATCGACACGCGCACCGACGCCGTAGTGGGCAGCACCTCGCTGTATCAAATCGCCCCGGCGTATCGCAGTCTTGCGATCGGGTACACGTGGCTGTCGAAGTCCGCTCAGGGAACTCGGATCAATCCGGAGGCAAAACTTCTCCTGCTGCGTCGGGCATTCGACGATCTCGGCGCCGTCCGCGTCGAATGGCACACGGACGAGTTCAACGAACAATCCCGGGCCGCCATCGCCAAGCTGGGCGCGCAGTACGAGGGCTTGCTCCGCAAGCACCGCCAGCGAACGGATGGCAGTTGGCGCACCACCGCCCTCTTTTCCATGACGGACGAGGATTGGCCGATGATCGCACCGCAATTGGAGCGACGCGTCGGCGCGACGGTCTTGTAGCCGCCAACACCGAACTTTGAACGCCCATCGCCGTCACATTCCAGCTCAGCTGAATGCGGCGATTCTTTCGTCGTGCAGAAAACCTAGCTTCGAAGGTTCATTACCCGATTCACCACATACAACAAAAAGCCTGATCAGAGCACTTTCCCGTGTATTGATCTAGTACGGATTCCGCAAATCCACTTCACAAGCGGTTGCGCCGACATCGATCATGGTCTCGGCTCGGTCCAGGTCGGGGGACGTCTGAGAAATGTGCCCGAGTTCCGGTCGATGGCCGGCGACCGCATCGCGAATTCGACGTCTCCGTGAATCCGTTGCGTGCGACACCACACCCTCTTTCCGAAGCATAGGTAACTAATGCATCGCCAATCATCAGATCAGCAGGAATTGACGGCATTCGTGCCGGGTGGCGCAAAACCCAGTTATACAGGCAAGCGACATTTCACCTACACCGACGAAGATTCGTTGGCGTTAACACAGTGGTGCCAGGAACAATCGTTCCCACCGATCGATGCCATGGACGATAGGCACTTATATTGCTACCTGGTGTCTCGTCGCGGACAGGGAAGCTCTATCCAGCAGTTGCAGAACGCCGCAAGTGCATATGCGGCTGCCTCATCCCTTTCCGCCGATGAAGAGCACCTCGCCGAATTGGTCGACCAGGTCATGAGAATAGGTAATGAATTTGTTTCTATTCTCATTGTCTCCGATGATTCTCTTATCGGCACGGGACTCGAAAAAGTACTCACCGAGGCCGGATTCGCGTGCGCGGTAGTTCAATCGGAGGCTGCACATTCATATGCATCATCGATTTGGGACTACATCCTCATCTCTTCCTTCACTCCGGCAGGAATGGACAGGCACGCCAGCCTCGATCATGTTCCGAAACTCGTTGCAGCGATGCCACAGGCCTCGACGGTGTCAATCAGACTGGGGCCGAGCAATCCAGTGCTGAACCTGCGCCAAGCCGAAGCGGGTATTCAGTTTCAGTTCTCCTACGAGGACGTTGTCAGAGACCTCGCGCGTTTCATCGACAATTTGCGATCCGGGTCGATGAAACCCGAGCACCAACTACCCACGCCTCTCGCGATACGTCAATCACAAGGGCTGCGTCTGACCGGGAGCATCGTTGAATTTCTCGAGGTCGCGCGAACACTGCCACCCGAAATATGGACATCGAATCGAACACAACGCGACTTGTCGATCAAGCGAAGCGTGATCTCGAACATCCGCCGTACCGCCTGGGAAGTCGCGGGGATACCGGCTCCGGAATACGCGCGTTTCGCATCCTCCGCCGCAAGGTCAGCACCCGAATATCCCGAATGGTCCACGGTCCGAAAGTTCGTCCGCGAGTGCTGGCAATTGATCGAAACCGACTGAGATAAGAACCAATATGGACTTCCGCCTGTGAATAACCTTGCTTCTTAGCACACAGGAAATCGACAACGCAAGTACCTGCCGTTGTCAACAGAACCGAAATTATGTTTGTCATCAGTCGACCGCCACCCGCCATTGACTCGACAAACACAGAGGCGTCTTCTGCAACGACGGAATTCGATCTCTGGGCACGAGCAGAACGAACACATTGTCGGCATCCATCCAGAACTTATCGATCGAAATCAACCAACCACTCTATGAATGGACTTCCGTCCGCGGAAAAGAGGAAACATGAACGTATTAGTCGCGGTCGTCGTAATCTTCCTGGCAATCTTCGGACTTGCCATCTGGATCAGCGTTATGGCGCGGAAGCAGGCGGACTTTCAGGTAAAAGCCCCGCCGCTCGAAGTCGCCAACGCTGTGCAATCCCACTTCGGATCCGTCTGGTGGAAGCCAGTGAACGGCGATGGCGATCTGAACTACCAGTCGAAAGGTCTCGGACTCAGCTCGTGGGGCATGGACAATCCCATTATCTCGATCAATATCGCCGAAATGGATAACGGAAACACCGACGTCTCAGCCTGGATGTCTTTCGCCGCCAGCCGAATGGGCATCGTCTCATCTGCTGACCGGGTCTACCTCAAGCGCCGCAAGATGATCAAGAAGCTTGAAGAGATGGGCGTCTGAGACGATGTCACATGCAATCGGAATCGACCTCGGCACAACGTATTCAGCTGTCGCGGTCATGCGAGCAACCGGCGTCCCGGAGATACTCTCGAACAGCGAAGGCGAGGACATCACCCCGTCGGTCGTGATGTTTCAGGATATCGGCGGCAAGGACGAACCACTTGTCGGTGCCATGGCCAAGCACGCAGCCGCGAGCGCTCCGCACGACGTCGTCGAGTTCGTGAAGCGCAGTATGGGCGATTCCGCATGGCGATTCGAATCCCCAGCCGGAACGAGCTACCGACCAGAGGAGATCTCTGCTGTCATATTGCGCAGATTGAAGGCCGACGCCGAACTTGCCCTGGGCTCGACTGTGACCGATGCCGTGATCACCGTGCCTGCCTACTTCGACGACGCTCGCCGCAAGGCAACTAAGGACGCAGGCGAAATAGCCGGGCTCAACGTGCTACGCGTGCTCAACGAACCAACGGCTGCCGCACTCTCATTCGGACTTGATACAGCATCCGACGGTCTAGTCCTCGTATACGACCTCGGCGGCGGCACGTTCGATGTCACCTTGATGCGGATCGGCGGAGGTCAGTTCGAGGTTCTGGGGACTGACGGCGACCGCAACCTCGGCGGGTTCGACTTCGACAACCGACTGATGGTGCACATCGCCGAACAAGTTCAGGCGCAGGGTGGGCCCGATGTACTCGATGACGCCATGCAAACCGCATCGTTGCGGGAAAAAGCCGAAATGGCCAAGCGCAGTCTGACCACAGTTGCGTCGACCATGGTGATCGTCGCGGAGGGCGGCAGATCCTATCGAGTTCAAATTGATCGCTCGACTTTCGAGCAACTGACCATGGACTTGGTTCGCAGAACAGAGGATCTCACGGAATCTGTGCTCGACGAGGCCGGCGTCGCATGGGATTCTCTTGACCATCTGATTCTCGTCGGCGGGTCCACTCGCATGCCGATGATCAGAAATCTTGTCGAGAAACTGGCTGGCCGTCAGGCGGACCGGACTGTTCATCCCGATCAGGCCGTAGCTCTCGGAGCGGCTATTCAAGCGGCAGTGCATGTCTCGGCCAGCGCCGGCACCACTCTCGATGTATTCGAGGGCAAGGGTCTCCAGGTGCTCGATGTCACGTCGCAGGCACTGGGGACGCTCGCACTGGATGGCAACGACTCGCGAACAATGATGAACAACATACTGATTCCCAGAAACACCAAGATTCCGGCCAAAAGTTCTCAAGACTTCTACACCTCCTCCGACCAGCAGACCTCGGTTCACGTCGAGGTCACCCAAGGCGACGATACCGATCCTGAATACGTCGTCGTGATCGGTGAAAAAACACTGCCTATTCCGCCGTATCCACAGGGGGCACCCGTTCGAGTGTCGTACGCGTACGACATCGATCAGACGGTCTTCGTGGAGGTCACGGATCTGACCGCCAACAAGTTGATCGGAACGTTCGACATCGATCGCATCGCCAATTTGACGGACGACGAACTCGGCACCGCTAAAGACCGAGTTGCCCGTCTCACGGTTTCCTAACGCCCCACACACGACCATGAGGATCTGACATGGACCTGATCGACTACTACGAACTCCTCGATATTCCACGTGAGAGCGACGTCGACACAATCAAGAAGGCCGTACGAAACCAACGCAAGGACTGGACTCGCAAACAAAATCATCCCAATCCTGACGTTCGCGCACGCGCCGAGAAACGAATTCAGGGGATCTCCGAAGCAGAGCAGACACTCCTCGATGCGAGCCGTCGAGCGGATTACGATCGAAGACTTGCTGCCCACGTCGAACAGCCACCTCAACAATCCGGCGCGACACCAGGACGAAACTGGGTCGGAATCGCCCAGGAATACCTCGATGCCGGAAACGCAACACAAGCGCACATGGCAGGAACCGAGGCAACCAATCAGAATCAGTCGAATCCGGAAGGCTGGTACGTTCGTGCCCAGGCGTCCCTCGAACTCGAGAATCTGGCCAATGCTCAGTTCGAAATCAGTGAAGCATTGAGGCTTTCGCCCAATCACGCCGAATACCACAGTGTTCTCGGAGATATATTCGTAGATGCGGATCAATTCGACACCGCGAGAAAGTCTTACGAGCATGCACAATCACTCGAACCTTCCAATCCGTACTACGCGTTGGGAATTGCTGACACATACATGCGGTCCGGTAAGCCGGACCTGGCCTTGCCACTTGTCGAGCGGGCCCTCGAGCGCGATCCTGGCAACCAGGGCCTGAAAAATGCCTTGGCCTCGGTCATCATGGGTGCCGCATCAAACAAGTGGAGCACCCACGCCGACGACTCTATGACCATCACCAACGATGCCCAACTCGAATGCGGCAAGAAGGCTCTCGTCAGAATCGAAACGTTGGGAATCACCGACAATGAGACACTGGCCTCGATCGACGAGTTCCGCAGAGTCGTAACGGACGCCGGGACAGTCAGGTGGTACAGCTCCGACAGCCTCATCGGATACGGTGGGGCCCTCGCTGTAGCCGTAATTATCATGTTCGTTGCCGGCGGCGGCCTGTCATTCCTCGCTTTCGCTGCCGTCGTCGCGATCATCGCGCTGTACGTCTATCGCCACCGGATGGTGGATTGGAAGTGGCGAGGCCGGAAGCTGCCGAACAGTGTCACCAGGACCGGGATTCAAACGTCGGTTTCGGTTTGACAATGACAAACCCCGCCGATATCACCGACGTCCACAAGGCCATCGAGACGCTTGGCTCGGAGATCGAGCAACTCAAGGATCTCTTCCGTCGTCGACTCATGGACGACAAGTCACGCGCTGCGATGTTCGAGAGCCTGCAAGACGAGTTGCGCATGTCGAAGGATCAGCTCAGCCGCCGAGAATTCGACGGCTTGGCCAAGGAAATCCTCCTCGTTGTCGATCGATTGACTACCGCAGGTGGCAGCCAATACCAGGATCTTCAGGAGCTAGCGCTGACCGGTGCGGACGAACTACTGGAAGTGTTGTGGCGCCGCGGGATCGAGCAGGTTTCCGCAGACGGTCCTCTCAACCCTCGAATCCACGAGGTCATCGCTACAGTCGAGGTTGACGACCCGGAGAGCGTCGGCAAAATTCACACGTTGAACCGACCTGGGTACACGGCCGGCGACCGCCTCCTCCGCCCGGCGCAAGTCACCGTGACGGTAGCGAACTCCGGAAGTTCGTCATGACCAACGGCACCTCGCCCCGTGAAACGCAAACGTTGAACAGCGCTTTGCAACAGGTACATTCACGGCTTCTCGGTTCGCTCGACGCCGCCGTTGCCGAAATCGAGCGGAAATCCACCCGGTCACTGGATTTACTACGAAAGGAACATGCGCGCTCAATCGCTCTTGCGCGCAACAACTCAGCCCAGCAAGTCATCGAACACAGCGCAAGAATCCGGGAGTTCTCAGAGAGCGTCGAAGTTGCCGACAACACTGATTCCCTGGCCACCGCAGACTTTATTCGGCTGGGAACCATCGAATTCCCCAGTGCGAAAATCGGAGTGAACGACAACCTGACGGTGCCGTGGATCGTACCGCTCCTCGGCCGTTCCAACATGACAATGGTGGGACCGCCAACGACGGAGCTGAAAAGCGCTGTCCACAAGATTGTCCTCGAGACACTCGCACACACTGCACCCGACCAGGTACAGGTAATCGGATACGACCCGCATTTGCGCGGATGGCTGGCGCCCTTCAGCGGCTTGAAAGACGCGTCATCCGACTCGATTCAAAGTATCACTCGGACAGAAGATTTCGATGATCTACTAGACACTTTGCTTACCGATGTTCAGCGCATCTCTGACACTATGCGTGGTAGTGACACGACACTTCTCGACTATCGTCGAGAGATTGGACATCCCATCGAGCATCTCCGACTCGTGACGGTTTTCGACTATCCCGATGCTGTCACGAATTCGATGCACCAAAAGCTGAAAACTCTTGCCCGCGTTGGTCCTGCCGCGGGCATCTCTCTCTTCATGGTGCGCGAGAATCGAAGCGGCGGATCAGAATCGTCGACGACAACGGCGGTACCGGCCTCCGAGATCGATGCATTCGGTGAACTCCTGATCAACGACGACAAACTGATCTGGCAGCGACACCGAGATATGGAGGTGCGGCTGCAAGGCCCGACTGTCGACGAGATAGTCACCGTCGTCGGTTCGCTGGCGAAGAGACTCAAGGACGCTGCCGGACCCAAAATCGAGTTCCCCTCAATTGAGGCACTCGACCGACAATGGCATACTTCCAGCGCCGACGGCATCACCTTCGCAATCGGTAAGACCGGCCGCGACGTAGTAGAGGTGACAATCGGAGACGAGCGCGAACAGCGACATAACCTCCTGGTCACCGGTGCCGTGGGGCAAGGAAAGTCCAATCTTCTGAAAACGATTATTCACAGTGTCGGACAACGGTATTCGCCGGAGGAAGTTCAGATGTACCTCCTCGATTTCAAGGATGGCGTATCGCTCTATCCATACATGTCGACTACTGATGCACCTGAATTTCTGGTGCACGCGCAGGTCCTCGGACTCGAGAGTGATCGCGACTTCGGGTTAGCAGTGTTGGAAGAACTGGACGCCGAACGCGTCCGCCGAGCCACCACTATAAAACCACACGGGGACAGTATCTCCCGCTACAGGAACCAGGTTCCGCATGCAGTGATGCCACGAATTATCCTCATGATCGATGAGTTTCAGCGACTCTTCGAACCTTCAGATGATCCGATTGCCGCTCAGTGCGCTCAACTCCTCGAAGGGATCGCACGACTGGGTCGCGCATACGGAATCCATCTACTTCTCGCCTCACAGTCTATCTCCGGCATCTCAGCACTCATGGCACGCGAAAATGGTTTGTACGGACAGTTTCCTATCAGAATCGCACTGAAGAACTCACCTCAAGAAGCTGTGAACACGCTTACCCCGGGCAACGACGCTCCGGCGCGTCTCAAGTACCGAGGAGAAGCAATCGTCAACCTGGACTATGGAACACGCGAAGCGAATCGCACCGTCGCCATCGCTGTCGCCGACGACGACGTGCTGGAGGTACTACGAAGAAAGTGGTGGAACGACGCGAAGGATCGCACTGACGCACCGACAATATTCGATGGAGCGCAGTCCCTTCGGGTGCGGCAAGCGATTTCCTCCGTCCAACAGCTGCGCTTATCGACGCTGGAAGGTCCGCGTGCGCCAACCGCAATCATCGGGAACCTGATCTCGGTAGCGCAACACACTGCCGGGGTGTCCTTCAGCGCCGAACCCGGACGCAATTTCGCCATCATCGGCGCCGGCGAGAAGGTGAATCAATTTGGAAGCTCGCTCGGACTGTCCGGGAACAACACTGCGGTCGGAATCCTGCAGAGCGCGGCGCTGTCACTCGCGATGCAACATCCTCGTGGAGATGCTCGATTCGTGAGTATCGAATTGATCGACGATACGGTCAAGAGTCAGAACAATATTGGGTTGTGGCATGCATTGATGGAACGCCTCGGATTTCCAGTCGAGGTCGTAGGACGAGATGGAGTGCTCGACATCCTGCAGCAACTGTCCGAAACAGTCACCAATGCTGTCCCGGGCGGCCCCGTAACGTACGTATTGGCCTTCGGATTCGACCGGATCGGTCGGCTGGACACACCGGACGCATTTGCCAACACTCCCGCAGACATCCTCAGAACAGTATTACGAGACGGCCCGACCAAGTCGGTTCACTTTCTCGGATGGTGGACCAATGCGGCGACGTACCAAGCGCATCTAGGGTTCGGAGGCGAGGGCATGGTCGATGTCATGGCGTTCCTGCGGGCCGATCAGTCGACAGTTCAGGACTTCCTAGGTCCGTTTGTCACATGGTCAGTCCGAGACAATCGAGCGCTCTGGGTCGACCGAACACAGCTTGCCAATCCGACAGTCATCATTCCTTTCTCCCCTGTCGACCGCGCAGATGTGAGCGCCTATTCGACTGCCGAATGGGGTGCGTGATGACCAGAACGGACTCATCCTCGTATTCGTCATATTTGGACGCGCTCACGATGATCGGGCAAATTCCGACCCGCCTCGAGACGGCGTGCGCGAATTCGGAAACAAAGCAACAACAACAGCTATCCAAGATCCGAAATGACGGTCGCAATCGCAAACAAACGATCGAGCAGATCCGTATTGCAAGCAGCGCTGAATACCAGTCAGCTGCACAGACTCTGGCCAATCTTGGTTCCCGACCACCGAATGCAGTTCGCGCAGCGTCGGGGATGACCGCCAGTGACAGTGAACTCGAAGAACTGCGAATGACACAGAGACAGATAGTGGAGGAGATCAAGAGTGCGTCACTGATGGCCGAGAGCTCCGCGCGCGCTCGAACTCGTGAAGCTATGCGTCGTGAGGCCGAGGCGCAAGAGCAAGCACAGCTCGCGGGCGAAGCCTTGCGAAAGCGTCAAGAACTGTCCCGAAAGGCGCTGGCCGACGCGGCTGAAGCACGCCTTCGCGAGGAGATACGGCTCGAGGACGAGAGACGACGTGCAGAAGCTGCGCGTGTCAGACGGAAGAACACTCTTCGTGCAGCTTCAGGCATTGTCGCTCTTCTGATCATCCTCATCGTCATATTTGTCCTGCTCTAGAACCACTGCTCTCGAATGCCCAGTCCGTCCACTAACAAAGGGAAACGACCATGTCACAGTTGACACAGCTCAAGCAGCGAATTGCAGCCGTAGGCAATGATGCAAAAACAACTGCACAGGGACTCGCCGGCTTCAAATCGAAATTCTCGACAGCCGTCAGCCAGGTGTCCGCCACCCTCGGCGGCAGTTCACAGAATGTCGATCGTGACATGGTTCAGGCTCTCCAAGCCGCTGAGAAGCAAGTCGATCAGGCGATTGCCGCACTGCAACAAGCCGCGCAGGTTGCCAACCGATACGCATCATCGTTGTAGTGAACCGATCGTTCAGTGAGCCAACTCGAAGAACTGTGCCGAACGCTCGACGGAATCGACGCCGATATCGTTCGGATGGCATCCCATATTGCGCAGAAATCGCAAGGATTGAGCAATGCAGGTCGCACGATTGTGGCGTTGAGCGGGCAGGAGAGAAACGCTCAGCTCACAACAGCCGTCCTTGCCGTTGACGCCGCTGCCCAGGCGTGCCGCCATGCTGCCCGTCTTCTGGAGGAGACCAGCCGCCTGGGGCAAAATTTCATCGCCCAACACGTCGGCGGTGCAGCCAGTGGGTCAGCGGCGAGCAACACGGCAAGCGTCGGGCGACACAGCGATTCATCCGCTGTAGACCAGAGGCTTCTCGATCAATCGTTTCCGACAACGAATTCCACAGGCAAGTGCTTCCTGCCGAAAGGTGATCCACTTGTCCCACTTGCGCCGTCAATCCCGGCAGTAACAGATGGCTCGTATCTCGCTGTTGTGCATGGAAATTCGCAAGAAGTTGGCGTAGGAAACACTTCGTTGAGCGCATCCGGACTTGCTACGCTGATCCGGATGGACAGCAACTACTCACCCGGACAATCCATTACGCTCTTTTCCTGCTCAACCGGCGCAGAAGAGGGCGGCTTTGCGCAACAGTTGGCCGACGAACTCGGCGCCCGCGTGGCCGCGCCCACCGACAGCATCTGGTTACCACCCGACCCCGACGGTAGCGTGATCATCAGCCCGCACGACTCCACGGGTCAGTCACAACGGGGAGCAGACGGACGCGGACTAGGAGGCTGGCGTGTATTCGAACCGAATTAATCTGCAATTTCCTTCAGCGAACACTCCGCTGTCTTGTCGGATCGGACGAACTATGAGCAAAGAATTGACGTCCATCAGTTTCACTCCTCGACCCGAGGCGCCAAAACTCGATGATGCACAGAGCGTTGCCGACTATCTTCGCGGCGGGAGCATCCTGGTCATCGCAGTGGGAAAGGACGACGATCTGATCGATTCGTCTGCGGGACGAGTCGTTCCGATCGGCGCAGCCACCGACGGCGATTACACCTGGCCTCTATCTCTGACCTACTACGTGGAACAGTACGGACTCAGCTTCGACGATCGACTGCTGAGCGAGATCAGACGTCGGCGCTACCGTTGCCCGATCATCTCTTCCTTGACAGTCCAGGAGTTGCGAAAGACGTCGGCGTCAACACACCTCGCCGCGGATCCGGAGTCTCCACCGCAGACCGACAAGAAAGCGCACAACCCGTTTGGTTGATCCACCGATCTAGGAACAGTTCCACCAGTAATCAGGACGACGCGTCCGCAGCTACCCAACCGCCTGCGCGGTTTGCCTGACTTCGTACCGCAAAATCAGTGCATGAGCGAACCGGGACCGTACGGATACCAGCAGCAGTACCCAAAACAGAACTGGCAGCAACCGCAGCCAACGAACGTCTTGGCGGTCCTGGCGCTGGTATTCGCGTTCCTCTTTGCCCCACTGGGAATCGTGTTCGGCCACATCGCGCGCAGTCAGATCAAACGGACCGGTGAGCAGGGCGACGGCTTGGCACTCGCCGGCCTGATCCTCGGTTACATCTTCACCGCGATCGGCATACTCTTCTTCATCGCGTGGATCGCCTTCTGGGGACTGTTCGCGACCGCTGTCACGGAGGCTGCTGACGACGCCCGGTCGAATACCTACACCTACACCACCGCGCAGTCGTACGCAGCGACCACGGCACCCCGGACCACAACGGTTCCACAAACAACCACCGTGCCCCGGGTAACCACGACGGTGTCCGGCCCACTTCCCACCGTCACCGGGACGGACCGGCAAGGTTTCATCTCGAACGGTCCCCGCTGCAATGCGTCCAACCCCGCCGTTGCTGTTGCGATCACTACCGGTTCACGAATCGTCGTCTGTGAAACCGGTGTCGGCCGCTACTACTACAAGGGTGAAAGACTCAGTGACGGAGCAACAATCGAGATCGACGATCCGATCCGCACCAGGGAAGGCTTTGCCGCCCGCAACGACGATGTCACCTACCAACTCAGCCCCAGTGGATTACTTGTCCTGGACGGCGGAAGTGAACTGGGCAGCGAACCGGCCGTCGAAGTCTGGTTGAACTGAGAGGCTTCTAGGCCTCGCACAGATCTCGGTACGGCACACCGGGGAGGTATCGCTCCCATTCGGCCTCGGTGATGAGAGTTCCGGCGGTACTGCATATCCGCGCGGAGACAGCATCCGGATCGGTGCCCCACACGCGAATTGTCTTCTCGGTGCCACTACCCGCAATCAGGTCGGCCGCACCCGCGAATTGTGCATCGTTGACTCGCACGGGTTGCGCCGTCAATACTGCAAACCGCTCGGGGTCCTGCGGCGCCGTGATGTCCCACAACCACACCGTGCCATCACCCACGCCGGCCGAGAGCAACTCACCTGCCCGATTGAAGGACACTGAGTAGATCGCCGATTCGGGACCGACCATTCGTGCGAGTTGCCTTGGTTCCGAAGGATTCTCGACATTCCACAACTGCACACTGTGGTCCGCACTACCGGTCGCCATGAGCGTACCGTCCGGACTGAACATCACCGCCTGGGCATAACTTTCGAAACCGCCGACACTGGCAACAATCCGCGGAGCAGCTCGATCGGATATGTCCCACAGATCGACCTCGTTCTTGGCGTTGGCAACGGCCAGCGTGGTGTCACCCGGCCGGAACGCCATCATCTGCGGGTACGACCCGGCATCGGTCCTCGACAGAAGCTCGGGCGCCGCAGGATCGGAGACGTCGACCAAGGCAAAGACGTTGTCATCCTGTGACGACACCGCCAACAGCGTTCCCGACGGGTCGAGTGCAACAACGGCCACGATGCCATCGACGTACTCCTGCCGGTCACTGGCGAGTCTCGGCGTCGTCGGATCGCTGATGTCCCACAAATACGCTCCACCCGTACCTGTTCCGGCCACCGCCAGCCGGCCATCTGCCGATATCGCCGACGCCCCGGTGAACCTGTCCTCACCGCGGGGTGTCATCTCGGGCATCAACACTGGATTGTCGAAATCCTCGGTGTTCCACGCCAGCAACGCACTACCCTTGGCGCCGACGCCAGCCAGAAGTCGCGAACCGTCACCGGCAAAAGGACTGGTGTAGATGGTGTCTCGTGCTCCCGCCCACACTGGCCCCGGCATCGACCACACGCGTGTCACCCCGTTGAGTCCGCCGGTGACCAGAATCTGCCCGTCCTCGCTGTAGTCGACCGTGGTGATGGCGCCGGAATCCGGCAGCACCTCGATCAGCGCTGCGGTACGCGGATCCCACACTCGCACGGTGTTGTCGGAACTACCTGCAGCAAAACGGGTTCCGTCGTTGCTGTAGTTGATTTCGTTGACGTAGCTGGAAAACCCGGTGAGCGCAGCCAATGGGCGCGGGCGAGCCGGGTCTGCCATGTCCCAGCGCACCACTTCTCGCGCCGTAGATCCCGCAGCAAATTCCCGCCCGTCGGCGCTGAACGCAACACCCAGATAGTGATTGGTGGTGCCGTCGGGTTCGGTTGCAAAAATCGGTGGCGCAGCGGGATTGTCCCACTGCGTCACATCCCACACCCGCAGAGTGCTCTGGCGCCCACCGGCCACGAGCAAACGGCCATCGGGACTGAACGTGGCAGTGACGGTTCCCGAAGCCGGATGCGGAAGCGGCGGCAGTGCAACCGCGTCGGCAGTGTCGTCGATGTTCCATCGCAACACGTCCGGCGTCGAAGTGCCGGCAATCAACTTGGTTCCGTCCGGACTGAATTCCATGTCCTGCACCACGTGATCCGCGTCGACGAACAGTGTTCCGCGCACCGGGTTGGCCGGGTCCGACACATCCCACAGCGCGCCGCCGCCTGCTCCACCGGTCGACAGCAAACGCCCGTCCGGACTGAACGACGCCGCAAACAGAGCCGTCCCTTCCGCCACCCCGAAGAATTCCGACACCGGCGTTACCGACGCGGCACCCTCGACTATCGGATACAGGCGGACCATTCCGTCGGAACTTGCCACGGCCACAATGGTTCCCGCGGGATTGATTCGAGCTTTCATGGCACCGGGCGGGCCGACGATGCGCGTCGCCGCATGCACACCCGACGCGTCGAGCAGCGCCGAGCGGGCTTCCGTGGTCTCGCTGACGTCATACGCGGCCAATGCAAGCTGCGCCGCCAACGACGGATCCTTGGCGCGCATCCGCGTCGCCTCGGTGGCAACCTGGCGGGACATCGCTTCGTCACGGGCCGTATCTGCCTCGGCGCGTTGATGATTGGCACTGAACCCGGCGACCATCGCGACCACGGCCAGCACCAAAGCGATCACCGACGCGGCAGCCAGCGCCGAGACAAGCCGTCGTAGCACGCGGGTCCGTCGCCGATCTGCACTTTCCTGCTGATCCCGATGCGCGATACTTGCGGCGAGAAATTCTCGCTCGGTCGCGTTGAGATCGGCGATGCGGGTCTCGCTTGGTTCCAGTTCGAGGCCCAATTCACCGGTACGTAGCCATTCTTCGGTCAGATGTAGGCGGGCAGCCCCGAGCAAAGCACCGGGGTCGCGGCCACTGTCTTCCCACACCTGCGCCGCATAGGTGAATCGGCGGTGGACCGCCAGACCGGCGCGATCCGAATCGATCCAATCGCGCAGCCGACTCCACGCCGACAGCAATACCTCATGCGAAACCTCGACGGTCTCCTCGTCCACAGTCAACAGACGCCTCAGCGCAAAAAGGTCGATGACGGTATTGACGTCGCCGAAGTTGTCGCCGAGAAAAAGCTCGGTACGGGGAGCTCGTCGACGCGTCTGCGTGACCTCGTCGACGTTGACCAACCGGAGGAAGATCCTGCGCGCCAACTTCTGCTGCCGCTCGGTCAGCTCGCCGTACACCTCCTCGGCGCTCTGCTGAACTGCACCCGCGATGCCGTCGGTTGCGTAGTAGTCGGACACCGTCAGGGTCTTACGCGTGGAGCGCTGCCAGGTTCCCAGCAGTGCGTGGGACAGGAGGGGGAGTGCCCCCGGGTCACTTGCCGTGTGCGAACCGCGCGGCGTCAGCTCACCGACCAGAACCTGAATCAGCTCACTCTGAACCGTCATCCCGGCCTTCACTGCCGGCTCGACGATCACGTCACGCAACTGCTCCTCGGTGAGCGGACCGACCACCATCGGCGAATCGTCGAGCAACGGAAGCAGCAACGGCTCCTCGGCCGCAAGCCCGTAGAAATCGGCCCGCATCCCGATCACGACGATCGTGTTCTCACCCAGATCAGCGAGCGCCCGAAGGAATTCCTCGCGACGATCACGATCGCGCTGCGTCCACAGTTCCTCGAACTGATCGACGATCAGGACCGTGGGAGTGTCGCCGATCGACGACGGAATGTCCTGCGAACCCGGGTGCAGAACCTCCACGTGCCAACCGTCGAACCGCGGATCGCCGTCGGCAATCTTCGGAGCCAGACCAGCCCGCAGCAACGACGACTTACCGGAGCCAGACGCTCCGATGACCATGAACTGACGGCTGCCCTCACCCCGCGTCGCCGCCGCGACCCGATCGACCAGAGCAGTGGTGAGTTCACCTCGCCCGAAGAACCACTCGGCGTCCTCCTGACGGAAGGATTCGAGTCCGCGATACGGAACGACGGTGTCGCCGCGGCGGCGGGCAGTCAGTTGCCGCACGCGCTGGACCGCGCTGATCCAGCTCTCCTGTTGCTCGCCCGAATCGACTCCGCATGCTTTCAACAGCGCAACGAACTTCGGCATGCTGTTCGGTGTCGGAAGGTGCTGCCCGGAAAACCACCCGGCCACGGTTCCGTGGAGACCGCCTGACCGTTCGACGGCGTCGCGGACTGTCAGCCCCGCGGACTTCCGCAACGCAGTTAGCGATTCAGCAAACTGCCCCCGCGACTCGATATTTGCGGGATCGACATGATTTTCGGTGCCGGATTCCGCCTTCGAGTTCATAGCGAGGCACTTTATCCGACCAGGTCAGAGAATCGCGCGTTGTATGGACTGTGTATTGATCGCGCCTTCGACCGGAATTTCGAGCGAACGCCTGGACATACTGATCACGTCGCATTCCGGCCCGCCCGCAGCCCTTCTGCAAAGTTGCGCCGATGCGGGCACTTCCTCCCTTGGAACCTCAGCCGAAAGGTGTCTTTGTCATGGAGCTTGTCCAGTCGACGCGAATGGCCCCAACATGCATGGTTCTCGTCAGGGGACGCCGCGTGAACTCCCGTGCACCGCGCTTGAGCGCCCGCGAAATCGAAGTCCTGCTTACCTGGCTTCGGGCAGATTCCAAACAGGAAGTTGCGCTCGAACTGAGAGTGGGCGTCGGCACTGTCAACACGCACATCTCCCGGATCAGGACCAAGTACATCAACGTCGGGCGACCCGCGCCGACCAAAGCGGCACTGTTCGCGCGCGCCATCCAGGACGGTCACACCACTCTCGACGAATGGTGATTCAGACGGACGAAAACTCCGGCTCTCGCACCGGTTTCGGACGCAGCCACCCCGGGAACCACGACGGCTGCTTGTCCGGTGCCTGATCGAGAACACCACCGGCCGGGTCGTCGATGAACCCGTACCGCACGAGGTCTTCGTCGGGGCGGTAGATCTGGCGAAGAATGACCGCACACAGCACCAGAACCGCAATATCGCGCAGCACAACAGTTCCCGTGAACCACTGCTCGGGCAGACCCTTGTTCGAGACCCCGAGGTAGTACATCATCCGCGGAACCCACACCAACGCGTCGATGGTCATCCAGGCAAGAAGCAGTCTGCGATGCGGCAGCGCAAGAACCGCGAGCGGCACCAGCCACAGCGAATACTGCGGACTCCACACCTTGTTGGTCAGTAGGAATCCCGCGACAAGGAGGAAACACAGTTGCGCGACGCGGGGGCGTCGCTGCGCCGTCAAAGCGACGTAACCGATTCCCACGCAGACCACAGCAAAGAGAATGAACGACACGGCATTGAGATTCGACGGCGATTCACCCTGCGCCAGGGGACCGTCGAGGCCCGTCCACGACGTGAACGACGCGATCACGTTGTAGATCGAGTCCGGATCGGCGCCGCGCTCGGAGTTGAGCCGGAAGAACTCGTACCAACCGTGCGGGTAGAGCGCTGCGATCGGAAGATTCACCGCCAGCCACGCCGCGGCCGCGCTGAGCGCCGTCACCAGCCACTCACGCGTCTTGCCCGCCCGCAGGCACAGAACCAGCAGCGGGCCGAGCAACAACAGCGGATACAACTTCGCGGCGCCGCCCAGCCCCAACAAAATGCCCGCGAGGACCGGTCGCTTACGCGCCCATGCCAACAAACCGCCCATGGCAAATGCCGTCGCCAACGGATCGAAGTTGGTGAACACGTGCACGATCACGAGCGGTGAACACGCGACCAACGCGCCGTCCCACACCCGCCTGCCGGCTAAGAGCGTCGTCGCCCACACTGTCACCAACCACGCCAACGCCAAGCCGAACGCAACGACGTTGAAGTACAGGGCAACTTGAATTGCGCCCGGCAGCCACGTGATCGAATCCCACGCCTTTGCGACCTTCATGGAGCCGTACTGATAGAGCCCCGAGAGAACCGGATACTCCATGTACCGCGTCTGCACGGAACCGTCGGATCGGGTTTCCTCCCACGACTTCTTGTACGGGAACGCACCCTGATCGAGGCGCTCCGCACCGTACAGAGGAACTGTGTCCGAGTAACACAAGGCGACGTACTGGCGGGAGCCTCCCCAGTCCAGACCCAGCTGCCCCTGCTCACCGAACGGCGCCTGTTGAATACACGCAGCCTTGGTCGACCACCCCAACGCCAGGAACACGACGGCCAACAGCAAGATGACCCGCATCGGGGTGAAAAAACGGGTCCGGCCGATCAGCGCATGCCGACCGACCGGACCACCTACCGTGCCTGACAACGCAGACACCATTACATCGTTACGACTGGGAACGTCACGCCAATCTGCCGACCGCGTGTCCTCCGCCAACGGCGCAGGGGACTCGATCGCCTGCGACTCCGCATCGTCTGTCACAGAAGTCGCATCGGCATCATCTACATTGGCGGCCACTCCGCGAGGCTACCGCCTTAGCGGCCGGGACTGACACCCGCCGGAGCCTCTTCCGTCGTGGTGACGGCGCCCGGTTCCTCGGTTTCCGTGGTCGGCCTCGAGATTCCCGGAATCGGAATCGTGATGCCCGGCAGGATCTCCACGTCCGTCGTGGTCACGACAACCGGCGGCGCCGTAGTCGTACTGGGCTCTGCCGTGGTTGTCGGCGGCGCCGACGTCTTCGGAGCAGCGGGAGCCGTGTACTCGGGAACACCACCGGCCTGGCCGTTGATCTTGCCCGGCTTGGGGAAGGTCTCGTTGTCCGTACCGTCCAACGCACCGTCCATCGTGTCCTTCCAGATATCGGAAGGTAGCCCGGAACCGTAGATCAATCCGCCGTTCGAGTTGGTGATCGCCTGGCCGTCCGCGGTACCGACCCACACAGCAGTCGACAGCGACGGCGTGTAGCCGACCATCCAGGCGTCCTTGTTCTGACCGGTGTCACCGAGCTGAGCGGTACCCGTCTTCGATGCGGACAGACGTCCACCGGCCAGGTTGTGCCCACGTGAGTACGCCGCGATGGGCTGCATCGCGGCAGTCACGTTGTCCGCGACAGCCGGATCGATCCGCTGCTCACCGGTCGGCGTACCACGGTCCAGGAGAACCGTTCCGTCTGCGGCAACAACCTTCTCCACGAAGTGCGGAGCGTGGAACGTGCCTGACGCCGCGAGAGTTGCATACGCCGACGCCATATCCAGTACCCGAGACTGGTACTGACCCAACACGATTCCGTTGTTCGGGCCGGAACCGTCGGGCTCGGTCAGCGACTCGCCGATACCCGGAATGTTCTCCGGGATACCTGCCTTGTGCGCGATGTCCGCAATTTCCTGCGGTCCGTTGCCGTCGAGGCTGAGCATCTGACGGTAGAAGCTGGTGTTCAGCGAACGCTTGAGAGCCTCTGCGATGGTGCAGGTTCCACAGCTTTCACCTTCGACGTTGCCGATCGAGATGCCGTTGATCGTCAGCGGCGAGCTGTCGTACATCTGTGAGAGCGGAATTCCCTGGTCGAGCGCTGCCGCCAGACCGAACACCTTGAACGACGAACCGGTCTGCAAGCCGGCATTTGCGTAGTCGAAGCCGATTCCGTCGTCGCCGCCGTAGTACGCGCGGACGCCTCCGGTACGTGGATCGACGGAAACAACGGCGGTCCGAAGCTCCTCGTTCTCACCCTCCATATTGGTGCGCACGGCGTCCATCGCCGCGGCCTGAGCCTGCGGATCGATAGTCGTAGTGATCTGCAGGCCTTCGGTATTGAGCGACTGCTCAGTGATCCCGGCATCCGCGATCTCGCGGAGTACCTGGTTCTTGATCAGGCCCTCGGGCCCCGTTGTACCCTGACTTCCGTTCTCCACCTGGGAAAGTGGAATGAAACCTGGGTACTTCATGGGCGCACGGGCGGCTTGATCCAGCGTCCCCGCAGACACCATGCCGTCGAGCACATAGTTCCAACGCGATTCCGCGCCAGTCGGATTGGTCTCCGGATCGAGAAGCGACGGCAGCTGGATCGACGACGCCAGGACGGCGCCTTCCTCGACGGTCAGCTGGTCGACAGGCTTACCGAAATACGCGTTCGACGCGGCTTCGATGCCGTACGCACCACGACCGAAGTAAATGGTGTTCAGGTACGCGGCAAGAATGTCGTCCTTGGACCACTCGTTTGCCATCTTCGACGAGATGACAAGTTCCTTCATCTTTCGCGTCAGCGAACGCTCCGAACCGACAACCGCCGTCTTCACGTACTGCTGCGTGATCGTCGATCCACCACCCGCACTGTCTCGGCCGAGGACATTGTCACGGGCCGCGCGTGCAAAACCGGAAATCGAGAATCCGGGGTTCGTGTAGAAATCCCGGTCCTCGGCAGCAAGCACTGCGTTACGCACGTGCACCGGAATCTGATCGAGCGCCACCTCGCGACGGTTGCCTTCTTCCGGCGGAACAACGGTACTGAGCACCGAACTTCCGTCCGACGCGTAAATCGTCGCAACCTGATTGGTCGGGAGGTCGCCGGGTTTCGGTACGTCCTGCACGATGTACGCCGCCATGAAGGCCAGCACCGGCAGCACCAGGCCGAGCGCCACCAACACGTACGCCGAGCGGCGAACTGTGCGCCACTTCGACTTCTTCTTCACTGCTTTCTGTCCCTTCGGGGGCTCTCCACCATTGCCGTCGCCACCACCGGGACCGCCTGTCGGCGGCTTCGTCGGCGGGGGTCCAGCGGGCGGACGGGAACCGGCATCAGTGCGAGGCAGTGCCGCAGCGGCTGCGACGCGCTGTGTGGGTTCGGCGCCCGGTGCCGGTCGATTCTGGGGTGCGCCTTGCTGCGGACGGCCCTGCTGCGGACCTTGCGGCGGCGGGCCCATCGGGCGGCCCTGCGGCGGGCGTCCTTGCTGGGGCCCTTGCGGGGGTGGGCCCATCGGTCGGCCCTGCGGGGGCGGGCCCATCGGGCGACCCTGCTGCGGCGGGCCCATCGGGCGTCCCTGCTGAGGCGGGCGTCCTTGCGGCGGCGGGCCCATCGGGCGGCCCTGCTGCGGACCTTGAGGCGGACGGCCTTGCGGGGGGCGCCCCTGCGGCGGACCGCTCGGACCACCTGGTCCCGAGGGACGGTCGCCGGGGGTGTTGTCGGGGGAACTCACGAAATCAAATCTCCAGTGGTCATGGACCGATCACATGGGACTTCGATCGGGCCCTTTTTCGGGTGTGGCGTTACTCGCTGGCGGTGCGCCGGCTCGCAGACTGCGTTCGTCTGCTCGGTGGACGTGCTCTCCGCGGTCGCGGCGGCGCAGGCACTGCGCCGAGCACATAGGACTGCACCAAGTGGTTCCAGCTGCAGGAACGGCACACTTCTACGTCGTGCACCGTGAACTCCTCTGCTGTCTCCGCAAGCCGAGCGAGCTCGTCCGTCGTTCGGGCTGATCCCGAAACCTGGCCGAGCTTCTCGCCGAACACCCAGGACACGAGCGTCAACTGTTCCTTACGGCAGATGGGGCAGAGAACGTCACTGCCCCGGCCGTGGAACTTCGCGGCTCTGAGTAGGTAGGGATCGGCGTCGCATACCTGCTTGACGCCAGTCCTACCCGCAGACACTTCGGCCAGCACAGACCGACGCGCGAGCGCGTAGTCCACAACTTGCCGCTGTATCCGCACTTGACCAGAGTACGTGCGTCCAACCGGTCACGGACGGTTCGGGAGGGTCACGATGAACACATTTTGTGGTCCGGAGGCATGGCGACCAGCCATTACGATCACTTCCTGTGAAGTCATCCCGTTCCCCGATGACGCGTGCTCGTGATCTCGATCGCGTCGAAACGTGCAATGTGTTGGACGCCGCGTACGCCGAAGGGCAGTTGAGCGCGGAGGACTACTTCGACCGGACCGAGAAGGCGAGGTCCGCGAAGACCCTGCTCGAGCTCGCGCGCCTGGTCAACGATCTGCAGGTGCCGAAGATCGATACCACAACGGCACCTCGGACGTCGGTGACACGCAAGGCTGTGTACATCGGTGGCGCTGCTCTGATCGTCGTCGGCGCCGTCGCCGCTGTGGCCTGGAGTCGCTCACCGTTGACGCCTTCGGAACACATCACCGCCAGTTATGCCAGCAGCACTTCGCTCGCGCCACCGTTTCCGACCACCACTCTGGTGCCGGAGCCGACCGTCGAACCGATCCTGATCGCACACATCGACACGTTGACTCCAGAGGGTATCGGCGCATTTATCGAGAGGTATCGCGACGAGTTCGGCGACATGTTCATCGATGACGCCAGCTTCCACGGCGACCACTCTCTGGTGAGCCGGGCGGTCCCCGACGCTCCAGCTCTCACCGAGCCCATCAGTTTTCGCGACGGCTTCGAGCGAGATGTGACATCCATTCCGCGGCGAACGGGCCAGCCGACCTTCGACCTCGGTTCCATCCAGATCGACAAGCTCGCGCCGTACATGGTGAACATCGGCGGCTACATCAATGTGCCGGACGCCGCGATCACGCACTTGATCGTGGACGTGAACTACGGCGTACCGAAGATCAGGATCTACGGCGAGAACGGACTTGGCCACAAAGGTCGCATCGAGGTCACGCCGTGGGGCGAGATCTCTCGTTCGTACCCGTACGAGAACTAGGGTGGGTGGGTGAGCGGGGCATGACTACTAACTCTTCGCGTACGCGAGCGCGTGACGTCGATCGTTCCGATACCTGCGCTGTGTTCGATGCCGCCCTGTCCGACGGCCAGATCACGGTCGACGAGCACGCGACCCGAACGGCGTCGGCCATGACCGCGACCACGCTCGGACAGCTCGACCTATTGGTCCACGATCTGCAGAAAGCGACGCTGCGGAACGCCGTCGCGAAAGTTCGTCGTATCGACAAGATCTGGTACGTCGCGGCCGCGTCGGTTGTCCTCGCGGCCATGGTCGGCTTCCTCACCTTGTCCGCCGACGATTCGTCCCCGGCGCCGTTGCCGGTTGCAGCCCAGGGGGCCGAACCACTTGCCCCCATCGTGAGTTCGACGCTGAACACGGTCACCGCAAGCGGAATACGGGAGTTCATAACCCGGTACAACAACAAGTTCGGCACGACGGTGATCGATTCTGCGAACTTCTTCGACGACCATGCAAGCGTCACTCGCGCAGCCGCCATCTCGCCGAATTTGGAGGAGGACATCGACTTTCGAGGCGGTTTCACGACCAGCGAGGGGTCCACCTCCCGATTGGCCAGCACCACAACATTCGACCTCGCTACCGTCGACATCGACAAACTCGCCGGGTATCTGGCGGGAGCGTCGACAAATCTCAACGTCCCCGACGCCGAGATCACACACATCAGCATGAGTTCGTCGAGCCAGGATCCACGCATTTCCATCTACGCCAGCAACGACCTCGGCGCGAGCGGCTCGATGGAGTTGACCCCGGATGGCCGCCCGATCCGCTTGGCTCCCTTCACTCCTCGATAGGCCCCGGACATGCCGAACGATCTGACCAGGACCACCCGTGCTCGCAATGCCGATCGCGAGGCCACTTGCGCAGTGCTGGACTCCGCCTTCGCCGACGGGCAACTCACCGCGACCGAACACGATGAACTGACCGAACTCGCCGCGGTTGCAGTGACTCTCGGCGATCTCGAAGATTTGACGTCCGATCTGCAGACCGAAGCGTCTCTGCCTGTTCTCCGGAAAGAACCTTCGCTCGACACGCGTTGGATCGCCCTTGCGATCATCGCTCTGTCACTGGTCTCGGCTATCGGTTTCGGAATCAAATACGCCGCGTCCGACGCCACGATCTTCTCGAGCCCCGAGCCACAGTTGCACACCGTCGACGGCCTGGGTGCGATGTTCCGTGCCATCGAAACGGAGTACGGCAGCGGACTGGTCGACGAGATGACCATCTATCCCACTTACGCACGCGTAACGCGCGCCGATCCTGCCGCACCTCGCAAGGCCCTCGACAGCTACTACCGAGGCGACCTCGAGGACACGACTTCGGGAGGATCGCGCGAACCCGACGTGGCACAGATCGACGTCACACAGCTCGATCCTCGCATCGTGATCGCCCTGCTCGACGGCGCCGGAACCACGACGTCGGTGCAAAATCCGTCCACTCGGTACGTCTCTGTCGACGGCACCGAAACTGTGCCGACCATCGAGATTCACGTCCGCAACGACCTCGACGAAAGCGGGTCCCTGACCGCTGCCCTCGATGGGGAAATCATGTCGATCAACCCGTTCACCCCCTGATCTAGCCGTGACACCTTGGTACACGTATCGGGCCGCAGTATGGTTTTATATATCGGCGCGATATAGTTGGTTATCGCATCAAGCGGTTAGATCCACAGACTCGGGAGGTGTCAGTTGCTCGAACTCGCAATTCTCGGGCTACTCCTCGAGTCACCGATGCACGGATACGAGCTGCGTAAGCGGCTCACCGGTCTGCTCGGCGCATTTCGTGCGTTCTCGTACGGATCGCTGTACCCGGCACTACGGCGCATGCAGGCCGACGGCTTGATCTCGGAAGACATCGACAACACCACCGGCCCACTCAAGCGTCGGGCCCGTCGCGTCTACCAGCTCACCCCGGAAGGCCGGCAAAGGTTCACAGAATTGGTTGCCGACACGGGACCGCAGAACTACACCGACGACGGCTTCGGCGTTCACCTCGCCTTCTTCAGCCGCACCCCCGCAGAAGCGCGGATGCGGATCCTGGAAGGCAGACGACGCCAAGTCGAGGAGCGCCGCGAAGGCCTTCGCGACGCCGTCGGCCGGGCCAGCGGATCGCTGGACCGATATACCCGCCAGCTCCACCAGCTCGGACTCGAGTCGAGTGAACGCGAAGTGCGTTGGCTCAACGAATTGATCGCAGCCGAGCAATCGATACCAGGAACATCCAAGAAAGAAGGAGAGCCCGACCATGGGTGAGAACAGCACCGCGGTGCGCGTAGCAATTGTGGGCGTGGGTAACTGTGCCTCGTCCCTGGTTCAGGGCGTCCACTACTACAAGGATGCAGACGAGACCGGCACCGTTCCCGGCCTCATGCACGTCAAGTTCGGTAAGTACCACGTCCGCGACGTGCAGTTCGTCGCTGCTTTCGACGTGGACGCCAAGAAGGTCGGCTTCGACCTCTCCGAGGCAATCCTCGCCAGCGAGAACAACACCATGAAGATCGCTGACGTCCCGCCGCTCGACATCCCCGTCCAGCGCGGCCCGACACTCGACGGCATCGGCAAGTACTACGCCGAGACCATCGAACTGTCCGACGCCGAGCCCGTCGACGTAGTCCAGGCACTCAAGGACGCCAAGGTCGACGTCCTCGTGTCCTACCTGCCCGTCGGCTCCGAAGCTGCTGACAAGTTCTACGCACAGTGCTGCATCGACGCAGGCGTCGCGTTCGTCAACGCGCTTCCCGTGTTCATCGCCTCCGACCCGGAGTGGGCTGCCAAGTTCAAGGACGCCGGCGTCCCGATCGTCGGTGACGACATCAAGAGCCAGGTCGGCGCCACCATCACCCACCGCGTGATGGCGAAGCTGTTCGAAGACCGTGGCGTCGTGCTCGACCGCACGTACCAGCTCAACGTCGGCGGCAACATGGACTTCAAGAACATGCTCGAGCGCGATCGCCTGGAGTCCAAGAAGGTCTCCAAGACTCAGGCCGTCACGTCGAACCTCACCGGCTCCCTCGCCGGCAAGGTCCACGACCGCAACGTCCACATCGGCCCCTCGGACTACGTGGAGTGGCTCGACGACCGCAAGTGGGCATACGTGCGCCTCGAAGGCCGTGCTTTCGGTGACGCTCCCCTCAACCTGGAGTACAAGCTCGAGGTCTGGGATTCGCCCAACTCCGCAGGCATCATCATCGACGCCGTCCGCGCAGCCAAGATCGCCAAGGATCGCGGCATCGGCGGACCGGTTTACCCGGCATCCGCTTACCTGATGAAGTCCCCGCCGGTACAGATGGCCGACGACAAGGCTCGCACCGAGCTCGAAGCGTTCATCATCGGAGCCGATGAGGCGTAGGTCTACACCGGGCCGATGAGGCGTAGGTCTTTTCAGCTCACACGGATTCGGGGTCTTGCGCCACTGGCGCAGGGCCCCGATTTCTGTATCCCGCAGGGCGTTTCCGCAGCCGCGCGGCTGATCACGCCTGCGGATGCGGAATCGCCGCGCGGGGCCAGGTGCCGGGCTGCGTGGAATGATGGACGGTAAGGACCATCACACGAATCGAGGACCCCATGTCGATTGCGTCCCTGCCTGTTCTCGACCTCGCACTGGCGGAGAATCCCGAGACTGCCGAGCAGTTCCGGACTCAGCTCCGCGACGCGACCCACGACATGGGCTTTTTCTACCTCGTCGGCCATGGAATTCCCGACGCTTTGCAACGACGCCTCCTCACCGTCGCGCGCGAGTTCTTTGCTCTCCCCTTGGCGGAGAAACTGGCGATCGAGAATCTGCGCAGCCCGCACTTTCGTGGATACACACGCCTGGGCGGTGAACTCACCGAAGGTAAGCAGGACTGGCGTGAGCAGATCGACATCGGTGCCGAGCAACCTGCTGCAGCGCGCACAGCCACGTCGCCGGACTGGGAGATCCTGCAGGGGCCCAATCAATGGCCAGACGCCCTTCCCGAATTACGGGAAGTCGTCACCGAATGGAATGACGAACTTACCGGCGTCGCATTGCGACTGCTCCGGGAGTGGGCTGTCGCCCTGGGACAGGATCCGCACATTTTCGATGCCGCGTTTGCGAAGGATCCGTCGATCCTGATCAAAGTGGTGCGCTATCCGGGCCGACCGAAGAACGCGGGAACTCAGGGAGTCGGCGGCCACAAGGACGCCGGCGTACTGACCCTGCTGTACGTCGAACCCGGCAAAGCCGGCCTGCAGGTGGAGCACGACGGCGACTGGATCGACGCACCGCCACTCGAAGGCGCGCTGGTGGTCAACATCGGCGAACTACTCGAGGTCGCAACGGGCGGATATCTGAAAGCCACTGTGCACCGGGTTATTTCACCGGAAGGCGCGGGCGAGCGAATCTCCGTGCCGTTCTTCTTCAATCCGAACTACGCCACCCAGGTCCCGGAGTTCGATCTCCCACCGGAATTGGCGAAGCACGCTACCGGCGTCACCGTCGATGCGAACAACCCGATCCACGATTCCTATGGCGCCAATGCGCTCAAGAGTCGGCTGCGCGCACATCCCGATGTTGCGGCGCGGTGGTGGCCGGACATTGTTGCTGTGCGCCTTTAGTAACCGCCCGCGGTTAATAAAGGCGCACAGCAGAGGGCTCAGATATCCATCGCAGCTTTCCACGCGGTGTGCATGGCACCCTCGATGTAGTCGACCTCGGAGGCGTCACCGACAACACGTACGTCGGCCACCACACCTGCCAATGCGTCGGCCAGCGGCGCCTGAGCCGACACACCCGAGGCGACGACAACCATGTCGGCCGGAGCTGTCAGTGTCTTGTCACCGGAACGGAATTCGACGTGTTCCTTGGTGATTCGCTGCACCGTCGAATTGCGGTGAATGTTCACACCGACATGCTTGGCGTGGCGCACAGCGGTCCAGCGGCGCGGCATCGCCATCGGAATGCCCAACTGCTGGCCTTCTTCGATCAGCGTCACGTTGCGACCGCGCTCGGCCAGGAACTCCGCAAGTTCAAGTCCGACAAGCGAACCACCGATGACCACGACGTCCTTGCCCATAGGCAGGAACTTGCGGGTCACCGCACGAATCGCGGCGGGACTCTTGGTGATTCCGGAGAGCTTGCCCAGCTTCGCCATCGTCCGCAGGAACGGCGGAACCTGCGACGTGTCGCCGGCACCGGTCATCAAGGCGCGCAACGTATCACCGGTGTGCACGTGCGGCAGGTCGCCGCCGGGAACGGACGGACGGTCACGAACAGCGCCGGTGGCCACCACAACCACGTCGGCGCCCAGAGCCTTGATCGAAGCGACCGTGGCCTCGGTGTTCAGCCGGATATCGACGCCCAGGCGCGAGGTTTCCACCTTGAGCCAATCCAGCAGACGACCGTTGTCCGGCGTCGTGAGGCTCGAGAACCAAAGCGTGCCGCCGAGCCGATCTGCCTTGTCTACCAAAGTAACTCGATGTCCGCGTTCACTGGCGACTCGTGCCGTCTCGAGGCCACCTGGTCCGGCACCGACAATCACGACGTGCTTGGGTGTCGTCGACTTGACGAAAGGTACGAGCGCCTCGTTGCCGAGCGCCGGGTTGACAGCGCACAGCGGGGTCTCGTCCCAGAAGTTCTCCTGCACGCAGACGTAGCAATTGATGCAAGGCCGAACCCGCTCGGGTGTCCCGTCTTTGAGTTTGTTCACCAACTGTGGGTCTGCCAGGAGCTGACGGCCCATTGCGGCGAAGTCCGTGCGTCCTTCCGCGATCATCTTCTCGCCGACCTCGGGGAGCATACGTCCGACGGTGATCACGGGGATCGATATCGCCTGCTTGATTCGCGTTGCATTGTCGGTGTAATAGCCGACCTTGTCTGGCAGGGGGCCGTCTGTGAAGTTGGCAAAAGCATTCAGTGCGGTACCGGTGACGTGGATGGCGTCAGCGCCGGCCTCTTCGAACATCTTGGCGGCAGCAACAGCCTCGTCGACGGTTAGCCCGTCGGATTCGCCGTACTCTTGACCGGCCAGACGCACGATGACGGCAAGCGAACCGCCGACCTCCGCCTTGACTGCGCGAATAACTTCACAGGCCAGGCGAGCCCGATTCTCCATCGAACCGCCGTACTCGTCGCTGCGCTGATTCGTGTACCGACTCAGGAACGCTCCGAGGACGTAGTTGTGGGCGCAGTGAATCTCGACTGCGTCGCCGCCCGCCGCCTTCACCCGTCCGGCAGCCTCGGCGAACATGCGGACCAGCCAATCAAGATCTTCCTGGTCGGCCTCGTGGTAGGTCGCCCTCTTGCCCTCGTTGATGGCAGCCATCTTGCCCAGTTCTTCGGGTGTGCAATCGGCCATCGCACTCATGTCACCCGGCGGCTTCGGCATGGACGGCACCAGCTGCGGTCGGCCGTCGAGGGTGTCGATTCGCGCGACCTTGCCGTGGTGCGTCATCTGCACACACAGCTTGCTGCCGGCGTCGTGCACCGCGTCGGCCAATGCCTTGAGTCCGGGGATGAACCGGTCTTCCGAGAGCCCCGGTTCCTTGCGGCTGGTGCAGCCCAACGGATACGCAACAGCGCAGCAGCCGGTGATGATCAGCCCGGTTCCACCGGCCGCACGCGCCACGAAATGGTCGATGTCGCCCGTCTCGATTTCACCGTCTTCGCAGAGGTTCATGTCCATGGCGGGCAGAACAACGCGGTTGGGCACGGTGATGGGACCGATGGTCCCGGGTGCGAGCAAGTGCGGGAAGGTCTGGTTGCGGATCACGAGCAAACGCTAGAACCGAGAGCCGCACCTCGGGGCGCCGTTCCCGATCAACGGGATTCAACGCCGTGATCTGCGAGACAGTTAGCGATCACCTCGAGTGCATATTCCAGGTCGCGTGCGTCCACTCTGCCGTATCCGATCACGAGTCCGCCCGGGTTTTTGTGACTGCGCGCAGACTCCGTCAGAGTCGGTACCTCCACTCCGTATTCGAGCGCATGACGTGCGACGGTCTCGGCCAGATCCGCATCCAACACCAGCGTCGTGTGCATGCCGGCTCCCAGCCCGCGCAGTTCCCCGAAGCGGGACAGCGCAGCGTGTACCAACCGATCGCGCTCCCGATATCGCCGACGCGCAGCCCGTACCGTTCTGTCCCATTCACCGTCCCGCAGGAGTGAAAGCAGAGCCCGTTGCAGCGGAAGAGACGGGAAATCCCCGATGCGAACCCGATGCGCCGCAATTCGACGGGCAAGCTCTTCCGGCGCAACCAACCAACCCAGCCGAATTCCGGCGCCGAGCGTCTTGGCGACCGTACCCAGATACACCACCCGATCCGGCGCGAGTTGCGCCAGCGCTGGCAAAGGCGCTACGTCGTAACGGAATTCGGAGTCGTAGTCGTCCTCGAAGAGGAGGACGTCCCGAGCCCGCGCAAAGTCGATCAACTGATTTCGCCGACTCACCGGCAAAAGTCCACCGGTCGGATACTGATGTGACGGGGTCACGTACACACCACGAACATTCCGGGGCGCCGATTCCAGCTCGTCGACGCAAAGTCCGTGTGCATCTACCGGCACGTCGAGCAGTGACCATCCGGTGGCAAGCGCCGCCGTCGACGCGCTTCGATAGCCCGGATCTTCCATTGCCAGTACAGCGTTGGGGGAGCGCAGCGCTGACAACGCCAGTCCGAGGCCGTGTGTAGCCCCGGAGGTAATGACGATGCGCTCGGGTTCGACGGCCATGCCGCGAGCCCGGCCCAACAGTTGCGACAGCGCAGAGCGCAATTCGACGTCGCCCGCCGGGTCAGGATCTCCGAAAGGTGGTGGCATGGAACCGACATCTCGCCAGGCCCGACGCCAGGCCGCACTCGCCCGCGGCGGAGTCCACGGCACTCCGGGGCGCAATTGAACCTGCGGCGGTGCGGGAGCGACTACCTTTGTAGGCTTGGGAGTAGACAGCACAACGGATGAAGGAGCTTCGGCCACAAAGGTTCCCGAGCCGCGCACCGCTACGAGCCAGCCCTCGGCAATCAGTTGCTCGTAGGCTCGTTCCACCACGGCGCGGGCAACACCGAGCTCAGCAGCCAGTTTCCGCGAACTCGGCAGCCGCAATCCCACAACAGCCGATCCACCGCGAATGTCTGCTCGCAGGTGATCGGCAACCTGGATCGGCAAAGGTCGCCGATCGGTCCGGTCGAGCACCACCGCTACCGCCGAGGGCAGAAGCATCGTTTCCCTTTCCCTAAGTGGCCTACCAAAGTGCCCACAAATTGGACCATGACGCAAAGCCACTTGGCTAGGAGTATTGCTCACATGACACACACCGTCGCACTCGCCCCACTGTCCCCAACAGCACGTACAACCCATAAGCGCGCGCGTCATCACGGTGTCACCGATCGAGCAGCGCTCTTCGACGTCCTGCGCTCCGCCAAGCTGTGCCACTTGGGCGTGTCCACCGACGGTGTGCCCCTCGTGCTGCCGACCGCATACGGATTTGATCCCGAGGGCCCGGATCAAGACGGTACCCTCTACCTGCACGGTTCGGTAGCGTCACGTAGCCTCGCACCCGACAGCGAGATCTGCGTAACCGTCACCGTGCTCGACGGACTTGTTCTGGCGCGCTCCGGTTTTCACCATTCGATGAACTACCGCAGCGCCGTGATTCTCGGTCGACCCCGGATCGTCACGGACCCGGACGAACGGCTCAGTGCACTGAATTTGATTGTCGATCAAGTAGTTCCCGACCGTTCCGGACACCTGCGGGCGTCAACACGCAAGGAACTGGCGGCAACAGTGGTGCTTGCACTGCCCCTGTTCGAGGCGTCGGTGAAGGCACGCACCGGCGGCCCCGGCGACGACGAATCAGATATCGGTGTCGAAAAGGTCTGGGCGGGTGTCATTCCGGCATCCGTACAGTTCGGTGAACCCATCCGAGCCGAAGACCTCGATGCGGATATCACGCTGCCGGAACATGTCTCGGCAATGATGTAGCCGAAGCAACGCTACCGCGGGATCGGCGGCGACAACGGCGGGCGAATATCCAGACCATTAGGTCGCGGCTCGGAAGTCACCGGCGTGGCCGATCCGGACTCGTCCTGCTTGTCCTCGCCCCGGTTCCCCAGGAACGGACGAACCAGGTCGAGGGGCAGCGGGAATACGACGGTCGAATTGTTCTCGGCGCCAATAGCGTGCAACGTCTGCAGGTAACGCAATTGCAGGGTGGTCGGGTTGCGGCTGATCACGTCGGCTGCGTCGGCGAGCGTAGCCGACGCCTGGAATTCGGCTTGCGCGTTGATGATCTTGGCTCGCCGTTCTCGTTCGGCCTCCGCTTGACGGGCGATGGCGCGCTGCATATTGGCTGGAATCTCGACGTCCTTGATCTCCACCGTGGTGACCTTGACTCCCCACGGTTCCGTCTGTTGATCGATCACTTTCTGCAGGTCTTCGTTGAGACGTTCACGTTCGGAGAGCAAGGCGTCGAGGTCGGCCTTGCCGAGGATCGACCGCAGAGTTGTCTGCGCAATCTGCGACGTAGCTGCCAGGAAATCTTCGACCTCGACGATTGCGCGATCGGCATCGACCACTCGGAAATAGGTGACGGCTGTGACTTTTGCCGGCACGTTGTCGCGCGTAATGACTTCCTGCACCGGAATTTTCAGTGTCACGGTCCGTAGGCCGACCCGCTCCATCCGATCAATTGCCGGAATGAGGATTACCAGACCCGGCCCCTTCAACGCGATCAACCGTCCGAGCCGGAACACCACTGCACGCTCGTACTCTCGCAAGACCCGAATCGACATGCCGACCAGCGTCACGAGAAGCAGAACAACGATGCACAGGGAAATGAGAATGGTGGTCATAGCAACTCCCACGGTTCACGACGGCGCACTGTCAGGGTCAGACCCCGGACCTGCTCCACTACGACAGGATCGCCGGCCTTCGGAACAGAATCGTCACTGAACCCGAAATCCATTCGGGCGTTCCACAATCCACCCGCAGCCTCGACCTGTCCGCGCGAGCCGTCCCAACTGCGAACCGTCGCATCGGATCCGATCAGCGATTCCACTCCGGTGCGCACGGGCGCATGCCGGGCGGTCAGAACTTTCCGGCTCGCCACCGCGGTAACACCCAGGCCGACCACTGCAACCCCTGCCGTCACCGGAATTGCAATCACCTGGCCCGCATCGCCGGAGGTGAAGAGCAACCAGACACCCGCCCCGATCAGGAGCGCACCAAGACCGCCGAGCACCCCCGCAGTCGGGGCATGTGCCTCGACCACCATCAACAAGACACCCAACAGCAGGGCCGCGATACCCAATGTCGTCATCACTCGTCTCCACGCTCACGAGGACTCGGTCGCGTCGCGTAGCCATCGTGCGATCGGGCCCTCGACATCAACGGTAATCACGTTTGTCCGGATCTGCCACAACCTGAAGTGATCCACGTGACAGATACCGGACGGTCTGCCATTGTGAAGGGATGCGGCGGCGCGTGGGTGAGAGTTGGTCCACGCGACCAGTCTCAGGGGTAACCCCTGGGTCGGCCAGAAGAATTGGATACTGCGTCCGACGGCATTCGGCACGCTCCGCGTGCTCCCCGCCGCCCCGGACAAAGGATTTGGTCACCCCGCGCCGCCGCATCCCGGATATACATCATGAGTGACTTCGAACTCGACGCCGAATTGGCGCGTCGGCTGGCAGACGCAGCCGACGACGCACCGTGGACCGTCGGCGGCCTCGAAGAGGCATTCGCAACCGTCTTCGGTGTTTCCCCGACACTCCTGGCGGTCCGAGTCCTCGATCTCATGCCCGCCCCACCGTTCGAACCGCAGACTCTGTACCGATTGCTTCGCGAACTACCTCGCCTGCGGCCTGTTCCTCTCTCACTGGACACCAATGAATCTTCGGTGTGGCGGTTCGACGTTCCCCGCTACAACACCAGTGCCGACCTGGCCCGCTCCCTCGATCTCACAATCTCGGAACTCGAGTGGTTCGCCGATCGAGGTGAATGGCTACGCACGAAACCTCTCCCGCTGCGCCACTACCGGCCCATGCAGATCAGCAAGAAGGCCGGCGCTCGACTACTCGAGATACCCAAACCAAGGCTGCGCGAAATTCAGCGGAAGATCCTGCGCCGCATACTCGATCAAGTACCAGCACACGAGGCGGCACACGGATTTGTCCGTGGTCGAAGTCCCTTGACATTTGCAGCGCCGCACGCACTGTCGGAAATCGTGATCGGTGTGGACCTCGCTCAGTTCTTCCCGTCCATCACCGGCGACCGTGTTCACGCGATCTTCACCGCCCTCGGCTACCCGCCCGCCGTCGCGGAAGTTCTCACCGGATTGTGCACTGTTGCAACGCCTGCCGATACCCTGCGCGGAGTGCCATACGCACAGGCGTCACAGTTGCGAACGGCGCACCTGCCTCAGGGTGCGCCGACGTCGCCTGCGCTCGCGAATCTTGTAGCGCGGGGGCTCGATATCCGGTTGAGTGGGCTGGCGAAGACGAACTGGCTCACCTACACCCGCTACGCCGACGACCTCGCATTTTCCGGAATCGAAGTGACTGACATCGGCACCCTCCTGTGGACGGTCGAACAGATCGCCGGAGACGAAGGGTTCGCCGTCCATCCACGGAAGACAAAAGTGATGCGTCCGCACCGACGCCAGCACCTCACCGGCCTGGTCATCAACAACCAACCGTCGTATCCGCGTGACGAATACGACCGATTGCGCGCCCTGCTCCACAACGCCGCCAATACCTCTGCCCAGGAACAGAATCGAGAGGGAGTCGCGAACTTTCGCGCTCACATCTACGGCCGGATCGCGCACATCGGCGAAACCAGCCCTACGCGCCGACGCACGTTATTGCGGTTGGCCGACCGTGTCGATTGGGGCGCCGAGATTCTCGAGTCGGACTGACCCATGAGTTTCAGCGATTCGCGACCAACTCGGCGGCCGAGGCCAGAGGGACAATCGGATACAGCGGCGGCTCGTCCTCGGGCACCAGGGCGGTCGGCCCGTAAATCCAGTCGGTATAGGTGTAGTCCTGTGTGCCGCGGGCTCGCAGCAACAGATTTCGCTGCTGCCGTTCCTCTCCGTCGAGGTGCCACAACTCGCCCCAGACGCGTGCCGTCGTCAGTACCCGGCGGCAGTGCTCAGGGCGAACGGCCTCATAGGCCGCGAGGGCTGCGTCCCAGTCGATCACGCCGTCGGCACTCCGCAGACGGGCAACATGTTCGGCGAGCACCCAGCCGTCTTCGATCGCCATGATCGCGCCCTGTGCCATGTACTGCAACGGCGGGTGTGCCGCATCGCCGAGCAAAGCGATCCGGCCCGAAACCCACGTCATGATCGGGTCTCGGTCGTACATCCGCCACCACTTGTCACGCCACATGAACGGGATACCCTCGCGCACCTCCGAACAAGAATCAGCGAATGCCGCGTCGAGTTCGTCAGGTGTGCCCCAGTCCTCCTCACCTGCAATTGCTTTGGGTGACTCGAAGACGGCAACCTGGTTGAGCATCTCGCCGCCGCGCAGACCGTAGTGCACAAAGTGATGCCCCGGCCCGACGTAGACCACGACCTCCGACAGATCGACGGGGCGGTCGGCCAAATCCGCCACCGGCACCGTGCCACGGTAAGCGACGTAGGCGGACGACACAGGTTCGTCGTCGATCAACAGTTTGCGTGCAACCGAGTGCAGACCGTCAGCCGCGATGACCACACCGGCCTCGTGCACTTCACCACTCGAAAGACGCACCTGCGCACCGGTATCGGCGTTTTCGTAGGCAACGGCCTTGGCGTCGGTGACAAGTTCGACTCCGGCACGCTCGCACGCACGCAGGAACAGTCCGTGCAAGTCGCTGCGGTGGATGACCAGGTACGGAAACCCGTACCGGCGTTCGAGATCGGTCAGGTCCAGCTTCGTCAGCTCCGACGCGTCAACGGCATCACGCATCACCATCGACGTGGGCACAACCCCAAGGCTTTTGGCCTCGTCCAGTAGGCCGTACTCGTTCAAGATGCGGGTGCAGTTCGGTGCGAGCTGCAGGCCGGCGCCGACCTCACCGAACTCGGCGGACCGCTCGAGCACTCGCACGGTAAGACCCTGGCGCGTCAGGGCAAATGCAGCGCTGAGGCCGCCGATGCCGCCACCGACAACAATGACGTCAGGTGTGTTCATGATTGCTCCGTTCACAGCCACGCCGGCAGTACCGGCACGGGAGATCCGTCAGTGGTCGACAGATCGTGAGGGCGGCCGCTCAGATAGGCGACCAGGTCGGCAAGCGGACCGGCGATGCCAACCGGTGCATCCGCGCCGGGGAGGTCCCAGGCCACCGAAGCGTCGGTGGCTTCGATCCGAAGCGCCACGCCGGGCACCGCGCCGCGCTTGCCCACGATGTCATTGCCAAGTGCCACAAGGAAATCGGACGGAAGATCGGCGAAGGTGACGCCCGTACCGAGATCAACAGCATGGACGCACACCTCCCGCGCCCGCATCCACGGGATCTCCGTGGCTGGGACGGTCCGACCCTGGGCCGTCACGATCAGCTGGGTCCACTGCTCATCGGAGAGTGACCCCATAGCAGCGTCGAGCTTCTCGGCCGAGGACCGCGGCCACGCAAGCAGAGTGGCCGCCGGCAACTGGGAACCTTCCTCGATCCCACGGGCGCGGGCGTCGGAGGAGGCGTACATCGGTGTCTCCTCGCCGGTTTCGGCCCAATGAACGAGGTTGCCGAGCGCTTCGGCGTTGGCGGCGACGTGGGCGAGGAGGTGGCGCCGACTCCAGCCCGGAAGGCCAGACGGCGCAGCCACACCGGCGTCGTCGAGTCCGTCGACGCCGCTCAGGAACAGCTGCGTTCCGTGCTCCATCCAGCGCCGGGCGTCAGTCATTCCTTCACTACCTTGTTGGTGCACGCACCGAGGCCCGAGATAGCGGTCACGACGGTCTCGCCGCCGAGCAGGTAGACCTTCGGATCGCGGGCATGACCCACGCCTGCGGGTGTTCCGGTTGCGATCATGTCGCCCGGGTTGAGGCGCGTGATGGTCGAGATGTACTTCACGAGCGTGATCGGATCGAAAAGCAGTGTGCCGGTGTCGTCACGCTGCATGACCTCACCGTCGACGGTTGTCGTGACCTCGAGAGCCGGGCGGACTCCGCCGACCTCGTCCGGCGTCACGAGGAACGGACCGACCGGAGTCGTGGAATCCCAGATCTTGCCCTGGGTCCACTCGATCGTGCGGAACTGCCAGTCGCGCACCGACACATCGTTCATGACGGTGAAACCGGCAATCGCAGCCTCGGCCTGAGCATCGTCGGCGCGGCGCACCTGCTTGCCGATGACGATGACCAGCTCGACCTCCCAGTCGAAGGCCCCGGTCTCGTCGGGCCGGACGATATCGTCGTTCGCGCCGATCAGGCTGTCGGCGAACTTCGGGAACAGCGTCGGATACGACGGGAGCTCGCGGCCCATCTCCTTGATGTGATTCGTGTAGTTGTGACCGACGCAAATGACCTTCGACGGCTGCGGCACTACCGGCGCGAAGTCGGCACCTTCGAGCGGGTACGTGGTGGCATCGTCGGCGGACACAGCTTCTGCACGACGTTTCCAATCCTCATGGGCAAGAAAGATTCCCAGATCGCTCTCACCGAGGTCGACCAGGCGGTCGCCGTCGAGCTTGACTGCGCGCGTCGCTGCGCCGGTGCGAATTGTCGTGAGCCTCATCGTGAAATCTCCATTCGGTTGAGCTGCAGTGCTTCGAAGACGGGGGCGTCGCCGAAGCGGAAAAGGTCGAGTGCGCCGGAATCCGAGTCCGTCATTCCCGCTTCGGATTTCGCGGAGAACGGCGTCCAGGACGGAACGACGAACAGGTCGCCGCGCGTCACTGTCCAGGTCCGGTCACCAACCGTCACCGTGCCGGAACCGTCGAACACCTGGTAGACGCTCGAACCGGTCTCCTTCACCGGAGCGGTTTCGGCGCCGCGGACGATGCGGTGGAACTCGGTGCGCATCGTCGGCAGGACGTCGCCGCCGGTGTGCGGGTTGGTGTAGCGAACCGCCGCGTGGCCGGGTTCGACTGTGCCGCCGTAACCTTCGGTTTCGATCGCGAGCTGATCGCGCAGTGCGCGGTCGGTGAACTCCCACTTGTACGAGAGCAGTGGGCTGCCGGGAGCGACCTGCGTGGCACTGAGCGGGCGCAGTCCGGGGTGACCCCACAACCGTTCGGACCGGGAGCGCTCGGGAGTGATGCGCTCGGCGTCACTGATCTCGTCGCGGCCGAACTCGAAGAACTGCGCTTCCGTCAGGTACTGGAACGGGATGTCCAGGCCGTCGATCCACGCCATCGGCTTGTCGGTGGCGTTGTGGTGGGCGTGCCAGTTCCAGCCCGCCTGCGGCAGGAAATCGCCGCGGTTCATCGAGACGGCGTCACCGCCGACGACCGTCCAGACGCCGGAGCCTTCGACGACAAATCGGAATGCGTGCTGGGTGTGGCGGTGCTCGGGAGCATCTTCGCCCGGCATCAAGTACTGGATCGCCGCCCACAAGGTGGGGGTGGCGAAGGGTCGGCCACCCAGCGACGGGTTTGCCAGCGCAATCGCACGACGCTCACCACCGCGGCCGACCGGGACGATCTCGCCGGCTTGCTCCGCAAGGCGTACCAGGTTCTCCCATTTCCACAGGTGCGGGACAGCGCGCGAGCGCGGATGAGCCGGCATGAGATCGCCGATCTCAGTCCACAACGGCACCAACAGTTCTGACTCGAAGCCGCGGTAAAGCTCCTCGAGCGCTGGGGTCACATCCGGCTGGCCTGGCGCGTCGACGGCGTGGAGCCGGACGGGGGAGTCGGTCGAAGTCATGACATAAGAGTGACTGGATTATTCAAGACAGAACACTAGATTCTGCTATACAGAATTATGGAGAAACCACAGAAGACCCCGCCGGCGTATGCGATCGCCAGCGTCGACCATGCACTGAGATTGGCGACAATCCTGCAACTGGAGGGAAACCTGACCGTCGCGGAAGCGGCAGAGCGACTCGGGGTCGCCAGATCGACAGCACACCGGCTACTGCAAATGCTGGTCTACCGGGACTTCGCGGTGCAGCACCCCGGCCGTCAGTACGGCGCCGGACCAGTCCTGGAACTGGCCGAACACTCACGCTCCGCGACCTCGTTGCTTCGATCGGCCGCGCTGCCGCACATGGAACTCCTGGTCCAGGCGGTCGGAGAGTCTGCCAATCTGACCATTCGCACCGGCGTCGAGGCCCGGTTCATCGTCTCGGTGGAGTCCGCCCAGGTACTGCGCGTCGGATCACGCGAGGGCATGGTCTTTCCGGCACACCGCCTTTCCGGCGGGTTGTTATTGCTCGCCGAACTCTCCGCCGACGAACTGGGCCAGGCCTACGAGAGCAGGTCAGACGCGGATGTGACCGACCAGCCGGACCTGCCGAAACTACGTACCGAGCTGGCGCGGATCCACAAGCAAGGGTTTGCGGTCAACCAGGGCCGCTCCGAGCGCGGTGTCGTGGCCGTCGGAGTACCGGTGCGTGATGCCAACGGCAAAGCCCTTGCCGGACTGTCTGTTTCAATCCCCTCCGTGCGCTACGACCGGCAGCAGCTGCCGTCCCTGGTAGCGACCCTGCGCATGGCTGCCGATCGCATCGAGGCGGACCTGGCTCACTGAACATCAATTTGGTGCATGTTTCTCTATGCAAAATATGAGTTGGATTTATGTGACTGCAGTCACTTCACTGGGTGTATGCCCAATTCTCCCGCCACTTCCACCGTCGACTTGTTCGCCGACGACGTCCTGACCGATCCCTATCCGATTTACACCGAACTCCGCGAACTCGGCGCAGTGGTGCATCTGACCACCAATGACGTCTACGCCCTGACGCGCTACGACGCGATCCGCGACGCGTTGGCTGATCCCGGCACGTTCTCGTCCCGCAGCATCGGATTCAACCCGATGGTCAACGAGGCATTACAAGGCACGTCGCTGGCGTCGGATCCACCTGTTCACACCGAACTACGGGCGACACTGACGGAGAACCTCTCCCCACGGGCGTTGCGCGGGCTCGCGGGCCAGATCCAGACCAAGGCCGATGTTCTGGTCGCGGACCTGGTTACCCAGGGATCGTTCGACGCCATCGATGCGCTGGCACGCGCATTTCCCCTCGAGATCGTCGCTGACCTGATCGGCTTCACCGGCTCGGTGCGCAACGACATGCTGCGCTGGGGACAAGCCGCGATGGAGGTTATCGGCCCGATGAACCAACGAACTGCCGAGAACTTCCCCATTGCCGGAGAGCTCTACGGCTGGTGCGCACAAGTCCGCGCCGAGGATCTGGCACCGGAGTCGGTGGGCCGCGGCATATTCGATGCCGAGGCCAGGGGAGCGATCCCGCCCGATACGGCAGGCAAGATCATCCACCAGTATCTGGGCGCGGGAGTCGATACGACGATCGCCGCGATCGGCAACATCGTCGCACTGTTCTCGGCATTTCCGGACCAATTCGATCTAGTCCACCAAAATCCCGAGCTGGCACCGGCAGCATTCAACGAGACGCTCCGCTTCTGGGCGCCGGTGCATGCATGGGGGCGCTTTGTCACCAAGGATGTAGAGATCGACGGAACGCTGGTCCCGGCCGGATCCCAGGTTGCGATTCTCTTCGGCGCGGGCAATCGCGACTCACGGCATTACGAGAATCCCGACGCCTTTTCGGTCGAACGGAATCCGGTGGACCATCTCTCCTTCGGTTACGGCTCGCACGGCTGCGCCGGGCAAGGGCTGGCTCGTCTGGAAGGCCAGGCTGTCATCAAGGCACTGGCCAAGCACGCTCGACGGATTGTGGCTGCCGATCCGATTCTGTTGCCCAGCAACATCACTCGCTCTATCAATCAACTCGACGTCCTGAAAGTGATCCCCGCATGAGAATCGTGCTCGATCGGCCCCGTTGCGAAGGCCATGGTCTATGCGAAAGTGTTGCCCCCGCGTTGATGCACCTCGACGACGAGGGCGAACTGGTCCTCGACCTCGAAGAGTTCGCCGAGGGAAGCCGCGAGCTCGCCGACGCCGGCGCAGCTGTCCGGGTCTGCCCCGTCGCCGCGCTCAAACTGGCATGAACGGCGCTGACGCAAGTCGACGAATTCTGGTGGTCGGCAATGGAATTGCAGGCCAGACAGCCTGCGACAGCCTTCGGGCCGCTGGTTTCGACGGCAGCCTGACCATCGTGGGGGACGAACCCTGGACGGCATATTCACGGCCGGCACTCTCCAAGGCACTCCTGGTCGACGGCGGCTCCCCCGAACTGGCTTCGCCGATGCACGAGGCCACCGAGCTGCTCGGGGTGGCGGCAGTCGGTCTCGACGTCGAATCACGCCGGGTGCACCTCGACGACGGTACAAATTTGCCGTACGACGGACTGGTCATCGCGTCCGGTTCACGGGCTCGCCGGCTGGGAGGCGTGGAGAGTGCGGAGCTGACGCTGCGCACGCTCGACGATGCCTGGGTTCTGCGCGAACGACTGGCCGCCCAGCCGTCCGTCGTAGTCGTCGGGGCCGGCCCGCTGGGCATGGAGATCGCATCAGCGGCCATTGCCGCGCGTTGCCAGGTCACAGTGGTGGCCGACGGCAGGCCGATGCTCTCGCATCTGGGTCCACACCTGTCTGAAGCGTTCACCGCGACCGCGGTGGCGCAGGGACTGACCATCGTCGACGGGTCGGCCGCTCGCATCGACGGCCCTCGCGGAGTGATCCTGCGAGACGGAACGCGGATCGAGGCCGAGCTGATCGTCACTGCGATCGGCGACATACCCAACACGGAATGGTTGGCTACCAGCGGACTCGCAGACGGCCGTCTCGAAGCAGATTCACGAGGACGGATTCGGCCGAACATCGTGGCAGCCGGGGACGTCGCGGCCATCCCCACGCGTCAAGGAATACGACGGATTCCGTTGTGGAGCAGCGCAATAGAACAGGCAAAAGTTGCCGCCGTCGCACTCTTGAGCGGCGATGACGCGCCGGAGCTCGACCTCGATCCGTACTTCTGGACCGAGCAGTTCGGGTTGAACCTCAAGGCCACCGGTCACCTGCCGGTGGTGGGCGAACCCAAGTTCCTCGTCGGCGAGCGCCCAGAAGGACCGTCGGTGATGCGCTGGACTCACGACGACGGCCGCGGTGTCGCCGTCGCGGTCAACCACCGCATCGCGATCCCGAGACTGCGACGCATGGCCTCGACCGCCGGATGACACAGGCCGCGTAACTTCGTGTGGATGAACCAACCCCGGAACCACGAGGGCGATCTCGGCCTGGAGCGCCTCGGCGGGGTCAACCTCAACCTGCTGGTACCGCTGCTTGCGCTGCTCGAAGAGGGTTCGGTCACGCGAGCCGCCGCAAGGGTTGGCATGACCCAACCCGCGATGAGTCACGCCCTGGGCAGGATGCGCCGGATGATCGGGGACGATCTGGTCGTGCGGCAGGGGAGCGGACTGGTGCTCACTCCGCGCGCGCTGGAGCTGATCGATCCATTGCGTGAAGTGCTACGCCAGACTGCCCGAGTGGTGAACTTCCCGGGCTTCGACCCTGCTCACGACAGCCGCACCATCACAGTTGCGATGACTACCAGCACCGCTTTCGTGGTCGGGGCGGAGTTGGCGAGACTGATCGCCGAGCGGGCCCCGAATGCGACGCTGCGCATCCGCAATTTTGTCGCGCCACAGGCTGCCGACTTCACCGACAACGGCGTGGACGTCGTACTTCTGTCAGAAGCCTTTCATTCGCCGTACCCGCGCGAGCGTCTGTACGAGAACCGGTGGGTGGTGATCGCCCACCGAGACAGCCACCCCGAGGCATCTGCACTGGAACTGCTGACGTCGTTGCCTCATGTCACCTACGACTCCCGTCACCGCGTGCCGCCGTACGCCTCGATGGACGCGCACGGAGTGGACTACCGCATCGGGACGTTGATCTCCGATCACCTGCTCATCCCGCACCTGGTGGCAACGGCCGGTGGAGTTGCCTTGCACACCTATCGCGTCGCGGTCGCGATGGCGGAGCGGGTTGACCTGCGGATCGAGGAGTTCCCGCTACCGGTCGCACCGCTCGTCGTCGACATGGTGTGGAACCCACGCCTGGCCGATGCCGAGTTCAAATCCTGGTTGCGGGGGATTCTCGTCGAAGTAGCCGCGCCCAGCTAGCACCCTTTTCCTCGATTTCACACCCCTTTCAGCGCGCTGGAAGGGGTGTGAACTTTGCCGAAAACATGCTCGCTCTGTCCACCATTACCCGCGATACAGAATTCGCTTGACAGAGAGTAAACCGATGTGACACCTTGCTCACTCAGTGCGTGACACGTATCACAAGCGCGCTCGGACTGCCGATCGGGCGGTTCGGAATCCTCGAGCAAGGAGCTCACAGAAATGAGTAACCCGACTGCGCGGCCATCGCGCTACGTAGCGACTCTCGTAGCCGCATGCCTGGCCGTCATGGTGGCCCAGGTGGCGTACTCGCTGCCCGGCGCCCTGAACGGAACCTTCCAGCAGGACTTCAACATCTCCGGCGCAGAACTCACGTGGATCAGCGCCGCTTTTGCCACGACGATGGTGGTGTTCGAACTGACCTTCGGCGTGCTCGGCGACATGTTCGGCCGCAAACGACTGCTACTCGGCGGAGCGCTGCTGATCGTCGTCGGCGCAGCCCTGTGTGCAAGTGCGCAGGAAGTTCACCTGATGTGGATCGGCCAGGCCATCGCGGGCATCGGCGCCGGCGCGCTCTACCCGATCTCGCTGGCGATGATCGCCGCTGCAGCGCCCGACGCCCAGGCCCGCGCCAGGGCGATCGCACTGTGGGCGGGCTTCCTGTCCCTCGGTGCCGCACTCTCACCGATGATGGCCGCCGTGCTCACCGAATTCGGCAGCTGGCGTTGGGCTTTCGGTGCAGTGATCGCCGCAGCACTGATCTCGTTTGTCGTTTCACTGGGCGCGCAGGACTCGTCGTCGCCGGAGGGCCGCAAGCTCGACCTGCCCGGCCAGGCAACGTTGGCGGTCGGCCTGATCGCCCTCCTCTGGGCACTGACGCAGGGATCCGAGATCGGTTGGGGCAACACCACGATCGTCGTCGGCTTTGTCATCGGCGTCGTATCCCTGGCCGCGTTTGTCGTCATCGAATTGCGCACCGAAGTGCCACTGCTGCACCTGAATCTGTTTGCCAACCGGGTCTTCGCGATCTCGGGTATCACCGCCGTCGTCGGCATGTTCGCGTTCCTGGGCCTCTGCTTCTCGATGAGCATTTGGCTCGGTGCGGTTCAGCATGTCTCACCGCTCAAAATCGGCGTGTTGTTCCTGGTCATCCAGGGTCCCGCGTTCCTGCTGGTGCCGCTCGTATCCCGCCTGATCCACAGCGTTTCACCGCGTTGGGTGCTGACGTCGGGCTTTGCACTGATCGCGATCGCCGGCTTCATCTGCTCGCAGTTCGACGTCCAGACCTCGACGTGGACGGACTTCATCGTGCCGATGCTGCTGCTCGGCGTCGGGTTCGCCTTCACGGTCGCGTCGATCACCGCGGTGGCCATCAACACCGTGCCGTTGCGCTTGGCCGGCATGGCCAGTGCCACGACAAACCTGTTGCGTGACTTCGGCTTTGCGCTCGGACCCGTTCTCGTCGCCGCTATTGCGAACAGTGTCGCCAACAACGAAGTCAGGGACGGCCTCGGCGCGGCTGTCGGTGAATCCGATCTCGGTCAGGCTCATGCAGGCGCTGTCATGGGGATCGGCGAGCAGGGCGGCGCGATGGCGCTCAACTCGATGCCGGTCATTCCGGTGCCAACCGATCCGAGCCTGGCACCCGGACCTGACAATCCAATGCTCGCAATGCCTTCCCCGATCAGCGATCTGGCGTTCTCGTCGCTCGGTAGCGGTTACAGCCTGGCGTTCCTGGTGTGTGCGCTGTGCGCTGCCGCGTCCGGTGTCCTGACCCTGTTCGGACTCTTCGGAAGCCGCCCGGAGTCCGAAGCCGCAGTCGATCTGGGCACCGACGTACTGCATGAGATCGCCAATGTGGCCGACGACGTCAACGTCCGATAAGGCCGGTGAACCTCAGTTGTCCGCTGCGAGCAGGTAGCACCAGGATTCGGTGATTTCGTCGAGGCAGATCTCGCGCGGGGTCCGCCAGCCGATGGAGAAGTAGCGCCGCGAGAGGTGCTCGAGCTGACCGAAAGCCAGCACGCAGCGGATCCGGCGCCGGTCGGCCGGCAGACGCTTTGCCGTGTCCAGCCCCGCGGTCATGTCCTCGACGGCGGACTCGAACCACTGCTCGGTCTTGGCCTCGACGTCCGGCTCGTATGACGCCTCGTAGGACGCGGTGAGGTAGGGCTTGATCTCGTCCCATTGGGAGAACTTGCGGTCGAGCCACGCGTGGATCTCGCCTCGCGAGCCGGAGGCAACCACCGCGGTCAGTGTGGGGTTGTCGGCCGCGGTAAGGATCGCGTCGACCTTGGTCAGCAGCGCACTCATCACGTCGGCCTTGGACGAGAAGTGCAGGTAAAAGGTAGTCCGGGTCGAACCTGCGGCCGACGCGATGTCGTCGATCGTGGTCGCGGAGTAACCCTTCTCTCCGAACAATTCCAGCGCCTTGGCAAGGAAGAGCTCGTAGGTCATCTGTTTTTGAGCGGCGCGAAGCGACATGGCCACAGATTCTAGCCGCAGCAAAGCCACAAATCAGTGCGACAAGTCAGATGTCTGTTAACCAACTCACTTGACGCTTTGTAATGTTAATGGCTACTGTGATCGCTACCACGTCATGCAGGCATGACGATGACGAAAGGAAATGCCGATGAAGGTCGACCAGATCGCTGAAGGCAACACCGTCAACACCGTTCTCGGCCCCGTTCCCGCCGACCAGTTGGGTGTTGTCGCGGTCCACGAAGCACTGCTGTCAGTGCTTCCGGGTGCGGAATACGCATTCGACATCACGCTGGACCGCGCCGACATCTTCGAGACCCTGGCGGACAAACTGAAGGATTTCCGAGAACACGGCGGAGCGACGATCGTCGACGCCACCGGCATGTTCCACGGTCGCGACGTCAAACTGTACGAGGCTCTCTCACGCACCACCGGCGTGCACATCGTCACGTCGACCGGCCTCGGCCCGGAGGAGATGCTCGGCGGTTATTTCCTTACGCCGCAGACCAATCCGCCGACGCCCTGGCCGGCGGAGAAGTTCGCCGAGCTCTTCACTCAGGAAATCACCGATGGCATGGTGATTCCGCGCGTAGAGCGTCGCGGCATCCCCGGATTGGTGGCTACCGCCGCGAATCACGAGGGAATGACCGCCACCGAGGAAAGCCTGTTCCGCGGAGCGGCCCGCGCCGCGCTCGCCACCGGCGCCCCTGTCTCCATTCGCTACGGCAACGATGCGGTTGCCGACCTCGAGATCCTCGCGGACGAGAAGCTGCCGGCAGAGCGCGTCATCGTCGGCGGACTCGACCGCAAGGATGCCGTCGCCGCCGGCGCCCCGGCCGAAATCGCCCGCCGCGGCGCCTATGTCGCACTGGACCACGTAGGCACAGCAGATGACGTCCACATCACCGACGCCGAGCGTGCCGTTTTGGTTGGCGAGCTGGTCAAGGCCGGCTACGGAAACCGGATTCTGCTCTCCAGCAACGCAACCGGCGTCGCCAAGGGTCATCCCGGGAACGATCTGCCGTTCAGCTACATCCTGTCGACGTTTGTCCCCGCCCTCACAGCGCAGGGGCTGAGCGAGCTGGATGTGCAACGCATCCTCGTCGACAACCCGCGCGACTTGCTCAGTGCGTCAGGGGCTACGTCGACGCGAGCCGTGGGCTGACCCCACCGCGACAACGGATAACCATCCAATTTTCGAATCTTCTTAGAGGTGAGTGTTGTGTCGAGAGTGAACACCGTTCTGGGGTCGATCCCCGCCGAGGAACTCGGGATCGTGGCCATCCACGAGCACATCGGGTACGGCATGCCGGGCTCGGAGCTGGACACGAAGTGGTGGAAGACCCCCGAGGAGCGGTACTCCGAGACCGTCCCCAAGCTTCGGAAATTCCACGAGTACGGCGGCGGAACCTTCGTCGACGTCACCGGAATCTGCAACGGCCGTGACGTCGACTACTACAAGTCACTGTCCGCCAAGACCGGCGTCCACATCATCGCGTGCACCGGCTTTGTCGGCGGCGACACCGCACTTCCGTTCTTCGAACGAGCAAGCGTCGAGTACCTCACCAGTCAGTTCGTTCACGAGATCACCGTCGGTATCGGCAATACCGGCAGCAAGGCCGGTGTCATCAAGGTCGGCGTAAGCCGCGGTGGCCGGATGACGGATCTGGACAAGCGCATCTACCGCGCGGCCGCTCGCGCTGCGCTGAGCACCGGCGTGCCGATCCTGACGCACCTGGCTATCGACGCCGAGAACGCAATCAAAATCTTCAACGACGAGGGCTTGCCGCTGGATCGGGTGCTGTTCGGGCACGTCGACGACGGTGTGAACGCCGACAAGACGCGTGACACCTGGATTGCCGAACAGGGTGGACGCGTCGGCTTCGACACGTTCGGCTACGAGACCGAACTCCCGGACCCCCCGTTTTGGGCGCGCCCCCGCAAGGAGCGTCTTGACCACTTCCTGCGCTTCCTCGGCAAAGGCCACTTGGATCAGGCACTCGCGGGCGTCGACGCCAACTGCAGCCCGCTCGGATGGCCCGGCGTCAAGGGCCACACCCTGAACTACCTCTTCGAAGACCTCATTCCCGACCTGCGCGAAGCCGGGTTGGACGAAGCCACCATCACCAAGTTGTTCGTCGAGAACCCGGCCGACTTCTTGACCATCCAGAACTGACAAGGACAAGAACAATGCAGTCTTCAGAGCTCGAGAACCTGAAAATCGCCATCGTCGGCGCGGGATACGCCGGTGCTGCGGCAGCCAAGGCCCTGAGCCTGCTCGGCGCCGATGTCAACGTGTACGAGCAAGCTAGCCAGATCCGGGAGGTCGGCGCCGGCATCGGTCTGCGTCCGTCCACCATGGATCGCTTCCGCCAGTGGGGCATCTTCGACGCCGTCGCGCAGGTCAGCTCACCGAGTGACTACTTCGAAATCCTCACGGGCACAAATGATCCGATCATGAAGGAGGAGTGGCCCGCTGTCCCCGGCGACACCGAGGGCACCAAGACTCACCTGATCCACCGCGGCGACTTCATCGACGCTCTACTCGGCGTACTCCCCGAAGGCATGGTGCATCTCGGCCACAAACTCGAGACCCTCGAGGACAAGGGCGATCGCTCCGTCCTCACCTTCACCAACGGCACCACGGTCGAAGCCGATCTGGTCATCGGCGCCGACGGCATCAAGTCGGTTGTGCGTCAACAGCTTTTCAGCGACAAGGGCCCCGTGTTCTCCGGTGAGCACGCGTACCGCACGGTCATCTCGGTTGACGACGCCTACGGGATGGCGACGGACGACAACCTCCGCATGTACATCGGACGGGGCACGAAGGTCTACCTGCTGCCACTGCGCCACCGCGGCCAGGTCTCCTTCGACATCACGGCGCTGTGCCCGGACAGCACGTGGGCGCCGACGATCACCAAGGAAGACATCCTGGCGACACTCGAAGGTTTCGACGAGCGGATCGTGAACATCGCTCGCGACCTCGACATGGACACGGTGAGCATTCGCGCGGTCTACGACATCGACCCGGTTGACGTGTGGCACACCGACTCTGTTGCCCTCGTGGGCGACGCTGCCCACTCGATGCTGCATCACCAGGGCCAGGGCGCGAACTCGGCGATCCTGGACGCCGGCGGTCTCGCCGACGCTCTGAAGGAAGCAGATTCCGTCAAGGAAGCACTGGCGTTGTACCAGGCAAACCGCAAGCCGGTGACGGACGAGCTGCAGCGCATCTCGCGTCAGGGCTGGACCGAAGACGAAGTCAACGACGTGTTCCCCGGCCAGAAGACGGCAGCTCAGCCGGCTGCGACCAAGTAAGGAAGCCACGACATGCCCTTGCATCCCCAGATCGCTGAGCTCATCGCCACCCTGCCGGCCCCGCCCGAGGGACCGCTCGACCCGGCGCTCATGCGCGCCGGCGATGAGACGCACGTAGCTCCGCTGAAAGAACGTCTGCCACTGCACGCTGTCGAGGACACGACCGCGGGCGATGTGCCCGTCCGGATCTACACACCGGTCGACGCCGACGCGTACGGACTGTTGGTGTACTTCCACGGCGGCGCGTTCTTCCTCGGAAGCCTGAACACGCATGACCACGTTGCGCGCAACCTCGCGAAGGAGACCGGACTCAAGGTCATCTCCGTCGACTACCGTCTCGCTCCCGAGGCGGCCTTCCCGGCCGGGCTCGAGGATTGCCACGCGGTAGTGCGCTGGGCAGCGGAGAACGGCGAGGCTCTGAAGTGGGACGGGAAGACTCTCGCACTGGCCGGCGACAGTTCTGGTGGCACTTTTGTTGCCGCCGTCGCCGCACTGGCACACGACGAGGGATTCGACCGCATCACGCACCAGGTACTGCTCTACCCCTCGCTGGATCTGGACTTCGACGTCGATCGCTACGAATCCCTGCGGGAGAACGCCGAAGGGTACGGCGTGGAGACGGCAGGACTGAAGGGCTTCAACAGTTTCTACTTCGAGAGCGGTGCGGACGCGGCGAACCCGCTCGTCTCACCGATCAAGCGTGAGGATCTTTCCGGGCTACCCCCGGCACTGATCGTCACGGCCGAGTACGACCCGATGCGTGATGAGGGCGAGTTGTACGGCCAGCGCCTGAAGGAAGCCGGAGTCGAGGTGACGGTGAGCCGTTATGCCGGTGCCAACCACGGGTTCGCGCAGAACTTCTCCTGGATCCCGGAGTACCACAAGGTGTTCGGGGAGACTGCCGCCTTCATTCGTTCCACCGGTGAGTGACATGACAGACGACGTGAAGATTCATCCGCTCGTCTCGCCGTGGGGCCGATTCGGCCTCTACAGCTTCCTGATCGACGCCCCCGAACTCGCAATCGTCGACACCGGGATCGCGTCGTCGCCGGCGCAGGGAATGGCCCCGGCACTCGAGGCAATCGGACGCCGAATCGAGGATGTTCGCTGGATCCTGCTGACTCACGGCCACATTGACCACATCGGTGGCGCTCACGCTCTGTGGGAACTCACGGGCAGGCGTGCGCAGGTTGTGATCCACGAGGCCGACGCACACCTGTTGCGCTCGCGGCAGGCGCACGTCGACGAGTATCTGACGGGGCGTGGGCGATACCTCGACGACCCGCAGGGTGTGGAGAAGCAGATAGCGTCGACGAAAGCAGTCATCTCCGGCGAGATGGAGCCGTCCATCCTGGTTCGAGGCGGCGAAACCCTCTCCCTCGGTGGCGGTGTCACCGTATCGGTGCATTCCATCCCCGGCCACACGGCCGGATCTGTTGCCTACGTGGTTGACGGCCAGAACGATGTGTTCGTCGGCGACGCCGTGCAGGTCCACGGAGCGGCCAACGGCTTCCCCGGCTACGAAGATCCTCTCGCGTACCGGTCGAGTCTTCAGTACCTGCGTGACGAGATCCGCCCGAACCACCTGTATCTGGGGCATCCGTACCGCCGGGCCGACGGCGTCGCCTACGGCGTCGAACTCGACCGCGACCAGGCGTCGGAGGCACTGCGCGAGAGTGTCGACATCGAGGTCGGCGTCCGCGGCGCAGCGCACCAGTGCCTGTGCGGCGGTCTGCCGGAGACGGACTCGGCGTACTCACCGTTTGCACCTGTCGCCGACAAACTCGGCTACGAGGGCGACCCGACCCTCGAACCGTCCCCGTTCTTCACGACGATGCACGGCTACCGCACTCAGTACGACGAAGAAGAATAGGAGTCGTTGACCCATGGCCGAATTCGAAACATTCAACGCAGGTGGACAGGCAATCCACATCCGCAAAGATCTCCGGATCCCGATGCGCGACGGGATCGAGTTGGCGGCAGACGCCTACGAGGGCGTCGACGGAAAACCGCGGCCGGCACTCGTTGCACTGAGCCCATACGGCAAAGAGCTGCAGGCGCTTGCCCTGACCACGCCGCCGCAACGACGCCCCAGCCCGATGTGGGACGGCTGCATCGAAGCCGGCGACATCGCGCGCATCGTCAGCGAGGACTACGTTCACGTCATCGGTGACCTGCGCGGCTCCGGTGCGTCCGAAGGCGAGCACATCGGCAACTACAACGCCGGTGGCGTCTCGCTCGGACAGGATGCCTACGACTTCATCGAATGGGTTGCGGCACAGCCGTGGTGCGACGGAAACGTCGGCATGGTCGGCATCTCGTACTTCGGCTCCATGCAGGTGCTGGCCGCCACCGAGCGTCCGCCGCATCTGAAGGCGATCTTCGTGAGCGGCGGCCACTACGACTTCTACGAGACCACCTACCACGGTGGCATCATGTGGTTCATGCCGCGCGCCGCCCGTGAAGGTCGCGGCGGCGACTCCGGCTGGGCATTCACCGACAACGTCAAGTCCCGCATGCTCGAGACGTACAGCCCCGAAGAGGTCAAGAAACGCGTCGCCGAGCGCCTGCAGGATCCCGACGTCGCCGCCTGGCCGAATCTGGTTCACGTGCTGAACTATCCGAAGAACCACGAAGCCTGGTTCGACATCGTGATGAACGAGTTGGACGGCGACTGGTACGAGGAGCGCAACCCGATCACCCTGGCCCCCAACATCGATATCCCGGTTTACCTGCAGATCGACCAGGGCCGCGGCTGGACGATGGACGGCACGATCGAGCTCTTCGACGCGTTGAAGGGTCCCAAGAAGCTGGATATCGGCCCATACCCGCCGATGCAGTCGCGCCCCTTCATCGAAGAGCACGACAAGATGTTCCGCTGGTACGACTACTGGATCAAGGGCATCGACAACGGTGTCATGGACGAGCCAGCCGTGAGCGTCTTCGTCGAAGGCTCACGCGAGGTGGCCACCGGAAACCAGTGGCCACCAAAGGATATCGAGTACAAGTCGCTGTACCTGCGCCCGCGTCACAAACTCGCTACCGAACCGGAGCCGATGGGCGCCGAGTACGCCGCCCCTGACGGCTTCTACCAGGCCCCACTCACCGTGACCGACAAGGTCGAGATCCTGGCCTGGAGCACACCGGTTTTCGAGGAGTCCACGGAGATGATCGGCACCGGAGCCGCGCACATCTTTGCGGAGATCGACCAGATCGATTCGAATTTCATTCTGCGCCTGTGGGATTACGCCCCGAACGGTAAGCGTCAGCTGATCACCTCCGGCTATCTGAAGGCCTCGCACCGCGAGTTGGACGAGCGAACCACCGAGGGCAACCCGCACCACCCACACACCCGTGCGGTGCCGGTCGAGCCGGGCAAGATCGAGGAGTACGTGCTGCGCCTCTATCCGTTCGCGAATACCTTCAAGCCGGGCCACAAGCTCACAGTGGAGTTGTCCAACGCAGAACCGTTGGCAGACGAGCACAACGCGCTACTCCCGCCGGACGCGTTCCACCTGCCCGTCGGTCGTCCCGTCACTCATAAGATCTACCGCGACGCGGCGCATCGCTCACGGCTCGTGCTTCCGTTCACGACCACGACTAGTTAGCCGCGCACGGCCAGCGCGATTGGCCAGCGCAGATTGGCCGAGTGAGCACCCTTTTCATCAAGCTCGCACCCCTTCCAGGGCTCTGGAAGGGGTGCGAGCTTTGCAGAAGGGGTGCTCACTTCAGCAGGCTGTGACGGCTGCATGATCCGACCACGCACTAGTAACAGAGCAGGCGCTCTGTTACTGTGCGTTCATGCCTCGGCCACGCGTCCACGATCTCGACACACTGCTCGATGCTGCCGAAAATCTCGCCGCCACTGCCGGGCCGGCCGCAGTCACGGTCAGAGCCGTATCCGATACAACCGGCGTTTCCAACGGCGCGATCTATCACGCATTCGGTTCTCGCAGTGGCCTGGTCGGTAGCGCGTGGCTACGCGCCGCACAGCGATTTCTCGCACTCCAGCAGTCGAGAGTGGATGACACCCTGCGTAATCCCTCACCGTCCGCCGCAGTCGACGCAGTGGTCGCCGCCGCGGAAGTGCCGGCGATCTTCGCGCTGGATTACCCACATTCCGCACTCCTTCTGTTGACGATCAGGCGCGACGAACTACTCGGCACCGACGTCCCTGCCGATATCGCAGAGCAACTCACACAACTCGACCGGGCGCTCGTCGAGTTGTTCATCCGGTTGTCGACGGCACTCTGGGGCCGTAAAGACGGAAGAGCAGTCGAAGCAATCGAAGCCTGTGTTGTCGGCCTACCTACCGGACTGCTCATCCACCCGGCCAAACGCGCCGACGGTTGGCGAGTACCCGATACAGCAGCACGCGCGCGGTTGGATGCTGCTGTTCGAGCCGTTCTGCGTCTCGACCCACCACTCCCCAAGTCCCGCAACACGAAAGGTCAATCATGACCCCTACGCTCGGCTTCGAAAACAAGATCGCCGTCCTCGACCTCGGCGACGACGAAAATCGCTTCTCCCCGGATTGGCTCGACTCCGTCGACAAGCTGCTCGACCAGGCTCTGGGCGAAGGCGCACACGCCCTGGTCACCACGGCAACGGGTAAGTTCTATTCGAACGGACTCGATCTCGACTGGCTTGGCGCACACACTGACAAGGCAAATTGGTATGTGCAGCAGGTGCAATCATTGTTCGCGCGGATGCTGACGTTCCCGATGCCGACCGTCGCCGCAGTCAACGGTCATGCCTTCGGAGCGGGCGCAATGCTCGGGGTCGCGCACGACTACCGCGTCATGCGCGACGATCGAGGCTATTACTGCTTCCCGGAAGTTGACATCAACATCCCTTTTACCGAAGGAATGGCAGCGCTCATTCAGGCCAAACTCAGTCCTGCATCGGCCGTCGTCGCCATGACCACCGGGCGGCGGTACGGCGGAAGCGACGCGCTTGCTGCAGGTCTGGTGGACGCCACGGCTTCCGCCGAAGCGCTGACCACCAAGGCAATCGACATCGTCGCACCGATCGGCCCGAAGAATCCGGGCACACTTGGCTCCATCAAATCGACGATGTTCGCTTCAGTGGTCACCGCTCTGCACACTGAGCGCCCGTAACGACGGATAATGCTCTCGCAGAGACGCTTCCACGTCATCGGCAACACTTTCGGGGTCTCGACCTTCGGTGCTGAGAACCAGGTCAACTCCGATCAACGACGGCATCGAACCGGCCAGGAGTCGTGACGCTTCCACCAGCTGCTCCAACCCTGCCCAGTTGGCCGGTTCACGCTCGATGATCCTGTTGCGCAACGTATCCGTATCGGCCTCTAGCCGTACCAGCAGGTGCCCGTCAGCCGCGGTCGCGGCCAGCAGAGCACGCCCATAGTCGTCGTCTTCGACGGTAGCGGTGAGGAACAGGAGTTCGTAACCCACCTCACGGTACGACGTGCACAGCATCTCGACGTGCGCGATGGCTCGCTCGGTTCCCAGTGGCGGGTAACACCGCTCCAGTTCGTCAACCTCGATCATCGCGTTTCTCACGCCGGCCTCGCCGAGTCGATCGTGAAGCGCGGTCGAGACGGAACTCTTCCCCGCGCCCGGCGGGCCTGTCAGCAGCAGTACATACACGTCCTCCACTATTCCAGAGCCTTGTGCCCGGACTGAGCGACGAGAAAGCTGGAGATCACGGAATTACAGCCCTGATCGGAGCACAGCGATGAGCACAACGATCACCGAGATCGCCCCGGATATCTACCGACTCTCGACCTTCGTTCCGGAAGCGAACCTCGCGATGAACCAATTTCTTGTCGACGGTGAAGAACCACTGCTCTTCCACACCGGGCAGAGAGCGCTGTTCACATCGTCGTCCGACGCACTGTCGCGTCTCCTCGACCCAGCCCGGCTGAAATGGATCACGTTCGGTCATGTCGAAGCCGACGAGTGTGGGGCGATGAATTCGTGGCTCGCCGCAGCCCCCGGCGCGCAGGTCGCGCATTGCGCAATGGGGTGCTTCGTCCAGGTCAACGATCTAGCCGACCGAATGCCAGTTCCGTTGCAGGACGGCGATGTTCTCGAAACAGGCCGCCGACGCGTACGCCATATCGACACCCCACACGTCCCGCACGGCTGGGACGCAGGTCTGATGTTCGAGGAGACAACGTCGACGTTGTTCTGTGGCGACCTGTTCACCGCGTTCGGACCCCCGCCCGCAACAACCGAACAGGAAATCGTCGGCCCCGCCCTTGCGGCCGAAGATCTAGGGCATGCAACAGCCCTGACGCCGGCGCTCGCACCCACCATCCGCGCCCTCGCCGACCTCGAACCACGAATTCTTGCCACCATGCACGCACCGACCTTCTACGGCGACTGCGTCGGCGCCCTCCACGATCTGGCGACGGCCTACAAAGAACGATTCGACAACGAAACCGAAAAATTTTCTCGGATGGACTAAGCGCCTCGCTGAAGTTGTCGGCCCCAACCGCTACTCTCACGCCAAGGGCTTGACGGCAGGGGTTCACAAAACGTCGACAAGCCCCTTGACCGGTAAGAACCCCACCCGTGAAGGAGCGTCGATGTCGGAGCACACTTTCGATCTCGAGATCACTGCCGCATGGACTGCATTCGGGGCTCGTGTGTCTCGATACATCGCGGCAATGCAGGACAACGACACCCTGGTCGTGGAGTCGCAGCACGACTCGCAAGACAACCTCGACTACGCCCCCGCCTGCATCCAGTTCTTCGCGTGGGACCAGACCCGCGTCAGGTGCGAGGTACCGTCCAATCAGTTCCTGCACCCCTTGCGGATGCTTGAACCCGAGGATCACGAGTCGCTGATCGGCTGGGGATTCAATCGCCCCGACCAATGCGAGCACGACGCCACCGGCAACGGCTCCATGTCCTTCTACATCGACGTCGATCGTTCCCGGCCCGACGGCGTGGTCGCCCAAGCACTGCGGGTGCTCGGCGACATGTGGAGCATCGCGCACCCAAGTTTTCTCCGTGTACAGGTGAGCGGCCGCGAAGACATTCCAGCCTTCGACAGCGGTCAGAATCAGGCCAGCGAATACGATTCGTTGAACGAGTTGGTCGACAACGCCCTTGGCCGGCTTCTCGACTACACCCCCGAGCGTGACGACGACGGCGACATCCCGCTCGTTCGCGGCGAGCAGATCACGTATGTCCGCGTGCTCGAAGACGACCAGTACGTAGAAGTGTTTTCGCGGGTTGTTCACTCGATACCCGACACAAACCATGCCGCTCTTGTTCTGTCCCAGCTCAATCGACAGTGGCCCACCATCAAGCTCATCCTGGTGGAACAAAGCGTCCTCGGCGTCGCCAGGGTCGATGCTGCTCCGTTTGCACCCGATCATCTACTGCGAACGATCCGATCCTTTGCCGAACTGGCCGACGCATCGGAAGAGCTCGCCGAAGAGCTTGGCGGGCAACCTATTCGAGCAGGCGGGGAGTTCGCCGCCACCGATGGATCGGACAGCGACGGACTCAGCGCGGTTTTTGACGGATCGGCCGTCGAATGGCACGAGTGCTTCGAGTTTCCGCCCGCACTCATGTCCATCCTCGAACTCGACGCCGACCAAAGCGGGGGACTCACCGCCGACGACGTCGCAGAAATCTGCGGACGCGACCGCGACACCATCCTCGAGTATCTGCGCATCAGTCAGGAACAGGAAGCCGAGTGGCATAACGCCCTGACAAACGCTGTCGCAGTCGGCGGCGAAGATATCGAACTGTGCACCGGCGAGAAACTCGCGTGGACTCAGACGATTGCCCACCTACGCCAAGCACTGCGCGTTGTCGTTCTTCCGCGAAAAGGTAGCGGCACGCAGTAACTCAGACGGAATCACTTGATGACCGAACCAGCGTCAACCGGCAATTGAACCCCGGTGACGTAGCGTGCGGCATCACTGACCAACCACAGAATGGCGTTGCTGACGTCGCTTGATTCGACCCACCGGACAGGGAGCGCATTCGAACTTCGGAACGCGTCACTGACATCATCGAGAGTGATCTCGGATGGCTTCTTGTCCGGGCGGAAAAGCGCGTACGTGTATTCGTTGTGAATCATGTCGGTGTTGACGCCCGTCGGGTGTACCGAATTGACCCTGATCATGTGCGGCGCAAGCTCGTTCGCCAGCGACTTCATCAGGCCAACCACGCCGTGCTTGGCAGCGGCATAGTGTGCCAGGTTTCCCAGGCCCTTGATCCCGGCAGTGGAACTGGTGAGGACGATCGCGCCACCGTCGCCGTGTGCCTCGAGATGCGGCAGCGCGGCCCTCACTGTCTTGAACACACCGGTGAGGTTGATCGCGATCATGTCGTCCCACATGTCGTCGGTGAGGTTCTCGGCCGGAGCGAAACTCGCGATGCCCGCGTTTGCGAGCACGATGTCGAGGCGTCCGAGTTGCGAAACGCCCTCGTCGACTGCGGCTCTCAAGCCGGCTGAATCACGAACATCGGTGTGGGTGGCAATAATTCGACGACCCAGTGCTTCGACCTGCCGAACCGTCTCGTTCAAATCTTCGGCAGTGGCCAGGGGATATCCCACTGATCCCACCTGATCGCACAGGTCGATCGCGATGATATCCGCGCCCTCCTGCGCCAATGTTGTTGCATGAGAGCGTCCCTGACCCCGCGCGGCACCGGTGATGAAGGCAACTTTGCCGTCCAGCTGACCCATTCGACTGCTCCTTCGACCGTGCGACGACGCCCGAGTGCATTCTGCAACTCGCGCATCACGTTACGTCACCGCCTGTCGCCAGGTAGGCGATCTGCGAAGATCGCCGCTCTGCAAAAGGTCAGCCGGGCAACGGAATGACGATGCCGGGAAGGATCTCGATCGAACGGGGCCGCTGCGGGATCTGCGGAATCTCCACCGGCGGCAACCCCGGAATATTCAGCGTGGTGGAAGGCGGGGTAGCCGCCCCAGTGCTGCGGTCGTTCGGCGACGTCGCACCGGAGTTGGCGGGAACACCGGCCTGTCCACCGATCGGATCCGGCCACGGGAAGGTCTCGACGTCGGACCCCTTGAGAGCGCCGTCCATGGTGCTCTTCCAAATATCGGCCGGAAGCCCCGAACCGTAGATCAAGCCGCCGTTGTAGTTGGTGATGGCTTGGGCATCGGAAGTGCCGATCCACACCGCCGTGGACAAGGACGGTGTGTAACCGACCATCCAGGCGTCCTTGTTCTGACCGGTGTCACCGAGCTGAGCGGTTCCGGTCTTCGAAGCAACGGCGCGACCACCGGCCAGCGCGTGTCCATTGGAGTACGACGCGATCGGCAGCATCGCCTGCGTGACGTTTTCGGCGACGGCAGCGTCGAGTCGACGCTCACCGGGGGAGACCGGACGATCGAGTAGAACTTCACCTTCGGCCGTCACCACCTTCTGGATGAAGTGCGGCTGCTGGTAGACCCCGGAGTTGGCAAGAGTTGCATAAGCGGACGCCATGTCGATGACGCGGGACTGATACTGCCCGAGCACAATTCCGTTCTCCGGCGGGTCACCCTCCTGGGTCAGGGTGGGGTAGTCGAGCCCAGGAATTCGCTCGGGGATACCGGCCAGGTGAGCCGCGTCGGCGATCTTCTGCGGACCGTTCTCCATCGACAGCATCAGGCGGTAGAAGCTGGTGTTGAGCGAACGCTTCAGCGCTTCCGCGATGGTGCAGGTTCCGCAGGATTCACCGCCGACGTTTCCGATGGTCACACCATTGATCGTGAGCGGCGAACTGTCGAAGCGGGCCGAGAGCGGGATGTCTTCCATCAACGCGGCCACCAGTCCGAAGACCTTGAACGCCGAACCCGTCTGCAACGGCGCCTGGGCGTAGTCGAAACCAGCGCCGTCCGTGCCGCCGTAGTAGGCGGAAACTCCACCGGTCCGTGGGTTGATGGATACCGCCGCGGTGCGCAGTTCCTCCGGTTCTCCGTCGAGGTTCTTGCTCACCGCGTTGAGCGCGGCTTCCTGCGCCTGAGGATCGATAGTGGTCGTGATCTGTAGGCCTGCCGTGTTCAGCGTCTCGTCACTGATACCGGCTTCGGCAAGTTCCTTGAGGACCTGCGTCTTGATGTGGCCTTCCGGGCCGGGAGCCTGATTCAGATCAGTGGGGCGGTTGGCCGCGGCGACAACGGGAAACGTCATCGCGTCACGATCCGCCTTGGCGAGTGTCCCCAAGTCGGCCATTCCGTTGAGCACGTAGTTCCATCGCGCTTCGAGCGCGGGGAGATTGGTCTCCGGATCGAGGAAGGAGGGACTCTGGATCACGGAAGCGAGAACAGCGCCTTCGCCGACGGTCAGGTCGCTGACCGGCTTGTCGAAGTACGCATTCGACGCCGCTGCGATGCCGTACGCACCGCGTCCGAAGTAGATGGTGTTCAGGTACGCCGCAAGGATGTCGTCCTTGGACCACTCGCGCGCCATCTTGGCGGAGATGACAAGCTCACGCATCTTTCTGTCGATACTGCGCTTGTCGCCGACCAACACGTTCTTCACGTATTGCTGGGTGATGGTGGATCCACCGCCGGCGCTTTCCTTGCCCATGATGTTGTCGCGGGCCGCGCGCGCGAATCCCGAAATCGAGAAGCCAGGGTTGGTGTAGAAATTGCGGTCCTCGGCGGAGAGGACGGCGTCGCGAACATGAATCGGAATGGCCGACAACGCAACTTCGGTGCGGTTGCCCTCCGGGGGGACCACCTTCCCGAGCACGGTGGTGCCGTCGGCCATGTAGATGGTGGAGACCTGCTTGGTCTGCATGTCAGCGGGACGAGGAACCTCCGTGCGACTGTAGGCAACGGCAAACACCGACGCGGGCACGATGATCATGAGCAGTACGAGCACGTAGATCGTCCGCCGGACGAACCGCCACTTGGAGCGCTTCTTCTTGGCCGGTTTCCCCGGGTTGCCGGAGCGACGCGAAGTCGATGCAGCACCACCTGCCGCATTCGATCTGTTCGATGGACTCACTTACACACTCCCGGTCGGGGACATGACCTCACAGCATCATTGCACCAGGGTGTTGTCTCGATCAGATAACTCCCGGCAACTGCGATACCGAAACGTCACACTACCGGGAGCTCTACTGCCGACGCTCCGCGCGAACCGCTTTCCGGTATCCGCGGTACGCAAAGCCCAGCGCAATGACGCAACCGAGCAGCACCAGCGACGGCGTCACCCCTGGGTCACCTTTGACGATTGAGACCACAGCGCTGATCAACGCCATGAGAGCAAACACCGAGATGAAGCCGGCGATGAGCTCCATTCGCTGGGCGCGCGAAGCCCGTCTCATATGCACCACGCGCGCGAAGCCCGCCTCATATGCACCACGCGCGCGAAGCTCGCATCACGACTTGACGCCGCCTGCGGTCAGGCCTGCGATGATCCGTCGCTGGAAGATCAGCACCATGATCACGAGGGGGATCATCACGAGGGTGCCACCAGCCATGATGGAGGTGTACGGCGTGACAAAGGGATCGGTGCCGGAGAATTTGGCCATCGCCACGGTGACGGGCGCTGTTTTGTCGCTCGAGAGCTGCAGTGCCAGCAGGTACTCGTTGACCGTCGCGATGAACGCGAGGATCGCGGTGGTGAACAGTGCCGGCGCGGCGAGCGGCAGCATGATCAGCCGGAAAGCCTGGCCGCGGGTGGCACCGTCGATGCGTGCGGCTTCTTCGAGTTCCCAGGGGAGTTCGGAGAAGAAGGAGGTCAGCGTGTACACCGTGAGCGGTAGGACAAACGAGATGTTGGGAATGATCAGCGCTTTGTAGCTGCCGATCCACCCGAGGTCAGTGAACATCTGGAACAACGGCGTCACGAGTGCGACGACGGGAAACATGGACGCGCCGAGGATGATTCCGGTGACGAAGTATTTGCCACGGAAGTCGAACCGTGAGAGTGCGTACGCCGTGAAGACACCGACGACCAGAGCGACAAGAGTGGTAGCGCCGGCGATGATGAGGCTGTTCATCAGAGCGCGGGTGAAGTTCACCTTGGCGTCTGGATCGAGCGCTGCCGTGAAGTTGGAGAATGTGAGGTTCTCGGGCCACAGTGAGGTCGAGAAGGTCTCAGACGGGTCACGCAGAGCCGTCACGATCATCCAGTAGCAAGGAGCCAGTCCCCACACGATGATCAGGACGACGCCGATGTAGGTGCCGATCTTGCCGCGTAGTGCCTTGTTCATACCGGCTCCCCTTTCCGCTGCTTTTCCTGCGTGCTGACCGCGTTGGCTCCGAGGAATCGGACCAGGATGAAGGCCACAGCGAAGATGATGAGGAACGTGATGGTGGACAGTGCCGATGCCGAATTGGCGCCGACGCGCATCTGATCGACCACCAGGACCGAGATGGTGGACGTGGCGGGATTGGATCCCATCATGATTGCGGGCAGGTCGTACATGCGCAGGGCGTCCATGGTGCGGAAGAGCACGGCCACCATGAGTGCGGGCTTGACCAACGGCAACGTGATCATGCGGAAGCGCTGCCACGCCGTTGCGCCGTCGACCTTGGCTGCTTCGTAGACGTCTGCGGGAATCATCTGCAGACCCGCGAGGATGAGCAGAGCCATGAACGGCGCTGTTTTCCAGACGTCGGCGACGACGATCGCGAATCGAGCCGGCCACGGATCGGCCGTCCACAGGATGTTGGTGCCGAGAATCTTGTTGGCGATGCCGTCGTTGGCAAAGATGAAGAACCACAACTTCGCGGTGACAGCGGTGGGGATGGCCCACGGAATCAGGACCGAGGCGCGCAGCAGACCGCGTCCACGGAAAGTCTTGGCCATGATCAACGCCATCGAGAGGCCGATCAGCGTCTCGAGCAGAACCGTCACGATCGTGAAACCGAAGGTATTGCCGATCGACTGCCAGAACTGCGAGCCGAGCGTGCCGGGAGGACACGGAATCGCGCCGTTCGCAGTGTTGCAGGACTGGGTGATCCAGTTCTTGTAGTTGTCGAACCACGTGAACTGACCGGTGACGAACATGCCGGTCTCTGGATCGAGTTTCTTGCCGTCGCTGTGCATCGACATCCAGATCGCGCGCCCGAGGGGGTACACGATGATGACTGCGAGCACGATCAACGACGGTGCGACAAACGCCCACGGCGGGACGCGTCGACGCTTTTTCGGCTTGTCGGCCGACGGTGGCGCGGGCATATCCGGCGGGGGCGGAGGTGTATCTGCAGAGTCAGGCAGAACCTTGGTCAGGGACATCCCTGTGCCCTCGGATACCGACGGCTCTTCGAGAGGTTCCGGCGCTCGGTGTCTCCCACCAACGCCCGAACGGTCGGGACCGGTTGACCCGGCCCCGACCGTGGGGTTGGCAGGCACAGCCGCGGAAGGATCCTGCGGTTCTGCCATTGCTTATTGCTCCTGGTAGATCAGTTACCGGCGGTTTCGATGCCGGCCTTGGTGTCCGCCAAAGCCTGCTCGACGGTCTTCTCGCCGCGAATAGCAGCGTAGGTGTTGTCGGAAATCGACTTCGACACCTGCGTGTAGTACGGCGTGACGGGACGCGGCTGCGCGGTGGCAAGCGCTTCCTTCAGTGTCGCGAAGTACGGGAACTCTGCAAGTACTGCCGGGTCGTCGTAGACAGCCGAGAGGACGGGTGCGCCGCCGACCGCGGTGAAGTACGTCTGCGACTTCTTGGTCTGCATGAACTCGAGGAAGTCGCGTGCCGTGGCGGGAGCGTCCGAGAAGGCACTGATGCCGACGTTGTAGCCGCCGACCGTCGACGCGCCCGGTCCGTCGACACCCGGAAGGACGGTGTAGCCGTACTTGCCGGCGACCGACGTCTCTTCACCGTCGACCGAGAAGCCGGACCAGCTACGCATGAACAGGGCCTTGCCTTCACCGAAGGCGCTCTGCGACTCACCCTCGGAGTACGTCAGCGCTTCCTGCGGGATCGTGTTGTCGGCGAAGGAATCGACGATGAACTGCACGCCTTCCTTCGTCTTGTCGTCGATCGCCGGGGTGATGCCGTCAGCTGCGACCCACGGTCCGTCGTAGGCATTGGTGATCTCGGTGGTGTTGACCGTCAGGCCTTCGTAGTTCTTGAACTGACCGACGTAGCAGGAGATGCCGGCTTCGACAGCCTTCGGGCAGTTTTCCTTGAGCTCGGCCCACGTGGTGGGAGCCTTCTCGACGAGGTCCTTGCGGTAGTACAGGAACGCGGCGTTGGTGTTCTTGGGCGCTGCGTAGAGCTTGCCGTTGTACGTGCCCGACGCGACCGTGGACTCGAGGAGGCCCGACGTGTCGATCTTCAGGTCACCCTCGAGCGGAGCCAGCCAGCCGTTGGCAGCAAACTGCGCGGTGTTGACGACGTCGACGCCGATGAGGTCGTACTCGTCGCTCTTGGCCTGCATGCGCTGGGTGATGTCGTCGACCTGCGCGTTGGCTTCCTTCGCCAGTGGCTTCAGGGTGACCTTCTCGTCCGGATGCTCGGCATTCCAGTCGGAGATGATGTTTTCGAGCGCCTCATTCAGGGCATCCTGGCCCTCGACGATCGTGATGGGGCCGCGGCCTTCGCTGGAGGACGATCCCCCGGATGCGGCTGTGGTGGTGGTGTCGCCGCCGTTGTCCGAATCGGACGAACAACCGGCCAGTACCAGCATCGACACTGCCGACGCTGCAATTGCAGCCCGACGCATCGCCTTCGAGTTCAGAACCATGGATTCGCTCCCCGCTTGTATACGACAAAAGACATCCCGGTCGCCGACGTCACGGCATGCGCCATGAGTGCCGGCTCCCGGCATCGGCCCCTACTGTGGCACGAGACACCCCTACTTGTTGGTATTACGGCGAACCTGAATCGTTCATGTGTCGGATTAGAACGTCGAATCAGCCGAGGCGACGGCCGTCGCTGGATGCAAAAATGTGCACCTTGCCCGGGTCGACGCGAAGATTCACGCGATCACCCTTCTGCGGCGGATTACGCCAGTCACCTCGCGCCACGATCTGTTGTGGGCTGCCACCGATAGTCGTGCGGCCGTAGACGTAGGCGTCGGACCCGAGTTCTTCGACGACGTCGACGTCCATCGGAATTCCCGCAGCGGCAATCTCGAGGTGTTCCGGACGAATTCCGAGCACAACTTCGGTCTCGGGTGTTCCGTTCAATGTTTCACGGGAAACAGGAACAACCACGTCACCGAACGCCACACCGCCGTCGGTGAGCGGAAGGGTGAAGAGATTCATCGCGGGCGAGCCCATGAAACCGGCAACAAACACGTTCTTCGGCCGGTTGTAGAGCCCCCGCGGCGACGCACACTGCTGCAGGATTCCCTTGTCGAGGACGGCGACGCGGTCACCCATGGTCATGGCCTCCACCTGATCGTGCGTCACGTAGACCATCGTGGTCGCGAGGCGTCGCTGCAATTGCGCGATCTGCGTACGCGTCTGCACCCGCAGTTTTGCGTCGAGGTTGGAGAGCGGCTCGTCCATCAGAAACACCTGCGGTTGGCGGACGATGGCGCGGCCCATCGCAACTCGCTGACGCTGACCACCGGACAGCGCTTTCGGCTTGCGATCCAGGTACGGCTCCAGGTCGAGCATCTTGGCAACTTCCTCGACGCGAGCCCGGGTTTCCGTCTTGTTGGTACCCGCCAACTTGAGCGCAAATCCCATGTTCTCGGCGACCGTCATGTGCGGGTACAGGGCGTAGTTCTGGAACACCATCGCGATGTCGCGTTCCTTGGGTTCCTGACCCGTGACGTCGCGGTCACCGATGAGAATGCGGCCACTGTGGACCTCCTCGAGACCCGCCAACATGCGGAGCGTCGTCGACTTTCCACAACCGGACGGTCCGACGAGAACAAGGAACTCGCCGTCCTCGATCTGGAGGTCGAGCTTGTCGACTGCGGGGGAATTCGATCCGGGAAACAGGCAGGTAGTTCCCTCGAATGTCACTGAAGCCATGACGGGTTGATCCCTTCTACCGGCAGGAACGTGCCGGACGATCCAAGTTGAGGGTGAGTGTGTGCCCCAGCAGCATAAGCGCCGCTGTCGGTATCCGGGAGTACCCTTCTGCGGTGAGTTCGGAGAAGATGTTGACCCGCATCGGTGCTCTGCTGCGCCAGGCAGAATCCACCGATAATCCCCACGAAGGTGAAGCCTTCATGGCGGCCGCACAGCGGTTGGCCACCAACTCGGCCATCGACCTGGCGGTGGCCCGTGCACACACGGCGTCGTCCGAAAAACGGGCGACGCCCACCCAACGGCTCATCACGATCGGTGAGCCCGGCAAGCGTGGCTTGCGCACCTACGCTCAGCTGTTCATCGCCATCGCTGCCGCCAACGACGTGCAGTGCGACATCGCGCAGACGTCTGCCGTCATCTTCGCGTACGGATTTGCCGGCGACATCGACGTGTGTGAGGCCCTGTACTCGAGCCTTCTGTTCCAGATGGTGCGAGATTCCGACGCGTATGTGCGCTCCGGTGCGTACCGCGGTGAAACGTCCGTGCGGACGGTCGTCGAAACTCGCGGACGACGACGCGTCAGCACGCAGGTCCGCAAGCCTGTTGCCGGTGTGACCGCACGGCTCAACTTCCAGATGGCCTATGCGGCGCGCATCGGCGCCCGGTTGGCGGAAACGAAGAAGGAGACGGAAACAGTGTCGACTGCGTCATCCTCGGAAACCGCACTGGTGTTGCGTAACAAGGAAATCGAACTCAAGGACTACTATTCGTCCAATTCCAAGGCACGCGGTACATGGCAGGGCGGCGGCCGGGCAAGTGCCGGGCATTCGTCGCATGCACGTCAGGCAGGGGACAAGGCGGCCAGATCAGCACGGCTGGGAAACCTCCCGGAGATCGGTGGCGTCAAGGGGCAGATCGGACGGGGCGAGCGAAGCGACGGGGGTAGGTGAGCGGTGAGAGATAAGCAGCAGTCCGCCGTCTACGAAGCAGAAACCCTGGTGCGCACCATGTTCGACCGCGCGGACCAGCGGGGGACACGTAGCGTCGAAGTTCTGGGATCCACCATCACACTGCCGGTCGAGCGCAAATTCGGATCCGTGGAATCGGTGCAGACATATTGCGAGCAGGTCCTTGCACTGAACTGGGTGGGGGAAACCTGGCCCCGCGCAACTGTTTCGGTAATGGTGCGCGCCCGCGCCGGAAACACTGCCGCCCACTACTCGAATGACACCATCGCCGTCCCCGAGGATCGAGACGGGCGCTGGGCGTTGCGTGAACTTGTTGTCCTGCACGAACTCGCACACCACCTCGGCAACCCCGACTCCGACGAGGCTTCCCATGGGCCGGAGTTCGTCGACCGATACCTCACGCTGGTCGACGAAATCATCGGGCCCGAGGCTGCCTTCGTCCTGCGTGCGATGTTCCTTGCCGGTGGTGTTCGAACCGACTGAGCCCTCTCTGCCCTCGGCGAACCCGGTAGTGGCCGCACTGGTCGGCTGGAATACTCGGCGTATGGATGCGCAGCGCAGATTAGTCCTGGTCAAGGGTGGGTCGGAACTGCCCAACCCGGATGCACCTGCGCGTAAGCCCCCACTGATCCGCGAAGCGTACGGACGAGTGTTGCGTGAGGTCCGACGCGATCAGGACCGGACACTCGGCGACGTAGCCGCCCAGGTCGGAATGTCGAAGCAATACCTGTCCGAGATCGAGCGAGGCAAGAAGGAACCGTCGTCGGAAATCCTGCGCGCGATCTGTGAAGCCTTGGGGATGCCGCTGGAGCACTTGCTGTTCCGATCGGGCAACAAGATAATTGCACTCAATTCCCTCACCTTCGGGCACTCTCCGGCACCGATCTCCGGCCCCGTCCTGATGGCGGCCTGAGTCAGTTCCCTTCGATCAAGCTGTCAGCCAGGCCGTAGGAGATCGCGTCGTGGGCGGTGAATATCCGGTCCCGATCGGTGTCCTTTCGCAGCCGCTCGGCGCTCTGACCGGTGTGCTTACTCAAGATCGTCTCCGTCTGCTCGCGGATTCTCAGGATCTCAGCCGCTTGAAGCGCCAGGTCCGAGATGGTGCCGCTACCTTGCGTCGACGGTTGGTGCAGCAGCACCCGGGAATGGGCGAGAACATGCCGATGGCCCGGAGTACCGGCGGCGAGCAGCACCGCAGCAGCCGACGCCGCCTGCCCCATGCAGTACGTCGAAATCGTGGGTTTCAAGAACTGCATCGTGTCGTAGATCGCGAGCATCTCAGTGGTGGAACCGCCGGGAGAGTTGATGTACAAACCGATTTCGCGATCCGGGTTGTCGGCCTGCAGGTGCAGCATCTGAGCCATCACGACGTTGGCGACGCCGTCGTCGATCTCGGTGCCGAGAAAGACGATGCGCTCGTTGAGCAGCCTACTGAAGATATCGAAAGATCGCTCACCCGTTGGTGTTCGCTCGATGACGCTGGGAATCGTGTACTGGGACATGATGTTCACAATCCGATCTTGGGGAAGGTAGCCTGCGGTGCGATCTCGGCGAACGTCGTCACGACGCGGTCGACGATTCCGTATTCGCGTGCCTGCTCGGCGGTAAACCAACGATCTCGGTCGCTGTCTATCTCGATCTCTTCGACGGTCCGGCCCGTTTCGGCGGCCAGAATTTCCTGCGACTGACGCTTCATCAACTCGAGGCTCTCGGCCTGGATCGCGATATCCACCGCTGTGCCACCGATACCCGCTGACGGCTGGTGCATCATGATGCGACTGTGCGCCAAGCTGATTCGCTTGCCATGTGTACCGGAGCAGAGGAGCACCTGACCCATACTGGCGGCAAATCCCATCGCTACCGTCACGACATCATTGGGGATGAGCTTCATGGTGTCGTAGATGGCGAGACCGGAAAACACCGATCCGCCGGGTGAATTGATGTAGAGCACGATGTCGCGCTTGGGGTCGGTAGTGGCGAGGAGGACCAACTCCGAGCACACGCGCTCGGCCATGTCGTCGTTCACCTCGCCGGTCAGCAAGATTGTTCGTTGACGAAAGAGCCTGTCTGTCAGCAGGTCACGATATCCGGTGTCGGTGAGGGTTGGAGTAGTCATGAATCCATTCCTACCGGCGCCGCGGCGCCGGAATCCCGATTGTCTGCTGTAGGCAGACCCGGACCTGAACCCGACGATTCGGACCAGCCTGAACTAAACCCGTGAGCAGCACTTTTCCGCCTTATCGACGGCAACCGCCATTGTCGTCGCCACGCAGTGGGGGTTATATGGGGTTATGCACATCAGTGCAGGTCAGGGTGTCGAGTTGCGAGAGAGGCCGGGGCAGATGCCAAAGATCAACGTCTATGTTCCGGACGACCTCGCGGCCGCGGTACGTGCCCGACAACTCCCGATCTCGGCGATCTGCCAAATGGCGCTTCGCGGCGCACTCGATCGCGAAGCACCCGATTCTTCGGTGCGCATCACCGAGCACATCGAGACCGATCTGCCGTTCAGCCCTCACCTGGCATCGGTGATATCCCTGGCTCCGGCCGCTGCGGCCAGAAAAGGTTCGTTGACAGTTGATTCCGAACACTTGCTGCAAGCTCTCCTCGACGAGGAAGAGAACCTCATACTGCGCGGTCTCGACCACCTCGGGCTGACCCGCGCATCCATACAGAAAACTCTCGATCTGGTGGTACCCGACAAGGCACCCGTCGACGACAGCGACGTCACGTACGGCCCCGCGGCCCGCGTGATTCTCGAAGCAGCAGTGGCCGATGCGCACTTGGCCGGAAACTCCGTCGTAAACGGCGCAAATTTGGTGTGGGCCTTGGCAAACGCTTCCACAGGATATGCCGCCGATGTCCTGGACCACCTCGGATTCTTCCAGGTGACCACTCACCAAGCCCTCGGCTTGATCGAAGTTGGTGTCGGCCACACAAACCGATATGCACCGGCCGGCCAAGCTGCGATCCTCACGGAACTCGCCAAGATCACCGACCGCCTCGCGCGCCTCGAGGCTTCTCTCTCGTCTTCGTGTAGCTAGAGCGAAAAACTCGTAGCCCCCTCTCTTCTCACGCATTCCAGAATGGAGGTGCGCTGTCATGGCGCGCTCACTCCCTCGCTTTCACGGACAGATAGTCACGGACGATTCCGAGAGTCTGCATGTGTCGACCGACGTGCTGATTGTCGGCGGCGGACCGGCGGCAACCTGGGCGGCAGTTGCCGCAGCGGAATCCGGCGCCAGTGTCACGTTGGTAGACAAAGGCTATGTCGGCGCAAGCGGTGTAGCCGCGACGGCGGGAGTCGGCCATTGGCTCGTGCCCCCGGTTCCGGAACGTCGCGACGAAGAAATCTCGCGGCGCGAACGCTCCGGTGGTTTCATCACCGATCGAGTCTGGACCGAAGCGGTTCTCGACGAGGTCTGGGAGCGAACAGCTCTCATCCCGGAATGGGGATACAAGCCCAGTGCCAAGCCGCGCAGTCCCGGCTCACTGTTCGGCGCCCGTCCCGGCGAGCGATCATTTTCCGGCGCGGCCCCGGACTACCTCCGCTTCCTGCGTGGGAAGGTCAAGAAATCCGGAGTCCATGTACTGGACCACAGCCCGGCACTGGAACTTCTCGTGGATTCCAACGGAACTGTCTCCGGGGCAACGGGTTACCAGCGTCAGGTCAAACGGCCCTGGCGCGTCGACGCCGGCGCCGTGATCCTCGCGACTGGCGGCACCACGTGGAAGAGCCACTCACTCGGCGGTGACGTGAACACCGGCGAGGGACACTTGATGGCCGTCGAAGTCGGCGCCCATCTCTCCAGCATGGAGTTCTCGAACTTTTACGGAATGGTGCCCTTCGGAACAAGCATGGACAAGAACGGATTCTTCGTCTCCGCGTCGTATTGGGATCACCGCGGTGAACCGATCCGGTATCACGACCTTCACCAAAGCCGCGCAGAGCTTCTCGGTGCTTCTCTGCGCGGCACGATCACCGCACAGTTCACTCAGTTCGACAAAGAAATGTGGCCGGCGCTGCGCGCTGCGATGCCCAACTTCTTCATGGTGACGGACAAACTCGGGATCGATCCATTCAACGAACGGTTCCCGATGGATTGGGTCCAAGAAGGAACTGTCCGGGGTACGGGCGGAATACACATTCTCGACTACGAGGCGTCGACGGGAGTGTCCGGCCTCTACGCGGCAGGCGATATCGCTGCGCGCGACCGCATAGTCGGCGCTGCCACCGGAGCGGGTGGCCCCAACCTGTCGTGGGCCATTGCGACCGGGACGTGGGCTGGACGCGCTGCGGCCGGATTCTCCGCACATCGTGGATTACCAACCCGATTCGATGTCGAACCGTCCGGAACCCTCGGTGTTCGTGGTCGAGGTGTCAACAGCGTCGACGACGCTGTTCGCTCGATCCAGTCCGAAATGCTGCCGATCGACAAGGCAGTTTTCCGCAGCAACGACGGACTTGCCGACTCGGCCGCTCGCCTCGATCGACTGTGGGAGAGCGCATCTTCCGCCCCGATCGTCGAATACTCCGGCATGGAGGCAATCGCGCAACGCGAGAGCGCCGGAATGCTGGCGATGGGCCGGTGGGCGGTACGTACGGCCATGGCGCGCACGGAAACCCGTGGCATGCATACCCGCACCGATTTCCCTGACACGGATTCGAGCCAAGCTCACCGACTACTCAGTGGCGGGCTTGACGATATCTGGGTGGAGCCGGATACCGAATTACCCCGTGTTGGTATCACATTGGCCACGCAGGGGAGTGCGTCATGATCGAGATCATCAACGCCGACCGCTGCACCACGTGCGATATCTGCGTCCGGATCTGTCCGATGAACGTCTTCGAAGCCGTCCCGGACGCCCCTCCCGTGATCGCCAGACATTCGGACTGCCAGACGTGTTTCCAGTGTGAGGCGTACTGCCCGGCCGACGCCATGTTCGTCTCGCCCTCACGCACACCGGAACCGCAGGGCTCCGAGTTCCTCGACGAAGAGCACCTCCTCGGGCAGAACCTGCTCGGGATGTACCGCGAACGCGTCGGGTGGCGCAAATCGTCCGCCCGCCCGACACAATCCACAGCCGACTATCACCAGCTTGCCCAGAATGCCAGGAGAACACCATGACCATCCGCACTCGCACCAAAAGCCTTGCCGCACTGCTGGGAATCGCACTTCTCGCAACGGTGACCGCGTGCTCGTCGACCTCGGAAGCCACCGAGGGTACGTCGGCGTCACTGGTTCCGTTGACAGTGGGCGCTCCGTGGAACGGTGCGGCCGGTAAATCCCCCACGGACACAACCTCGTTCGGTTACGCCGTCCACGAGGGTCTGGCACAACCGATTCTCGAGAAGTACGGATTCGAGTACAAAGCCTTCGTCGGCTTCAACAACGGTCCGCCGGTGGTGCAGGCATTGCAGACGGGCGACGTACAGGTCGGCCTGATCGGTGATACACCGGCCGTTCAGGCCAAGGCCAGCGGAATCGACGTGCCCGCCTTGGTGATCGACAAGCCCGCGTCCGATATCTGGTTCCTCGGCCGAGAAGGTGGAGTATCGAAAATCGAAGATCTTGCCGGAAAGAAGGTGGGACTCCAATTCGGCTCCAACTTCGACAAGTACGGACGCGCCGTACTCGAACGTGCCGGTGTCGCGGATCAGGTGGAGTTGGTGAATCTGCTCTTCGCCGACGCGCTTCCGGCCCTGCAGCGCGGCGATATCGACGCCGTTCCACTTCCCGCGACGACGGCCGGCATCTGGCGCAAGCAGATCAACTTCCCCATTCTGTCCAAGGCGAGCGTCGACGACCCCGATCTGCTGGCCACCAGCGTCGCCCTGACTTCGCGTGAGACTTTTGCGGCGAATCCCGAACTGGCAAAGGCGGTCTGGGAGGTCATTCAGGCCGGAGACAAAGCAATCGATGCGAACCACGACGGCTATGCTCAGTTCGTTTTTGATGCCACCGGCTCACCGGTAGATGTGGTCAAGGAAGCAACACTGTGGAATTTCCAGAGCGAACCAGTTGATCCGGACGGATTGAACACGGTGCGTTCGACGCTCGACTTCCTGGTCAAGTCCGGTAAGGCCCCCAACGCCTTCGACGTCACGACCTGGGCAGTGTCATGAGTGTGGAAGCACCGGCACTGCCCACGGTGAGAGCACCTGAGCATCTCGCGCCGGCACCTACCCGTCGGCGGCGACGCTCACGATTGACCGATGTCGCGCTGCGCGCAAGCGTCCCGGTTGCCCTTCTCGCCTTATGGGCGGTGGGATCGGCGACCGGCAAGATCGACGAGAAAACCTTCCCGTCGCCGTGGTCGGTGTGGTCCGCATTTGTCGAACTGCTGACGACAGGGGTTCTGTGGGAGAACCTTTCGGTATCGCTTGTCCGTGTTGCCATCGGATTTGCCATCGGCGGGGCACTGGGACTATCGCTCGGCATCATCTCCGGCCTGTTTGCTCTGGCCGACAAACTCGTCGACCCGACGCTGCAAATGCTCCGCACCATCCCGTTTCTCGCAATCACTCCGTTGCTGATCCTGTGGTTCGGCATCGACGAACGCCCCAAGATCATCATCATCGCAGCAGCAGCACTGTTTCCGCTGTACATCAACACTCACAGCGGCGTGCGAAACGTGGATCGCAAGGTCATCGAAGCCGGACGAGTGTTCGGGCTCCGTGGCATCGGATTGATCCGCCAGGTGATCCTGCCGGAGATGATTCCGTCGGTGCTTGTCGGACTGCGGGTCTCGCTGTCGGTGTCGCTTCTCGCGCTCATCGTCGCCGAGTTGAGCAATGCCCCCAAGGGCCTGGGTTTCCTGATGACCTCAGCTCAGCAGTATTTCCAGACCGACATCCTGGTGGTTGTCGTGATCATCTACGCAATCTGGGGGTTGTCGGTCGACCTTCTCGTTCGAGCTATCGAGCGAATCCTGATGCCGTACAAGCAATGGGGGAAGTCCGCATGAGCATTCGAGACACCGGTGTACGCGCCAGTGGCATCGTCAAGACTTTTGGTGATCGCACAATCCTGGACGGATTCTCGCTCGACGTGCAACCGGGGGAGTTCGTTGCACTCCTCGGAGCCAGCGGCAGTGGCAAGACAACCTTCCTGCGAATTCTTGCCGGCCTCGAGGGATACGACGCCGGGGAGGTGCACGCACCGGATGCGCGGACGGTCGTCTTCCAGGAGCCTCGCCTCATTGCGTCGAAGCGCGTCCAGGACAACGTCATACTGGGTCAGCGTGCTACCCGGAAGAATCGCGAAGCCGCAACCGCTGCGTTGGCCGAGGTGTCACTAGCCGGGCGCGAACGGGTCTGGCCCACAACCTTGTCCGGTGGTGAGGCGCAGCGCGTCGCATTGGCCCGGGCGTTGGTACGCAACCCACAACTGTTGCTGCTGGACGAGCCGTTTGCGGCACTCGACGCGCTCACCCGACTCCGCATGCAGGCCTTGGTGGCAGAACTGTGCCGCAAACATCGTCCGGCAGTGCTGCTGGTGACTCACGACATCGACGAGGCAATCCTGCTCGCGGATCGTATTGCGGTGTTGCGCGACGGTCGTTTGAGCATCCTCGAAAACGTCTCGTTCGCGCAGCCGCGCAATCCAGCGCAACCGGGGTATACAGCTCTGCGCACTCGCCTACTCGAAGAACTGGGGGTCCACGAGTCGGTTGGTGCTGCCCACACGTAGCGGCAACCGGGTCTTCCCGGCCATGATGAAGGGAGCAACCATTTCCTCTCGGCAGGAGCGCGGCATGACTCGTCCGGTACGCATCGGTGTTCAACTCCAACCCCAGCACGCACCCGACTACGGGCTGATCCGCGACGCGGTTCTGCGATCAGAAGACGCGGGGGTCGACATCGTCTTCAACTGGGACCACTTCTACCCGTTGACCGGCGATCCCGACGGAGCCCATTTCGAATGCTGGACCATGCTCGGGGCCTGGGCCGAGCAGACCGAACGTGTGGAGATCGGTGCCCTGGTCACGGGGGGTGGCTACCGCAATCCCGATCTGCTGGCCGATATGGCGCGAACCGTCGACCACATGAGCGGTGGACGCCTCATCCTCGGCATCGGCGCCGGCTGGTTCCAGAAGGACTACGACCAGTTCGGCTACGACTTCGGTACCCCAGGTTCACGGCTGAAACTGCTCGGCGAGTACCTGCCTCGCATCACACGGCGACTGGCCGGTGGCAACCCGCCGCCGACGCGCAATATCCCGGTTCTGATCGGCGGTGGCGGAGAGAAGAAGACCCTTCGACTGGTCGCCGAGTATGCCGATGTGTGGCACAGCTTCGGCGACCGCGAGACGCACCTGCGCAAGTCCGACATCCTGGCCGATCACTGCGCCGCCGTCGGACGCAATCCCCTGGATGTGGAGCATTCCGCCCCGTGGCCCGGATTGGAGAACGCCGCCGACCTGGTGGCCGACGGCGTCACTCTCTTCACAGTCAGTTCGAGCGGACCGGATTACGACCTGACAACCCTCGTCGAGGCAATCGGGTGGCGCGATGAGAACACCGCTCCTGCGTTGAGTGGGTTGGCCTGAAGGCCTGTGCGCCTTTTTGGTAGCGGGAACTACCAGAAAGGCGCACGGGGCGGTTACGCCCTAGCGAGAATCCCTGCGAAATCAGTTCCCACCGGCAGGGTTCCGTACTCGTGACCACGATCCTCGCCCAGTCGAGCGGCGATGAACGCCTCCGACGACGCGGCCGGCGCGTAACGCACCATCAGCGACGCCTGCAGCGCGAGCGCCATGGCTTCGACGACGGTTCGAGCCCTCAGCTGCGCGTCAGCGGGTGCCATCGTGGCGAGCTCACCGAGCTGGCGTCGTACCCGGTCGAGGTGCTGATCGAGAACCGGGTTGTTGCCACGGGCGAGGTTGACCTCGTGATCGAAGGCGGCGACGGAATCGGGTTCACGAGTCATCGCGCGCAATACGTCGAGCGCGATGACGTTGCCTGAACCCTCCCAAACGGCCATGACGGGCTGTTCGCGGTAGCGACGAGCCAGCGGGAAGTCCTCGGTGTACCCGTTGCCACCCAGGCATTCGAGAGCCTCGTACGAGTGATGCGGGCCGCGCTTGCAGATCCAGTACTTCGCGACGGCTGTCGCGAGGCGACGGAACGCCTTTTCCTGCTCGTCTGCGTCGTTGTCCTGCGCACGAGCCAAACGCAGTGCGGTGATGGTCGCGGCCTCGGATTCAAGCGCCAGGTCCGCGAGCACCGACGTCATGGCAGGCTGATCCGCCAGGACGGCACCAAAAGCGCTGCGGTGACGTGCGTGCCACACTGCCTCAGCGACCGACTGCCGCATTCCGGCGGTACTGCCGAGAATGCAGTCGAGACGCGTCTGCGACACCATCTCGATGATGGTCCGCACACCACGGCCTGGCTCACCGATCATGGTGCCGACGGTGCCGTCGAGCTCGATCTCGGATGACGCGTTGGACTTGTTGCCCAGCTTGTTCTTCAGACGCTGGATGCGGAAGACGTTGCGCGTGCCGTCGGGCAGGATGCGCGGGAGCAGGAAGCACGAAAGACCTTCGCCTGCAGCACCTTCAGCCTGAGCCAGCACGAGGAAGGCGTCGGACATCGGTGCCGAGCAGAACCACTTGTGGCCGGTGAGCAGATAATCGGCACCCGGACCGCCGCGGCCCGCGGGCTTCGCGATGGTGGTGTTGGCGCGTACGTCGGAGCCGCCCTGCTTCTCCGTCATGGACATACCGAAGATGGCGGATGCCTTTCCGGGGGCGTCCAACTCGGGCGTGTAGCTGCGTGAGAGTGCGCGCGGCGTCCAGATGGCGGCGACATCAGGCTGCAGCTCGAGCGAGGGGATTACGGCATGTGTCATGGAGATGGGGCACGCATGACCGGGTTCGACCTGGGAGAACAGCATAAATGCCGCTGCGCGAGCAACATTGGCACCGGGCTTGGGGTTTTCCCACGCCGAGGTATGCGCTCCGTGAGCGACCGCGGCCGAGATGATGCGGTGGTACGACGGGTGATATTCCACCTCGTCGATGCGGTTACCCCACCGGTCGAAGGTGTGCAGTTCGGGGAGGACGGTGTTTGCCAACTCGGCATCGTGCTGGAAGCCCGCACTGCCGACCAGTTCACCGATTCCGGCGAGTTCCTCTGTTGCCCAGTTTGCATCATGGCGTACGACGCCTTCCGCAAGCACGGTGTCGAGAAGGAACTCGTTGACGTCGGTACGCGGCACCGACTGATTGAGCACCGCATGTGTGCGATGCGGGGCCGGATGCGTGACGGTGTTTTCGGAAAGTTCAGTCATGACAAACCTTTCAGCTCGCGCTGCGGATGAGGTGCTTCTGGATCTTGCCGGTGGGTGTACGCGGGAGCACGGTCACAAATTCCACCTCACGCGGAATCTTGTAGCGCGCCAGCTTGTCCGAGAGGTAGGTCTTGATGTCGTCGGCATCGATGACGCCAGGTTCACGCCACACGACATGCGCAACGACGGTTTCGCCCCACTCCTCGTTGGGCTTGCCGACAACGGCCACGTCGACAACATCGGGGTGCCCGGAGATCACGTCCTCCACTTCCTTGGAGTAGACATTCTCGCCGCCGGTGATGATCATGTCCTTCGCGCGATCGACGATGAAGAGATAACCGTCTTCGTCGGTGCGCGCGAGATCGCCTGTTCGGTACCAATTTCCTTCGGCAAACGCGGCCGCAGTGGCTTCGGGATCATCGAGATAACCCTGCATGACGGTGTCGGCACGCAACCAGATCTCACCGATCTGCTCGGGCTCCACGTCGATGCCATTGTCACCAACGACCCGCAGATCCACACCGGCAAGCGCGAACTTGCCGATAGACCCGGCCTTGGTCAACTGCTCCTCTGGGTACAGCACCGTGCCGACAGGACCGGTCTCGGTCATGCCGTAGACCTGGCGGAACTCGGTGGTGCCGTAGGACTCCACGAGTCGGCGGGCGACATCGGCACCGATGGGGCCACCGCCGTACAACCACGCACGGACGCTACCGAGGTTGTAGTCGGCGAAGTTCGGCACCATGTTGAGGGCTGTCGTATAGATGACCGGAGGACCAAAGCAAAGCGTAATACGTTGTTCCTGAACAGTTTCCAGGAATGTCACCGGATGGTACTCACGAACCAGCACAACCGTTCCGCCCATGTAGAGCGTGGACATGAACCAGTTGTTGAGCGGTGACGCGTGCCAGATCGGAACAGCCATGAGCAGCCGCTCATCCCGCGTCGTCGAGACGGCAAGGCCGGCAGTGATCGCCACCCCGACCACGTTGCGGTGGCTGTGGACGCAGCCCTTCGGAGCGCCGGTTGTACCTGAGGTGTACAGGATTTCGGCCGGATCGTTTTCGTCGATCTCGACGCCGTCCACACCGTCCACGCTACTGATGGCGTCATCGAAGAAGTCGAAACCGTCTGCGGCAGAGTCTGTACTGACCAACTTTGCGGTGGTTTCGAGGCGACTGACGACCGGTGCCAGTTCACCGTCGAAGACACATACCGACACCTTGGCGTGTCCAAGTACGTAGGCGACTTCAGGCGTCTGCATCTTGTGATTGATGGGAACGACGACGGCGCCCAGACGCCAGGCTCCCAGCATCGCGTAGACAAAACCTGGTGTGTTGAAGCACATCAGAGCTACACGATCGCCACGCCCCACACCCAGATCTTCCAGATACGCGGCAGCACGCCGGCTTCCGTCCTGAACCTGCTGATACGAGTGTTCGTGGCCGCCTGCGATCAGGAACGGCTTGTCGGGCGTCTTGGTGACATTGCTGTCGAATACGCGAACGATGTTCATCGGCAAATCCTTAAAAGTCCTGATGGAGAGAGAGTTTCACTCCATCGAGCTGTTCAGTACTGCGTCGGGTATCTGAAGGGTGGCGAAAATGACGGCTACCGCTTCCTCGAGCGAGTAGCCGAAGCTCTCGCCGGTTGCGGTCTTCTGAATGACGAGGCCGAAGATCGCGGACCAGAAGGCTTTCGATTCGACGTCGATGCCCGCGCGCAGCTGCCAACCGGTGCGGACCAAAGTTCGGAGGAGGGCAGTTTCGCCTGAGGAGTGCAAGGTGCGGAGCGTCTCGGAGATGAGATCGCGTAGCTCGCCGCGTCGGCCCGTCATCATCATCGCTTCGACAAAGATCTCGACACTCGGAGCTCCCGCACCGAGCAGCGATCCGACAAGTTTCTCGGTGTAGTCACCGACGGTAGCGGCGTCCGCGGCATCAACCTCGGCGCGTTTACCCGCCCGGAGAACAGCAGCGCAGGCGACCTCGACAAAAAGCTTCTCTTTGGATCCGTAGTAGTACGTCACCTGATTGGGATGAGCGCCGGCGGCCGCGCAAATCTGGGCGATGGATACGCACTCACCATGCTCGAGAAACAGTTCCGTGGCCGCGTCGAACAGAGCCTGACGGGTCTGCTTCCCGGATTGCCGTGTTGCTCGCGCTGCCGGTACTGCTTCGGTGGCCATGGACGCACTCCTACTTGTTTGTATGACAAACAATAACTTGGTGTTGTTTGTATGGCAAACAATTTTTTCGAACGCGAACGCCCGAGTGAGAATTACGAGTGATGTCGATCGACACCTCACACACAGCGGACTACTCTTCTCCCACAGAGCGAAGCCCGTTCCTACTCGATCGGGATGAACGCCAGACTAAGCACATTCGATGTTTAGCCAACCGAACAACTCGATTCTTCTCCGAGGAGGTGCCCGTCAATGCTCGAGAATTCTGATGTTCCGCTTGCCACTCGGGCAACTATCGCCGGGGACTGGGCAGATCTGCTGCGCGAACATTTTGTCGCTCTGGACGTATCCGATATCGACGACCGCACACGTTTCACCGGCGCTGTCCAATCGGCTCAGCTTGCCCACATCAAGGTTGCTGCCGTTCAGTCGATGGAACAACGAATAGTGCGCAGCAACAGTTTGATCAGGGACGACGGCGCCGACTACCTGCAAATCGGGATGATCCGCCGCGGTAGCGCGATAGTGCGGCAGGACGAGCGAGAATGCGTGCTGCGATGCGGTGACTACGTGCTGTACGACACCACCCGTCCATTCGATTGGCAATTCGAGGGACATCCCAACGACGGGTTCTGGGGACTCGAGGTCTTCACCTGGCCAAGGCCATCTCTGGCGCTCGCGGACGCTGAAATCCGGAGCCTTACCGCCGTTGCGTTTGACGGTCACACCGGCGTGAGTGGACTTCTAGGTCGCTTTCTTCACGATCTTGCGTCAGTCCGCATGGCCTCTGATGTCGCCGGAGCCGAGGCTGAGATCATCGAGGAAATCAGCGGTTTGGTGAAATCGTTCCTGCACACCACAATCCGTCCGGTCGCCTCGTATCGCAACGACCTCTACGAGATGGCACTTTCGGTCATCGACGACCGCATCGAGGACCCGTCGCTGTCGCCGGTAAACATCGCTGAATCGGTCGCGGTTTCCATTCGACAGTTGCATCGGGTCTTCGCCGAACACGGCACGACTGTCTCACGCTCGATTCGACGTCGTCGCCTGGAAGTCTGCCGCCGAGAGATGGTGCGACACGGGACCGCAGAGCGGTCGTTGACTCAAATTGCTCACCGATGGGGATTTACGGACCCCTCTACCTTCAGTCGAGCGTTCAAAGCCGAGTTCGGGATGAGTCCTCGCCGCTACCGCTCGGAATCACTCGCTGCGTCACTCGATTCCGCGAACCCTGCCTCACCCCGGTAACAAACGGTAACGCGCACGTAACCTACTGCGCTACTTATCTATTCGAGATCGCCGCGAAAATCCGGCACTGCAGGAACAAACCGAGGTTCTTGGCACTGTGGTCCATGTTTCTGGCATTTCTGGTCAAGTTTGCCGGGCGTTGCGGGCGTAGATTTTCGATACGCCGTTGCCGAAGCGTCAGGCAACCGATGACCTACTCGGATGGAGTGCTCATGGAATCTGCGATCAGTGAACATCTCAAATGCCCACGGACCTTGACTCGTAGGGTTCCGGATACGTACGCACCGCCGTTTCCCATGTGGGTGGGACGCTCGGACGAGAAATTGCACCAAGTGGTGATGGGCTACTTCGGCGTGCAATTCCGCGGAGACGAACAGCGTTCGGACGCACTGGCAGCCATGCGCCACATAGTCGCCAGTCTCGATCTGGCTGACGGCGCGCTACACCACGATCTGACCCACCACCTCGACAACCAAGGCTACGAGAACTTGATTGTCGCAGGGTACTGGACGGACCCTGTGTCCCAACAACGTTGGAGCAATTCCCGAGCGGTGGCGGACTGGTGGGAATCTGCTGACCGCCTGTCTGACGGCTTGGGTTTCTTCCGCGAGATCGTGGCACCGCGGGCCGAGCAGTTCGAAACGCTGTACGCGTTCCAAGATAATCTCCCCGGTGTCGGAGCGGTGATGGACGGCATCAGCGGCGACATAAACGAACACGGCTACTGGGGTTCGATGCGCGAACGATTTCCGATCTCCCAAACCGACTGGATGCAGCCGTCCGGCGAACTACGTGTGATCGCAGGCGATCCCACAGCAGGTGGCCGTGTAGTGGTGCGCGGGCACGACAACATCGCATTGATTCGATCCGGTCAAGATTGGGCCGATGCCGAAGCAGACGAACGCAGTCTGTACCTGGACGAAATCCTGCCGACTCTCGAAGCGGGAATGGACTTCCTCCGCGACAACGGCCAGGCAGTGGGTTGCTACAGCAACAGGTTTGTGCGCAACATCGACATCGACGGCAACTTTCTCGACCTCAGTTACAACATCGGACACTGGGCCTCGCTCGACAATCTCGAGCGCTGGTCGGAGTCCCACCCGACCCACCTACGCATTTTCACCACGTTCTTTCGTGTAGCCGAAAATCTGGAGAAACTCCGCCTCTACCACGAGGTCTCGGTATTCGACGCGGACGCACAGCAGTACGAGTACATCAACTGTCATCCACACACCGGAATGCTGCGCGACGCCACACACTGATCAGATCAGGAGCACACTTCTCATGGCAATAATTCGACCAGATGACAACGCAATAGATTCTGCTGCACAGCATTACGGAATCGACCTAGACGATACGGCCAAGCGGGAGTGGCCGGCCCTGATCGACGGAGCGCTCGGCTCCTACGATGCAGTCGATCAACTGTATGCCGACGAAGCAGCACCAACGCCGATCTCCCGCGAATACCGGACACCCGAATCTGACGAAAATCTTTTGGGCGCTTGGTATGTGACAACCGAGATTCTTCCGACATCGGACGGCGTCCTGGATGATCGTCGGGTAGCGATCAAGGACAACGTCAGTGTGGCGGGCGTGCCGATGATGAACGGGTCACGGTCGGTCGAAGGATTTGTTCCCTCCCGCGACGCCACTGTCGTCACTCGACTACTCGCAGCCGGGGCGACGGTTGCCGGCAAAGCAGTGTGCGAAGACCTGTGCTTCTCCGGTTCCAGTTTCACCCCGGCTAGCGGACCCGTTCGCAATCCATGGGACCCGCACCGTGAAGCCGGTGGATCATCGGGTGGCAGTGCAGCTCTCGTGGCCAATGGTGACGTCGACATTGCCATCGGCGGAGACCAGGGTGGATCGATTCGTATCCCTGCTGCATTTTGTGGCGTCGTCGGGCACAAGCCCACTTTCGGACTTGTCCCCTACACGGGCGCTTTTCCTATCGAGCGCACCATCGACCACCTCGGGCCGATCACTCGCAGCGTCGACGATGCGGCACTGATGCTTTCGGTCATTGCAGGCCGCGACGGCAACGACCCCCGACAACCCGAGAATCTCGAGACGGACGACTATTTGTCCAACCTCGGCTCCGGCGTAGCGGGGATGCGAATCGGTGTTGTGCGAGAAGGATTCGGTCAGGCCGTCTCACAACCGGACGTCGACGACGCCATCCGTTCAGCGGCGTACAGCTTGACCGAGGCCGGCTGCGCTGTGGAGGAAGTGAGCATTCCCTGGCACGTGCACGCCTTCCATATTTGGAATGTCATTGCCACTGACGGGGGCGCCTACCAGATGCTCGACGGCAACGGATACGGACTCAATGTCGAAGGTCTTTACGACCCGGAACTGATGGCACACTTTGCTTCTCGCCGTGTTCAGCATGCGAATGACTTGTCGGAAACTGTCAAACTGGTTGCGTTGACCGGACATCACGGTGTTACCGCGCTTGCAGGTGCCACCTACGGCAAAGCCCGCAACCTGGTGCCCCATGCCCGTGCCGCCTACGATGCCGCGCTGGAACAGTACGACGTGCTGGTGATGCCTACTCTGCCGTATGTCGCATCCGAGTTGCCCGCTGCGAATGTCGACCGCGCCACCTTCATCACCAAGGCCCTCGGCATGGTCGCCAACACCGCACCGTTCGACGTCACCGGCCACCCTTCTCTCTCTGTCCCGGCAAGTCTGGTGAACGGTCTGCCGACCGGAATGATGATCACCGGCAAGCGTTTCGACGACGCAAAGGTACTACATGTCGGTCGTGCATTCGAGAAGATTCGCGGTGCATTTCCGGCGCCAGCCCGCCACACGTCCACAGTCCTTATTCCACCGATTCACACGTGATCAGCCCCCACAGGAAAGGTGAAACACAATGTCAGTAACGGTCGACCACACAACGGAGAATGCGGCACCAGCCCAGGCACCGGTCTCCGATCGCGCGTGGGCGTTGTTCCGCGCACTCGACGGCAAGGGATTGGTCCCCGCCGGTTACGTCGAGGGATGGAAGAAGACCTTCGAAGAGGACTTCAGCCCCAAGCGCGGCGCGGAGTTGGTCGCGCGAGCCTGGACCGACCCCGAATTTCGGCAGCTGCTCCTCACCGACGGTACTGCGGCAGTGGCTCAGTACGGCTATCTGGGACCTCAGGGTGAGTACATCGTGGCCGTCGAAGACACTCCGACGCTCAAGAACGTGATCGTATGTTCGCTGTGTTCGTGCACCGCCTGGCCGATTCTCGGCCTGCCGCCCACCTGGTACAAGAGTTTCGAATACCGTGCGCGAGTGGTCCGGGAGCCACGGAAGGTTCTCTCCGAGATGGGAACCGAGATCGCATCGGATATCGAGGTTCGCGTCTACGACACCACCGCCGAAACTCGCTACATGGTCCTCCCACAACGCCCCGCAGGCACCGAGGGCTGGAGCCAGGCGCAGCTGCAGGAAATCGTCACCAAGGACTGCCTGATCGGGGTCGCAATCCCGCAGGTCCCCACCGTCTGATCACACCGACAAGAAAGAAGCACACCATGGATGGAGTACACGATCTTGCCGGAGTTCAAGGCTTCGGCAAAGTCCCGCATACCGTCAACGCCGACATCGGCCCCACCTTCCATGCCGAGTGGGAACACCTGCCGTACAGCCTGATGTTCGCTGGTGTCGCCGAACTCGGCGCATTCAGCGTCGACGAAGTTCGATACGTCGTCGAGCGGATGGAACCCCGGCATTACATGATGACCCCGTACTACGAGAGGTACGTCATCGGCGTCGCTACTCTGATGGTCGAAAAAGGGATCCTGACGCAAGACGAGCTCGAAACTCTTGCAGGCGGACCGTTCCCGCTGTCACGACCCAGCGAATCCGAAGGGCGGCCTGCGCCCGTCGAGACGACCAGCTTCGAAGTTGGTCAGCGAGTACGCGTGCGCGACGAGTACGTTCCGGGGCATATTCGAATGCCTGCGTACTGCCGTGGACGGGTGGGAACCATCTCTCATCGGACCACCCAGAAGTGGCCGTTCCCCGACGCAATCGGTCACGGGCGCAACGACGCCGGCGAAGAACCCACGTACCACGTGAAGTTCGCCGCGGAGGAACTGTTCGGCCGCGACACCGACGGCGGAAGCGTCGTTGTCGATCTCTTCGAGGGGTACCTCGAGCCGACGGCCTGATTTTCCACCAACCCTGATCTTCCCGCAACGCCAGGCGGCGGTCATGCGATCCCAGCGTTTTGCACGACCGCCGCCAAACCACAGCGATCCACTCATCCGGAAGGACTCTGGAAATCATGGTCGACACACGACTTCCGGTCACGGTGCTCTCAGGCTTCCTGGGAGCCGGGAAAACGACACTCCTCAACGAGATTCTGCGTAATCGTGAGGGCCGACGAGTGGCGGTGATCGTCAACGACATGAGCGAAATCAACATCGACAGTGCAGAAGTCGAGCGCGAGATATCGCTGAGTCGATCTCAGGAGAAACTGGTCGAGATGACCAACGGCTGCATCTGCTGCACCCTGCGTGAAGACCTTCTCGCTGAGATAGCAGCGCTGGCCGCCGACGGTCGCTTCGACTACCTTCTCATCGAATCTTCGGGCATTTCCGAACCGCTGCCCGTCGCGGAAACGTTCACTTTCATCGACACCGACGGTCACGCTCTGGCGGACATCGCTCGCCTCGACACCATGGTGACAGTCGTCGACGGACACAGTTTTCTCCGTGACTACGCGGCTGGGGGTCGCGTCGACACCGATGCCCCAGAAGACGAACGAGACATCGCGGATCTGCTGGTCGATCAGATCGAATTTGCCGACGTCATCCTGGTGAGCAAAGCCGATCTCGTGACGCCACAACACCTGATCGAACTGACAGCGGTCCTACGATCTTTGAATGCGACTGCCGCGATAGTGCCGATGAGTCATGGCCGAATCCCACTCGACACCATTCTCGATACCGGTTTGTTCTCCCTCGAGAAAGCTGCGCAGGCCCCTGGCTGGCTACAAGAACTCCAAGGTGAACACACGCCCGAAACCGAAGAGTACGGAATCAGTTCGGTGGTGTACCGCGAGCGCGCACCCTTCCACCCACAACGGCTACACGACTTCCTCACGAGCGAGTGGACAAACGGAAGGCTACTTCGCGCCAAGGGCTATTTCTGGAATGCCTTCCGGTTCACCGAAATCGGGAGTATTTCTCAGGCAGGACATCTCATCCGGCACGGATACGTCGGGCGATGGTGGAAGTTTCTTTCCGACGATCTCTGGCCCGCCGATGACTACCGTCGTTCGGGAATCCTCGACAAGTGGGAAGAACCCGTCGGCGACTGCCGGCAGGAGCTCGTCTTCATCGGCCAGGGCATCGACCCGGTTCGACTACGCAGAGAACTCGATGCCTGCCTACTCACCACAGCGGAGATCGAACTCGGGCCAGACGTGTGGACCACGTGGCAAGACCCACTCGGAGCCGGACACAGCGAGTCAACCGCTGCGGCCCCCTGAGCCGTCACCGAGGGTTGCCGGATCAAGGGCTTGCAGCACTACCCGAATCGCCGGGCTGGAATCCGCGCTTCGGCGCCACGCAGCATGCACCTCACGCTTCGGCGCCCGCGCCAGTGGCCGCGACACCAACTCTTCCCCCAACGGCGGACGGGCAAGGCGAGGAATCAAAGCGATCACCTCTCCCGAAGAAACCAGCGACAGCTGCGTGGCAAAGTCGTCGACCAGATGTCGCACATCGGCATCCTCGCCCACGTCGGCGAACAACCGTCGGAACCACTGGTGACACACGGTCCCCGGCGGACTTGTCACCCACGCGTGACCCGCTAGGTCGGCACTGGTCAGAGGTCGGTCGAGCTGCGCAAGTGCATGCGTCCGATTCATCACGACATCACCGACATCAGTGTGAATGTGACGCTCGGCCAGCGATGAAGGAAGCGAAGGCGGCAATCCATCGGCATCGTGAACAACCGCAAAGTCCGCTGTACCGGCGTCGACGCTGTGCAGCGCCTGGTCCGGGTCCTGTTCGGTGACGCGCACCTGTAAGTCCGGGCACTCGGTCGACAATCGCACGATCGCCGGCGCAAGCAGCCCCCGGATTCCTGTCGAGAATGCCGCTACGCGGAGTACTCCACGCGGCGCACCGTCCGAAACCGACTGTGCCGCTTCGACGCAACGCTCCAGTGCGTCGAACACATCGGGCGCCGAATCGACGATGGCCTGCCCTGCGGGAGTGAGCACAACTCCGCGGCCTGCAGTCGCAAGCACCTGTACACCGACTTGACGCTCGAGCCTCTTGATCTGCTGCGATATCGCCGACGCTGTGAACCCGAGTTCCTCTGCGGCTCGCGCCAGCGTTCCGAGAGCGGCCACCGACCGCAGCGCCCGCAAAGCTCCGACATCGATCATGAAGCCAGGCTACGCAATATCGCGAAAAAACCATTGCTGGACCGAAGGTATCGGCACAGGCACGATCACTTCATGACCATTTCGCAGCACCGCGCCGAACTACTCTTCGGCACCAACCTCGTCGCCATGGTGACTCCGATGCGCCCCGACGGAACGCTCGACGAATCGGGCATCACCAGTCTCGTCGACCACCTGTTGAGCACCGGATGTGACGGCATCGTCGTCGGTGGAACCACCGGCGAGTCGCCCACCTTGACCGAACCCGAAATGACGCGATTGGTCGGAGCAGTGAGCGCACAGTCGAACAATCGGGCTCGGGTGATCGCTGGTGTCGGCACCTACAACACTGCCGACAGCATCCGACGTGCCCGCGACGCCGAGGCAGCGGGCGCGGACGCATTGCTTCTCGTCTGCCCCTATTACTCCAAGCCGACTCAGGCCGGAATCGTGGCCCACTGCGTCGCGGTTGCAGACGCCACCGAACTGCCCGTGATGCTCTACGACGTTCCCGCCAGGACGGGCGTCGCCATGGAAACCTCCACACTGATCGAACTCTCCGACCACCCCCTGATCCGGGCGGTCAAGGATGCCAAGGGCGACCTCTTCGAAGCAATGACGGTCATGTCCCGAACATCGCTGGCCTATTACTGCGGTATCGACGAACTCAACTTGCCCTACCTCGCGTGTGGCGCCGCAGGCGTGGTCAGCGTCGTGGGCAACGTCCTCGCCGACCGCAACGCCGAACTCATCAGCGCCGTCCGGGTCGGCGACCTCAGCTCCGCTAACGCTGTCCAAAGCTCGCTACTCGAGATCGTGGACGCCATCATGCGCACGTCCCAAGGTGCGGTCATGGCCAAGGCCGCCCTGGCAGAACTCGGAATCATCCCGTACGCCGGCGTGCGCCTTCCGCTGATCGAGTCGCCGCCCGCTCACCGGCGTCGCCTCACCGAAGCAATGGGTACTCTGTCGATTACAGTCTGACCATTTCCCGCACCCGCTGATACTTAAAATCACGCTGATTTGAAAGCGTGCGCCCAGTGCAGAAGCCTGATGTCCAAAATCTGCAAGCGTTCTTCCACCCGGAGATCGCTACGGTTAGGACTACGCTGCTCGCATGTTTTCCTCCGTCGCAGCGAAGATCCGCTTGGTGGTGGCACTGTTCCTCACCGCACTCTTGGCGCTAACTCTGTCATCGTGCTCGAGCAGTTCGGAATCATCGGCAGCCCCCACAGACCTGTGTGCGCCTCCCGGAGTGGGAGCTGCAACCGCAGCGCCCACAAACCTGGACGCAGCCGCAGGTGCGGGCGCCGAAGACCGATACACCACGGCCACCGTCACCCCGATCGACCAGATCGACATCTCGAAACTCAACTTGATCAAACCGGGTGTCATCACCGTCGGCACGCTCGGCGACGCGCCGCCGAGCATCTGCGTCAACTCCGAGAATCAGTACACCGGTTATGACAACGAGCTCCTCAAAGCCATCGCAGACAAGCTGGGCCTGAAGGTCGAGTTTGTCGGCACCGAGTTTGCCGGTCTGCTCGCGCAGGTCGCCGGACGCCGCTTCGACGTCGGCTCCTCGTCCATCACCACCACGGATGAGCGTCGTAATACCGTCGGCTTCACCAACGGCTACGACTTCGGCTACTTCTCCCTCGTCGTGCCCAACGGCAGCCCCATCACCGGCTTCGGCGATCTGGACGCGTCCAAACGCATCGGCGTCGTACAGGGAACGGTTCAGGACGATTACGTCGTCAACACCTTGAAGCTCGATCCGGTGAAGTTCCCCGACTACGCAACCGCGTACGCGAACCTCAAATCCGGCCAGATCGACGCCTGGGTCGCACCGTCACAGCAGGCCGAAGGCGCCATCGCCCCGGGTGATCCCACGTCGATCATCCAGAACACCTTCTCGGTGAACAACTTTGTCGGCTGGGCAGTGAACAAGGAAAACCAGCCGCTCATCGACGCCCTGAACTCGGGTCTCGACGCCGTCATCGCCGACGGAACCTGGGCCGAGCTTTACTCCGACTGGGTTCCGCGCGAACTTCCCGAGGGTTGGAAGCCCGGCTCCAAGGCCGCCGCGACGCCTGAGTTGCCGGACTTCGCCGCCCTCGCGGCCGAGAAGCCTGCCACGACGGACGAGACGACGACCTACCAGCCCAAGTCGACGTTCCAGCAGCTCAAGGACACGTTCTTCGACTGGCAGCTGTACAAGCAAGCGTTCCCGGATCTCCTGAAGACCGGTCTGCCCAACACCATCATTCTGGCGCTCGCGTCCGGCGTTATCGGCACAGTATTGGGCATGCTGCTGGCAGTCGCGGGAATCTCGCGGACGCGTTGGCTGCGCTGGCCGGCGCGCGTCTACACGGACATCTTCCGCGGCCTGCCGGCCGTCGTCATCATCTTGATCGTCGGCCTGGGCGTCGGCCCCATCGTCAAGAACATCACCGGCAGCAACCCGTACTGGCTGGGCGTCGCGGCGCTGTCGCTACTCGCGTCGGCGTATATCGGCGAGATCTTCCGATCGGGTATCCAGAGCGTCGAACCTGGCCAGCTCGAGGCCTCTCGCGCGTTGGGCTTCAGCTACCGCAAATCCATGTCGCTTGTGGTCATTCCTCAGGGTGTACGACGCGTTCTGCCTGCATTGATGAATCAGTTCATCTCGCTGATCAAGGACTCGTCGCTGATCTACTTCCTCGGACTGCTCGTCACACAGCGCGAACTTTTTGCCGTGGGACGCGACCTCAACGCCCAGACCGGAAACCTGTCACCGCTCGTCGCGGCCGGCCTGTTCTACCTCGCGCTGACCATCCCGCTGACCCACCTCGTCAACTACATCGACAATCGCCTCCGGACGGGACGCGCCGACACTTCCGGCACGTTGGATCCGCTCGAGCAGGCCATCGTCGTGGAAAGGGGCTGAGGACATGACCAGCTCTGAACTGAAATCCGTCTCCCTCACCGGCACGGACCTGCACCTGTCCTTCGGTACCAACAAGGTCCTGCGGGGCGTCAACCTCCACGTCGACGCCGGCAATACCGTCACCGTCATCGGGCCGTCCGGATCGGGCAAGTCGACGCTCTTGCGCGTGCTGAACCGCCTGCACGAGCCCGAGCAGGGTGACGTTCTCCTCGACGGGAAGTCCGTCCTGAAGGACAACCCTGACGAGTTGCGACAGCGCATCGGCATGGTGTTCCAGCACTTCAACCTGTTCCCGCACAAGACGGTGGCCGAGAACATCGCGCTAGGACCGAACAAGCTCAAGGGACTGTCCAAGGACGCGGCTCGCGCATTGGCCCTCGAGCAGCTCGAACTGGTGGGACTGCGGGAGAAGGCGGATTCCCGCCCGGGCAACCTGTCCGGTGGCCAGCAGCAACGTGTGGCGATCGCCCGGGCCTTGGCAATGAAGCCCGAAGTCATGTTCTTCGACGAAGCGACATCGGCCCTCGACCCCGAATTGGTCAAGGGCGTGTTGGCCCTCATGGCAGACCTCGCGAAATCCGGCATGACGATGGTGGTCGTGACCCACGAAATGGGCTTCGCCCGTTCCGTTTCCGACAAGGTGCTGTTCATGGATCGTGGCGCCGTTGTCGAAACAGGAACTCCGGAACAGCTTTTCGACGATCCGGAAACGGAACGATTGCAGGCGTTCTTGTCGCAGGTGTTGTAGGGGCCTTCGGCCCTAAATCCACCCCTGTCGGCGGGCGATCACCGCAGCCTCATGTCGATTGGCCGCCCCGAGTTTGGTGACGGCTGAAGACAAGTAGTTGCGTGTGGTGCCCGCCGACAGGTGTGCGCGGGTCGCGATCTCTTCGATGGATGCACCGTCGGCCGCGTACTCGAGCACATCCGCTTCCCGCGGTGTCAGCGGTGAATCACCGGCGCCGATCGCTTCGGCTGCCAACGACGGGTCGACGTATCGTCCACCGGAGTGAACGCTGCGAACCACTTCCGCGAGGGTCGTTGCCGACGTCGTCTTCGGAAGGAATCCTCGGACACCGGCCGCGAGGGCCTTCTTCAAGTAGCCCGGACGGCCGTGGCTCGTCACGATGATCGACGCGCATCCCGGCACGGATTGTGCGATCTGCTGCGCCGTTTCGATCCCGTCGATACCGGCCATCTGCAGATCCAGAACAGCAACGTCCGGCTGCAGTTCCGACGCCGCGACAACGGCCGCTTCTCCCGATTCCGCTTCGGCCACAACAACTATGTCGTCCTCGAGCGAGAGCATCATCGCAAGTGCGGATCGGATGAGATTTTCGTCGTCGGCAAGCAATACCTTGATCGGCTCGGTCACCGAGACTCCTTGATCGGGGAGGAAAAATGTGCGGTCAGCGTGAAGGTACCTTCATCGTGGATGACCTCGAGGATGCCACCAACAGCTGTGACGCGTTCCCGTAGCCCATTCACACCGGTACCGTCACCTGCGCGGTGTTGCACTGCACCGTCGTTGGTTATCGACACGGATTCACCTGTTACCTCGATAACTGCCTGCTGCGCGGAAGAATGACGCAGTATGTTCGTCACGCCTTCGCGGACAACCCACGCTGCGGTTTCCGCCAATTCGATGGGCAGGGCATCTGCGGACCCGCGTATGTCGGTGGTAATTCCCGCCGCCTCGAGCAGTGATCGCGCACCCGCCAGCTCCGACGCCAGTGCAATGGATCGGTAGCCGCGCACCAACTCGCGTGCCTCGGCGAGGGATTCCTGTGCGAGATCACGCACTTCGTCCATCTGCTGGGCAGCGCGATCGTCCCCGCGACGCGACAATGTAGCTGCCAGATCACTTTTCACCGCGATTGCCGACAGCGCACGCCCCACCACGTCATGCAGGTCACGCGAAAAGCGCAGGCGCTCTTCGGCTACCGACAGTGCGGCCGCAGCGCCGCGTGCCTCGTCGAGTTCGGTGACCATGCGCAAAAGCCACACCGACAGCTGCACCGTGAAGGTCATGAAACCCACCACACATGCCACCAGGATGCCCATCTCGGGTCGCCCGGCAAGCGCACACACGCCGGCAGCAACGGCTGCTCCCAGCATCACCCATCGCCACGACACCAAAGCCGCAAACGGCACCGGGACGATCATCGCCAGCCAGAAATACGGACCTTGCCCCGCGTCGTCAGCCGGTAAGGCAATAACCGCAGAGCAGAGCGCCGCCACGGTCATGACCACCACTGGTACCTTCACCGATGCGGTCCTGGTCCCACCCAACTCGGGGATGCGATCCACTGCGATAACGGCTGCGGCCGCGCTGATCACAACGAAGAGCGCTCCGAGGTAGCGATGCATGGCCGCTTCGGTGATACCGCCGAATATCCCGAAGAAAATGCCGAGGACAAAGAACGACTGACGCGTGTACAGGCGAACCTTGTCGACACTGGACGCCGTTCGCCACGTTCGGGTCGGATTCCAGCGTCCGAAGCTCTCCGCAATCATGCCTACTACCTTCTCAGAGTTCTAGGAGCGAGGTTCCCAGCGGAAGTACACATTGGCGATCAGTACCGACCCGACGATCCACGCGACCAGAACCAATAGCGGTTGACCGGCCGATACGAAAGTGTCTGCAAAACTCGCTGCGACGGCGCCGTCGTCAGCCAGTTCGGACGACGTACGCCCTACCCATCCCAGATTCACGAGATCGAGAATCGCAGCCATCGGCGTGAAGTCGAGAACGCGAGCGATGTTGTCCGGCACGACATTTCTGATGCTCGACATCCCCGCAGTTGCAAGAATGAGGATCGGCATGCACGTGATCTGCGCGGCTTCGGCATTGCGAGTTACCGCCGAGGTGATGAGTGCCAACGCAGTGAACACGGCAGCGCCACCGATGAACGCCACCAGCACCAGTACAGGATTGACCGGCACCCGCCCACCCAGAACCACCACGGCAATCCCTACAACCACCGTCAGCAGGCCCGTCAGCACCCAGGACGGCACTGCAGGGCCGGCCAGAATCTCGGCGTCACTGCACTCCCCGGTGCGCAGACGCTTGAGCACCAGTTCGTCGCGCCGCGTCGAATACACCGACAGCAGGTTGTAGAACACGACGAACACGAGCAGGAAGAGAGCAAAGATCTCGAGGCCCGACGCTACCGCTGTGTCGGACAGACCATCCTCACGCGAGATGATCAGAATTCCGATCGGGAAGATCAGAGGTAGGACTATAGCGTTGAAGAGCAACAGACGGTTTCGGCCCAGAAGGGTGAACTCCGCACGAGAGAGAGTTGCTATGCGGTTCATACCGGCGCCCCTTCGAGTTTGACGTGATGGTCGAATTGATCTGCTATGGACAGAAATACGGTCTCGAGGGATGCTGCCCGCGCATCCAGCCCGGACAAAGCCACGTTGTTGTGCTGAGCCCAGATCAGAAGATCGGTGAGCGTTTCCTGCACGGTGGCAGTAGTGATGACTACCACGTCACCTTCGACGCGCATCTCGGCACCAGGCAGGTTCGGAAGCAGGAGATCCGGCCTGCGCACCTTGATCTGCGCAGGATGATCCGCCACCACCTCGGCAACCGTCCCACTGCGCACTACGGTTCCGCGGTGCATGATCGCCAACTGATCACACAACGACTCGGCCTCGTCCAAGTAGTGCGTCGTCAACATGATAGTGACGCCAGAGGCCTTCAACTCCGCGATCAATTGCCAAGTATTACGCCGACTTTCGGGGTCGAGACCAGTCGTCGGCTCATCCAGGAACAGCACGAGCGGTTGGCCGATAATGGCGCAAGCCAAGTCGAGTCGACGTGCTTCGCCGCCGGAGAGGAACTTCACGCGGGTGTCGCTGCGATCGCGCATGTCGACTCGCTCGAGCACCTCGTCGACCGGCAGGGGATTCGAGCAGGTTCCGGCCCACATCGACAGACTCTCGCGAGCTGTGAGATCTTGAGGGAGGCCGCCCTTTTGGAGCATGATGCCCAAGCTCGGACGGAGTTCTCGGCGCTCCCGAACCGGATCCATACCCAGCACGCGCACCGATCCGTCCGTTGCCCGCGAAAGTCCTTGGATTACTTCGAGACTGGATGTCTTTCCGGCGCCGTTAGTTCCGAGCAGTCCGAACAGCTGACCCTCCGCGACAGTCAGTTCGAGATCGCGGACCGCGTAGAACGCGTCTTTTCCGGAACCGTAGCGCCGGGACATGGCCTCAACCTCGATAACCGGATCGCCCTTCATCGCGCAGCCTCCGATCGGTTCCAGCCGCGCAGAACAGGCGGACCCAGTTCCATCACGTCGGTCAGGAATCTTCCATGCGGTTCTCTCATGCATCCAGCCTCGTGGGCCGAGAGCTGCAAAAACAGTGCGTGGCGTCATCGACTTGGATGACAGTGTCACGATTCTTCGATGACAAATGTCATGGTGAACCCAGGTTTTAGGGTCACCTCATTGTTTTCCCGTTCATTTCGACTTTCCTTTACCCTCGCTTACGGCTTCTACGGTTCCCGAGACCATTCAACGAATCTCGGGAGTTCACGGTGGCTATCAAGCCTTTGGCACTGTTTGTCAAACACGACGGTGTGTCCTCACGCGCGTCGATCACCTGCCAGTACAAGTGTGGAAACGCCTGCTCGCACGAGGTACCCAACACCTCGGAAGGTGCGTACTTCCGCGATATCGCCCGCGCTGCCCTGAGCCGACGCGGCATGTTGCGCGGCAGTGGCATGGCAGTGCTGGCGGTCGGAGCGGGCAGCGCACTCGCCGGCTGCTCGGACGGAACAGCCGAAGCTGCGCCCGGAACCGGCTCGGCAGGCAGCAGCGACGGTGGCACCGGGAGCACGCCGGCCGGCACCAACTTCACCGCCGTCGCCCCCAACAAAGCGGATGCGGTTACCGTCCCGGAAGGGTACGAACAGGGCGTCGTCATCCGCTGGGGTGACGCCGTTCTCGCCGGAGCACCGGCCTTCGACTTCGAGAACCAGACCGCGGCAGCACAGGCGCTGCAGTTCGGATTCAACAACGACTTCGCCGGCCTCCTGCCCGTCGAGGGGCAGCCGAACACCTATCTGCTCGTAGTCAATCACGAGTACTCCACGGAACCGGCAATGTTCCGCGGCTACGACGCCGAGAACCCCACCGAAGAGCAGGTCAAGATCGGCCTCGCCAGCCACGGACTCTCCGTCGTACAGGTCAAGGGCGACGCCGGGTCCGGCAAGCTGGTTCCCGAAATCGGCGCCAACAACCGTCGCATCACCGGGACAACCGAATTCCTTGTCACTGGACCTGCTGCAGGCAGCGATTTCCTCAAGACAAGCGCCGATCCGACCGGCACCAAGGTTCTGGGCACGCTCAACAACTGCGCCGGCGGCGTAACCCCCTGGGGCACCGTGCTTTCCGGCGAAGAAAACTTCAATCAGTACTTCGCCAATGCGGAGGCCGTCACCGATCCCATTGTCGCGCCACGTTTGAAGCGATACGGCCTGGCCGGCGGTGCATCCGAACGTAAGTGGGAACGCCTCGACAAGCGCTTCGATCTGGTGGCAGAACCCAACGAGGTGAACCGCTTCGGATACGTCGTCGAGGTCGACCCGTGGGATCCGTCTTCGACTCCCGTCAAGCACACCGCGCTCGGCCGCTTCAAGCACGAAGCCGCCACCATCTACATCACCTCCGACGGCACAGTCGTGGCTTACAGCGGTGACGACGAGCGCTTCGACTACATGTACAAGTTCGTCTCGAGCCGAAAGATGCAGGACGGTAAGAGCCAAGCGGCCATGCGCCACAACATGACCCTGCTCGACGCCGGAACACTGTACGTCGCAAAGCTCAGCGGAAACTCTGCCGGCGAGATCGACGGAACCGGCAAGCTGCCGTCGGACGGTAAGTTCGACGGAACCGGCGAGTGGGTAGCCATCCTGCGGACCGGCGAAGACGGTAAGGGCGAATCGTTGGTCGACGGCATGAGCGCCGAAGAGGTAGCCGTTTTCACCCGCCAGGCCGGTGACAAGGTCGGGGCAACGAAGATGGATCGCCCCGAAGACTTCGAGGCAAACCCGAAGAGCGGCAAGGTATACGTCGCGCTGACCAACAACACCAAGCGCGGAGTCGACGGCGGCGCAGCGGCCGATGAGGCAAACCCCCGGAACAACAACAAGAACGGTCAGGTCCTCGAAATCGCCGACGATCACGCCGGCACCACCTTCGGCTGGAATCTTCTTCTCGTCTGCGGAGATCCGGCTACAGCTGATACCTACTTCGGTGGATTCGACAAGAGCAAGGTCAGCCCGATCTCGTGCCCGGACAACCTTGCTTTCGACCCACACGGCAACCTGTGGATCTCGACGGACGGTAATGCACTGAAGTCCAACGACGGACTGTTCAGCGTCGTCCTCGAAGGCGAAAATCGGGGTGAGACAAAGCAGTTCCTCACTGTTCCCGTCGGCGCCGAAACCTGCGGTCCCATCGTGGACGAGAAGCGCGTCATCGTCTGCGTCCAGCACCCCGGTGAAACCGACGATGCCAGCATCGAAAGCCCCGCTTCCCATTGGCCCGACGGCGGCGCCTCCCAGCCTCGCCCGTCGGTAGTCGCCGCCTGGAAGAAGGACGGCTCTCGGATCGGCTCGTAACACTCCACGAAAACGACTGTGGGGCAGATCGCATACTCTGCGATCTGCCCCACATCGTTTACCTCAGATTCTCACGAGAATCAGTTGTCACCATCCTCGCGACGCCTACGCGTCAGGAGAACAACACCCGTTCCCAGCGCCAGCAGCAGAACCAATCCGCCCGCTGCAAGCAACGTGGTGTTCACGCCACTCTCACCAGCGCCACCACCCGAGTTGATCGTTCCACCCTTAGGAGCAGGCGTCGTCGTCTTCGGCTGACCCGGGGTTGCTGTCGGCGGCTTCGGCTGTCCCGGAACCGTGGTCGTAACCGGCTGACCCGGAACCGTCGGCGGGATGACGATCGGAGGAACAACGACGATCGGGGGAATGATGATCGTCGGCGTAACCGGCACCGTCGTGGTCGGCGGCGTCGTGGTCGGCGGGTCCGACGTGACCGGTGTCGTCGGCGGCGTAGTTGTCGTCACGCCACATGGATCCACAATCTCTTCCGCGACAACTTCTTCTGTCGTGGTTTCGTCCGTGGTGGTCTCCTCCGTAGTGGTGGATTCCTCCGTACCGGTCACATCAGCATCACCGGCAGTGGTCGCGCTAGCCGTCGTCGTCGCAGCCGTGGTGGTCGGAACCACCGTGGTCGTCGTCGGAGGAACACAAGGCTCCGTCGTGACCGGCGGCGTCGTGGTGGTCGTCGGCGGCACCGTAGTGGTGGTCTCCGGCGGGTCTATCGGGTGTTCGGTGCAGAGAGCGTCGCCTGGGACACAGTCCACCGGCGGGTTCTCGCCACCAACCACCAGGTAGTTGTTCAGAACACCCGGAGTGAATCCGGGACCCGACAACGTTCCGATCTCAGGATTGACCTTGACGGTGTACGTCACTGTCGCGCTCTCACCCTTGGCCAGCTTTCCGGTGACCGTGAAGACGTTGTCAACGACACCCGAAACAACCAGCGTGGAAGTGGTAGCCGGATCCTTCGTCATTACTGCATCGTCGAGAACATCGGTCAGATCGTCGTAGAAGCTGATCTCACCATCCGCGGTACCCACATTCTTGAACGTGAGCGTGTACGTGATCTCCTGGCCGCCAACCACACGGTTTGTGGTGGACGGATCAGAGGACTTCAGTACCTCGATTGCGGGAGTGCCATCAACCGGGTGTTCGGTCGTCACCGGCGGAGGAGTGATCTCCGGACCGGTCGGCGGCTTCGCAGTACCCGTGACCTTGTTGTTGATCAGAACGCCGCCGGCAACACCGTCGTTGATCTTCACCTGGTAGGTCAGAACAACCGACTTACCCGCCTCGAGTGCACCAGTCCAACTCAACGTCGTACCCGACAGGGTCGGAGCAGCACCGTCGACACCGTCAACAGTTGCCTTGAGCGAACCGTCCACCAACACCGCGTTGTCGAGAACCTTCGACAGATCATCGGTCAACACCACCGGATCAAGGGTCGTGTTACCCGTGTTCGCACCCGTCACCGAGTACGTGATCGTCTGACCAGCAGCAACATTCGTACCCGACACCGGATCCGCAGTCTTCGCGACCGTGAAACCCGGAACCTTCACCGGATGCTCGGTGCACAGCTGCGTCGCCGGATCACACACCTCCGGAGGATCAACCGGAGGAGTCGTACCCGGAACAACGAAGTTGAGCACCGTGTTGTCGGCATTCGCCGCAACGCGATCGGCATCAGCCTTGACCGTGACGGTGTACGTCACCGTCTTGCTCTCGCCGGCCGCAAGGGTTCCCGTCACCGAGAAACCATCCGTACCGACCATCGCAGCAGTCAACGGAGCATCAGCAGTCAAGCTGCCCGCAACCAGATCAGCATCGTCGAGCAGACCACGCAGATCATCGAAGTGCGCGACCTCACCCGCACCGTTA
>NZ_VBTM01000012.1:0-51400 GCF_013277795.1 Rhodococcus sp. MS16
TCGACACCTGGTGGCAGACCGAGACCGGCGCCATCATGATCTCCCCGCTGCCCGGTATCACCGCCACCAAGCCCGGATCCGCGATGGCGCCGCTACCGGGTATTTCCGCGAAGATCGTCGACGACGACGCCAAGCCCCTCGGCCCCGGCGGCAACGGCTACCTCGTCCTCGACGAGCCGTGGCCGGCGATGCTCCGCGGCATCTGGGGCGACATGGAGCGTTACCGCGACACCTACTGGTCCCGCTACGCCGAAGAAGGCTGGTACTTCGCCGGTGACGGCGCCAAGTACGACGAGGACGGCGCTCTCTGGGTCCTCGGCCGCGTCGACGACGTCATGAACGTCTCCGGTCACCGCATCTCCACCTCCGAAGTGGAATCGGCACTGGTCAACCATCACGGCGTCGCCGAAGCCGCCGTCGTCGGCGCCGCCGACGAGACCACCGGACAGGGCATCGTCGCGTTCGTCATCCTGCGCGAAGGCGTCGAGAACACCGGCGACATCCTGATCGCCGAGCTGAAGGCTCAGGTCTCCACCGACATCAGCCCCATCGCCAAACCCCGTCAGATCACCATCGTGCCGGAACTGCCGAAAACCCGATCCGGCAAGATCATGCGCCGCCTCCTACGCGACGTCGCCGAAGGCCGCGACCTCGGAGACACCTCAACCCTGGTCGACCCCAAGGTATTCGACGTGCTCGGAATTGCATTCCCGACGTAACTACTCAATGCCCACCCGGCGTAGCAGCAAATCGGGTCGAATAACGAGGGCACGCGCCGCCAATGTCCCGTCCTCGGCCGGAGGAGACGAGGCGACGCATGGCGAGTCCGCGGGGAAGGATGGAAATCTTAGTAACTGGCAAGAAGGAACACAGGATACTCCGCACACCGGTGAATTTGTCCCTGTAGCGAAATATCTGAATCATTCAGGACGGTACGAGCAATGAACGCAACGATCGCCTGGCATCAGAGTTTATCGACCGACTCTCCTGCAAAAAGCTTGACCCTACTCAAACTGACGAGACTTACCCCGCCACAACGACACCACACGAAAGGAATAAGCGGCGATGCCCCTGCGACTAACCGTCTTCGAGCTGGCTCAATTGGGAGCACATGACCTTGGTACCACTGAATGGCTATCGATCCGCCAGGGCCGCGTCACAACTTTTGCCGACGCAACCGATGACCACCAATGGATCCACGTAGACCCCGAACGCGCCGCGTCAGGTCCATTCGGGACCACGATTGCTCACGGATATCTCACTTTATCCTTGCTTCCCCGCATGCTTGACAAATTGCTGGAGGTGACCGACCAAGTGAGGGGAACGAACTACGGTCTCGATCGAGTTAGATTCACTAATCCAGTACCGGTTGACTCGGAAATACGTCTCGCAGCCGAACTCATGGAAACGCGCCGGCGCGAAGACGGAGGTGTGCGATACACAGTCTCGTTTCGGGTGGAACTCAACGGCCAGGACAGGCCGGCGATGATCGGCCAATCCATTTACCTTACATACGCAGAGTGACTGCGCCGAAGAAAATACAACACGCAGCCCTCAGATATCTCGGGAGTGAGAAAATGCAAGCTTTCCAATTGCGCGACTACACCGGACCGGACGGGCTGTCACGGGTAGATGTCGAATTGCCTCTAGCCGCCCACGGCGAAATCATCCTTCGGGTCCATGCGATTGGTGTCAACTTTCCCGATCTACTCATGATCAAAGGTCAATATCAGCACAAACCTGAACTTCCGACGATTCCCGGTTGCGAAGTTGCCGGCACTGTCATCAACGCCCCGGCGGGGTCTGGATGGAAGAGTGGCGATAGAGCAGCCGCTTTCGTTTGGCAGGGAGGCTACGCAGAGCAAGTCGCGGTTCCACTCAACTCCATTGTCCATGTGCCTGATTCCGTTGAATTCGCCGCTGCAGCAGCGATGGTCGTCAACTATCACACGGTTCTTTTCGCGTTATCCCACCGCGGCGCAGTCAAACCCGGAGAGACGGTACTCGTCATGGGTGCCGCGGGCGGAATAGGTACTGCCGCTGTCCAAGTCGCCAAGGGCCTCGGCGCACGTGTCATCGCGGGTGTCACCGACTCAGGACAAGCCGAAACTGCCACCGTCGCAGGCGCAACCGAAACCATACTTCTCCGACCAGGCTTCTCCAACGAAATCCGGAAGATGACAAATGACCGTGGTGTCAACGCAGTACTCGATCCGTTAGGAGATTGGTTGTCTGGTGAAGCGATCCGTGGTCTTGCCACCGAAGGGCGGTTGCTCGTGATCGGATTCGCGGCCGGGCAGATACCCGAAATCAAGCTCAACCGCCTGCTGCTTCGCAATGTCAGCGTCACCGGAGTGGCATTCGGCGCCTTCCTCGTGGGCGACCACCAGCTGATAGGACGACAAGCGGAGGCACTCGACAAGATGGTGGCCTCCGGCACGGTGGCGCCGCACATCGGTAATAGATTTCGATTCGACGAACTACCCACCGCTCTACACGCTCTAGATCGAGGCGAGGTAAAGGGCAAGGCAGTCGTAATCGTCGTCCCAGACCCATAAATTTGTCATGCCTTCGCTAGTAGGAATGCGGGCCATGTCGGCTTGGTCGTAGGAACGAGGGACAGGCTACGAATCCTTGCCTCACGATCACGATGGGCTGTTCGAGCGCGCCGAATCCAACCTGGAGCGCGGATCTCTGAAACTTACCTATGCGTTCTTCGGCTGAATCACCCACATATCCCGGCTCGTTCTGCCTCCAGACGCCGGATATTTATGTAGGCTTCCTAATTGTAATGACTCTTACACATATCGTGTCTACACAGTTAGGTAGGAAACCAACATGCCGTGGACGCCTGCAATAATACGAAAACGGTGCTGTTCCCTCACTTCACGTGCGGGCCAACGGGCCGAATGAGCACAACATTTCGTGCCCTCGCCAACCCGAACTACCGGCTCTACTCGGCAGGTGGAATCGTCTCCAATGTCGGGATCTGGATGCAGCGGGTCGCCCAAGACTGGCTCGTCTTACAGCTCACGGACAACAGCAGCATCGCAATCGGCATCACCATTGGTCTTCAGTTCCTGCCGACCTTGCTCTTCGGGCCGTATGCAGGTGTGGTCATCGACCGCTTCCGAAAACTCCGCGTCCTCCAATTGGCGAATCTTTTACTCGCGCTGGTGTCCGCAGTCACGGGAACCTTGGCGGTCACAGGGATGGCAGAGCCCTGGCACGTCTACGTACTGGTTTTCACGTTCGGCATCGTCGCCGCCGTCGAAGGACCGGCACGGCAATCGTTCATTCCTGAGCTTGTCGATCCAGACGAACTCGTCAATGCCGTAGGACTCAACTCGGTTTCGTTCAATATCGCGAGACTGCTCGGCCCGGCTCTGGCTGGACTTTTGATCGCGGCCCTTGGATCGGGCGTCGCTGCCGCCGGTTGGGTCATAATTGTGAACGCTTTCACCTACGCTGCCGTCATCATTGCGCTCTTCAGGTTGAACGCCAACGCCATCACCGCACCCCCACCCACGCCACGGCAACCAAAAATGCTTCGCGACGGCGTACGCTACGTCCGCGATCGCTCCGATATTATGGTCGTGCTTGTGGTGGTTTGGTTCTGCGGCGCCTTTGGTCTGAACTTCCAACTGTCGGCCGCGTTGATGGCTACCCAGGTCTACGGCAGAGGGGCTGGCGCGTTCGGCCTTCTCGGGTCCTGCCTGGCGGTCGGATCCCTCACCGGCGCCCTGCTGGCCGCACGTCGCGAACACGTCACCAGCCGATTCGTGGTCAAGGCTGCGTACGGGTTCGCCCTAGCCCTAGTCATCGCAGGCCTTTTGCCGACTTACCTGAGCTTCGCTCTCTGGGCGCCGATCCTCGGCGTCTTGGCGCTGACGGTCCTGACGGCCGCTAATGTCACGGTGCAGATGGCGACCGACCCCCAGTACAGAGGCAGGGTCATGGCGCTCTATATGGCTGTACTGCTGGGCGGGGCTCCGTTTGGGTCGCCTCTGCTGGGTGCTGCCGGCGAGTATTTTGGAGCGCGCTGGGTCTTGATCGGAGGGGGTTGCATGGTCTTCGTCGGGGCCAGCTTGGCACTCACGATCTTTGGAACCCGCTCTGGTACCGCGTCACTTGATACTGCTGTCCCGAAACGGCACTGAGGCAGTCAGAGTCAGGCGCGCTGTTCATCCGCCCCTTCTCGCGTGCGCCTAGTTGTTCCGGATATGCATCTCATCAGAGGAATTGCTGGACCCGCGCGGACCTCTGATGCGCGGTGCCAGAAATCAGCACGCGGAGTGTTCGTTCCCGACGATGCACCTAATGAAATCTGTCTTCGCTCAACAGTTTTAGGATCGATTCGCCGCGACATGATAGCCGCAACGTCGATGGCAATATTGATTCGATGTTGCGCGAGACCCGCTCGAAGTCCGAAACTGATGCATTTGACTACCACCACCACGTCGGGATGGGTCCGCCTCTTGGTTGGCGAAGGCTGAGCAATACTCGAACCTGGTCATCTAAGCCTGAATGCACCGATGCGCTGATTCTGAATTCTCTTGTGCAACATGGGAAGTGGACGGGAATAGTTGATCAGCCGACCTCAGATGTCGCGACGGTACTGGGCATTCGCATTGCCGACGGGCAATAGTCGGATCAGTCAGGCGGTGATCGGCACATTCCGACGGAACATGCCCTCGAACAACGTCATCCACGGTTTCTCCCACGGCCAGCCGGTCGGGAAATGCAGCGTCAGCTTGCGAGCGGAGCCAGCAATCCGTGTGGCAACCGAAATCAACTTGTTTCGGGTGGGCGGCGGTCGATTTCACCAGTGTAGGGTCACCGGTCAGTGTCGCTGCAGCGCAGGAGAGTGAATGCCATGACAGCGCAGACCAGCCAGGCAGCGTGGGCGCAAAAATGCGCTGATGGCATGCGCACGAGGGCAGAGTTCTTCAGATCCGCATGCACTTGCCCAATGACTGTGTGCCTGCGATGAGCAAGGATCCCGTCTTCCCGTCTCGGCGATAAGTTTGGTCAGCAGCAACAGTGTCGAACCCGGCCGGGGCTTGGTAGTGAAAACGCATGGAACCGCCACACGTCGAACAGTTGACGTTATCCCTGGTCGTTCTTCGCCGATAGATCCAGGATGCGTTGGATAATCAACCGACCGTGAATGTGGTGGGCTTTCTTCTGCGAGGCGAACGCAATGAACAGGATTCGGCGACTTCAGCGACCGAGATCCACCGCTGCGTTTCTTCGTCGAAGACAGCGTGGGTGTATTCGATCGGTGCCGCGGTATCGTCTGCGATGGCGCCGATCGCGGATCTCATCACCGAGTTCAGTCCAGCGGTGACCGAAACGTCCGAGTCGCCGCGAACTACCGCGCCGATGGTGGGATACTCGATGAACGCCAAATCTGCGCGTAACAGGGGTTTCGGTACTAATTGCGACTCAGCGTCATTGCCTGATGTAGCGCAGGGATGGCTGCTGTTGCGCGCATGTGGCCGACGGCGGTGAGTGTATCGGCGATAATCCAGGTTACTCCGCGGGAGTAGTCGCAGCTACCTTTCCGCAGTCGTTGTCCGACGATCACGGGTGCGGTGGCAACTGGTGGACAGGAGGGTGATCAGGGAGTTCAAGCCTCTGACACCGGAAGCCGTAACCGGATCCCTGTTGGCCGTGCCGGTGAACTTCGATGATCGAATCGTCGATGTCGATCATCACCCGGCCGTCAACTTCAGCGACGATCGGAGCGGCTTCTGCGAGCCCGCAGAAAAACCGTGACACCACGGCGTCAAGTTGGCGCAGGTGACCGAAGGCGTATTCACGCAGGAACGAACCCAAGGTCGAAGGTGCGTAGGGGCGATCGAAAACGGCGCCCATTGCGAGATTCCCTTCGTTGCGACTGAATGTGATCGTCAAGAAATCTCATTCTCTCACTACGACAAGGCATTTCGTGTCTACGACTTGCGGCCGGCCGCTAGTGAATCGGTGCATCCAGGTTAATGTTACGCGTGACAGGACGTAAAGACCCCAGGACGTGATCACGCACCGCCAGCTCGATGGGCACCGAACCCTGATACGGCGGAGTGGTCAATCACCAAGAGCAGCAACACAAACGGGTCTACCAACGGCAGAGTACGCACAGCCACGATTCGCCTGTGGTAGCCAGGTCTGGGACGGGTTGCTCCTCGTCAGCAGGCGCTAATGCACAATGCCCACCAGAACTGACAACCATCCCGGTCCATCGTTGTTGCCTCAGCTGGCGAGAAACCCTCCGCAACCGCTGGCGTTATCGCAATGATCCAGCACTGCGATGCACTTTTCGAGTCCCGACCGGAAATGGGAAACAGTTTCAGCGGCAGGCTCGTTCGACCGCTGCCCGCCAAGCTGTTTTTCGAGCGCACTCGCCGCAAGCACGGCGGAACTGCGCGCTCGATCAGCCGATCACCAACCAATCGCCCTGACACACAGCTGAGGCTGGCGAACCATGGGGAGACGCCGACCGTCAGCTCCGGCGCACCCGGTGAAGCGCACGAACCAGCAGCGGTTCAACCATCTCCCCCATCCCGCTATGACCCTCGCCGACGGTTTGTCCCTGTAGATGCCGGACATGTATCTGCTCGAAGATCACGGCGAGCTTCAGGTCAGCCAGCGAGACGTACCAGTCGATCACGTCCATGTCGTCTAGACCAACGGACTCCGCATAGCGAATAGCCAACTCTGCACGGGATCCGAAGCCTGGCAAGGCAGTCATCCCGGCGCTGAGTGGGTGAAAGGGCTGCCCCTCCTCGTCCCAGTAGCTCAACAACAAGCCAAGATCGGTGAGCGGGTCGCCGAGCGTGGACATCTCCCAGTCCAGCAGCCCCACTACTTGACCCGGATCACTGTGTCCCACCATGAGGTTGTCGATCTTGAAGTCCCCGTGAACCAATCCGGCTCGGGACTGCGTCGGCATGCTCTGAGCAAGCTCTGTAATTAGCGCATCGACCTCGGGTCGGTCCACCGTGTGGGCGGCGTTCCATTGGGTGCGCCAACGCCGGAGCTGACGCTCCAAGAACCCGTCCGCCCGGCCGAACTCCTCGAGCCCGACGTCCGCGGGGTCCACCTTATGCAGGGCCACCATCGTGGATAACACTGCCTCGGTCAGTCGGTGCCGCTCCGCCTCGGACAGCTCTTCGGTTTGCTCACGATTCTGAATGGTGCGGCCGTCGAGCTGTTCCATCAGATAGAACGAAGCTCCGATCACTGAGGGATCCTCGCAGGTCAACACGACTCTTGGAACCGGAACCGCGGTACCGGCCAAGGCCTGGATGACTCGGTACTCGCGCTGCATGCTGTGCGCAGACTCGAGCACCAGTCCGTGGGGCGGACGCCGAAGAATCCATTGGTTGTCACCGTCTGTCACCTGATACGTGGGATTCGAGCGCCCCCCTGCAATCAGTGTCGCGTGCAGTTCTCCGACTTCGGGAATCTGCTGGGCAATGTGCACACGCAAGCCGACGACGTCGAGGCCGAAGTCCGCCGCGACCGCGGCGCTGTGGTCCATGCTTGTCACAATCCCATCTCCCTGCCGATGATCAGTTTCATGATTTCGTTCGATCCCGCGTAGATGCGGCTGGGCCGGGCATCTCGCCACGCCCTCGCGACTCGATACTCGTTCATGTATCCATACCCGCCGTACAACTGGACGCAATTGTCGAGGACCTGGTTCTGCACCTCGGAGGTCCACAGTTTCACTTTGGCTGCATCGACGACAGAGAGTTCCTGCCGGTTGTGCGCCATTACGCAATGATCGACGAAATGCTGGGAGACCTCGACCTTCGTGACAAGATCAGCCAGCAGGAATGCGTTGTGCTGAAAGCTGGAGATCGATTGTCCGAACGCGCGGCGTTCCTTGGTGTAGGCGATCGTCTCCTCTAGGATTTGCGCAACATGAGCCATGTTGATCACTGACACGCTGAGTCTCTCCTGGGGCAGCAGATTCATCATGTGGACAAAGCCCTGCCCCACCTCGCCGACAAGATTCTCGGCGGGGATCCGTACATTCTCGAAGAAGAGTTCGGCGGTGTCCGCTTCTTCCTGCCCGACCTTGTCCAGCTTGCGTCCTCTGGAGAAGCCCTCCATCGAACTCTCCACAGCGAACAGGCTGATCCCCCTCGCGCCCTTACCCGGGCCCGTCCGGGCGGCGACCAGGATCAGGTCGGCAGAATACCCATTGGTGATGAAGGTCTTGGCTCCGTTGAGTATCCAACCTTCTCCGTCGGGCACCGCCGTCGTGCGCAACGCGGCTAAGTCCGAACCGGAGCCCGGTTCCGTCATCCCGATCGCCGTAGTCATCTCCCCAGTCACGAAGCCAGGCAGCCACCGCTCCCGCTGCTCGACTGTCGTCAACTTGACCAGATAAGGGGCCACGATGTCGGCATGGATGCCGATACAACTTGGCAGCGCCATGTTCACCTTGGCCAATTCCTCCATGAGGACCGCATTGAACCGGTAGTCACCGGCCTCTGAGCCACCGAACTTCTCAGGAACCTCCAGTCCGAGCAGCCCCTGACGTCCGGCTGCCAACCAAAGGTCTCGGGGAAAACCCTTGTCGGCTACATGGGAGTCGAGGTTCGGCGTGACTTCACGCTGTACGAAGGCACGAACGGAGTCGCGGAACGCATCGTGGTCCTCCGTGTAAATGTGACGTTTCATGACCGGCTTCCGATCTCAGCACGGGCGATGGCGCGCAGGTGGACCTCGTCCGGTCCATCGAACAGTCGCATCGCGCGATGCCAGCCGTACATTGCAGCGAGCGGGATATCATCGCTGACGCCAGCACCACCGTGAATCTGGATCGCGCGGTCGATGACGTCCAACGCGGCACGCGGAACTGCAACCTTGGCCATCGCGACATAGGGTGCAGCCGCTTGGTTTCCCGCAGTATCGATCACTCGTGCCGCCTGACGACACAAAAGCCGGGCCTGCTCGATAGCGATGCGGGATTCGGCAATCTGTAGCTGAACCATCCCCTGTTCAGCTAGAGGCTTACCGAACGCAATACGGTCCCGCGCGCGGTGCGCCATCAAGTCGAATGCCCGCTCCGCTGCGCCGAGGGCACGCATGCAGTGATGGATCCGTCCGGGACCGAGCCGTGCTTGGGCAATCGCGAATCCGGCTCCCTCCTCACCGATCAGGTTGCTCGCCGGAACCCGCACGTTTTCGTAGTTGATCTCGACATGACCATGCTGGTCATGGCGACCGAACACAGGAATGTCCCGAACCACGGTCACACCCGGAGTATCGATCGGCACGATGATCATCGACTGCTGACGGTGCCGCACCGCAGCAGGATCCGTCTTGCCCATCACGATCAGGAAGCGACAACGCGGGTCGGCTGCGCCGCTGGTCCACCACTTGCGCCCGTTGATCACGTACTCATCGCCATCACGCTGGATGAGCGTCTCGATATTCGTAGCGTCTGAACTCGCCACCGCCGGCTCAGTCATGGAAAATGCCGAACGGAATTTTCCCTCCAACAGCGGACGGAGCCAGGTCGCCTTCTGCTCGTCACTGCCGAACAAGTGAAGCAGCTCCATGTTGCCAGTATCCGGGGCACTGCAGTTCATCGACTCAGGGGCGATGTCCAGGCTCCAGCCACTGAGCTCGGCGAGGCCTGCGTACTCCAGTTGGGTCAAACCGGAGACAGACGGAAGGAACAGGTTCCACAGACCACGCGCACGCGCCTTTACCTTGAGTTCCTCGACCACCTGGGGCACGACATGCTCGTGAGGTCCGCCCCCGTTACGTTGCTCGTGGTACGTCGGTTCGGCTGGAAAGACCTCGTTATGCATGAAGTCAAGAAGGTCGTCAGTGAGCCGCTTGGCACGGTCTGACGGGCTCAGATCTAGATTTTCTGGGTCCAAGGGGGCCGGAATGGAGGTCATGTCAGGTCATCGTCCTTGAAACTTGGGCGCACGCTTCTCGCGGAACGCAGTGAGTGCCTCGGCCATGTCGGCCGTGTGGCTGCTGAGGACCTGGTTGCGGTTCTCCAGCGCCAACGCAGCCTCAAGGCTCGGAGCATCCACGTTCTGCTGGACGACGTGCTTTGTGAGTTCCATGCCGATCGGACTGTTCCCAACCAATACCTCGGCGAGCGCAAGTGCCCTCGGCATCAGGTCCTCTGCTTCCACTACTTCTGTGACCATTCCGATACGTAGCGCTTCATTGGCGTCGACGAACCTTCCGGTCAGGAGAATTTCGTAGGCGCGACCCAGCCCGACCAGGCGCGGAAGCAACCACGAAGTACCTACATCGCCACCGGACAATCCGATCTTGACGAAGGCCGCGTTGAACCGAGCCGCGGGGGATGCGATCCGGATGTCTGCTGCCAAAGCGAGGCCCATGCCCGCCCCAGCTGCAGCACCGTTGACAGCGGCGATGACCGGCTTCTTCATCGTTCGGAAGCCGGCAATAGAGGTGGCCCACTTCTCTTGCTCGGCCAACATGTGCATCGGCACCATACCGGGCAGCAACGCAGCCTCGTCGAGGTCCAACCCGGCGCAGAACGCTCGGCCTTCGCCGGTCAGCACGAGCACCCGTACCTCGGGATCTCCGTCGACCTCCGATTGCAAGGTCACGAACTCGTCGAACATCTCGAACGTAATCGCGTTGAGTCTCGCCGGACGCGCCAGCTCGGCCACCACAACAGTCGGGTTAGGCCGGTGAACTGAGAGGTGCTGATATGAAGGCATTTGATTCCTTTCAGGACGCTGCGGCAAGGACACCGAACCACGAGCGCTGTAGAAACTGGGTGGGATCTATCGGGTCATCTGGCGCGAAGTTCGCGACGAAGCAACTTGCCCGAGGCATTGCGCGGCAGTTCGTCCATGAACTCCACCAGCCGTGGATACTTGTAGGCGGCCATCCGCTCACGACAGAAGGCAATCAGTTCCTCACTGCTGACCTGCACTCCCCCGATCACCGAGACATAGGCCTTCACCGTCTCGCCGCGATACTCGTCGGGAATTCCCACGACGGATACTTCCTTCACCGCGGGGTGTTCTTGGAGGATGTCCTCCACATCACGCGGATAGATCTTGAATCCGCCGGCCACAATGATGTCCTTGAGCCGGTCGACCACGAAGAGCCAACCGTTCTCATCAACGCGACCGAGGTCACCGCTGAAGTGCCAGCCGTCACGAATCGCGTGCGCAGTTTCCTCGGGGAGCTCCCAATAGCCAGGAATGATGCCCGGCCCGCGAATCACGATCTCCCCTAGTTCTCCGACCGACAAATCGCTACCTGAAACGACGTCCACGATCCGGGTCTCGAAGCCAGGGACGGTGACACCAACCGAGAGTGCACCACTCTCGGGGTCAATCGGCACCTCGGCGCCGTCGGGCACCAGGTGGGTCGGCCCATGCGCCTCGGTCATTCCGTAGACACTGTGAAGGTTCCACCCTGTCGCGTCGAAGACTCGTCGGGCTAGGGCGGCTGAGAGCGGTGCGCCTCCGGACAGGGTCTTGGTCAACGAGGAAACGTCGTACGAAGCCCGGTTGTCGCTACTGGAAAGTGCCGAATATGCCGTACTGACTGCGACGACGAAGGTGGCTCGCCAGCGCTCAGTGAGCGCCAGGACAGTCTCGGGGTCCATCCGGTGCATCAGCACCATCGGTGCGCCGGAAACCAAAGTCAAAGCCGCGCCTGCCACTGAACCGGTTATGTGAGTGATCGGAGCAACGCAGAGCACTACGTCCTGTCCCCGACGGATGTCCCACCAATCGATATATACCTGAGCAGCGCCCACCATCGACCGGTGCACGTTGATCGCCCCCTTGGCTGGACCGGTCGTACCCGATGTGTAGGTCAACAGCGCGACCGCCTCAGGGCACTTGCCCGCCGCCTCGACCGACCGGCCAACGTGCGTGGCCATGACATCGCTCCATCTGAGGACCCCGTCGCTGTGCACCGGCGCCGGGATGTTGCGCCCGATCGCCTCTGGGACCGTTGCTCGCGGAGTCATGTCCAACGGATGAGTGGTGACTACCACCCGAGCAGGAATCTTGTCGCGGATAGCGTGAAGTTCACGCGCGTAAAGTGCGTCCTGCGCGACAACCGCAGTGGCTGCCGAGTCCGTGAACAGGTGCAGTAACTCCTTGCCTCGCGCCATCGGATTAACAGCCACGGCTACCAAGCCGATCTTCCAGGCAGCGACGAGGCTAACTAGCCATTGCGGGTCGTTCTGCAAGAAGATCGCCAGACGGTCCCCGGCCTGCACGCCTTCGTCCAGCAAGGCACTGGCAAGCGCATCCGCGGCCCGGTCCAATTCTCCGAATGAGAGTGAGACGTCAAAGTAGTGGATCGCCGAAGCGGTGGGATCGTTCGCCAACTGGCGCCGCCATGCGTCGAGTAGGTCGCTCGGGACCTCCTCGGCATTCATGGACTTCTCTGGCAAGAATTCTTCCGGCGTGACTGAAATATGCATAGGTTCACCTTTCTGTGCGCCGATGTCTGAGCTGGGTCGTGTGAAGGAATGGGCGCACACTCACTCGGTTCAGACGCTGAGCACCACAGCAGAACCGTGGCCGAAGAGTCCCTGATTGGCAGTTACGCCGACGGTGGCACCCTCGACCTGGCGGCCTGTGGCCTGGCCACGCAGCTGCCAGGTCAACTCGCAAACCTGGGCCAGTGCTTGAGCCGGAACGGCTTCGCCGAAGCAGGCAAGACCACCCGACGGATTGATCGGGATGCGACCGCCGATGGTTGTCTCGCCGGCCCTCAACAAAGACTCTGCCTCGCCCTGCTCACAGAGACCGAGGTCCTCCATCCAGTCCAGTTCGAGCGCCGTTGAGAGGTCATAGACCTCGGCCAGGCTGACATCCTCGGGCCCGATGCCCGCCTGGTTGTACGCCGCCCGCAGAAGGTTCTGCTTAAACGTATGTTCTGGGCCGATCCCACCTGTCCCACCGATCGCGGAATCGGTGGACAGGTTCGGCATGTCCAGCACGACATCCGGGTATGTAGGGGTCACGGTGGCGACCGACCGCACCTTGACCTGGGTCTTGAGACCGATCTTGCGCGCATATGAGGCACTGACCAAGACCACGGCCGCGGCCCCGTCCGAGGTCGCGCAGATGTCCAGCAAGTGCAGCGGGTCACAAACGATTGCGGACGCCATCACCTCGTCGACCTCAACCACCTTGCGGTAGCGAGCATTGGGGTTACTGATGCCGTGCCGAGAGTTTTTGGCCTTCACCGCAGCGAAGTCCTCGCTCGCGGCTCCGTACAGGTCCATTCGGCGTCTGGCGTACATGCCGAAGTACGCGGGGTTGGTCATCCCGAAAAGCCGGAACCGGAGCCAATCCGGGTCGTTCCACCGCTCACCCGCATTGGGAGCCAGGAAGCCCTTGGGCGTTGTATCTGCACCGACCACCAGGGCGACGTCGGAAAGACCTGCCATGATTCTGGCCCTGGCAGTGTCGAGCGCCTGGGCCCCAGTGGCGCAAGCTGCGTAGGAGGTGGCGATCGTGGCGCCGTTCCAGCCCAGCGCCGAAGCGAATGTGGAACCGGCCACGTAACCCGCGTAGCCGTTGCGCACCGTCTCCCCGCCGACCACGAGGTCGACCTCCGGCCACGGGACACCTGCGTCCGTCAGAGCTGCACGCGCAGCGTGTACGCCGTACTCGACGAAGTTACGGCCCCACTTGCCCCAGGGGTGCATGCCGACGCCTGCTACGACAACTTGATCCCCGGCGATGCTCATGCGTTCACCTGCGAGCCCGTCAGCGCAACCGGTACCGGTTTCCACCGCCAGATCACGAGATCATCGGAGTCCACTCGGTTCAGCGTTTCGACGATCAACTCCACTTCGGTGCCGACGGTGACATCGTCCACGCCGTACCCGTCGGCGAGTTGACCGAGGACCACAAGCCCCTCGGGGAGTTCGACCGCCGCCAGACCGAACGGGACGTATTCCCCCTCCGGCGCAATATACGGGGCAGGCGGCTGGTACTGCGCATCGGTGTATGACCAGACAGTGCCTCGGCGCGAAAGCTCTACGCGTTCCAGCGCATTCGATCCACAGATCGGATTGCCGCAGAACTCTCGAAGCGGCGGAAAGAAGACTGAGAAACATTCGCGACACTGTTTTGCCAACAGTGCGGGCTCCTCAGTCAGGGTGAACCATCCGTCGATCACTGCCGACCGTGCCATGCGTCAGTCCTCTCCTCGCGCTATGTACACCGCTATTTCATCATTATTTCGGACCCTTTGCAATGAGGCATCCTAATAATTATCAGCGGAAACATTCGGGCGGTAACAGGCCGCCAACAAAGTGCCCCCCGCTATCAACCCGACCGCCGCACCGGCCAGACCCCAGGCAAGGCCGCCGCCCGGCAATCCCAGTAGGCGATCCAGCGAATACCGGCCAGGCCCGACAAGGCCCACCGTCACCGCGCAGACCAGGATCATTGCCGTGTACTCCCAACCTCCTTGGAATACGAAGGGGCCTTTACCTCGATGATCGGTCCGAGTGGCCACCCACATCAGCCCTACGAGTCCGGCAGTCGCGGCCGGCGTGAGCAGACCCACGACAAGCAGCACACCGACCCCGATCTCGGTCGCCGCGGCCAACCGAGCATGCAGACCGGCGGGCTGCAGACCAAGCGCGGCAAACCAATGCGCAGTCCCCGACAGACCACCTGCACCGAAGATCTTGTTGTAACCGTGCGCCAGGATCATCAGACCGAGCGCGACCCTCAGTAGGAGAATGGCCTCGTCTACAGCCGTCATCGCTGCACCTCGCGCAACTCTAGGGAACCGAACACCGAGGAGCTCACAATCGCCCGCCTTTCATCGTGAAGACATCAACCATCTGAACGTCCGAATCGCACCGGCGACCGGATTCGAACACAGCAAACGTGCGCGACCCCAAGAGAGGCCGCGCACGCGGGTATCACCGACGAACGGTGGCTACGGATACCTCAGACCGAGGCGCCTGCTGAATCGGCCAGCACGTCGCGCAACGGACGTGACGGCGTCTTGTCGAGAACGACCTGCAATCGGGCGATTTTCAAAGCTCCCTCATCGAGCCTCATCACACCCGAAACCAGCCCCGAACTCATCATCACGATCCCGGACTCACCGACCTTGGAAACGAGAAGGGTAGACCGGAACTCTGCCTCGGACGCACCCGCCGTGACCAGGTAGAAATTCGTCACCTGATGCCGAAGCGGAAACGGGCCCGCCTTCCTGTGGTCCACCTGCCAGGCGAGCACCGCCGTCCGACCTGCGGCTTTGCCGGCTAACTGCGCTTCATTAGGCGCTTTCCCCGAGTCGCTGCGGGACTCGAAGGTGACGTCCGGATGCAGCATCGACTCGAACTGGTCGAACTCTGCCTCGTCGTAAGTAATCCACCACTGTGAAAGCAGCGCCCGCGCCGCACCGACCTCGATCACAGCAGCGGGTCCCCGGTGCGAGCGAAAAGATCCAAGATGTTCTTGGAGAAGAAGTTCTCCTGCATCTGCAAGTCGCCCTGCTCCGCGAACAGCTTTTCGTAATGTTGTGTAGGACGGTCGCTACCTTCGAAGTGGGGATAGTCCGACGAATAGCACGCGACCTCGGGAAGCTGTTCGAGCAGTGGCACCGGGTTGAAACCGAGAGTAGGCAGCGGCGAAACACGGACCTGACGACGGATGTACTCACTGGGCTTGAGCTTGCCCTCGTAGCCGCCGGCGACGATCGCTTTGGAGACTCCGGGGACGGTGATCTGGTCGAGTCGGTTGGCCAGAGGCGCAACCCAGTCGATACCCTGCTCGGCCATCACCACATTAAAATTGGGGTGCCGGTCGAAGTGTCCGCTGATGATCCACGCGGTCAACCAGGTTTCGACGGCCTGCGATGGGTGACTGGTCGACAACACACGGATCACGGCGGGGTTCTTGTGGTTGGCCCACCCAGGGTGGAACATCCTAGGAGCAAGACCCACATGAATGACGCCGGTCATTCCCAGATCTGCGGCGGCGTCCCAGACCTTGTCGTACATCGGATCAATCGGCGGCTTGTTGCCGACAGGCTCGGCATTCAGCATGAAGAAGCGGCTGCCCTTTGCACGCATACGGGTGAGCTCGGCGACGCACCAGTCCGGATCCTCGTAACGCAGCGTGGTGGCCGGGATGATCCGATCCAGCCAGTCCGCCGAGCGGTCGGCCATCCAGGTGTTGATCGCAGTCAAGGTCTCCATACCCAGCGCCGGATCCTCTATCACCCGCGCCAGTGTGTAGGCCGTGCCGGAGATCACGTTCTGCTTGGTAATACCCTGTTCATCAAGCCATCCGATCCGCACAGCAGGATCGACGAACTCCGGGTTCATCGTGGCATTCTTGTATCCCACCTCCTCGGCATCCGACTTGGTGACGTCGAACATCAGGTTGCAGTGCGGAGTGACCAGCTGATCGATCGGCATCCGCTCCTGCGGGGGGAGGTGACGAAGGATGTCGTGACTCAGGAAGAAGGCGAACTGCTCGGCCGCCTGCAGCGCGAACCGCGGATCCGACTCAGGGTACTTCTGCGGCAGACGCTCCTTCAGGCTCGGAAACTCGTCCAACCAGTCCTCGGTCGGCTCGTAGTGTGCGTCGACATCGATGATTCCCATCGTGTCCCTCCATTCAGATTGTGGTGATCCGGCGCGCCGTTCCCTTGAAAGAACACCGGGATTGTTCTTGAGTTGTGTTGCCGACACCGCGCCCGCTGAGCGTGACTTTGAAGGTCATCGAGGTGCCCTGCACTGGGGAACCATCTCGATTCCACCTAAGGAGTCGCAAGTGCGATGGACACTCTGCGTTCCACTGCGACGTTCTGCCGGGAACGCATCAACGCACACACGTCAGAGACTGCGAGAAGGCTTCGGCGCAGACCTTGGGTGATGAATCCGTGACCAACTCCCGGATACCGGGCTATCACCACCTGATTGCCAGCATGTCGGAGCCGCTCGGCATATCTCTCGCAACCGTCACGGATAAGGTCGTACTCGGCTGTGACCACGATCGCGTCCGGAAGGTTCGACAGGTCGTCGGCCAGCACCGGAACCGCATACGGGCTCAACTCCTTGGGGCCCCGCCCGGCGAAATACTGCGCCTTCATCCACTCGGCCGACGACCGAAGCAGAATCGGCCCCTCCGCGTAGATATCGGCTGAGGGGAAGTCCCAGTCGAAGTCCACCCCGGGGTAGAACAACAACTGGGCCAACAAAGCCGGACCACCGCAGTCACGGGCCTGCAGGGCAACACCAGCGGCCAACTGGCCGCCGGCACTGTCTCCAGCAACGCTGATCCGACCCAGATCAATCCCCAGCTCCGCAGCGTGCTCAGCGACCCAACACAACGCTTCGTAGGCTTGGTCCGTAGCAACGGGATACGCGTGTTCCGGAGCCAGGTAGTAATCGACGTTGATCACTACTGCGCGGCAGCCAACCGCCAGGGAACGAGCTAAGCCGTCGAAACTGTCGATGCTACCGACGACCAACCCGCCACCATGGAAATAGACGATCGCCGGAAGTTCGACGTCGAGTACCGGTCGTAGGACTCGCACCCGGAACACTCCGTGCACACCGATGACTTCGAGGTCACTGGACGAAGCAACGTCCTCCCCCGCAGCCCGCGGACGCCTCTCGACGGCCTTGCGAGCCTCGAGGATGTCCAGGTTTCGGTAGTCGAGAGGGGCGCCGCGCTGGTCCAGCAGTGCGCGAGCATCCGGGTCCAACCCCTGCAGCAAGCGTTCGGGGATCACTTGAGCACGAGGTCCTCACGCTTGGGCGCGACGTGGTCGTGCCAGTTGTCTACCAGCTTCCACGGGTTAGGCAGTGTCATTCGGCCCGAGGAATTCCTGTAGTACGTGTGCGCGGTGGTCTGCAAACCCCAGATGGTCTTCTCAAGGTCCTTGTCCAGACGCGTCAGGTAGGCATCCATCACCGCCTCATCGGGCTCGATCGTGGAGGCGCCTTCTTCGAACATCAAGCGCAGGCACTCGACGATGTACTGCGTGCCGGTTTCGCTGATGAAGTTGTGCGAGCCGCCATGGTTCGGGGCACCGTTGGGACGTGAGGTATTGAACAGGTTGGGGAACCCCGGTACCAGGCCGCCCAGGTAGGCCCGCGGATTGTCACCCCACACCTCGGCCAACTTGCGCCCGCCGCGACCGGTGATGTCCAGATCGGTCATGTAGTGCAGTTTGAATCCGGTGGCGTACACGATCACATCGACCTCGAGCACCGAACCGTCGGCTAACTCGATGCCCTCGGGCCGGATTCGGCTGATCGGGTCGTCGACCAACTGGATGCGCCCATCAGCGATCGCGGGGTAGTAACCGCCGGGGTCGCGGACATTTCGCTTGGCATTCGGGGGGAAGTCCGGAGTCAACTTCTTCGCCAACTCTGAACTCTCGCCGAAGTTCTCCGCAATGTGTTCCATGCACATTTCGAGCGTTGCATGGTTGGAGTCGGAAATCGACATCCGGTCGTGGGCCTCGTACCACTCGTGGTCGACCATCACCCGGGGATACTGGATGACGTCCGAGGAGTACCAGAACGTTTTGCCACGTAGCCACTCGTTGTAGAAGGGGACGTTCCGGATGAGCCAACGCTCTCCCTCCGGGACGTCGGCCTTGCCGATGATGTCGGGCAGAATCCAGGACGGCTGCCTCTGGAGTAGATGGAATGACTTGACCTTGCCGGCCAGAGCGTCGGCCACCTGGACTGCGGTAGCGCCGGTACCGATCATCGCGACCCGCTTGTCGGAGAGGTCGACATCATGGTTCCATCGAGCGGTGTGCCAGCTGTCTCCGGCGAATTGATCGACGCCATCCACGGTGGGGAACTTCGGCTCATTGAGATAACCCAAGCCTCCGACAACAGCATTGGCGAACATGCTCTGCGGAGTTGCTGCAGCGTCAGTGACGTCGACGTAGCTGATCTCCCAGAGGGAGCGGTCCTCGTGCCAGTGCAGACCGGTAACCTTCTTGCCGAACTGGACGTTGTCCATGATCCCTTGATTGGTGGCCAGCGAGACGAGGTAGTCCTTGTATTCCGCACCGGGCGGGTAGAACCGGGTCCAATCCTGCAGTTGGTAGGAAAGCGAGTAATAGATGCTCGGCGTGTCCACCGCGACTCCGGGGTAAGTATTGATGTTCCAGACGCCGCCGACCTCACTCTCCTTCTCGAGGATTGTGTAGTCGACGCCATCACGCTCGAGACGCGTGGCCATGGCGATGCCGGACATACCGGCACCCAAGACAGCTACCTTGTAGCCAGCCGGGACCGGCTGGGTCCGCGGGGAACGCTGCGGGGCGGGGTGCAGACCGGACTGGTCGCGTAACGGTTCGGCATACTCGCCTGGCACTTCATACCCGGTGGCAATCTCGAGCATCCGAACGATCGCGGCGTCGTCAAGACTGATACGCGGTTCCGTGACCGGGTTGCCGAGGGCCTCGACGAGCATGACCACCAGTCGGTCGAGGTCAGCTTGTGGTAATTCGCCGGAGGGGATGCGGCCACGGACCTTTGTCTTCGGAGGGTGCGTCATCAGCGCCCCGAACTCCTCCAGAAGGCTGAGATCCCCGGTAAGTTCGACGAGAACCAGCAGCAAGACCGCTGGGTCTGCAAAGCTTGCATTCGCCTTGAGGTCCTCGATGGACACTGAAGTCTCGCTCATTCGCCCGCTCCTAATGTAACAAAGATCATAGTGTAACTATAAAGTATGCACTCCGAATAATTCAAGGCCTGAAATACTTACGTTTTACTCCTCCGGCCATGACTCATAGGCACCTAGCCCCTCGAGCGCCAGGCCGAAGCCCAACGAGCGGCTCAGCACCTGCTTCATCTCGTGTGTCAGCGCAGCCCGGGCATAGCGCAACGCCGTGTCCGGTTGCCGGGCCAGGTCGCGTGCCAGCGCCCACGCTCGGTCCATGAGCTCGACGCGCGGAATCACTTCGTTGACCACTCCCCATTCCTTGGCCTCCACGGCCGTGAGTCGCTGACCGGTTAGCAGAAAGTAACGTCCCCGGTTCGGGCCCAGCAGCGCCGGCCAGATCAGATGCACACCGTCGCTCGGGACAGTTCCCTTCCGAAAGTGCGGAGCATCCTGAAAATCTGCAGTGTCCGACGCAAGCACGATGTCGCTCATCACGGCTAGTTCTGCATGCACTCGCGCCGGCCCGTTAACCGCAGCGATCACCGGCACCTCGATCTCCAGCAGGTTCATCAACAGACGTCGCCCGTGCTGATAGATCTTGTCCCATTTGGCCGGGTGCATCTTGCCCACCCAGCTGCTGTCGAGGGCGCCCAGGAACCGTTCACCGGCCCCGGTCAGAATGACCACCCGATTACCCGGATCGGACCCGATATCCGCGAACGCGTAACCCAGTTCGGTGTGCGGGCCATCGCCCCAGATCATCGAGTCTCCGTCGCTGTGCAAGGTGACCTCGAGAATCCCGTCTTCCCTGCGCATTGCAACATGCTGATATGCCGAGGAGTACTGCTCGAACGATGCCTTCATCAGCTTCCCTTCGTCAAAGTGTGTGGAGCGTCGGCAGTGACGCCTTCCATGCGCAACGCGGCGGTCTGTTTCGGATCGAGGTCTAGCCAATCCCGCAGCACCTCGTCGGTGTGCTCACCCAGCACCGGAGCAGGAGTGCCCAGCCAGCCATGTGTCCGGGTCGACGAGCGGATCGGGGGCCCCGGAACGGGGTGAGTGCCGGCAATCCGGTGCTCGATGGTCTCGAAGAACTTCCGATGCACGAACTGCTCATGAGCGGGCACCTCACCGGCGCCTAGCACGACAGCAGCTGGAATGCCCACCCGGCACAATGCGTCGCGCACGTTCTCGGCGGATTCCTGACCAATCCATTTGGTCATTGCCCTCTCGATTTCCTCCCGGTGCGCTTCCCGACGGTTCTGGTCACCCCAATCACCGTCGATCAACGCAGTCAGATCGACCAAACGCACCATCTCTCTCCAGTGGTCAGCCTCGACCGCGCTGAGAGCGACCCAGGCGTCTGCACCCGAAGCGCGGTACACGTTCTGAAGGATTCCTCCGGCTGCTCCGTTTCCGAGTCGCTGCGGAGCTTCACCGGTACGTCGGTGCGAAAGCACCTGCCCGATCGTCGCGTGCACGGCGGTCTCGAGCATCGACAATTCGACGGTGCCGCCTTTGCCCGTGCTTTCGCGATGCAGCACCGCTGCGGTCGCGGCGAAAGCTGCGTGAAGTCCCGCAAGCGGATCGCAAACGCCACGCGGCGAGAGAGGAGGACCGTCCGGGTGGCCGGTAGTCCACGCCAAACCGCTGGCTTGTTCGATCGTTTGGGCAAAGCCAGTGCGGTCTCGCCACGGCCCGTCATGTCCGAATGCCGCCATGCGCACCGTAACGAGGCCAGGGTTCTGCGCATGGATCCGGTCCCAGTCCAACCCCAAGGACTCCAGAACCCGCGGTGTAAAATTCTCCACCAGCAGGTCGGCCTGGAGGACCATTTCAGTCAGCAGTTCCTTGCCACGTTCAGTCGTCAGATCGATAGCGACGCCGCGCTTGTCGGTGTTCACCGCGTAGTAGACCGGGCCGAACTCCCACCACCGCTCTCGTGTGGGATCGTCGACGAACGACAGGCGCATGCCATCCGGTTTCGCGCCGGACTCGACCTTGACGACGTCGGCACCCAGCATGGCCAATACCTGTGTGGAAACGGGGCCGGCCCACCAGGCGGTGAGGTCTACGACTTTCCACCCGTCCAGCGGTCGATTGGCGGTCGGCGTCCCGACGACGCCGGCTTTGGCCTGCACCGGTGCGGCGCGGAACCGAAAGGCGGGAGCGACGCCGAGTGCACCGTCAGCTTCGAGGTGGAAGAACTCACGAGACTTCAACTGCTCGTTCTCGATCAGGGTGGCACCGGTGCCGATCGGTGAGACCGGCACCCTGATTGCTGAGGCCAGATCGGCGACCGTCTCGGTGGTCATATCCGCGGCCCATTCCTGGAGCGCTTCCCGCATAGCACCGGTGTTCGGTGCGGCAGCACCTGAGTAGGCGATCTCCTCAGCATCCGCCAGGTCAGGGCGTCCGATGATGCACATCAGGTCCTGGCGTTGGCGCGCAGAGATCGCACAGAGCCCCACCCACCCGTCAGAAGTCTGCTCGACCGCAGGAACCTGGACCGATCGGCTCGGAAATTTCGTTCCCAACGCACCCGACAGGCTCGCATGAGTGGCACCGAACGTGGTCAACCCCAGGTTGGCGGCCTCGGTGACAGAGACATCCAGATGGTCCCCGACTCCGATCTCCCGAGCCCGACGCAATGAGGCCAGGGCAACCGCCATGGCATAGGTACCTGCAAAGAACTGCTCGACCTCCCCGCCTGCCATCACGGGCGCAGCGTCCGGCATTCCGCGCCAGTACGTCGACCCACTGATCGCCTGACGCAACGCACTGCCGCTGCGTTGCCCACCGAGGGGCCCAGTCAAACCGAAGTCCGTGATCGTGACCAGCACAAGGTCGGGGCGACGGGCCAGGAGGCTGCTGCGGTCCAGGTCCATCGCGTCGCTCTCGATCACCAGGTCGACAATGTCCAACATCCCCTCGAGATCATCGAGCGCAACCTTGTGGACACCCCGCTGCATCAACGCGAGCAAATCCAGCTCGACGGCCGGATTGCGCCCGGTTCCGGGATCACCCAACTCCACGAGGAGGTCGGCAGGACGGCTGACCTCGGCTCCGCTGTCCACCAGGAGTCGGCCGGCATAAATACCTGCCAGGTTGCCGCTGAGGTCCAGGACTCGCAAACCCGGCAAGAGCAGTTTCGCCTCCGGTACAGACCCAGCATTCATCAGGACTCCTCAACGTCGGTAGGTACGAACCGTGCGACAAGCGCATTGGGCAGAAACGGCTCTTGGCCTTCGATCACTCGCGAGACCCTTACTGGCACACCAAAATTCACAGACTCGGCTTCACCATCCAGATGGGCCATCATCCGGACGCCTTCGTCCAACTCCACGAGCACGGTGACGTAGGGCGTCCGTCCCTTGGCCCAGGTATTCATGGGGACGTGGGTAACGGTCCAGGAATAGACGGTGCCTCGCCCGGAAAGTTCGACACGGGCCAGGTGGTGGTCGGCTCCCGCAGCGCAGCGCAGTCGCGCTGCGGCGTGCACGGCACCGCAAGTAGTACAGATCTGGAGATGCACTGCCTCGGTGACCAGCGCAGAAAGTGCGATCGCGTCGTTCATCGGGATTCCGTTCCAGACAGCACCAGCAGGCTACCGTCGCCCAGGTCGCCCCAGCCGGTCACGGCGCCATGCCTAGCAGAGTCGACCTGGCGGGCTTCTGCCTCGCCTCGGAGCTGGACGACAGCTTCAACCACATGGTTCATGCCCAGAGCATGGGCCTGAGATAGCAAGCCGCCGTGGGTGTTGACCGGCACATGTCCGCCTCGATCCGTCGCACCACCGAGAACGAAGGCATCTGCTTCGCCACGTCCGCAGAACCCCGCTTCCTCCAACTGCTGAAGCACCTCAAAGGTGAAGCAGTCGTAGACCTGGGCGAACGACATGTCCTCCGGTCCCAAGCCCGCCATCTCCCATGCTCGGGGCGCCGCTCGTGTCAGTCCGATCTCGAAGAAGTCAGAGCGATTGAACATGTCAGTGGGATCGGTCGGGCGCGCCTCCGCACAACCGTCGATGACGACCGATGTTCGGCCGTGCCGAGCGGCGAGCGCCTTGGCCCGTTCCAAGGAGGTGACCACCACCGCGGCTCCGGCGTCGGTGTCCAGGCAGCAGTCGAAGAGCCGGTACGGGTCAACAATAAGTTTGGAATTCAGGTAGTCGTCCAGCGTCATCGGCTTGGACATCACCGCTTTCGGATGGAGCAATGCGTTGGCACGGGTGTTGACCGCGATCCGTCCGAGCGCCTCGACGCTCGTGCCGAACTCGTACATGTGGCGGCGCGCCATCTGGGCATACACCTGCATCGGTGACGTGGCACCGTTCGGTGCATAACGCTCATGGACCGCGCGCCGGTAGGGCGTGCTCAGATCGACCGAGGCCAGGTCACGTGCCTTTTGCCCCGAGTATCCGGCCCAGCCGACGGGGACGATGACAACCTCTGCTTGCCCTGCTGCCACGGCAGCTGCCGCATATCCGACCGCCGCGACCGGACTTGCCCCGCCAAGTCGAATCTGACTGGAGTAGGTCACGCCGCTCAACCCGAGATTGACAATCAATTCCTCGGTGTCCGGGCCCATGTAGGGCGCGACCACCCCGTCTACCTCGGACGTCGTGAGTCCGGCATCGGCAATCGCGGCAATCGCAGCATCGACGGCCAGTGACAGATCCGTGACCGATGGGTCGGACCGGCGGGAGTATTCAGACTCGCCGACTCCAGCAATGGCGGTAGCTCCTGCGAAGCTGGGGCGCGAAGTGGACACGTCACCGCCCCTTGTAGTCGGGCGCGCGCTTCTCTGCGAAGGCTCGCGGGCCTTCCTTGGCGTCCTCGGTCCTGAGAACTTCGTTGGAGATGTAGTACTCCAACTCGAACGGCGACTCCAGTGCCATGGCCCGAACGGCAATCTCCTTGGCTGCCTTCACAGCCAGCGGGCCGTTGCGGCCAATGATTTCAGCGAGCTTGAGAGCCTCGTCCATCAAGTCTTCCGGCTCCACCACCCGGTTGATCAGACCAACTTCGTAAGCGCGTTGGGCGGAGATCGGCTGTCCGGTCAGCAGGATCTCCATGGCCACAGCCCACGGAATCTGCCGCGGGAGCCGAACGTGCGAGCCACCGCCAGGAGTGATACCCCAGCGGACCTCCCCCAGACCGAAAGTCGCATTCGGGACAGCCAGTCGCAGGTCTGTGCCCTGCATCATCTCCAAGCCGCCAGCAGTGCAGATGCCGTTGACCGCAGTGATGATCGGCTTGTAGATGTCACTGAAGAAGCGTTTGGTGATGTCTTTCGCAGCGTGCCGTTCGCCGCCATCTGTGAGCTTGGTGATCGTCTTGCTCAAGTCGGCCCCCGCGCAGAACGCACGGTCGCCGGTACCGGTCAGGATTGCGGCGCGCAAGTCCTTGTCATCCTTGAACTGGGCGAATGCCTGAATCAGTAGCTCGTACATCTCTGGGCTGTACGCATTCAACTTCTGTGGGCGATCCAGCGTGATGATCGCGACCGTTCCCACGCGCTCGAAGCGCACGGTTCCTTCTGCGGTGCTCATAAACCCCTCCTTGACCGATCGGTATCCTAAATGTACAGTACCCTTACTACTTGTCAATCCCTCCAGGAGGCCCTGTGCTCAGGAGCTTGCTCGATGCCGCTGCAGGAGTTGATCCGGATCGGATCGTCCTGACCCTCAACGGCCGCCCGATCACGATGAACGACGTACAACGGCGCGCAGACGCGCTCGCCCGAAAGCTCGTGGACCATGGAGCCGACGCATGCGTATTGCTGGCTGTGAACGGCCCTGTGCTACCCCTGACACTGATGGCGTGCGCCACGGCCGGCATTCCGGTGGCACCGCTCAACTACCGACTCCCGGACAACGACATCGCGGCTCTACTGCGCCAATTCACCAAGCCACTGACCGTGGTCGACAGCGACCAGCTCGGCCGAATTCCCGCGGATCTCACCACCGACGAGTGGGTGAGACTGTCCGAGAGCCCAGCTGAGCCTCTCGACCTTTTCCCGGACCCCGAGAGCACTGCTGTCGTACTGTTCACCAGCGGCACTACGTCCGCACCCAAACCGGTCCCGTTAACCCAGTCGAACCTCGGCACCTACGCCCTGAACACCATCGACCTGTGCAGCGCCGATGCGGAAGAGTGCAGCCTGGTCAGCGTCCCGCCTTACCACGTCGCCGGCGTCGGTTCCGCAATCTCCAACCTCCTCACCGGGAGGCGGGCGGCATACCTCCCGCGATTCACGCCACGCGGCTGGCTCGACGTGGTCACCGAGCAAGCAGTCACCTCGGCAATGGTCGTTCCGACCATGCTGGCCCGAATCGTCGAAGAACTGGGAGGCAACGTCTTCACCGGCAACCTCAAGCAACTCTCGTACGGCGGAGCCCCCACCGCGCCTTCCGTCCTACACAAAGCACTCGAACTCTTCCCGGGAACCGGCTTCACCAACGCCTACGGCCTGACCGAGACGAGTTCCACACTCGCCCTACTCACTCCCGACGATCACCGGGCTGCGATCTCCAGTAACGATGCGGACATCCAGGCACGCATCGGTAGCGTCGGACGCCCTGTGCCGGGCGTCGAAGCGCAGATCCGTCATGACGACGGCAAAGTTCTCGACAGCGGCGAAATCGGCGTGCTGTGGGTGCGCGGACAGCAGATCAGCGGGCGCTACCTAGGTCGTGCCAGCGCGCTGGACGAGCACGGATGGTTCTGCACTCGCGACGGCGCCCACATGGACGCCGACGGGTACTTGTTCATCGTGGGGCGAGTCGACGACACGATCATTCGTGGCGGCGAGAACGTCGCCCCGGCCGAGATCGAGAAGGTCCTCTCCGATCACCCGACGGTCCGCGATGTCGGCGTGGTCGGGCTGCCCGATGCCGAGTGGGGCCAACGCATCGCTGCCGGTGTCGTACCCGTCGGCGACGACTTCGACATCGACACCTTCTTGACCTGGGCCCGGCCTCTACTGCGCTCATCGCGCACTCCGGACGTGGTGATCGTCCTGGATGAGTTGCCCTACGGACCGACAGGCAAGTTGCTTCGCCGCCAACTCGAGAACCGATTCCTCGAGCCCACCCCAGCCAGCAGTGACAGGAGTTCCCAGTGAAGATTGGTCAGCGACTCAGGAGCCAAGTGTGTGGCGGAGAGGTCATCGTGATTCGCGCCGATGGCATCACTGCCGACCTCGAGACCGGCGGTCAGCCGCTGGTCGATGCGGCGAGCGGGGGGTCGCCCCAGCCCACTGTCCAAGCTGACGCCGGTTTCCTTATCGGCAAGCGCTACGAGCTGGGCAACGACTCAGGAACGCGCCTGGAAGTCATGGTTACCAGGGCAGGTGGCGGTCCCCTGATCTATGGTGGGCAGCCGCTCACCACTAGCCAGGCCAAGACCCTCCCAGCCAGCGACTGACCGTCGTGGAGATCGAACTCAGCCGCGAGCGACTTATCCGGGTGGAAGAAGCACGTACCTGGCTTCGCGCCGAGGTGCCCACCGAACCACTCGGATCCATCGACACTCCTGACGGCAAGCAACGCCATCAAGAGTGGGAACGCAAACTCTCCGATGCACGCTGGTCAGTGGTCCATTGGCCCGAGCGATACGGCGGCCGTGATTACGACCTGCTCGACTGGCTGCTCTTCGAGGAGGAGTACTTCGCCGCCTCCGCCCCGGTCCGAATCAACCAGAACGGGATCACACTTCTCGGCGGCACCCTCCTGCGCCACGGCAGCACCGATCAGCAGGACCGCATCCTGCCGACAATCTCCACTGCGGAGCAAATCTGGGCTCAGGCCTGGTCCGAACCAGAAGCCGGCAGCGACCTGGCGTCGGTTCGATCGACCGCTGCCCCTGTCGAGGGAGGATTCGTTCTCAACGGACAAAAGACGTGGAGTTCCCGTGCCGCGATCGCTGACCGGGGATTCGGATTGTTCCGGTCAGGTGAACAGAACCAGGGCCATCGCGGTCTGACCTACGTCATGTTCGACCTCCGCGCTCCCGGTGTGACGGTTCGCCCGATCCGGCGGATAGACGGAGACCCCGTCTTCGCGGAAGTTTTCTTCGATGACGTCTTCGTCCCGGACGCCGACGTCATCGGTGTGGTCAACGAAGGTTGGCGGATCGCGATGGCTACTGCGGGCGCAGAGCGGGGTGTCGCGCTGCGCAGCCCGGGACGATTCCTGGCAGCCACGCGAGACTTGATCGCGCTGTGGCGGTGCTTGCCTCTGAGGCAAGCGGCCCGGCACCAGGAGTCTGTCGTGGAGTGTTGGTCGCGCAGCCAGCAGTACAGGTTGCACGGCTTCGCCTCGGCGGCCGGTTCGGAAACGGCCGCGGCCAGTCTGGGAAAGACGTTCTGGTCGGAACTCGACCTCAGCATCCACCTCACCGCACTGGCAGTCCTCAACGATCTGAGCTTGGTCGAGCCGATGCACGACCTGCCCGAACCTTACGAGCGTCTACATGCCCGCTGGACCGACGGCTATCTGTTTGCCCTTGCCGGGCCGATCTACGCAGGCACCAACCAGATCCAGCGCAATGTCGTGGCAGAACGCCTACTAGGGCTTCCGAGGGGATGACCATGGACTTGACTCCTACACCCGAATCGTTGGACATCCGCGACACCGTCGGCGCTCTGGTCTCCGAGATGGGTACCGAATCCATCGACGCCGGTGACACAATGCTGCGCGAACGGGCCGACGAACTAGGCCTCTCACTGCTCTTGGTCCCCGAATCGCTGGGCGGCCTCGAACTCGACCTGAGTACCGCGGTCCTGGTCCTCGAAATGCTGGGGCGCCGACCGACTCGGCTGCCCTGGATTACTGACATCGTTGCTGTGCCAACACTATTCAGCAATATCGGACATCTATCGTCCGTCCACCCTCTGGCCGAGGCATCTGCCTCCAGCTCGCAGCGATTCGCGCTGGCCCGCCCGATCCAGCACCGTGGCTGCAGAACTCAGCGGGTCGACCTCGCGGACGCTGTACTCGATATCCGCGAAGACCAGTTGTCCACGTGGACGGCCCACAGTTGGCATCCGACGACCGAGCGAAGCCTCACCGGACACGTGGACCTGTGGACCACCGATGCAGACTCCACCTCCGTTGGCCCGTTACCCAGGGGCGAGACCACCCGCGTCATCAACGCGGCGCGAACCGCTGCCGCCGCCTTCGTCCTGGGCGCCGCCCGCGCAGCACTTGACCTTGCCGTGGAACACGCCAAGAACCGTGAACAGTTCGGGCGCACGATCGGCTCATTCCAGGCGGTCAAGCATCTATTGGCCTCCGCTATGGAGTCCATCACCATGGCCGCTCCTCTGATCCCGGCCGCCGCACACGCCTCAACTACGAACCAGGCCTGTGCGGCCATCGACGCTGCCCTTGCGCTCCGACAATGCAGCAAGGCAGCAGTCGAGTCCGTTCACACTGCGATCCAAGTCCACGGCGCGATCGGTTACACGGACGAGACGGCGCTAGGCGGATTACTCGCCCAAGTCGAGGCAACCCGCGACTATTGGGGCCCTGCGGGTCTGATCTCCGACGAGATTGCCGAATCATTGTTAAACGGAAGCATGCCTCGATGACCCTGATCCCACTCCCCCCTGAATTCGCCCATCGGACCGTGCCTTCACTCCTGGCCCGGCGCGCCCACGAAAACCCTGATGCACCTGCGGTGTCGGGCCGCGAGGGCAACACCTTTCGCACTCTGACATTTGCCGAGCTGGACCACCGGAGCACCAAACTCGGCCAGATTCTTCTCGAACGCGGACTCGCTGTCACCGGCCACCCTGTGGCCTGGGCTGTCGACAATTCAGAAGGCCTGGCGGCGATCGTGCTATACCACGCGGTACTCAAAACCGGAGCATTCAACGTCCCCGTGAACACCCGCCTGACACCCGTCGAGGTAAGCAATCTGCTCGCCCACTGCCGGGCGGAAGGTGTCCTGGACCTGTCAGCGCTGCAACAACTACTCGCTCAGTCCCCCCAAGATCCGACGGCCCCACTGTGGATCGGTGAGGAGTCGGACCTCGCTTCGGTGCTCTACACCTCGGGAACGACCGGCCTGCCGAAGGGCGTCGAGCACACCCATTCGAGCTCGATCGCGGCTGGGGCTGCGTGGTCCGATTGCTTCGAGCTCACCTCAGCAGACGTCCTGCAAAGCCCCTTCCCAGTCACGTCAGGCGCTGGGCTGCACTTCAACGCGTTGTCTTGTCTGTGGGCCGGCGCCCATGTCGTGATCGACGAGGCCGACCTTCCCGGTACGTTCGCCCGAATCGAGCGCTACGCCAGCACGATCTACGTGGCCGTACCCTCGATCTACCAGTTCTGGTTGGATCATGCGGCACTCCACGAACATGATCTCTCGAACCTGCGAATTCTTGACTACGGCGGCTCCTCCATGGCGCCGGATGTCATCCGGCGCCTGCGCGCAGTCCTCCATGGTGTCGGTCTGATGCAAACCTACGGATTCACTGAGGGCGGACCGGGAGGAACCTACCTGCCACCGGCCTATGCGGAGCTTCGTCCGGGGTCGATCGGCAGCCGGCCAGCCGGCAGGTTCACACAGTTCAAGGTGCTGGACGCCGCTGGTGTCGAGGTCGGGCCGGACCAACCTGGCGAACTGTTCCTTCGTGGCCCCAGCGGAATGCGCGGCTATCACCGGGACCCCGCAGCAACGACACTGGTGAAGGGGGACGACGGTTGGATCGCCTCGGGGGACGTGGTCCGCTACGACGCCGAAGGGTTCCTCTACTTCGTTGACCGACGCCGCGAGCTGATTGTCCGGGGAGGCTACAACATCGCCCCCGTTGAAATCGAAGCTGCATTGTTGGCGTATGCCGGCGTGCGTGAGGCTGCGGTCTTCGGCATCCCCCATGCCAGTCTCGGCGAGGTCCCCTGTGCAGCGATCGTGCCCAGCAACTCGAGTCAGGCCGACACGCTGATCGACGGCCTGCGTAGCCACCTACTGATCCATTTAGCCGACTTCAAGAGGCCTCGGGAGATCCACATCGTGGGCGAACTTCCGAAAAATGCAGCGGGGAAAGTCGTCAAGCAGCACCTGCGCGAGATGTACTCCGCTCCCCCCATCACCACCAACTCCGTGAGGGAGAACTGATGAACATCGACGTGTGCCGTCAACTTGACATCAAATACCCGATCTTCGCATTCAGCCACTGCCGAGACGTTGTGGCTGCGGTCAGCAAAACCGGCGGGATGGGCGTGTTGGGCGTCTCTCGCCACTCGGCCGAGGAACTGGCGATCGACCTGAAGTGGATTGTTGAGCAAACTGGCGGCAAGCCGTTCGGTGTTGACTTGATCTTCCCTGCCAAGGGTCTCTCTCGCGAGGATGCCGTTGACGAGGCGTTGCCCGAGGAGCACCGCGCTTTTGTGGCAGCGTTGATCGACCAATTCGATGTGCCGCCGCCGACCGATGGTGAGAGCGCCCGATTGTACTCAGCACACATGCTGACCTCCGAGCACTTCACCGAGCTAGCCCACGTCGCCCTGGAATTTCCGGAGGTCAAGTTCCTGGTCAGCGCGCTCGGTGCCCCGCCAACCGAAGTCGCTGATCGCGCTCGGGCGCAGGGTGTCAAGCTGGGTGCACTGGTTGGCAGCCCGCGTCATGCCACGCGTCAGATCGAGGCAGGCATGGACATCCTGATCGCGCAGGGTCATGAGGCAGGTGGTCACATCGGCAACATCTCTTCGATGGTGTTGACTCCTCAGATCGTTGATATTGCTGAGGGCCGCCCGGTACTCACCGCCGGTGGCATCGGCGACGGACGGCAGATGGCTGCCGCCTTTGCCCTCGGCGCCCAGGGCGTCTGGCTCGGCTCGGTCTGGCTCGCCACCGTCGAGGGCGAACTGCCGCCCAAGCTGCTCAAGCGGGTCCTGGGTGCCACTTCAGAGGGAACTCTCGTCTCCCGCGCATACTCGGGCAAGTCGGTCCGTCTGCTGCGCACCCCCTGGTTCGATGCGTGGGAGGGCGAAGACGCCCCGAAGCCCCTGCCGACACCGCTGCAAGGCATGCTGGTCCGCGACGCGATGACCAGTGCGGTGGAGCACCAGGTGGATGCAGTGCTCACCACTCCGATCGGCCAGATCGTCGGGATGATGAACAAGCAGGAGACCTGCGCAGGAGTGGTCAGCCGTCTAGTGGAACAGTTCATCGAGGCCACCGGCAACCTCATCGACATCCTCGAGGACTGACCGCCATGTTCAGCAACCGATTCACACAGACTTTCGGTATCGACACACCCATAGTCTGTGGCGGAATGACGGGGGTCGGTACCGCCGACCTCATCGCCCCGGTGGCCGAAGCCGGCGCCCTTGGCTTCCTGACAGCTCTCACACAACCGACGCCGCAGGCGTTGGCCGACGAGATCAGCCGGTGCAAGGAGATGACCGACCGACCATTCGGGGTAAACCTGACCATCCTGCCGACGGTCCAGCCCGTCCCGTACGACGAGTACCTGTCGGCGATAGTGGACAGCGGCGTCAAGGTGGTGGAGACCGCAGGTGCGAACCCAGCCCCCTACCTTCCCGCCCTGAAGGCAGCCGGGATCAAGGTGATCCACAAGGCGGTATCCGTGCGCCATGCGGTGAAAGCGCAGAGTGTGGGGGTTGACGCAGTGAGCGTCGACGGCTTCGAGTGTGCGGGCCACCCAGGTGAGGACGACGTGCCCGGTCTGATCCTGATCGCCGCCGCTGCCCGGGAGCTCACCGTCCCGATCATTGCTTCGGGCGGCTTCGCGACCGGCTCCGGACTGGTAGCGGCACTGGCCCTTGGTGCCGACGCGATCAACATGGGAACCCGGTTCGTAGCCACACAAGAAGCACCTGTCCACCAGTCGGTCAAGGACCAGATCGTCGCCAACACCGAGCGCGACACGGTGCTCGTATTCCGTAAATTCGGCAACACTGCTCGGGTGGCTCGCAACAGCGTCTCCGAGGAGATTCTCGAAATTTCCTCACGGCCTGACACGACCTTCGACGACATTGCCCATCTCGCCTCTGGCGAACGTGGCCGTCACGGTGTTCTACGCCAAGGCGATATGGAAGCCGGAATGTGGTGGGCCGGACAGTCACAGGGATTGATCCACGAGGTGCTCACTTGCCGCGAGGTCGTGGAGACGATCATGGCCGAAGCTCGGTCTGTCGTCTCTGCACGCCTTGACGCATTCGCCTTCGTCGAGGCCTGAGAACAATGTCCCACGCAGACCAGGCAACTTGTTTGATGGCCACCGCGGATTTGCTCGGATTGATGGGTCTACCGACTTCGACGGGTCGCGTCCGGATCACCGGTTCCGAGCAACGAAGCATCGCCCGCCGCCGGATCAGTACGGCGTCCGCGGCTGCTCTGGCGGCGACCGGGGCAGCGACCGCTGAGTACTGGCGACGAATCGGCGGTGACGAGCAGACCGTGACCGTGAATATGCACCGTGCGACACAAGCGCTCTATGTCGGTGCGCACACCAAACGCTCGGACGGCTGGAGACCGACCGCCGGGTACGGCGCGATACAGACCCTCGAACCGATGAACCCGTATTTTCGTACCCACGACGGTCGTTGGATTGATCTGGTCCTCGGGAGCGCGAGGCCCAATCAGGTCGATCGGGTCCTTCAGGTACTCGATTGCGAACGCGACAGCATCGCCAAGGCTGTTGCCAGCCGTGACGGACTGGAGCTCGAAGGAGCAATCCACGCCACCGGGGCGACTGCCGGATTGGTCCGTACCGCCGAGGAATGGCGTGCCACACCACAGGGGCAGCATCTTGACCGGCAGCCGGTGATCCGTGTGGAGCGGATCGGTGACGCACCGCCTCGCCGCAGGACCGCAGCGGATAACGAAAGTGACTGTGCTGGAGTGCTTTCTGGCCTGCGTGTACTGGATGCGACCCATGTAATTGCGGGTCCGATGGTGGCCCGAACGCTCGCCGAGCAGGGCGCCGATGTACTACATGTCACCAGGCCGGTGAATCATGACACCGAGATGTTCCTGCTCGATCTGGGCGTGGGCAAGCGCAATATCGTGATCGACCTGGACGCTGAGGCGGGGCGGGCCGACTTCGGTGACATGGCCGCAACGGCCGACGTCCTGGTTCAGTCGTACCGGCCCGGCGCGCTTGCTGCGCGTGGGTTCTCGCCCGTTGCACTGGCAGAGAGCAATCCCGGAATTGTGGTGGTCCAGGTCAGCTGCTTCGGCGAGACCGGTCCCGACGGACACCGCCGCGGTGTCGACCCCGTGGCGCAAGCCGTGACCGGTCTGGCAGTGGACGAGGCTGATGCAGACGGGCGGCCAATGATGAACCCGATGGTCACCCTCACCGACCCGTTGGTGGGATACCTCGGTGCGTCCGGAGTGATGGCGGCACTGGCCCGTCAGGTCACCGAGGGTGGAAGTTGGCTGGTCAGGGTGAGCCTGGCAGGTAGCGCGATGTGGTTGCAGGATCTCGGATGGTCCGATGCGACCGTCGTGCACGGGCAGTCGCTTTCCCTGGAACATCTGGTCGCTCCTCGCACGGTCCAGTTCGAGTCTCCGCACTTCTCGACAGTCATCTACCTGGCACCGGTGGTCGAGTACTCGGCTACCCCCAGCGGCTGGAGTCGCCCACCGGAACCGGCGACTGTCGGCAAGCCTGAATGGTTATCCGGCGGCGCTGACCGGCCCGAGATGGCGCCGGTCTGAGCACGGTTCGCTCACTGTGAAGCCCCAGCCCTGAGATTTCAGGAGCTGGGGCTTTCTTGGTCAGGAGTCGCCGTACTGCTGGGTTACTGCCCCAGAGCCGCACGTACCTTGGGCAGTACCACCGAGCCCAGCAGGGACTGTGACTGCTCGACCAATGCCTGGCCAACGTCTGGCGACTCCACCGAGATCGTGAAGCGGCGATAACCGAGTTCAGCGATCTCAATCAGACGCTCGGTGACGTAGCTGGCCGGTCCGGCGATCGCGAAGTTGTCGATCACTTCATCGGAGATGACCGAACTCTGCTTGGCGCCGCTGGAGGCATGGCGGTTCATGTCGTAGTTACGACGCAAGTCCTGCAAGTCCTTGGCCAGCTCGGCCGAGGCCGGACCGATCACCTTGTTGTGCATCGCTGCGAAGCGGGCCTGCACGGTCACGATCGGACGTACCATCTGACGCGCCAACTCGCGGTTCTCGTTGACCACCACCACGCAGGACGTGCCCAGAACCGGAACGGCGTCCGGGCGGCGAGTTTCGTCGACTGCGGCGAGAATCAGGTCGCGGGCCCAGGTAAGGCGCTCGGGCGAGGGTCCGACGACTGCCGTGATCTTGTCGGCGGTTCGCGCGGCGATCTGCATCACCTTGGGTCCGCTTGCCGCTACCACGACAGGCACGGGCGTGTATTCGTCCGGCAGCCAACCCAACTTGCTGGTGGTCGGTTTGGTGCCCATCTCCATCTCGTCCAAACCTTTGAGGCCCGAACCGTCCGGCTCGGTGTGCAACGGAACCTCGGCCCCGTTGAGGTATCCGTGCAAATCACGCATATAGCGCTCGAAGTGGCCCAGCGGAGCTGGAGCCAGACCGATGTAGGCCAGGGCCGAGTCGCCGCGTCCGATTCCAACCTCGATGCGGCCGCCCGACTCAAGTTGCAGTGTGGCCAGCGCGCCTGCGGCAACGGCGGCATGTCGGGTGACCGGGTTGGTCACCCAGGTCCCGAGCTTGATTGTGGAGGTGACCTCAGCTGCCCGGGTGAGAAAGATGTAGGGGTCGGGGGCCAGACTCTGGGAGTCGCCCGCGGTCATCCCGTCCCAGCCTTCGGCCTCCAACTGCGCAGCAAGCGTCCCTGCCGTGTAGAGCCGGGGCGGTGAGACTCTCCAAAACTGCAGAGGTTGGTCGTTCTTGGCGTCAGTCAACTTGCTTGCTCCCTATCGCGATGTGTCGAGCCGGTCATTGCTCAATGTGGGGCCGGCATCACCAACGGCCTCAACGAAGGTCCGGGAAGCTGTCTTGTCGAGCACAGTCTCAAGTCGCCGGAGCCGCAGACCACCCTCGAACATCGTGGCCTCCCCAGCGATCCGGGCGGAAACGAGCGGCTGGGCTCCCCGCTGCTCGTCGACTTTGCTGTGCACGGTGTTACCCGCGAAGGTCACCGACGTCCGGTCAGCCGAGATCACCCAGAAGTTGGTGAGGTGATGGCGAATCGGAAAGGGTCCGTCCATCCGATGGTGGCCCCACCAGTCACGCACCAGATCCAGACCCTGTACATCGGAGGCGATGGCCGACTCGTTGACAGCACGCCCCGAGTCACTTCGGGAGATGACCCTGAAGTCTGGATGCAGAACAGCAAGGAGAGGCTCCAGCTCGGCCTCGTCGTAGTGGATCCACCACTGCGAGAGCAGCGCTCTGACCGAGGATTCGGTGATCATTGCAGTGGGTCGCCGATCCGCTCGAAGACGTCCAGGATGTTCGAGCGGTAGAACATCTCCTTACCTTCCTGCGTGCCGCGGGTCGCGAACATTTCTTCGTAATGCTCAGTGGGGCGATCACTGCCCTCGAAGTGTGGGTAGTCCGAGGAGTAGACGCCCACTTCGGGGAACTCGGCAAGCATCTCCATGGGGTCGAACGCCGGTGTGGGTAGCGGAGAGACCCGGACCTGACGTCGGATGTATTCACTCGGCTTGAGATCGGCCGTGTATCCACCGGCCACGATGGCCTTGGAGACTCCCGGCACCGTGATCTGGTCGAGACGCTTGCCGAGCGGCGCTACCCAGTCGATGCCTTGCTCTGCCATCACCACGTTGAAGTTCGGGTGCCGGTCGAAGTGGCCACTCATGATCCACGCAATTAGCCAGGTCTCGGCGGTCTGGGATGGGAAGCTAGTGGACAACACGCGCAGCACCATCGGATCCTTGATGCGCGCCCACCCAGGATGGAATGTGCGCTGAGCGAGTCCCACGTGGATCAGTCCCGCCATACCAAGATCCGCCGCCGCATCCCACACACGGTCGTACATGGGGTCGATCGGGGCGACGTCGTTCACCGGCTCGGCATTGAGAAGGAAGAAACGGCTTCCCCGCTCCCGCATCCTGGTGAGTTCCTTGACGCACCAGTCCGGGTCCTCGTACCGCAGTGTGGTGGTCGGGATCATTCGATCCAGCTGGTCTGCGCAACGATCCGCCATCCAACCGTTGAGCGCCTCGAGCGTCTCCATGCCGAGCTCGGCATCCTCGATTGCACGCGAGAGCGTCATCACCATCCCCGAGATGACGTTCATCAGGCTGATGCCCTGCTCATCCATCCACGCAATGCGGACAGCAGGGTCCACGAACTCGGGATTCTGGGTGGCGCCGCGGTATCCGGCTGCTTCAGCATCTGACTTGGTGACGTCGAAGACGAGGTTGCAGTGCGGGGTGACTAGCTCGGAGATCGGCATCCGATGCTCCGGGGCCACGTGGCGGAGCAGGTCATCGCTCAACATGAACGCGAAGTGTTCGGCCGCTGCCAGTGCGAATCGCGGGTCGGACTCCGGGTACTTTTGGGGCAGCCGTACCTTGAGTCGCGGAAACTCGTCTAGCCAGTCGACGGTGGGCTCGAAGTGCGCGTCCACATCAATGATCGTCATCGAGTTTGACCTTCCAGGGCCACCGGCCCAGTTCATCCGAGCGCCCATTTCGCCGCCGGCCTGTTTGGATTGAGTTACTTCGGCGCTGTGGGAAGCTCCACTCGTACGCCGGTGGTGATCGCATCGGCGCGTTCCTGCACCCGACGCAATGACGACTCAGCGTTCGTGTGGATCCACAAATCGTCGGAGGCAAGTCCGGCGAAAAGAATCGCTGCCGCCTCCTCCGGCTCCAAACCGTCACGGACGTTGCGTCTTTGCATCGCCTCACGCTGACGCGCTCCGGGACCGTCGCAGTCCGAGGCGTCGGCCGACAGGAATATTTGGGAGCGCACAGTGAGCGGAATGAAGGCCGCCGCTTTGAGATGCGGTGCAAACTCACGGAACTCCATGTCAAGGGATTCCACCAGACCGAGCAGCGCATGCTTGCTAGCCATGTACGGTGCCATCAAGCCTCGCGCGCCAAGGCCTCCGGTCGAGGAGACGACGACGACGTGGGCCTCCTTGGTTCCGGCAACGAGCCGCGGTACGAATGCACGGATCCCGTGGAACACTCCCACGACGTTGATATCCATCAGCCGTTGAAATGTCGCGGGTGTGTGCTCCCAAAGCAGCCCGTGTGATTCGATGCCAGCGTTGTTCACCAGCACGTCGACGTGCCCATAATCCTCGAAGACCTTTCGTGCCAGCTCCTCCATCGCGGGGTAGGAACACACGTCGACTTCGTGTGCCTCCGCCGACCCACCACTCGCCACGATGCTCTCGGCTGCTGCGTCCGCCGCGGCGCCATCGACATCTGCGATCACGACGTGAGCTCGCCGACCAGCGGCGTAGCCGACCAGACCGCGACCGATTCCCGCTGCAGCACCAGTGACGACCACGACCTTGCCCGCAAGCTGGTCAGATGCAATATTGTTCATGCGCTGACCTCGACTCCGATGGCCACCGCTTCGGGCCTCCGGTGCGACCCCGTAGGCACAGTGGGGAAATGGCAGGCGACTTGGTGGGTCTCACCCAAACTCGCCATGGCCGGTTCCTGGCTGGAGCAGATGTCCTGGACGAGAGGACACCGCGTGCGGAACCGGCAGCCGCTCGGCGGGTTCAGGGGCGACGGCGGGTCGCCGTCGATCGACAAGGGCTCGAGCCGTTGCTCCGGGTCCGCCTGGGGTATCGAGGCGAGCAATGCCTGGGTGTAGGGATGGGCCGGGGCTGAAAACAACTCATCCGACGTGCCGATCTCTACCACCTTGCCCAGGTACATCACCATGATCCGGTCTGCCACGCTCTTGACCACAGCAAGGTCATGGGCGATGAACAGCACACCGATGCCGAGCTCAGCCCGTAGGTCCTCAATCAGGTTGAGCACCGTAGCTCGTAGCGAGACATCCAGCGACGACACCGGTTCATCGCAGACAAGTAACCGCGCACCCGCCACGAGCGCCCGGGCAATCGCCACCCGTTGGCATTGGCCCCCAGATAGCTCGGAAGGACGTCGATGCGCGTAGTCGGCCGGGTTGAGACCAACAGCGCCGAGCATCTCATCGGCCTTAGCTTTGCGTTCGGCCTTGCTGCCGATTCGCCAAATGTTCAGCGGTTCCATGACGATGTGCCGCACGGTGTGGCGGGGATTCAGCGATGAGATCGGGTCCTGAAAGACCATCTGCATCTCCGGGCGCAGGCGGCGGACCGCTTCGCGGCTCATCGCAGTGAGCTCACGGCCGGCAAAATCAACGGTTCCCGAATTCGGCGGTGGCGACTGGAGGATTGCCCGTGACATCGTTGACTTTCCGCAGCCGGACTCGCCGACGATGCCGATAATCTCGCCCTCGGCCTGCTCGAAGCTGACGCCGGAAACAGCCTGCACCACACCCCCGCGGGCGGGGTATGTGACATGCAGGTCATCGACTGTTAGCAACGTTCCCATATTCAAGACTCCGAACTGGCGCTCAGGCTGCCGGCGGCTGCCTCGGGTGTGGCTTGCGCCGCGACTGCGGCGGTGTACTCGGGTGATCCGACCGGATACCAGCATCGGACGAGATGCTCAGGGTCCTCCGTCAGAGGAAGCAAGGGCGGCTCGACTTCGCGACACTTGTCAGCGGCAGCAACACACCGGCTGGCGAACCGGCACCCACTGCCTGGATTGGCCAGGTTGGGTGGGTATCCGGGAATGGACTTGAGCCGGGTGTGACTGGGCCGGTCCACGGCAGGAAGCGCATCAAGAAGTCCGCGCGTGTACGGCATCTTCACGTCGGCAAACAGCTTCGCTGTAGGTGCAGATTCGACCACTCTCCCGGCGTACATCACCATGATGTGGTCTGTGCGAGTGGCCACTACACCCATGTCATGGGTAACCAGCACCATTCCCATGTCCAACTCGGTTTGAAGCTTGCTGAGCAGGTCGAGAATCTGGCGCTGGACTGTGACGTCCAGAGCTGTGGTCGGTTCGTCCGCGAAGAGCAGGCTGGGGTTTCCTGCCAGGGCGATGGCAATTCCGACGCGCTGGCGCATGCCCCCGGACAGATGGTGCGGGTAGGCATTTCTACGGCTCTCGGGGTCTGAGATTCCCACGTTCCGTAGAAGTTCAAGGGCGCGCGCCTTGGCGTCGGTCCGGGAAATCTGGGAATCGTGTCGCCGGATCGTCTCCTCCAACTGGCGGCCGATCTTGGTTACGGGATTGAGGCTGGTGAGAGGATCCTGGAGCACCATTGCCATCTCGGATCCCCAAAGCCGCTGGCTCTCCTTCCGCGGCAAGTTGACCAGGTCCCGACCCTTGTATTTCACGACGCCCGTGCGTCGGAGGGTCAGTCCTTGGTACAGGATGCCCATGATCGAACGGGAAAGCACGGACTTTCCCGAACCGGACTCCCCTACCACTCCCAAGCTTTGCCCACGGCGTAAGGACAGGCTGACTCCAGCGCACGCTGTCACCTCACCCGACGAGGTGAGGAATGTCGTAGTGAGATTCTCGACCCGAAGAAGGTCATCGGTGTCGACATCATCAGAGTCGGACTGAGGCACGTTCAGCTCCACCGTCAGTTGGCTCGTCGTCACAAGACGACCTCCGTCCTCTTAGGACCACGCGACCGCAAGTGATCGCCGATCAGGTTGAAAGCTGCAACAGTGATGAACAGCGTGATCGCAGGAATTGCGACCATCATGGGGTCGGTCGTCAAACGACTGCGACTCTGGGCGATCATGCTTCCCCAACTGGGCGTGGGCGCCGGAACTCCGAAGCCGAGGAAACTGAGGGCGCCCTCACCTACGATCACCACTGAGATCACGACGACCGCATACGAAAGCACGGAAGGAAGCACGTTGGGGGCGATATCGCGCATCAGTACCCGGAACGGACGGGCTCCCGCCATCTCAGCGGCCCTCACGAAGTCGCGCCGTGACCAGGCCATCGCGTTGGCCCTGGCCAGTCGTGTGAAGGTTGGAATCATCGTGAGACCGAGTCCGAGAACCAAGGTGGTCAGGCCCGGTCCGCGCACTGCGACGAGCACCATCAGCAGGACAATGCTCGGGAAGGCGAGGACCAGATCGGTAATCGCGCTGATCACGCTGTCGGCCCAGCCCTTGAAGTAGCCGGCGATCAGGCCGAAGAGCAGCCCGATCGTCATTCCCAGTAAGACCGCAGCGAATCCCACGGTCAACGAAGACCGTGCCCCATAGATAAGGCGCGCAAGCACGTCGCGGCCGTAGGTGTCGGTGCCGAGCCAATGGGCCGCACTCGGGCCTGCGGCGATCGCGTCGGTGTCGGGGACGATCGGCGACTGTATCGGCAGCAACGGTGCCGCGTAGGCGAGGACGGTAAGTCCCACGATCCAGGCCACAGCGACGACGAGTCCGATGCGACGACCGAGGTCCTCAGTACGCCACTTTGGACGTACTTTTGTTGAAGGAGCAGTCGTACCCGAAGGAGCAGCGACCGAGGGGGGAGCCGTCTTGGTCAGGATCGTCATCAGGCACGCACCCTTGGGTCGAGGAATAAGTAGATGAGGTCGATCAACGCGTTAACCACGACATAGATCACCGCAATGACAGCAACCAGTGCTTGGATCATTACGAAGTCGCGGGCCGTCACTGAGTCGACCAGGAGGCGGCCCAACCCAGGCAGCGCGAAGATGGTTTCGATCACGACAGCGCTACCAATGAGGCGAGCGGTGTTGATGCCAGCCAAAGTGACCATGGAGAAGGATGAGGGTCGGAGCATCTGGCGGACCAGGATGTTGAAGGAACTCATCCCCTTCGCCTGAACTGCGAGCACGTACTCTTCACCCAGCGATGTTCGAAGGTCGTTACGAAGTAGTCGTAAGTAGACCGCAGCAGGCTCCATCGCGAGCGCCAAAGCTGGGAGCGCCATGTACTTGAGATTTTCGCTCGGGCTTTCCGCGAACGGGACGAAGCCCGAGGCCGGCAGCCAGCCGAGGCTGACCGAGAAAAAGTAGATCAGGCCCAGCGCGAGCACAAAATGTGGGATCGAGATCCCTCCGAAGGCCCATAGAGACGTGATCTTGTCCAGCCAGCCGTCGGGTCGGTAGGTGACCCAGAGTGCCAGCACGATAGCGACCCCGAGGGCGAACACCTGGACCAGAACCATCAGCTCGATCGATACGGGCAGGCGTTCCATCAACGCGTCCCAGACTGGCTCACCGGTCCGATACGAAGTGCCTAGGTCACCATGGAGTGCGGCCGCGAGCCAGTCCCAGTACCGCGCGAGTACGGACTTGTCGAGTCCAAGATCAGCACGAACCACCGCGACCTGTTCGTCGCTGGCCGTGTCGCCCAAGATCGCTCGTGCGGCATCGCCCGGCAAGAAGCTGAGCATCACAGACACCAGGAAGGTCACACCGAGCAGGACGCCCGTCAGGTGAAAGACCTTTTTGAGGGTGAAGGTGACCCACAGTGGCAGTGCAAGCCGGGGCCACACCATCGCAGGTCTCACGCGTGTCACCGCTGACTTCGTTTGGACAACCATTGTCCACTGCTCCGTTCATGCTCGTTGCGCCATTGCGGGGGCCGCGCTCACGTACTCCGATGGCCACAGGCCCGGGTCACTTGTATGGCGCGCACAGGCGTTCGCCTGAAGGTGAAAGGCCCGGATGGTGGCCGCCGAAGACGGCCACCATCGAGACGTTGTTCAGCCCTGAAGCTTGGTCGAATCCAGATAGATCAGGGAACTACCCTTGTAATCACTCCCACCGGCGCCCACGAAACGAGCTTTCTGAGTGGCGTAGACGGGGTTGTACGCGCTGACCCACAGCAGCAGAGACTCATCGGCAACGATCTGCTGGACGTCCTGCCATGCCGCCGACCGAACCTGCGGGTCGATCGCCGCACGAACCTCGGCCAGCTTCTCGTCCAGGCCCGGCACCGTGGTGCGGTACGCGTTGTTCGGCGACTTCGAGTTCAGGCGGTTCCAGTAAGCCGGGAACGGTCCTTGCGCGGTGCCGTTCACCTGGATGTCGAAGTCGCCTCCGACAGTCTTGGTGGCAAGCGTCGAGACGTCGACAGACTCGGATGTGGCCTTCAGGCCGATCGAGTTCAAGCGATCGAGGAAGTAATCGGTCCCGACGTAGCCGGAGATGACCGTCACAGTCACGTTCGGATCCCCGCCGTCCGCAAGGTACTCGGCAACCAACTTCTTGGCACCTTCCTCGTCGTACTTCGGATAGACACCCTTGAGGCAGTCAGGCGAGGAGATGGCGAACGGCAAGCACTCCAGGTTGCCGTTCCACTCGCCGTTGTACAGCACTTTCGCAGTGACCTTCGGATCGAAAGCCTTCCACAGCGCCTCGCGCACCCTTTTGTCCTTGGTGGGACCACGGTCATTGTTCAAGAACAAGGCCATACCACCGACGACCTCCTTGTCGAAGACCGTGATCGCCCCGTTGTCCAGCTGCGGGATCGCAGCCCGTTCAACAGGCGAGAAGTTGAGATTTCCACTGAGCATCGCATTGCTACGGGCGTCGGCGTCCGGCAGCGGTCGCCACACAACCTTGTCCAGATAGGGTTTGCCCGCGTCCCAGTAGCCGCGGTTGGCGTCCATGAGGGTTTCATTGTCCCGCGCCCACTTCGTGAGAACGAACGGGCCTGCGCCCACCGGTGCGTTTCCGAACGTCTTGGGATCCTGGAGCGCCTTCGGCGACCCGATGACGCCGGCGGCTCCAGCCAGGGTGATCGGCAGAGAACCGTCCGGGGTTGGCGAGATGATCTCCAAGGTCGACGCGTCGACAACCCTAAGAGTCATACCGGCGAGGTACGGCTTGGCGACGGAGACACTGTCGGCAGCGAGATGGCGTTCGAGATTGAACTTCACCGCCTCGGCATCGAATGGCTCACCGTCGGTGAAGGTGACGCCGTCCCGGAGCTTGAGCGTCCAGGTTTTGCCGTCGCCGGATTCAAAAGACTGCGCCATGTACGGGTAGACCTCGCCGGTCCGGTCGTCGATGGACATCAGGCTGCCCATTACCGCGACCGCACGCTCCAGGCCCACGCCTGGGTAGGTCACCTTGACCGGGTCGTAGCTGGCCATTTCGCCGTAGACTGCCGCTGTCAGGGTCCCGCCGTCGACATCGGCGCCCGCTCCGGCGTCAGATCCCGACACACCTCCGCAGGCAGCAGCACCGAGCATGACCACCGCGAGGGCTGCCGCGATTTTCAAGCGGCCCCACCTTGCACTGTTTACAAGCATCTGTTCCATCCTCATTCGGCGTGATTGCCATCACACGAATACTGACTGACATGACCTTAATAGTCAAGGCCCCTAAACAATCTGCATGCGTTATTTCATTGGACCCTGAATGCTCAACCCAAGCGCTCAGACAGTGTGGTTAGCGCCCAAGATTGCACCCAAAAACTCAAGCGGCAGGTAGGGAAACAAAGCGCGCAGCTGTTCGTTGCATTGGGCGTGGCGCATCCACCGACGTTCGTTATCAAACCTCAGCAGGATCTGGCCTTATGGCCAATGTCAGAAGTTCAGCGTCACTGAGTACGATCGCGGCCTCGTCTCGAACGGGACTACACAACATGATCCTCGCTGAGGACTTATCCGTTCGGTCTGGAGGAGTTCTTTGGTCACATATTGATCGTGAAACCCTCCGCTTGCTCCTCTTCGCCGACGCATTTCAAAGAGTCAAAAGACGTTGGAAGCGCCCAGAACTGCGCCCAACAACTCACGTGCAGACGCCGATCCGTCTAGGACGTCGATGCTCCGGTCCTGGACCTTCCAGGCACCATCCACGCGTCTGAGCATCCAACGATTGGCGGAGACGCGACGCGGCTCCCATAGTTCCGTCTCGGTCGAGTGGATGGCCAGTACGGTGTAGTTGACGGCGACCGCGCGGTCACCATCGACCTCGATATGCGGTGGCGTCATCAGATGGGCGCAACCGGCCGCCATGTACTCCAGATGACGACCTTCGGCCACCACTTTGCGCACCTGATCGCTGCCCACGAATGCGCGGGCGCCGACGTTGTACACACCATCAGGAAGGAAGCGGTTGGCAAAGGCATCGGCAGCGCCGGAGTCGCAAGCCGGGCCGATGAAGGCGATCAGCTGGGTGATGTCTCGGTGGTCCTCGAGTTCACCGACACGGCCCTCGAGTAGTTCCAGGCGAGCCAGCAGTGCGTGGTCAGACATCAGGGTCGTCCTCCAGATAGTAGTAGGGTCGCGCCGCTCACCCAGGTGGCGGCGTCAGAGGCCAGAAACAGCGCGCAGTGCGCTGCATCGTCTGGCAAACCGAATCGCTTGAGCGGCACGGTGGCTAGAAAATTGGTCCGTAGTGTCTCGTCATCGAGAATGCGGTCCATGTTGGAAGTTGCGACACCTCCGGGAGCGATCGCGTTGACCCGGATCCCGTGCTCGCCGAGTTCCATGGCCCACGCCGTCGTCAGCGTCTGAATGGCCGACTTCGAGGCACAGTAAATTCCCAGCGAGGGGTTCGGGCTGGCGGCGAGACGCGACGACATGTTGATGATGACACCGCCACCTTGTTCACGCATGGACTCGGCTGCAACCTTGGCGAGCACGGTCGGTCCGATCACATTGAGTTCGAAGATTTCACGCGCAGCCTTGGCCGAGGTGTTGAGCAGCGTCTCGCTGCCCCCCTCGATATACGTTCCACCGCCACCGGCGTTGTTGACCAAGATGCCGATCGGTCCCAATGCCTTGTCAGCATCCGCAAAAAGCCGCTCATTGCCCTCTGGCGTAGAGGTGTCCGCCTGTATCACGTGGGCACGTACGCCATGTGACGCGATCTCGGCTTCGACTTCACGCAGTAAATCAATCGAACGGGCAGCGATTGCCACATCCGCGCCAGCCTTGGCAAACGTCACGGCAATGGAACGACCGATACCTTTGCTGGCACCTGTGACCAAAGCTGTTTTTCCTCTGAGATTGAGTTCCATGGACTCTCCTGTTCAGTGCGCGCGATCAGCGGGCAGGGTTTCTTGTCGCGTGCACAGCACGCGGGACGAACGCAACTCCACAGCATGCGGGCAAACCCGCTCGCACCCATTGAATCGGTGCCGTGCAACCGGGCAGCCATGCATGGGCTGCGGTCACCGACGTCCGCGCATGACCGAGCGGCGAAGCAACTTATGTAGCAACCAGAAACTGATCATGCCGTCGCCCCACTGGGTAACGATTCGGCCGTCCGGGCCCTTCATGTAGTTGTTGGACGTCGCCCAGGCTGTCTTGCTCAGTCGTTGCTGGAGCACCTGGTTGTACTTGCGGACCACGGACTCGCGGACCTCCAGGGAACGCCAACCATGTTTCGCCAGGCGCCGCACGTCGGCAACGATGTGGTCGGCCTGCAATTCGTGATGCACAAGGATCGGACCGCCATTGGTGTTGGGGCCGTAGAGCATATAGAAGTTGGGGAACTCGTCCACGGTCATACCGAGGAAGGCGTACGCCGAGTCGCGCCATTTGTCAGCAAGCTGTCGGCCACCGCGGCCGATCACTCGAAGCGTCGACAAGTACTCAGAGGCCTTAAATCCGGTGGCCATGATTATTACGTCTGCTTCATACTCATCCCCGCGCGCACTGACCACGCCACCACGAAGGATTTTGTTTACCGACGAGTCGACCAAGTCGACATTGTCGCGCAACAAGGTGGGATAGTAGGTGCTCTGCAGAATACGACGCTTTCCGGAGTACGGATACTTCGGTGTCACCTTCTCCCGTAGGTCGGGGCGATCCTTGAAGGTGGTGTTGATGTAGTCGCGCGCTCTGGCCTCTGCGCGTACGTTCCGCTTACTGCCGGTCTCATGCACTGCACCGCCGACATACGCCCACTGAGTGCGAGCGAGGATTCTGAGGCGGCTCAGTCGATAGTTCCAGGGCTTGGCATTGTTGATCCGCTCTGCCTCGGTGAAGTCGCGCTCCCCCTTGGGCAAAATCCAGCCAGGCTCGCGAATGAAAATGGTCAGATTTTCCGCCACAGCCGCAACTTCCGGCGCGATTTGGGTCGCTGTAGAACCGTTGCCAACCAGTGCGACCTTCTTGCCTGTCAGATCCAAGTCGTGGCGCCACCACAGCGTGTGAAACGCTTCGCCGTCGAACTCGTCCAACCCGGGCCACGCAGGAATATTCGGGTCGCCGAGAAATCCGACTGCACTGACCACGAAGTTGAATTGTTCGACAGTGCCGGCATCTGTAGTCACCTGATAGGTACCGTCGGCGTCGTTCCACTCCACCTGTTCGACTCGGGTCGAGAACTGGATGTGGGGACGCAGACCGAAATCGTCAACCAACTCTTCGATGTACTCGAGCAGTTCACCTTGCGTGGCGTGTGTACGCGACCAACTGCGCGGATAAAACGAAAGGGAGTACAGCACCGAGGCGACATCCACCTCGCACCCCGGATAGGTGTTGCGCCACCAAGTTCCGCCAGGACCAGGCTCGGCCTCGAAGACTACGAACTCAACACCCGCCCGTTTGAGCTTCACCGCCGTGACCAGTCCGCCGAAACCGGCACCGATCACCGCCACTCGTACGGGTCGACTCCGCTTGCTCTGACGCACGATCTTCATTCGACCATATTAATCACATTTAGTTCGGATAGTAAATAGTTTGGTACCTTCACTTTAAATACTTCCGCTTTCATTCCCCGAATGCGATACCGACAACCGCTGAAGGTTGCGACTAGCAGGGTTCACACAGAAGCAGTGGCATGACAAGACCTGTCGTACGAGGCGCTGGCGAGCGGTTGATCGACCGAGCGCAACTCGGGACCAACTCTTGTGGGCGCCCACAAGAGAACATCTGCACGATCATTCAAACGGTGAAGGTATCCAAACCCGCCTCGATATTGCCGTTCGCGAGTTAGGAATCGGTAGCGAGAAAATTCCTCGCAGCCCACGTGATCGTTCAAGACGAACTCGCTGATCACGTCGAAATCAAGATCAGACCCGATCAAGGAGTCGCGGGCGAATACCTTCGGCGGCAGTCATGGAACTGCGGTAGCAGACTGCAGATCTGCTTGGGATGGGCGTTCTCGCAATCGATGAATTTCTGTGTGCAAAAGTTCCGGGTTGTTAGCTGGCAATGCAACAACTTTGCGCACTGCAATCTCCTTCAAATGGATACTGGGAGCCCGACCGTATCCCGACCGGCGAGACGTCAGCCGACGCCTCCCGCCCATCGGGAGGCGTCGGTACCGATGCACACCGACCAGTTATGATCGGCTCGCCGGTCCAGCACCAAGTACGATCCGCAGGTCGCGTGCAGTTTAGATCCGGTCCACCTAGGCACCGCAACCTCATGTCACCTTCACGGAACAGTCAATAGATGCGATGGAGAATCAGATGCGAGGTGAACATGAGCATCGAACCGACCACGTTTACACCAATCACATGAGGTGCCCTAGGGCAGTCGGCCGAGGTCGGCCACAGTTGTTACACGCGATCGGCATATCCTCCGGGTGTCAACAAATCCGGCCAACCTATCTGGATTCTCCGCGCGAACACCGACTCCGACGAGCATCCACTCTGGCTTGCCGCACCGCTGCTAGTCGACTATAAAATCAGATTCTGGCCTGACACAACCCTGGCTACACCACTCGAAAACCGTTTAGGACGGCACCTACCGGCTGCCGGGGAACTAATATTGCAGCGGATTGGCCTGCCGGACTCACCAACAGCTCAATCACACGCGTTGGTGCTACGCAAGAGCCGCAAGTAACACCACAACGCTCGGCGTCGGCAGGATCGACCGTGGACTGGCCTCGGCACCTGAGCGGCCAAGCGGTTCCAATTCAGTAAAGAACCCGACTCAGGGTGCTCCGTCATCGCCACCCTGAACACGTTGGTTAATCAGGCTGTTGTATGCCGGATAATAGAGCACTTCAAGAATTTCCTCAAACGCGCCACGTTGCACATCACTCAGCGGAGACAGCAACTCCTCAGCTACCTGGATGCGGATTCGCTCACCTTCTTCCACCATCTCCTTGCCCAATGTGGTGAGAACCAACTTCACCGTCCTACGATCCCGCTCATTCGGCGCACGCTCCAGCAGAGATCTTTTGACAAGCGCCTCAACCGTTTCCGAAATCGCCGGAGCCGTCACACCGAAGACTCGACCGAGTTCGGTTGCCGACGTCATTCCAGAGTGCACGTGCCGCAAGGTCCGCATCTGCCTATAGCTCAGGGACAGACTCTGGAGCGCGCGACCTTCATGACGCACTGCGACCTGGGAAAGCAACAAGAACCGACGCCCCGCATCCAGTTCATCGAACTGCGCGCCATCGCGCGGCACCCCCGACATATCGTCCGTCATTTTATCTCGCACCCCATCATCTCGGTCAGCCCCTTAACAGTAAGGTCACTGACCTTACTCGGATACAAGCATCGGCGTAAGAACAGTCCGAATCGATCTCAGGTCGACTGGGCTCGCTCAAGCCCACCACACCCTGAACGACAACTATTCGAAGCATCCTGACGTCGACCGATGGCCAAACTAGCGTCACCGCAACCTCAAACAAAGCGATCTCAAAGATCACCGAACCGGCGTGGAAGAAATTCTGGAATGACAGAAGCCACCTCGGGCCGAGCCTCCATCTCGGCGCGATCCTGATCAGATCAGGCCCGACCAGCACTTCGGCAACCGGACATTCCGCAGCATCGAAGACAATGGGGCATTGTCAACTTAAGTGGGCTTGATTAAAAGAAACAGCGGCGTTGGCCGTTTTGGGAGTATGCGGTGATGTAACCCATTAAGGGTCGTTCACGTCTCGGGAAGCAACACCGCTCGCGGTGACTCCTGCGAGACCGCGAATCGGTCGGCTGGCTCGGTGCGCCGCTCAGGCGCGGTCAGTCAATGCCGGCAGCCGGAATCGCGGCGAAATACCCCAAAAAGCGGAGAGGCTGAGACTCGAGGCCAGATCACAATCGGTTTGGTCGCCACCACCGAGACACTCACCACAGAGATCGTCCCGATCGAGGCACAGATCCGAAAGCTATTCGACGCACATCCCGATCAGAAGCTCTTCGCGAGCCTGCCGCGGTCCGGGATGGTGTGAACGACGGTCGAAAACTAGTCCACCCCGACCCGCCAGGTAATCCAAGACTGCACTCCCACAGAACTATTCGAGTCGCCGCTAACCTCAAGCCACGTCACCTGTTGCTGCAACAATGACTAGAACCCGTCCCGTCGTTTCTAGACTAGTTTCCAACCGTCTCAACAGATGGTCCGTGCAGCAACCTTCTGGCCGAGATCGGGGACTGCCGCGAACGGTCCCCGCCCGATGACACCTTGGCGGCGCTCGCCGGCGCCTCACCCTCGACTTCGGCTATCCGACAAGCAAACACGAACAAATAGTGTACCGATGGTCGTGCAATAAGAAGTTTCGCAGAGCGGTCAGGGATTTCGCTAGCGGCAGCTGCCTCGCCGATGAGTGGGCGATGCAAGTGGACCGGCGGGCCATCGCCCGAGGATGCCATAGCACCCTCACGCCATCCGAATCCTTGCACATGCCTGGATCCGCACCATCTGGCGCTGCCGGCACGACGAAATCCCTTTCAGCCCGCAACCACACGAGAGCCGAAGGCTCTCAGCTGCTTGACATATCTGTCAAGACACCAAGATTGAATATTCAGTGGCGAGTGTCCGGAACAGCGCTTCCAGTCTCGAGAGCCGGTCTGTTCGTCTCTGGTTCACCACCCGCCGGATCGTGTCCCCGGCGGCGGGTGCAGGGCGCCCGGCTGCGCCGTGGCGAACAGCTTAGGGTGACGAACCCTGCGAGTATGAAATGTCCACCGAGCCGGGTGACGAGAGTTTCGTCTTAGCCGGCGGCGGTAGCGCGTCGGCGGATCGATGCCCCGAACAATGTTGTGGTGGAGAGGATTCCCTTCTTGGCGATCGACCGGAACAACGGTGAGTCAGGCGAGGCGGGCGGGACTGCGCCGCGGGAAGGATACGAGTCGAATGCCGGGGCTGTGCGCAGCAATCGGATCAATTCGGTCCGACCGCCATACGCCGTGGCGAACGGCAGTGTTTTGACCGCGCCGGTACCGTTCTGGTCAGTCTTCGACCAACGCACACGAACGGGCGGCCCGTCGAGACGGTGCACAGATACGTCACCGCGGTTGAGGCCGACGAGTTCGCTGCGCCGGAATGCGCCCGCGAATCCCATCTACAACAGAGCTGCGTCGCGGCGTTCGAGGACTTCGCTGGCCCAGCCGATAACAGCTTCTCGGGCTTGCGCCACGATGGTAACGAGGTCGGAGGTCAGCAGCGGAGAGAACTGTTGACGCGGCCGATCGCCCACCGCGGCGTAGCTTCGGCGGATCCCGGACAGGGTCGCTTTGACGATCGGATCCGCTATCGGCATCGGGTATCTGGCCACCTGGTGCCGCTGGTCATCGCAGCCACCCACCGCGAGACCGTTCCCAGCGCATACGCCCGGTGCCCGGTGTCGGCGAGTGGGCCGGCGGCATTGGTCGGGTAAGCCGCGATGACCAGCGGATCCGCCAGCTACTCCTGGTGCCCGTGAAGCGTGCACCAGATATCGAATAGTCGCCAATCCGTCGCGTACGCCCGCACGGTGCTCGGGGACTTCGACTCCGCCACTGACCGCGCGATACGGGCCCGAACATCTTCCGACACCACAGGTTCCGGATGTCGGGAATTC
>NZ_VBTM01000013.1:0-9524 GCF_013277795.1 Rhodococcus sp. MS16
TGCAGAACCGTGCGCTGCATCCGTACACGCAGTTGCTGCTGTCCTCGATCCCCGATCCCGACGCAACGGTGACTGCGGCGCAGAACGTCGACCAGAAGGTCGTCGAACTTCCGTCGCCGCTGAACCCGCCGAGCGGCTGCCGGTTCCGCACCCGGTGCCCTCTCGCCACGGATCGCTGCGCCGAGGAAGTTCCGGAGCTACGACTCGTCGACGGCGGACACCAGGTGGCGTGCCACAACGTGTGAGATGAGCTAGACCTATGTCGATAGACCCGGAAGGCACGCCCGCGCCAGTCCTATCAACGAATCTCGATTCACTCGTCAAATCGCGGATGCATCGACTAAACCTAGTCGAACGGCGCCCGCTGTCCTTCGCAGTTTGTCCGATATACGACCGTTGCCGGATTGCACCGGTAAGCATAATGTCTGTTATGTGGGAGGTTGAACGGTCTGCGGGACGATGTCCGGGAAGCTGGGCATGTTGAGTTGAACGGCACGACGGGCTCGCCGATCGATGTGGTCGAGTTTTTCCTCGGTAGCCACGAGGCTGACGCGTAGACCTTCTGCTTCGCCGATCCAGCCTTCGCTGTCCGCCTCGGAAATTCGGGCAGCAAGGTTGTCGCGTATCTCAACCAGTCGAAAGCGTTGCGCGGGATCCACACGCAAGACGGGGCACCGGATGCAACTGTGTTCATGCTGACAGCTGGTGCCGTAGGCACGGCCGCATTCACCGAGGGCGAGTTTGCGGCGCTCGAAGTGCCCGAGAAACTCATCCCATTCGGCATCCGTCGGGGTGCGGTATTCCTCGCTCGGGCGGAGGGCACGTCGACGCGAGATGAAGGCGCGGTGACCGTTGATCGCCTCCTCCGGGTAAATGGCTTTGTACCCCATGGTCGTGTTGATGTCCTTGTGCCCCAACAGAACTTGAGCGATATGAGGCGGCATGCCGTTCATGATGGCGTCGGTAGCGAAAATTCGGCGCAGATCGTGGGGCTGGAAGTACAGCGGTTCGCCTGCTGCGTCCTTCACTCCTGCCGCATCGATGAGTTCGGTCAGTGCATTGCGGATCAAGCCTGCGGACACCGCGCGGTGGTGACCACCGCATTTCCATTGGAACAGGAGTGGGGCCGGGGCCACCCAGATACGTTCGTTCCGGTCGTAAAGAGGCACAAGAGGCACTCCTCCGTCCGCGCCGCGTATTCGGGACACGATTGTCGACAGCACGTCGGCGAGGTCCGGGCTGACCACAAGTAGGCGTTCCTCGTCTGTCTTCGAGGGTGCAATCTGCAGTAGCGGGATGAGCTCTCCGGTGGTGGGCAATCGATATTGGGTGATGCTGTGATGGCTGATTTCGAGCATCTCTTCGATTCGAACACCTGTGTGTCGCAGGACTTCCACAGTTGCCAGAGCCCAGAATGCCCGGTTCTCGGCTTCTCGGAGCCGGATGGTTCGTCCCTCGGAGTCGTAGATCACCGGAATGCCGTCAGCGCTTGCTTTCAACCATGGGTCCGACTTGGTGTAGGTCTTGCCGAGGACGGTGAATTTGGCGCCCGGCGACGCTGCAACAGCAGCCTCGAGAAGCATCTTGGCATCATGGGCTCGTTGTTCTGCGATACGCACCAGTTCTGGCAGTCGAGGTAGTCGCTCTCGTGTGCGCTGATCCATACGTGCTTTGCGTCGGCGTCCGATCTTCTTCGCGCTCGTCTCTCCTGGGCCGATCGGACATGGCACTACCCACCGCGCCCACCGCGCGGGGTCGAGAGCTGCCCACGCCGCCAGATCGAGATAGAACGCCCGCACAGCTGTCAGCATGTCGGTGTAGTTCATTCGTGGACTGCGGGTCTCGGCGTAAGTTCCATCGGGGAGTCGTCGGCGGCTGACCTTCCAATGCATGCGTTCTTTCCACGCCTGGGCTACACCACGGTCGAGTTCAAGCGAGTTGATTCCCGGATGGGTGGTCTCCAAGTTTTTCCAGAAATGCAGCGCCAAATGTCGTGAGAGATTGTCCAGCGTCGTGTAATCCAACGAAGGGTGCCGCTCGGACAGATAGTCCACGAGGAGATTCCGGACGTCGGAATTTGCGATGTCGAAGCGATCGACGAGTTCTGCGACGGTGCTCTGCCCTCGATACACCGTGACGAATCGTAAAGTCGGTGGCGCATCTGGTGGAAAGATCCCGATGTCGTGGAGAAGTTTGTAGAAGAGGTAGCGAGTTTTTCCCCTCGAACATACGGCGAGCTCCGCCTGGCGAAGTTCGACGCAGTCACCGACGGTGATGTCGGAAAGGCCACCGCCTTTGGATAGGATCAACATGGAGATCTGCCATCGCGCAGTTCGACCTTGCATTGCTTGGGCTGTCTCCTCACCTGCCGCGGTCTCCAGTCGCTCGAATCCTTTCGGATCTCGGCTGCTTGCCGCCCAGTCGCGCCAGTAGTGCGACCGGTGCAGTTGGACCACGAAACGTAAATCGGGACGAATCAGATCCGCGACGAACAACCCAATCAGGGCATGGGTCAGGACCGTTGTCCGAACCGATTGCACCCCCTTCTCGTCCAGCCACGTTTCCGGGATCGAAACCCATCCGAGACCATGTTCGGCGACGCAACTGCCGTTCCAGCGGTCTTGCCAACTCGTTCCCGGAAACGAGTGCAGCCAACGCAAAAGCAACCCAGCACCTCGGACAGCATCGCGCTGAAAGCTCTCACTACCCGGAGCCCGGATCATGAGCGCTTCCACCCGCTTCAGGGCGGCCACTCGGCCGAGTTCGGTCGTCTCCCACGACGATGGCACCACACGCGGTGGATACCGATCGAGGAGTGTGTCGATGACACTGCGATTCGCACCTCCGCGGGCATCGACGTTCAGGCTCCAACTGGCAGGCACTTTGGAGACACGTGCAGAAACCATCAGCGTCGACCTCCGAAAAGTACGTCCAATACTGCAGAGTTGTAGCCCGGCGCTGGCGGTGCGGGCATCGATTGGGCGTTGCCGGTGTATCGAGCATGGTGGGCTCGGACGTGCGCGAAAACTTCGTCTCGACTCGGGGTCAGGTACAGCTGAGTGGTTGTCAGGTGCGCGTGTCCCAGGATCCACTGCACATCGGACAACGGCATGTCAGGATCGCTCGTCATCCGAAAGGCGGCGGTGTGGCGCAGGTCGTGAATGGTCCAATTGGATCCCAACACCGACTGCGCCCGTGAGAACATCGCGCGCGCTCCCGAATACGACAGCTGCCGCCACGGCCTTCGCAACGTCATCCACAAGGGATGATCGCAGCCGCGAGGGGCGTCCTTCCCCCATGCCTCTTCTTGATAGATCCGCAACCACACGAATGCATCTGGCGACGCCGGCAACTGTTGGACCTCCCGGGTCCCCTTCCTTGTTACGGTGATCAATTGCTGGCCCGGGTCCGCACTCTGCTGGGACATCGACAGGAGCTCGTCGGCGCGGGCACCGGTCGAGACCCAAAAGGCCAGCATTGCCCGATCTCGGTTCGATGACAGCCTTGCGAATAGTTCGTTGAAACGATCATCGGGAATGCGCTTAGGTATCCGTTTCGGAACCTTGGGTCTGTATCGACCCTTCCGCTCGTTACGAAACGGATCGTGCGGATCGTGATGCGCGTTCGACCGAAAAGCACGGGGCGAGCGATCCACCGGGAACGGATTGACGACCGGCCCGGCACCGATGCTCATCTGAAAATCGTAGAATGCCCGCAACACGGTTTCCGCGTGCGCTCGAGTGGCCGGAGAGAATTTCTGTCCCTGCCGCGGCTTGCCTGTGACCTCGTTGACCACCCAATCACCACTCTTTGCCGCGCTGCCCCCTACAGGTGTTGTGTCGGAGACTTTTTCGCCACGCCTCCGCCAGTGTTCACGCCTGGGTTTATCCGCAATCTTCATCCAACGCGCAAAATCACGGCCCTCCGCGGGAGTGGCTCTCTCCCATCCCACGTCGACCGCTGCGAGAAATCTCCACCACCGCAACAAGTCATGTCCGTACGATCGGATAGTCGCCGACGATCGGTCACACGCGTGAAGTTCCTCGAAAAATACTGTCGCTGTACCGATTACCTCACCTGTCGCATCGAGTAACCTGTACGGTTCTGCTTCGGAACCTGTCGAAATCAGCCGCCCCACGTCGTGAACGACCAGCCCTGCGAGATCACCCCGACGCGTCTCGCTGCACATACTGAGGAAAGTATCAGCACCACACCTGACCTGCAATGATGCGAAACGTTAGTTCAGTTAACACGCCACCGCTCCCCTGTCGGGGGATGCCCGAGCGTGGCGAGCATCGGTGGCACCGGATTTCCCGTTGCAGGGCTCATATACCGAGTGTGCGCAGGTTCCGGCTGGCTTCGCCACGTTTTCCGAGGTTGAGACGATAGTGAGATGAGCGAGATTGCAGACCCTGACAAGCCCAAACGGTGGACTCCAGCTCCGGACAACGGGCAGGCCGGCACCGTGCTTCTTCCGGACGGTGGTTGGGCGTACCGCTACAAGGGCAGCGATGAGCTGATCCACATGAAGAAACCCCAGTACCCTGATGACTCTGCGGAATCACCAGCAGAATGAGAGAACAACAGATGCTCGCACGCGTAACTCTGCGGGAAAACGGGTGCTAAGTTATCTCGCCGGAGGCAGCCGAAAGGCCCGCACCGGATCCCGGCGCGGGCCTTCCTGGTGGTGATTCCTAGCCGAATCGGGTGTTCATGTTGGTTGCGAGCCATTCCGCGTCCGACTGGACCATCGGTCCGCGCAGGCTGTAGCGGCCTCCGTTGTCCTGAACGAAGTGGGTGAAGCACTTGTTTTCGTATCCGCCGTGTTCCGCCGTGCGGGGTACAACGACAAAACGTGTGGTGATGACTGTTTCGGTCATGCTGGTTCCTTCCGGAGAGTCGGTAGAGTCGCATCCCGTTCACCAGGCTGAGGGTGGGCTGTCAACCCCGTAGAGCGAAGCGTGGGTTGACTGGTCGGGCCCCCGGCATGGTGAGCTGAGGCGACTCGTACGACGACCTTCCCGACCACCGCTGGCCGCGTAGCGGCAACGCACCGTAGGTGCCCGCGACAGTTCAGGCCAGGTGTTGCGTACTGCTCCATAGTTTCGTGCGCTACCCAGTACTGTCCCGGACAAGAAGATCGGCCGCAGCGTCCTCGTCGGAGAAGATGCGCTCTACGAGTCGCGCTGCGGGCGCAATGACTGTCTGTTCAATCTTGCGGACGGAGGACACTGTCCAGCCCGTGAGTCCTTCTGGTCCTGCGGTGGGCGGGCCGAAGAGTTCTTCGAGGACCTCTGGTTTGTAGCCAAGGCCCATGAGCTGTTCGGCGGTGTACCAGTCGTCTTGCGGGATCGGCTCGACCACGAGTGGCCCGCTACCGGCGGCGATCTCATCGGGGGTGGCTTCACGAAGGGCCATTAATTCGGTTCTCCTCTGTGGTAGTTGTGGGATTTGGGAGCCGCTATTTACCGATCTTGCGCTTCCTCGTTCCGGTAGGAGCTTTTCGGTCCTCGAACTTCAACGTGAACCCGAACACCTTCTGGCCGTTGAAAGTCTTTGCGGCCAGCGCGCCCTTGGCCGTGTACGGTTTGCCGGACTTGCCCTTGGCCTGGAATTCGATGGTCTCCCCGGCCAGCAGCTTTACCAGTTCCTGCTCGGTGAAATCCTTGCCTGACCAGTGCTCGTTCGCGCCCCAACCGCGGCCCTTGAACGAGACGTTCTTGCCCTTCCACACTCCGCTGACCAGGTCCGTCCTCGGTGCTCGCTCCTCGAACTGAGGCTTAAAACCCACGAATGGGTACGCCTTCCCGTTCTTCTCCATCACCCCGGCTTCCAGCTTGCCCTTGCAGGTGTACGGCTTGCCGGTCTTGGTGCTCGTCGCCGTGATCTCGATGACCTCACCCTCCACCAGTGCGGCTACCTCGACGTCGGTGAACCGGTGCCCGCCGAACCCCCTCTTCGCGGTGGTGACCACGGTGTCGCCGTGGGTGAAATGCAGTGCCGGCGGCAAAGTGATGTTCTCGACCGGCGCCCGTGTCACTCCAGCCTTGGCCATTCGTTCTTTGAGTTCGGCCGGCAACCTGCTCGCGTTCGCCTTCATCTTCTCGAGGTCGTGACGGACCAGGGGTGCCACCAGCGCCAGGAAGTCGGGAGCTGCGCTCGTACCGGCCTCGACCTGTGCCATCTGCTCGAAAACTTTCTCGGTGATCGTCAGATCGCCGATGTGCGTGCCCGGCAGAATCCGGTGGTTGAGTTCGCCGACCGGACTGAGCGTGATCTTGCCGCGCTGCTCGCGCATCAACGCCTTGCCGGTGGCGTTGTTGGTGACCTCGGCGTACGTGCTCGTCCGGGTGGCACCGGTACCCACGCTGCGTTTTTCTAGCTGCTTCATCAGCCACCCCATCGTCGGGTGCGGTGGCCGCGTCGGAAACCCCTCGTGGATAAACGGCTTCGCGATAGTCCCGAGCGCAGTCGCACCTGATGCGGCGTCGTCCTGCTCGTCCTCGTCGTCCTCGACGACGAACACGCCTTTCCAGCCGAGCACCGCCGGGACGTTGAGCGAACCGACGAAGTTCGGGTACTTCTCGACATGCCCACGGTGCTGGTCGTATTCGTAGTCCGGGGCGAGCATCGTCAGGTAGTTCTTCGCCAAAAGTTCGTAGATTTCCTTGCCCAGTGCGCCGAATTTCTGTTCCACGGCAGCCAAATTCGGGGGGACGTTCGGGCCGGGACGGTTGGCACCGTGTGCGCCGCCGGACTTGATGTGGCTCTTGCGTGGTCCTCGGTGACTGAGCGCGGCCGGGTTCACTCCGACGACGGTGGCGATCTTGTCGACCAGCGGTAGCAGCTCGTTGAACTGCTCGATCGAGATGAACTTGTCCTCGGTGCGCGGATAGGACACCACTTGTGCCTCGTACATCCTCTGATACGTCTCGAGGACCTTCTTGGCTTCGAAGCCCTTCTTCGACAGCAGCGACGAGAGGCCCGCGAGGTCCATCAATTTCGGTGGTCCGGTCTTCTTGCGGGTGGTCCCGTCGTGGACCACCGGTGAGGACTCGAGCCCGCCGGGGACGGCGCTCTTGTTCTCGAACCGGTCGATGTCGGGGTCGGTGTAGGTGACATTGTTCTCGTCACGAAATCGGTTCTCGTAGAACGCTTTCTTGACGTATCCCTTGTGCGCGTCGAGGCCGTCACCGACGATCACGACCATCGCCGACTTGAGTCGACCGTTACGCACTACGGTGCTCGAACCGGACACTTTCGTCGCCGCCCGTGTGAACTGCATTGACAGCATGTCCCACTTCGATCGGAAGTCTGCCTTGCGGTAGTCACCTTCGGACTCGATCGACGTCACCGCGCGGCGAGTCGTGAATGCCTTCCGCAGGGACGCCGGGGTTTCGTCGAGAAACTCCATCCGCTCGAGCTTCTTGCCCTCCAGACCCAGGTACTCGACGATTTCCCACCCCAGCAGCGAACCTTCGCCTGTCGGATCGAGATCGGCGGCGTTGCATACGGTTTCGCACGTCGACAAGGTCGCTTTGAGTTCGGCGAGCAGACTCTTCGCGTCCGGATCGGTGACCAGCTTCCCTCCGGAAACCTTGCGTCTGACCTCGCGCTCCCAGCGGAAGTCGCCGGCATTCCACGGCAGGTGTTGCAGATTCCAACTCTTGTACTGCTCTGAGAGGGATGGGGGCACCATCGCCGCGGGGTCTTTCAATTCCAACAGGTGGCCGCGAGCATTCACGATGACGTATTCCGTGCCGTCGAAGGTGCCGCTCATACCGCCCAAAGCAGCCGCGAAGTTCCGTGCCGCCGAGGGCTTCTCGGTAAGAATTCCGACTTTCCCCATACTGTTTCTCCTTCATCGAGGGACCGCATCATGAGTATATATACAGACCTCTCGAAATATAGATAGACCATCGTCAAACCGGCTGCTTCTTTGGCTGCCTAAATCCCGTTCAAGCTGTCTTCTCAAGACAAGTTGCGATACAAGGTGCTTCGGGCGACTCCCAAGACTTCTGCGATTTCGCGCATGGAGACGCCGTCTCCTTTCATCTTCTTCGCCTGCCGTTTCTTCGCGGCCGTCAACGATGATGGCCGACCTCCGATGCGCCCCCGTTCACGGGCGGCGGACAGTCCTGCCATCGTGCGCTCACGGACAAGATTTCTCTCGAATTCGCTTAGCGCACCGAATATTTGGAAGATCAACTTCCCACTCGACGTCGTCGTGTCAATGGGGTCGTTGAGTGATCGGAATGCCACTCCACGCTTCTCGAGGGTTTCGACGGTGTCGATCAGATGACTCAGCGATCGACCAAGCCTGTCGATTCGCCATACGACGAGAGTGTCCCCCGGCCGCAGTGCATCCATAACGGCGGCCAACTCGGGTCGGTCTGTCTTGACTCCGGATGCCTTGTCGGTCCACACTCGGAAGCACCCAGCCGCGTTCAATGCGTCCAACTGAAGTTCGGGGTTCTGGTCGGTTGTGGACACACGGGCGTAGCCGAGGAGGGTTGAAACCCTGGTCGGGCCTGAAAAGTCGCTCACAAGGGCACAGTGTTGCAGAACTCACCGACAGGTGAGGTTTTAGGACAAAAGCATTGAGACCGGTTTTTGCGACACTCTCCAGGCTGGTCGGATCGCCTCGCCGCCCTGGTTCTGTTCGTGTCCGAGAAACGATCGATTCAGAGACGCAAGGTAGTCCCACGAGACCAGTCGGTGTCGGTGGGTCCTTAGAACCGGAACGTGTTCGGAGAGATCTGTACGGTAGCCGCGCGCAAACCCGAACCGACTAGCGTTGCTCCCCTAACGGGCACGCCAACGGTAGTGGGATTGCCGCCACCTCCGTTGTCATCCCAAATGGTCGTCGGACCGACACCACCATCGCCATCCCAAATAGTCGTCGGACCGACACCACCATCGCCATCCCAAATAGTCGTCGGACCGACACCACCACCATCATCATCCGGCAGCGACCCTTCCCCCTTCTTCTTTGGGTCGGGGTACGTATCTCCCGGCTTTGGAGTTGGCGGCGGCGGCGGCGGTCCCGCTTCCTTTTTACCTTCAGGTTCTTTTTTCTTTTCGTCGGTTTCTTTTTTCTTTTCGTCGGCTTCCTTCTTTTGAGCTTCAAGTGCCGCCTTCTGTGATGCAAGGGCCGCCTCGGCGTTCGCATCCGCAATCTCAGACGAGCCCTTGTTGACACCTACCGCCCCGGCCGCAATTAATGCAGCCCCAACCCCTGCAACAATCAACCCCGCCAGTGCGCCGAAAATTGTGAATGCCAACGCTCCTCCAGCAATGCCTACGACAAGACCGATCCCTGCTAAAGCTAATCCGGTGTCTTGGTGTCCATAACCAGATTTCTTCTTTTCATCGGGAGACGCATTCCAATCCACCGCGGCCCCAGCCGATCCAGGAAATGCTCCGAATCCAAGGGGCCCGCCCGCTTGGTCAAAGCTCCCGCTATACCCCCCGAGGCCGCTCCGCCGACCACCAGGACCGTGCCCCCCACCAGGGAATTCACC
>NZ_VBTM01000013.1:9677-88504 GCF_013277795.1 Rhodococcus sp. MS16
CCACAAACCACCTAGAGGATCGGCCCCGCCGAGACGCTCCCCGTAGCGGCGGTCAACCCGTTTAGCGAGGTTCAATCTCCATTCGTCCACATGGATTTGGTATCCGATGAACCATTCTGTCAGCTGAGCCTTCTTTAGCTCGCCAGCACCGAGAAAAGTCGCCGTGCGCATATTTGGGTCTACAACATACGTCGAGAATTCGTCCGTGAATTTTGATCGACCTAGGACTAATCCGATATATCGAATGGTGGATTCAAGACTCCTGAAGCTCAACCATGGCCAGGCTCCATTTATTGCCGCTGCGATGATTGTTTCATTTCCGTCAGCAGATCCCCGTGCACGTACGAAATCGAGAACTTCGCGAAGAAACCGAACTTTTTGGCGAGGATTAAGGTAAGCGACGCTCGACGCGACGCATGACGTCTGAACTGTCAGTGCGGTGGCCGCTTCTTCGCCTTTCACCCGATTGGCGAACGACGATACGACTGAGGCTCGGGGATCCATAGCTTTGCAAGCAAGCTCGTGATTGAGGGCTAGCGCGGACGAGAATGGAACCACCACGCCCTCAGCCGGGACGCGGTAGACGGGTCCGGTGGCTGTGATCGCTAGTAGCCGTCTAGGCACGCGATCGGGCTTCTGTCCAACTGGCGCCGTCGACGTGACGGTGTGTGAACTTGCTTCGCTCCGCACTGACATGGCAGATCCTCAAAGTAGGGTAAAGACCGGTTGGTTGCATTGAATCGTCGGGTGCTCCCAGAGCTAACGGACCAATATGGTCGCCCAACATCCCACGCCCCTGAAACGGGCCCTGCTGCGCCACCGCCCAGCGGGGCAGACACAGACGAGAACGTTGCACGAATCTTCTGGTTCGCTATTGGCCTGTCGAGAGTTCGTTGACAGAACAATCCCCAGCATGGAGTTATCTGAGATAACACCGTTTGCCCCATTGGGAGTTGCTGTAATCATCGATTGATGGACGCACGCCCTCGTGCGGGTACCCACGCGCTCGGCATGAAGATGTCGTGGAACTTGCACGCCTCCTGCATGCCTTTCGGGGACTGTCCGATGAGGTCGAAGCGCTCCTTGCGGATGCGATGAAGATCGCTCGCAGCTCAGGCCTCAGTCAGGCTCTCATCGCCGAGGCGGCGGCGTTGTCCCCTGGTCGCGTCAGTCAGGTAGTCAAGTCTGATGGAGCAGTGGGGCCGCGCTCGCAAGTGCACGACCGGGTGTGGAAGATCAGCGAATGGCCAGGTGAGACATTGCGCCCATACGCAGCCTCATTCTCCGGACACATGACCATGCCCCCCACGTCCGTCGCCGCCCTGCCTCCGGTCGATAATCGATCAAACCTGTGACGTACGGCACGCCGACGCGGCGTGCGGCTCGCCGAGAGTTATGTGTGCTGAGCTGGGTCGACCTGGGAATCTCATCTATGTGACTCACAACATCTTCGGTTATGTGATTCTGTCGGCCACTAGCTGTAGTGTCTTGAGCACTGAGAAACCGTAACGCGGAACGCCTTGAGCGAAGCTCCGGCAGTCGGTGGATCAGTGACGAGTGAAGGCTTGAGGAGCTTCCGGGCCCCTTCTCGATCGTGGAGCCGCAGTCCACCCTGAACTGAGTCGAAACCCAACCCTGGGGGACGGCCAGAGTTAAGGAGGACCGAGCCATCAAACCTAACTCGGAACGAGACTCACCGGAGTCTCAGCGTGACAGTCCTGCGATCGTAATGTTGATCCAGGCGTCTCGCATGCTCAGCGCGGTGCACGCATTTTGTGCCGCTACAAACAGCAATGCCACCTTGATGCTTTGCACCAAGATGGCGGCTGTTGCCTTACGGATGATCGCTTTCGTATTCCAGCGACGGATCACCTAAAGGTCGAAGTCGCAGGCGATTCCTGGGTGCTACCAACACCTGGGGATCGCCTGTTTTTCATTGTTCAACGAGCAGACCGGGCGACAAACGAACTGGTTACCTATCCGCTGTCTTGTGCCTGACCTGTCCGCAGACTCTAACAACAAAGTCCACTATCCGGGAATCCGAGCCGTTTGGGAACCCCTCAACAGAAACCCGTCACAACGATCAGTAGACCGCCGAAACCTAAACTGCCAGGTCCAAGGCTTAAACTAACGATGAACCTGAGTTACATCTCTCAATCTGCCACACGCCACCGACAACCTTCACAAGCTGTTGCGTTCGAGCACCGCCGGTCTAAGCAGGGTGGGGTGTATTCGACCGCACGATCGAGGTGTTGTGTCCGTCTATTTTCCTTGCCTCGCACGGATCGTCAATGGTCATTTGTGGCGTGCCTGCCGAACCACAGTATCTCCTCGGACGTACCGGCTTCAATCAGTCCGCTCGTATCCACGCTCGGCCAAACGTTCAGTGCTGGCATCATGGGCAGGCTCTGGTTTGTCTTGGGCACCTGAGGAATTGGTGTTGAGGTGCTCGCGAATTGTGCGAGGGTGAGCGCGGGACACCGTCGACAACGCTCGGGCGATGTCGCTGTAATCCTCGAGGGCCGGCGCTTGCTTGGACTGGAGCCAGCTCCGCGCGCGAGAGACGGCAAGATCGCGGTTGTCGGGATAGCCGCTCGACCAGTCGATACCGGCTTTGTCGATCCGATCGAGAACCTCGGCGGGGTCGATGATGTTGTCGCGGATCAACGCTCCGACGAACTCGTGGTCTTTTTCTCGGCCGGCAATCAGTTTCGAGACACACAGGTCGATCGGGTGCAGGCACAGTCCGGTGCGCCCGTAGTTTTGATCGTCGCCGGTTCCGCTGGCAGTGAAGGCGACGAGCCTGTTTTCCCAGCCGCGGGGGAGCACCACGGTGTCCCGGTGGATCCCCTCGACGTAAACGCCGTGGCGAAGGTGAAACGGTGAGTCCTCCCCTACCCAGACGTTGAGCGTGCTCACCTTCTCAGTGACATCGGCGCCGGTGGTGAAAGCGCTGGCCGGAGTCATGTCGACTTCCATCGAACGTATAGCTTCTTCCGGCAGCGAGTCTTCGTCGTAGCTTCCGAGTACCGATTGAGATCCGAAGATCACCACTTGCGATTCCTCTACCCACCCGCACGCAGCGATAACCGCTTTTTCGAGGTCGCTTCGTTTCACTCGCGAGTTCTCTTGAGAAGGTCGAGTACGCGCAGGCGTTCGCTCTCGCTCAACAACACCGATAGGGGCGACATGTTTCGCATCTCACGGTCGGTCTCGGTATCGGAGACGCTGATCTTGCGAACGGTGTCGATGTCGTTGTCCGCGATGATGCGTTCCCACTGGTCCAGGCACTTGCGGAGCATGTTCCCGTGAACGTGCTCACGGTTGGTCTGCAATCTGGCGCGCACCTTGTCGGTGTTGATCGAGAGGTGTTCGCGGTCAATCTTGTCCAGGACCGCTTCGTGTACGAGTTTCTTCCGGACGACTTTCGACAGGACTGCGGACATCTGCGGCTCCCTTCATGTTCGATGTACCAGTGTTGACCAGGCAGTTGTTCGATCAGTGTATCTGTTTCGCAGCCTTGGGCACGGTCATCGGAATGCCTTCGGTCAGATTCTGCTCGATCCGCCCTACTCGCCATGTAATACATACAGAGGTCTATTCGTAGAATACGATAGTGGGATGTTGATCGGATACGCACGCTGCGCTTCGTCGATGGACGGCGACGAGCAAGGCCAACGCGCTGCACTCGTCGCGCTCGGCGTCGATGCCGACTTCATTCATATCGATCACGGTCTGACCGGGACAGATCGGCCCCGACCTGCACTGACAGCTGCGCTGTCCGCTCTCGCGGCTCGGGACACCCTCGTCGTCACGACGCTCGAACGGCTGGCTAGGTCGGTCACCGACCTCAGCGAAATCGCCACGGACCTCGCACAACGGGACGTGCTGTTGATGTTCGCCGGCACAGTCCACGACCCGAAGGACCCGATCGGAGCAACCGTGTTCGACATGCTCTCCCAAACCTTCAGCACGTTCGAGACCGGCCTGATCCATCTGCGCACGATGGAAGGAAACGCTCGCCGCAAAGCCACCGGCGGCTTCGCTGGCCGCACACCGCTCCTCGACGCAAAGCAGCAAGCAAAACTCTTCGACCTGCACTCTCGGCGTGAGCATTCCATTGCGGAGCTGGCAAAAATGTTCAACCTCAGTAAACCCGGTGTCTACAAGTACGTCGCACGCGAGAAGAACCTACGCTCGGAACCCGGCTCCAGCTCCACCACTGACTGACGTCACCAGCATGTTGCGACAGGGCAAGGCATCGCGTCAGCGGTGTCGCGGCAGCACATCTCTTGCCTTGCATGTGCCTTTTCGCCTTCCCCGTCAGGTTGTGTGCCGCGGCCCGATCAGCGAATCGAGGTACGCCACCTGGGCATCGAGGCCGGCGCGGACATCATCGATGTCGCTGCGCAACGTGGCGGTGTGCTCGATCGAAAGTTCGGCGCCGACGATCTGCTGGTACAGCCGGTCCACCTCCCCTCCCCCGGCTGCCAACTCGGTGACCACCTGAAGGTTGCGCACACTCGCTTCAACGGGTGTGAGGGCATCTTCGTAGGCGCGGAGCGCAGCCACCCGGTCGATCAATGCTGATTCTGCTTGCGCCGCAACGACGTGTCGGCGTTCCCACTCTGCCCGCGCTCGGGCGAGGACGTCGCTACCGTCGTCGGTCGGGATGTCGGTCATGGCGGCGCGCACGGTTAACAACTGATGGGCCGCGGCAGCGACGGTGTGCAGTTCGATCGTCAGTCCGAGGATGGAGCGGTGTGCGTCGAGCATCGGGTGCGTCCAGATTGGGTGCGTGGTGATGCGTGCCGCAACGTCTTCCGCTATTGCCACCAATCGGATCTCGGGGCCTTCCTCGCGTAACGGCCAATGCAGCGGTGCAAGGGCTGCGCGCAGCTCGTGGCGTTGATCGTCGGTGAGTTGCCGGTGCCCGGTGGGTGTGCCGGTGATCGTGCGCCACCAGCTCGGCTGGGCCACAACCTCGTTCGGTTCGACAATGGTGTTCGGTGACAGTGCCGCGAGCACCGACTGGGTTGATTCGCTGACGAGAGTCCAGTCGAACACAGCGGTCGTGTGCGGAGCATGTTGAGGGAAGCGGAGAGTCTCGACGACCCAATCGCGGGCCACACTCAGTGCTTCGGTCAACTCGATCACCTTCTATCAGGGAACAACGACCAGCCTATCGCCGGTACCTAACACCCGCGCCAGGGCTGTGGCGGCCCGTCCGTGCGGGTGTTAGGTACCTCGGCATTACCGGGCCGGCCTGGTTTCGAACAATGCAGTCGGTGGTTCCTGGAAGTGAAGAAAACAGTTCCCGGTGGATCATTTCGGTGACGGATGCGGGTCTCGGACGGATCTGCTGCGCAGGCTGATTCATTCTCATCGGGCAGTCACCGGCGTTGCGGGAGCCGTCGCCTGGTCGCTGCCGAGCCAGAGCATCAGAAGATCATTGACACGTCGGCTGATCGTCTCGGGTTCACCGAGGCTGGTGGCGACGTGGACGGCGCCCACAAAGCCCGCGCACAGGGTTTCTCCGAGCCGCAAGTGTTCGGCTGTGTCATCGAGTTGACCGGTTCGAATTGCTTGCTCGACGATGACGGCGATGGCACTCGTCCACGCGGTGTACACCTTTGCCGTCTCGTCGACAGCTCGCTCGAGGCTCAAGATCAATCCGGCTCGCGCTACGTGATCGTGCGTGATGATCTCCGCGAGTGCGCGCTGAACAGTCGCGACCTGGCGTAGGGCAGGCTCGTCTGCGGCAGTGACGTCGGCGATGGTGTCGGCAAGGACGGTGCCCCATCCTTGCATCAGGTACTGCGCCAGAGACTCTTTGGACGGAAAGTGGTGATACATTGCGCCTTTCGAGTCCCCCGTTGTGGCCAGGATGTCAGTGATCCTCGCGCCGGCGTACCCGACCGTGTTGAAATGTTCGGCCGCGGCCGAAGCAATGCCGTCCCGTGTCGCGATCGCTCTTTGCTGCGGTTCTCGTTGACGGGTTCTGCCGCTATTCCGCGTGCTGGTAGCCGCGGCGCTGTCGATATGATCGTGCACGGTTACAGGTCCAATCTGTGGTCAATTGCCCTGACAGTGTTCCTGCACTGCCAGGGCGCTTTCGTGTGGGTGTGATGAGGCGCGGGGCCTCGCCCCTGCTGTTCTCAGCTCACGGATGCAAGTTCTTCATCGTGGAAGGTCTCGGCTGATCGCATATCGAAGAGCGGCGGGTTGGTGAAACCTGCTGCGCGAGCTGCGGTGTCGAATCGCTCGTATCGACGCCACGCCGTGGACGTGACAACAGGAGGATTGGAGCTTTGCGCGATCGCTTCCCATGTCAGGGACGGGTCTTTGAGCTTGCGGCGCGCAGTTTCTTTGACGCTACCCGGAAGGTCCGATTGCGCAATGAATTGCTCCAACTCTGCAAAGAGGTCAACCTCGGATGCAACGGAATGCAAAGCGTCGGTATCGAGTTCGGGTTCGCTCTCGAAATCGGCCGCGACGACAGTTTCGGGTTCGGCGTGCGGCGAAGGTTCCGGCGCGTAGAGAGCCGGGCTGTGGTCGATATCCACTGGGTTTTGCGCGGTTGCCGATTCGGCTGAAATGTCATTGCTGAACTGCGGCAGGTCGACTGCAAAGTCATTCTCGGGGGCCGTATCCGGTTCTTGGTTGGTCTCCGCCACGGGGGTGCCAGCCACGACCATCGCGTGTTCGTCGATCTGCGTCCGGTAGTCGGCGTATGCGACGCCGGTGGCCTTGATGAGCACTCCGCAGCCGTGGGTAAATGCCAAAACCAACAGCGGTGGCACGATTGCGATGAGTGCTGCTACGGCAGGCTCCAGCGGAACGTATCCGACTACTCCCCCACTTGCCAACGTTGCTCGCGCCTCACCCGCGCCGTTGAATGCGTGATAGGCGTTGCCCAGGATGCTGATCAGGACGACAAAGACCGCAAGAGCAATGTAGAAGCCTTTGTCCCAGCCGCTTACCTTGAGCTTGCTGATGAGAACGATCGCAATGGTCGAGCCGAGAATTGCGCCGTCCACGATGACGGGAAAGATCCATGCAAGGTGTTCGGGGATCGTTGCTTGTATTGCAAGGTCTCGTTGCACAGCGAAGGAGAGCACGAATGCGCCGGTGGTGATTCCGAGGGCGATGAGGATTGCCAGGACCAGCGCGGCGAGTAATGCGCCTAGCTGAATTCGTGCGGCCCGCAGACTAAAGTCGGTCATGATCGGGGGTTCCTTCCTAAGGGTGTTTCCCGGTCCGGAGCCTCGCCGGGTGCAAGCCGGTGAGGCTCCTCTTTTCTGATGTATCGAACTGCTCAGTTGCGCTTGGCTTCTGCTCCGGCTCGTTGCTCTCTCGTCGCGAGGTGGCGGAGGAAGAGCATTGCAATGATCGAGCCAGCGATCATGCCGTCGATGAGGACAGGAAATAGCCATGCAAGGTGCTCCGGTATACCTGCCTGCACGGCAAAGTCACGTACCGCAGCGAATGAGAATACGAGTAGAGCGAGAATCGTCAGGGCCAGCGCGAAAGGCACTGCTCGCGGCTGGGTCCGTATGGCCCGCAGACTAAAGTTGGTCATGATCGGGGGGTTCCTTCCTAAGGGTGTTTCCCGGTCCGGAGAATCACCGGGTGCAAGCGGGTGAGGCTCCACTTTGCGTAGTTTTCAGTTGCGCTTTGCGTCAGTCCATTGCTCGATCATTTCTTCGACGACATCCCGCATCTTCTTGCCGCTTCCAGCGACTGCGGCTTTGAAGCGTCTGTGCAGATCAGCGTCGATGTTGACTGTCAGTTTGGAGCGGTCGGCATCCGGCTCTTTGAAGCTGGACGACACCGATGGTGCGGTGGGTGCAGTTGCGGCCGTTGGTATTTGCCTCTTCGGGCCGAGCTGTGGGGTTACTTTTGCTTTGGGGATGCTCATGCTGTCAGCGCCTCTGCGATCTCGCCCACGACGTCGGAATACCCTTCATCGTGTCTAGGGGTGGTTCCGAATGTCGAGCTGATTCGTTGCTTCATGGTTATGACTGTGTTGAAGCGTGCCGCTCCGTTGTCGTCGAATGCAGATTTTGCTTCATCCAGGAGCGTGGTTCCTAGCCGTGCAGAGGTGATCAGCACTCCGTACGGAAGTCTCCCCTGGATCGAAGGCAGCGTTTCCCACACCCTGGCCGTGTCGAGTCCTGTTGCCGCGGTCGGCATGATGACGAAGTCCGACACTGCAATAGCTGCATCGATGACCTGACCGTCACCTGGTGGTGTGTCAATGATGACCACCTGGTTTGTGTCACCGTTTGCATACTTGGCCAGGCGTTTCATATTGACAACGTGAACAGCGAACGGAAGGGGGTCGCCAACCTCTGTTGCGCGATCAGCCCAGTCGGTCGCGGACCCCTGTTTGTCGAGGTCGAGTACCACAACATCTTTACCCTGCCGGTGATACGCCAGGCCCAGGTAGATCGCACTCGTCGTCTTCGCGGTGCCGCCCTTGGTGTTGACCAAACTGATGATCATCGAGAAGTGCCCTTCCATTCGTAGAATCCACTCACCTGGCTTTACGGTTTTACAGCTGCCATGTAGCTGTATAACCAGCTAACCGTATTGCTGGCAAACAGCTTTACAGCTGCCGTGTAGCTGTATAACCAGCTAACCGTATTGCTGGCAAACAGGTTTACATTTTCCCAGATAGCCGTATTTACGTTTACCTGGCAATCCGGCTACCCAGATAGCTGTATTGCAGCTTACCGTACAAACGGCTAACCGCATAGACGTTTTTACAGCTTTACAGTTTTACAGTCATCACTTTTTGCCGTTCCGCTTGTGTCGATACGGCACTCCTTTCTGCGGTCCACAGTGGGGCGCATAGTACGCAAAATGCCAGTTCAAGACGATTTTTCGGTGAGGCTGAGGGCAAGCCCGAGCGAACCCGGTGGGGCGATCATTACCGGGTCTTTGCGGCAACAGATCGCGACCTTGCAACAGTTCATCTGGTCGGCCGCAGCAGTGATGTTGTGATTGGGCAGGGGGAGGTGAGCCATTGCGGGAGGTGCTCGTCGGCGCAAAGCTTTCCCCGTTGAAACATTTGGCACGCAAAATCCGCGAAGTTCCAGGGTTCGGTTTGCTGGCAGTGGAGCGTGTGACGAAGGGCGTTTGCATCCGTTGCGCATCCCGTAGAGCAGTCTTAGCGTCACGGTTGTTGCGGATGAGACAGTGACGGTAGACGGCGAGCTGATGGCTCAGGTGGCGACAAAGTATCGCCGTGAGGTTAGGCAGTTTCGGTTGGGCATGTTTCGACGATGCCGCCGAGTTTCAGGCTGCAACGCGCAAGGAATGGAATCTGCCGACGCTGTATGTGCGGTCGGTGACGGATCGGTTCATGAAGGTATCGGTAATTCTCTCGCACCTGTCGTTCGAGAAGTCATATCCGAAGGAACTGGACGATCCGGAAGCCGTAGAAATTCATCTCTCGGTTGGTTGAGGACGGCCATGAAAGTGCCACCAGCTGAGGCTGTGGCGTGGGCAGCGGCCGTGTTCGGACCATGGGCATCGAGTGCGTATTGGCTGGGTGCGGTTGTAGAAAACTCAATTGGGCGCCCGCCCGCACTGCATTTCGCGTTGTACGTATCGGGAAAGGGTGAGCCGCGCCATCCGCCGGCGATCGAGTTGATGCACAAGAAGCTGGTGCTCTCGTAACACGGATTCTCGGCGAAGACGACGCCGTCTTCGCCGATGCTGGCTGGCTCGGTCAGCATGCGATCGGAAGGGTGCTGGGGCCGTTGTGGTGCGCCAGGACCATCGCGCGGGCGCGTCGGTAGTCGGCACGGCCACCAGTGGTGGGGAATCGGCCGTGGGTAGCTCGTGGGCTTGCCTGGATCGGAAGCGGTAACGATCCGATGTCTTGCCGGCGGGGACCTCGTTTCGGTCCGCTGCGGGTGCGCCAGGCGATCTCCTCGGACCACCAGGCCCATAGTGTCCGTTCGGTGGTGTGGCGGAGTGCCCGGGATGCGAGGTGCCCGGCCACTCCGAGCCGCTGAGCTGCTGTGTGGAGCTGGCCACGCCGGATTTGATCAGTACCTCGGGTGGTAGGAAGCAGATTGTGAGCCTTGAAAACCGCGAGAGCTGTACGCACAGTGCGGTGGGCGTAACCGGTGGCCTGAGCAAGTTCCTCAATCGTCGAAAGCCCAGTGAGCAGGGCGAGATGTATGCGGGCGTAGGCGGCACCTAGTCCCGGGTTGGGTGTCCAGAGGTCGTGAGCGTGGTGGGGGAGGAGGGGGGTGGCGGGGGCGTGTTCCACTTGTGTTGCAGCTGTGCAGGGGTACCGGGCGGGTGGCTGATTGAGTGTCCACGTCGCAGCTTGCGTTCCGACTCCTGGCCGTACTGGTGTCAGCCATTCCTGCGCTGTGAGTGCGTGCAGTCGCCTAGAGATGGTGGAAGCGTCGAGTCCTGTGAGCTGTGCGAGTCGTCGGCAGTCGATGTCGAGGGTGCGGGTCCGAGCGGTCCGGGCGAGGTGCGCGAGTGCGTGAAGGATTCTTTCGTCGCTGGGTCCTCCTGGTCGGGCGAACTCGGCGGCATTGGCGTGCAGGCAGTTTTCGATTGCATCCAGCTCCGCGTCGACCTGTGTGGGCATGGGGTCTGTGACCGGGGCGAACGTCGCTGCTGTTGTCAGTGCCTTGTCCCATTGCTTCGCGAGCGTGCCGCTACGTCCGGCCTCGCGGTCCTCGCGGAGTCGGGCTAGTCCTGGCGCTGTCGAGGCGGCGGCGGCGGCGTCTTTGAGGGTATGACCTGCACGTGCCATACCGAGCAGGATGCTGTAGGCGACATTGCTGCGATCAGACCCACTCATGAGGGTGGTGTTCATGAGCGATTTCGTGCGAGGGGAAAGTCCGCGGCGCGGCCGATCGAGGCGGGGTCCGTCTGCGGTGTTCACGATGCGGATCGGGGTGCGCCGAGTCGTGGCGGTGGGAGTGTGCGGGTGGCGGGCGAGGAGCCACTCGACGATTTCCGGCGTTGTGCCTGCACGCATGTCGTCAAGGGTGCGATGCAGTGCGGTGCCCTGCTGGTGGGCGATGGACTGGCCGCCGCTGCGGTGCGGTGATCCTGGTCCGCGTACGACTCCCGTCGCAGGATTGCAGAGCGGTGCGATGTCGAGTGTGGGGTAGTAGCCGACAAGGGCGCGGGCCATGTTGCGGACTGAGTCCGGATCTGCGCCAGCGGTCAATCGGAGCCAGATGTGCTGGCCGCCGGTGGGTCCGGAGGTTGTGCGTAGGTGTTGTGCTCCAAGCTCGGTGAGCTGGGAAGACAGTGTGTCCGCGTCGGCTTTGGCAGCGCCGGGTCCGTGTTTGGCGGTGTCGAAGTCGAATGCGAGGAGACGGTACCGGTGGTCGCTATCTGCGAGATAGAGCGCCCATGGGCATGTCGGTGCGGTCAGCGGCGCTGAGGTTGATTGGCGGTACTCGTGTGTGCCTGCGCCATCGAGACGCAGGGTACGGCGAGGTGACCATTCGCCAATGATGCGTCGATAGAGGGCGTCATCTTCGGGCGCACTAACGCCAGCGGAGACACGCGAGAACTCAGTTATTGAATCTGCAACAGGGCACGATGTACCCTGAGAGCTGTCCGGCAAGACAGTTCCCTTCGGGGGATGGCAGTACCGCTGAGATTCGAGCTGGTAACTCGGGTCTCACACAACTTCGAGGAATCCTCGGTTCGGCCTTACCCGCCGGCCGGGGATTCTTTTATTCTCAGCTGAGTAGCGGCACCACAATTGAATTTGTGGCGGCTGGCGAGTCTTCCTTTGGTAGAGGTGACTCGCGTTCGCTTTATGCGGAGATTGGTAGCACCTCCTGCTTATTCAGCTCACGTACGAGGTCGTTATGGCCTGTGTGCAGGCACAGCAGGTCAGAGACGTATTGGCTCACTGAGCTGGCGCCCGCATCGTGTGCGCGCTTCTCCAGGTCTGCGTAAACAACCGCAGGAACACGACCAAGTCGGCCACGGGGTCCTTTGTTTTGAGTTGCCATCCTGATCTCCTATCTCTGACTGCTTTGTACGCACTGCCCAGGTTGGTCCAGTCTGGACCAACCTTGGCGTAGGTCACGGTTGCGACACGCCAACCTCGCCAGATTCCTCACATCCCTTCGGAAGGGTCGAAACCCTCAGCCCCCGTTGGCCCTCGAAACGTGAGAGCCTGGGCGACCTGTGACCACGCCTTGACCTCAGGTAGGCGACCGGCTCGAGCTTGGGGTAGCAAGCACTAAACCAGCGATTGCCATTCTTGCACATGATTTGCCTTTGGCTTCGGTACGACTTTGCTTTTTTGCTGTGCTTGACCACACAGCTTTCGCCAGCATTAAGCTGTGTCCTTGCTTGGTCCGCGGGGATACCAGGTACCGGAGGTGGGATACAGATGTTTTCGCGATTGACGCGACGGAGTCATGTCCACGATGTGCTGTCCCAAATTCCGTTGATCGCGCCCTGGACGGTTGGCGAGTTCCTCGACTGGATGGCTGAACACACCAAACGCAAGGTCATCCTCTCGCCCTGGACGAGTCCCCATGAGGAGTTCGGGGGCCGCTGCGGACTCGTGTGGGGAACTGATGACAGCTACATCATCAGGTACGACCCCGATCACACTGTGCGGCATCAGCGACAACAGATCCTCCACGAGTGCAGTCATATCTTGTGCCAGCACGAAGGCGAACCGTTCTGCCCCACTGAAAGCGTTCTGACGGAAGGTCTCGACATCAATTCGCTCAGGTGGGTGATGCGTCGCGACACCTTCGACACGCCGACAGAAGCCGAGGCTGAGCTGCTCGGTACACAGCTTGCGGTGCGTAGTAAGGGCCCTGTGGACGCGACCAGTCTCGGAGCGCTTCATCGGATCGCGGGAACGTTCGGACCTCACTCGTGAGCGCACAGCTCGATCATGCGGCGACTGCCACGATGTCTCACTGGGCGACGGTGCCCATGATTTCGGTCTTGGCGGCTGTGATCGTGGCGCGACTGTTCCTGGTCTCTCGCCGGCAACTGGATCGGCGCGTTACGCAGATCCTGATTTGGTGGTTGTTCGTTGCCCTTCTGCGAGAGTCCTGGATGCAGACGGTGATCATCTCGAACACGTCGATGACGCTGTCCGATATTCGTCTTCTCACGCACGCCTGCGTTATCGGGGCTGCGGTGGCGGTCTATCTCGTGGTCCGGTCATGGAGCTTGCGTCCGGTCGAAACCAGAACGGTTGTCGGACTCTACGGTGCGGGATTCGCAGCGGTGGTGGTGTTGGCCGTTCTTGGTGAACCTGCTCGGGCACAAGGAATCGCAGTCGAAGAGCTGCAATCGTGGCACACGGCGGCCTACATGATCGTCTACTCAGCTCCGATGCCATTGGCGTTGTTCGCGATTATGAAGTGGTGTGCGCGCCTCTTCTGCCGGGCGAACTCGGCTCCGTCATTGCGGGTCGGCCTGGCCTTCGTCATCGCTGCGTCCTGCGTCTCGATGTACGACCATCTCACGCGTATGGCGACCGGCATCATGCTCTCGTGGGACTGGCACAATGCCTTGACGGAGTCGCGCTCGCAGTCCAATGACGTGCTGTTCCTGCCTGCAACGTGCGTCATTGCAATGGTGCTCTCCGTTCCCGCCATCTCCGAAGCGAAGATTCGGCTTCGCTCAGACCCTTCGTCCCGTGCGGTCGTACGCCTACAGGACATGTGGCAGGACTTGATCGAGGCTGCACCGAAGGTGGAACTCGAGACCGCAGGATTACTGCACACCAGTGCCGAGCGCGAGCATCGGATGCTGATCGAATGCGAAGACGCGCTGTTCCTTCTCCTTCCCTATATGAACTCTGCCGCCCTGGATGAAGATGCGACACCCGCCGAACGGGTCAAGGCCATATCTGCCGCGATGCGTCTGTTCAAGGATTCTGACGGCGAGCGTCAATCAGTCGCACCACCGCAGTGGTTGATCGACGAGAACGAGCTTCTGCGCGTTGCAGATGCCTGGGCTCGAACATAAGACAACAGACAGGACATATATGCCGAGTACGACAACGATTCCGCACCCGCCTCGTCGAGTTCCGATCTTGGGAGATGTGTTCGGAATCGACTCCGAAACCCCCAACCAAACGACGCTGGTGCGGTTCGAGGAGTTGGGACCGATTTATCGGCGCTCAATCCTGGGGACAGATCTGACATTCGTCGGGTCAGCGGAGCTGGCTGCGGACATCTTCGACGAAACGAAGTGGGAAAAGTTCGTCGGCCGGCCGTTGGAACAACTTCGCCCGCTTATCGGCGACGGCCTGTTTACCGCCTACAACTGGGAATCGAACTGGTCGAAGGCGCATGAGGTGCTGATGCCGGCCTTCACCAAGGAGTCGATGGTCAGCTATCACGACACGATGGTCCAGGTAACAGACGAGCTGTGTGAGACGCTCTCGACAAGTAACGACGAGCTCGTGCCGGTAGTCGACGCGATGAGCGGCCTTACCCTTGAGATCATCGGCCGATGCGGATTCGGATACACCTTCGATTCGTTCCAGCGTGCCGACCATCCATTTGTGGCCGCGTTGACTCGCTCGCTGACCTACGCGCAGAAGAGCGGGATTCCGGTGCCATTCATCGGAAAGCTACTGCGACGCAACGAGGAGAAGCAGAACGCTGCTGATCGTGCGTTGCTTGTGGAAACCGTCGATGGTGTAATCGCAGATCGGCAGCAAACAGGGGAGCGGCGGCGCGATCTGCTCGATCGGATGCTGTACCCGGAAGGCGACGTGACTCTGGACCCGGAGAACATCCGAAACCAGGTCCTCACGTTCCTGATCGCCGGCCACGAGACTTCGGTGAATTCGCTGAGCTTCGCCCTGCATTTCCTCGCGCAGAATCCTGACGTCGCCGAGAAAGTTCGAGCGGAGGCAGTCGAGGTCTTCGGGGGAACCACCCCGAAGTACGAGGACGTTGCGCGCCTTCGGTATACGCGCCAGGTCATCTCGGAATCGTTGCGCCTCTGGCCATCCGTACCGGGCTTCTTCCGCGTAGCCAAGGAAGACACAACGGTCGGGAATTATGCGTTCGCAGAAGGCGAATGGGCCTTCGTTCTGCTCCTCGCTATCCAGCGGGACAAGCAAGGCTGGGGCGAGGACGCAGAAGAGTTCAACCCTGACCGATTCGACCCGCAGAATGCTCGCGGCCGATCAAGCGAGCTGTTCAAGCCGTTCGGCACCGGAATCCGTTCCTGCATCGGTCGGCAGTTCGCACTGCACGAAATGGCGCTCGCTCTCGCGACGGTTCTTACGCGGTTTTCGGTGAGCGCCGAGGCCGGCTACGAACTTTCCGTCGAAGAGACGCTGACACTTCGACCCAAGGATTTGAAGCTGAGCTTCACGCCTCGCTAACGCTGGCAGCGGGAGCCAACGCGCTGACCTGTGCGATCAGTTCTTCAAAATCTGCTCGTGTCAGGTTGGCGCTCCGGGCCGCGAAGTGGTTGAGGCCGCGGTCTCGGATAAGTATCCAGAGTCGGAGTCGCTGGTCGATGTCGATGTCGCGGCCGCCGCTGACTCGTAGGTAGTCGCGGTCCACGCCAATGGTGTCGCAGATTGCGTCGGCGACAGTAGCGGGAAAAGACTCGAGTGCGCCGCTCTGTACGTCTTCGAGCAGCTCGACTGGCACCAGTTCTTTGGCCTTCTGCCCGACGACCGTTGCCAGTGCTTGCAGGGTCAATTCAGGCTCGTCGCGGTGGTGATAAAACTCGAGGAGCCGGCTGAGCTTTTGTGCTGTTGTCGGTGGGAGGTGCTTCAACGGTTCTTCTCCTGACGTGACTGCCACTGGGCAATGAATGATTTCTGCGTCGCTGAGTCGAGGTCTTCGGGTCGACCTGTAAGCCATCTCAGGTACTGAAGATCTCGGGCGTCTTCTGGGGTGGGCGGTTCCGCTGCTCGATTGAGGTAGTCACCGATGAGCATTTCCACCATCGGTTCCACCTGCATTCGGCCTGGTTGCGCCATTTTTGATTCGACTTGAGCAATTAGCCAGGCTCGCAGTATCCGGTCGACGACAAGGTCGAGGTCTTCGTTGACCTTCTGCAACTGCCCGGCTGTTGCCGCGTCGGTAAGGGAGGAATGCAGCTTCTCGTACCGCTTGGCGATCTCCGAAATCGCGATGACGACGCTCAAGGGAAGAGTCACCGAATCCTCGTCGGCGCCGACGATCGGTGACGCTGGCCGCGCTCCAGGTACATCTTCCAGAGGCACCGGATTGTCTCCGATGAACGCTCGCGCTGCGGACCCTTCGGTCCACCGCAATCCTTTGTCCAGCTTCTTGAAAGTACTGACCGTCGGTTGTTCAACATCGCCGCGCTCGATCTTGGCCGTCGTCACATCTGACGGGCCACCCTCTGCCTGTAGCTGATCGCGGGTCAGATTCAAATACGCCCGGCGCTCCGAGACAAGGCGAGCAAATCGGTCGCGAAGGTCACTCATTGTCCTCACCTTACCGGCGACATGTTGCAGGAACGCATCACGCGACCGGGACCTAGCTGGGGTTTCTTGCCCACTTGGCGACACCGCTACAGACACCTCCCACCTAAACCTTCGTATATTTTTTGCTTTGCTTTTGCTTTGGATCAGTATATAGTTTGCCATGTATTGGTGAATGCCAATTCGGGGATTGACCGTACCGACACGGTCCGCAGCAAAAGACACAGGTGAGGGGACCGCAGATGTCGAGTTCAGGGGACAGCAATGCGGTCGCGACCGCCGCTCCCGGCACTGCATCCAGATCGAGTGGGTCTCTGTGCGATTTCGAGGTCCGTTGCGCAGCTCGACCGACGCTGTACGCCTGCGTCTCGGTTTGTGTACCTGGCACCCGCAGATGCCATGTCGGGCATTCCCTCGTGCCCTATCACCCGTTCTTCGGCTTGCAGGCGCGGTAACCCCCGTCTCCGCTCCGTCACGCGAACACACCACCTCGAAGAGAAGGGCACTGGATGAAGATGCGCCGCAATCCGCGAACCACCGATGCAGCACCACCCCCGATAGGCCGCGCAGCCACCTCCGCGCTGGTCTGCGCAGTCGCGGTAGCAATGGGAGTCGGGCCGAATGTCGTTTCCGCACATGCAGAGACGACCTGGATCGATCAGCTCGTTCAGGACTGCCCAGACCTGTACGTCCTGGCAACCCAGGGGACGGGGGAGTCCTCACCGGACGCCCCACTGAAGGCAGATACCGGGATGCTCTCCAATGTCATCTCGCCGCTGCTCGATCAGGCACGTCAGCTCGGTGTCTCGGTTGACCGCGCCTATGTTCCGTACCCCGCTGCGTTCGGTGGTGTTGTCCCCGGAGGCAAGGAGTCGTACGCCGTTTCCGTCGCCGCAGCCGAAGAGAACCTCAAGGCCGCAGCGGAGAAGGTAGTCGCTGCCTGCGCCTCGACCAAGCTCGCAATCGTCGGGTACAGCCAAGGTGCCCACGCTGCCTCGGATTTCCTCGCCAAGGTCGGTAAAGGCCAGGGCGGTGTGCCCGCAACGTCGATCGCGTCGGCCGCGTTGTTCGGTTCTCCGACGCGTTCGGCTGGTTCGGGTGTCTTCCCTGGAACCTCGCAGACTGCCCCGTCGCCGGTTCCCGGCACCTCCGGTACCGCAGTGAAGGCGTTGCCCGCTGTGGCGGTGACCTCCGCTGCCGGTGGCGGGATCGGGCCCGCTGCCGACACCGCCACCACGTTCGGCTCGCTCAACGGCAGAGTCTCGATGTGGTGCCAGACCGGCGACTTGGCGTGCGATGCACCTGCGAACGCACCGATTGCCAAGGCTGTGGCCAATGTTGCCGGACAAGCCGAGGTCGGCGGTGATCCGTTCGTCGCGGTCCAGACCATCGGACTCGCTCTGGCCTCGACTGCCTTCAATGTCGCCGTCGACGTTGTCAACGAAGACATTCAGGTTCCGAAGAATTCGCTCGAGAACCTCTCGATATCGCCGAAGAAGACGATTTCGCAGCGGCTGGCTGACAGCTCCGATCCGCGGGCTACGCCTCCTACCGAGCAAGAAGCGCTGGCTGCGTTGATGAAGGTCGGCTTGGTTGCGGTCAATGCCGTGGTCAGCGTCGCCAAGAAGGTCATCACGCCCGAGACAATCGCTGCCGTCGCGGCTGTCGGGTTGGCCAATCCTGTTGCCGCGTTCGGAATTATTGCGGCGAAGACAGTGAACGCGGTTATCAATCTCGTTCCGCCGGCCACCACTCAACGAGTCGTCAAGCAGACCTTCGACTTGGTCAAGGGCGAAGTGAACGCGAACAAGGACCTCTTCGATCTCGCGTCTCTCGCGAAATACTCGAATGTCCAAGCTGCACACGGCTCCTACGGATCGTCGGCCGCGACTGCCTCGGGACTGGCTCCGACCGCGTACGTAGCGAAGATGTTCGCCGCTGTCGCTGCCGATCTCAAGGCGAGTGGAACCTCCACCACCAAGTCGACGAAGAGCTCCACCACTACGACGACGAATACCTCCGCACCGTCTTCGACAACGTCCAGCTCGGTCAGCTCTGCGCCGTCTTCGACTACCACCTCGTCGTCGACCACGGCCACCACAACGTCTGCCGCTACGTCGACACAACCGACGACGTTCTCGCAGAACGGTCTCAACACAGATTTGTCCACCGAAGGGAATGAAGACAATGGGTAAGCACCACAAGCAGGTTCGGATCATCAAGGCTGCCGGAACCACTGCGATCACGGCCGCTGTGATCGTTGCAGCGTGCGGCGGCGTCGCCAATGCAGCTCCGACTCAGGGCGGCGTCACCACCGCTCCGTCCACTCAGGGCGGCGTCACCACTGCTCCGTCCGCGCCCTCGACTCAGGGCGGCGTCACCACTGCTCCGTCCGCACCTGTCGAGACGTGGGTTCCGGTTCCGGTTCAGTACCAGGGTCCGACGCAGCAGCTCAACAATTGGGACTACCAGACCAACACGTACGTCGCTCCGGCGTACCAGCCCAACGCGAACTACAACGCGCCGGTGGACTACTCGCAGATTCACCTTCCGACGCAGCTCGAAGAGTTCACCGCGCCGATTCAGGCTCCGGAGAAGAAGATTCGTGTCGGCAAGTTCCTGATGGATCAGCCGAACTGGGTCTCGGACGATACCGCTGCCCGCACGAACGGCCAGACCGCGGTGATCGAAGCTCAGGTCACCGACTTCTGGCGTTCGACCGGTCTCGAAACCGATGAGGCGCAACGTCTCGCCGCAGCGCAGCTCGGCTTCGGTGTGGCCGGCGCGCTCTCGGGTGGTCTCGCCGCCGCCGCACCTGCTTCCCTCGTGGGCGGCACGCTCGGTGCGTGGGCTGGCGGAACTGCCGGTCTTGCGATCGGCAACTTCCTCGTCCCCATCCCCGTTGTGGGCGCGGTGCCTGCCACCATCGTCGGTTCGGTCGGCGGTGGCGCGGTCGGTGCTGCTGTTCTCGGCGCCCCGGCATTCGTGCTTGGCGCGGTCGGCGGCGGTGCTTCCGGTGTTCTTGCAGCTACGGCCTACGGAACCGGTGACCTCGGTGAGCCGATCGAAACGACCATCCCTGATATCGACGAGCCTGCAATCACCGCGCAGACGCAGGCGACCCTCGATCAGTGGGAGACCAACCCGGTCGGTGCCGCAGCTAGCGGGGCCGTCCGCGACGTCGTTGCCTCCGCTCCTGTCGTCGACGAGCAGATTCGATCTGCTGTGACGTCGGTTCCCGGTGGCACGCAGGCTCTTTCGGCCTTCGATCAGACGGTCGCAGATTTCCAGAAGGCAACCGGCGTCGCTGGTCTGCCGCTGGGAATGATCGCCAACGCAATCGGCACCGGCATCCCGGCGTAATCCACTGGCGGGGGCAGGGACTCTTCCTGCCCCCGCCGATCTACCTCGGAGGAAAAATGGCGACGGACAATCGCACCGACCAACTGTTCCCGGACGTAACCGAGCACTACGGAGCAGACTTTCACGTCAGCAGCGACGTGGACTTTCCTGTGCCCCAGGAACACTACGACGATCACGCGTCCGATGACTACGGTGATGAATCCGACGTCATTTTGCCGATCATGCAGGTCACTGTGTCTGCGCCCGTCGACGTTGTCGACGAAGACTCACATGACGGGCCGACGGAAGAGCTTCCGGTTGTTCCCGTTTATGTCGATGACCAGCCTCTCTATGTCGACACTGCTTCTGCTGACGAACCCGCGGATATGGACAGCGATATCGACGACGATCCTCTGGCCAATGCGCCTGACTGGGTCCAGGCGCATATCCCTCGGCATCCGCTAGTCCTGGAGGATCAGTCCCGCAAGCGCCGGTCACCGCGCCTTCCTCGGCGCGCTACCGACCCTGTCGGCTCCCTCTCTGTCGAACCTGTTGCGTCGCCGGAGCCAAATGTGCGCAAGGAACGCGCCCCGAAGCCCGCGAAAGCGCCGAAGGTGCGTACCTCCTCGGGGGAGCGTAATCCGTGGATCATGCGAGGTGCTGCTGCCGCAGTTGTCGCGGTCGTACTTGGACTCACTGCCACTGCGCTGAGTTCGTCGGACGAGCCGCAAGCACCTTCTGCCGCAGGAACATCGGCAACGGCCGGCCCCATTGCCGTCACCACGGCAACCGCACCGGTGTGGTGCGAAAGCTCTTCTACCGGGGGAAAGGTAGTCGGCCGGGGCGCTGGCGACCCGGCCACTGGTGTCGGTCTGATCCAGGCATTCGACTACGCCTACTACGTCCTACGCGACGGCGCGAAGGTCGCCTCGATGATGGCGAACCCCAACCCCGTCGCCACGATTCAGGCATCCATCAACGATGCTGCCGCAATCGGCACCGAGCACTGCCTGACTATCGCGCCGACCCCGAACCCTGACGTCTTCGACGTCGAGCTGCTTCTGCGCACCGAATCGGACTCCGAAGGTTCCGTCCCGCAGCGCATCACACTCGCCAATTCCGCTACCGGTTTGAAAATCGCCACTATCGAGGAGATCCGATGAGCAATGTCGTTTCAATCCGTCGCGCTCCGTCCATTGCCGAGCCTGCCAAGGTCGCAGCCCTGGTTGTCGCCGGTTCGGGGGGCGCTGCCGCCACCACCACGACCTACGGTCTTGCAACAGCCTTGCGGCTCGGCACCGGCAAGAACGTGACAGCAGTCGACTCGACCACCGACGGAGGGAATCTCCTCAACCGGGTCGGTGTCGGCGCGGTCAGTGCTGATCGCTCGATCGACGGTCTCCGCTCACGCATGGCAGTCACCTCGTCAGGCATGGTCGTCGTCGGCAGTGGTGACAGCGGACAGATGACGGACCCGGCGATGGTGGACATGCTGCTGGCAGGGCGAGATACGGCCCGTTTCTACGACGTCGGCACCGCGTTGCGATCATCCCGGCTCTCTCCGCTGATTCAGAGCGGTGCCGCGCTGGTCGTTGTTGCACCTGCTCGGTCAGAGCCTTTGAGTCGTATGCGGTCGGCTATGCAGTGGCTCGCTTCTGCATACGGTCAAGCGGTCCTCGATGACACGATCGTTCTCGTCTCGCACCAGATGCCCAGCTCCCCGGTGGATCTGACGCCGATCCGGGATGCTCTCGCCCCTCGTATCGCGGGTTTCGTCGAGGTGCCCTTCGATCCGGAGTTGGCGCGTCCGGGCATCATCGACCACCGCCGACTCTCGGCCTCGACGATCGACGCCTGGACCGATGCCCTCGACGTGCTCGGGTCCCTTGCTGCTGGATCTACCGACGAAAACTCCCGCAGTGCAGGAGAACTGGCATGAGGACACATACCGAGCCGATCCCCGTCCAGCGGCCTGGCCCTGCGGTGTGGCTCTACGGCGCACACGGTGGAGCTGGTGTTTCCACGCTGACGCACTACCTCAGCTTCGCCGGCGACTGCGAACGACAGTGGCCGTGCGGCAACGACGTCGAAAACGAGTCCCCGTACGTGGTGATCGTCGCCCGCGAAACCAGTGACGGACTCAAGGCTGCCCATCAACTGATCGTCGATCACCACGAAAATGGCCTTGCGAGTGATCTTCTCGGCCTGATCACCGTGGCGAGTTCGCCGACGCTCGACAAGAGCGTGCGCCAGTACCGCGACGTTGTGACCTCGCCAGGTTCGGTGTCGGCGCACTGGTCGATCGGGTGGCACAAATTCCTTGCCGCCGCTTCGCGCCCTGCGCTTCCGCAGTGGCATCCCCTCGACGGCATCCCCGAGCAGACCAAGGGTGCTGCCGTCCCCACAGATGTGATCGCTGCCGGTGTCGGCATCGTCACGGCCATTCAGAAATCTCTGCCGCAGCTCTACCGTCGATAATAGCTAGATATAGAGCCCCCTCTATGTATAGTTACTTCCATGTCGATTCGTCTGGCGCAGAAATCTGAAACACCCCTCCACGAAAGGACATTCCATGCTCGCAACCATTCACGACACCGCAATCCTCGCGGTCGAGTTCAACATTTCGCCCGAGGTTCCTCCCGGCGCGAACGGCCTGCTCAAACTTCTGAACTGGCTGCTGTGGGGAGTGATGCTCGCGTGCGTCGCAGCGTTGGTCTTCTCGGGCGGCAAGTTCGCGTGGGAGAAGTGGACGCAAGGTCAGAGCGATGCACCGAAGATGCTGGTCGGTTCTCTCGTCGGGGCCATCGTCGCAGGGTCCGCAAGTGCGATTCTCAACGCGGTCGCGGGCTAGGTGACGTTCATGGCCATCTCTGACGTTTCACCACCATCGAGCGTCCCGATGCTCCTCATGTTCCAGTTGCTTCTGCTGTCCATGGCGATTGGTTCAGCGGTGGCCATGATCGTTATCGGCGCCAGCTTCGTTCGTAGTGTGCGCGCCGGCAACTCGCGTAGAACCGCCGACAACACCGCCCGACTGTTTCACACTCAGCTCTCCGGTTCGTTCCTCCTGGTTGCCTCGCTCGCCCTTGCAGCGTTGACGGCAGTGGCGGCACAAGGATGAACTCCACCGTTCTCGCGTACGTCGAACTTCCCGACTACATCGCCCGCGACATCAGCACCTTGCTCAGTTGGATCGCCGGTTTCGCCGCTGTGGTGTGCACCGCGAAGATCATCTTCGTCGGCGCACGCATGGCCTGGGACCACAAGCACAACCCTGGCCTCGAATCACCAACGGCAGCCGAATTTCTGGGTGCGGTCATCGGTTGGATCATCGCCAGCGCAGCCTCGGTTGCGGTCGCAGCCGTCCTCATCAATGCCGGTCAAGCACCGGGAGGCGCTACCGAACCGACGCCTCCCACCATCGTGTCGGACATTGAGGGGAAATACCCCCACCTCGAGGAGAAGTAAAAGAAAATGCGTGTACTCGCAAGCATGACGATCGCAGCGGCACTGCTGCTGACGGCGGGCTGTGGTGATTCCTCCGACGCTCCCGCCGGCGGCACCGCCGAAGTATCGCTGACCGCTGTTCCCGCCATCAGCGGCTGGTCCTCGATCAACGGCATCTCCGTTCCGCTCGGCAAGACCGACGGCCCGATGAGCGGAACGGGGGAACCGTTCAGCGGGTTCACCCACACCCCGCAAGGCGCAGCTCTCGCCGCGATCGGCCAGTCGGTGCAGCTTTCGACGGCTTCGGATCAGTCGTGGCCGAAGATGCTCGCGGGTGTTGCTGTGAGCGGGGAAGGCCGCGACGAGTTCGCGGTCAACCGAGCACTGATTTCGTCGAACGGTGACGTCGATCCTGCTGTCGCACCGTCGATCCTGGGCTATGTCATTACCAGTTACGACGACTCTGCTGCGGCGGTCGACGTTGTCCAACGCTTCCCAGACGACTCGATCGCCTCTACTCGTAGCGCCGTCGTCTGGACGGACACCGATTGGAAGCTGAACCTGCCTACCGCCCAAAGCGCGGTCCCGGCAACGGCATTGACCGACATTCCGGCAGGCATGGTCGATCTGGAAGGAACCCTCAAATGAGCGAGCAACAGGAAATAGATGCCCCGGTACCTTCCGGAGATTCGTCGGGGAAGGATCACTCGACCAGGCTGCTGATGGGTGGCTCGATCGTGGCCGTCATCGCCGTCATAGGTATCGCGGTCAGCTTGTTCATCGCATTTCGCGGCGGCGACGAACCACTCGTTCCGGCCGGTGATCAAGGCTCGCAAGCGATCACCGAAGTCCAGAACACGCAGTTCGAGCTGGACCCCTACTTCGACTCGGCCGGCCGTGTCGTCTACGTGCCGCTCGACGAGCGTGGTGTGGCGCTGCCGCAGTCCTCACCTGCGGCAAACCGTTCCGCAGCTACTGCGCCGTCCGGGATCATGCTCCAACGTGTCCACGGAAACATGATCGTTCCGTTCTCGACGTCGGACGGCCCGACCGGATTCTCCGACTCCGGTGTCGCTACCGGTTTTGCTCGTACGCCGCAGGGCGCGGGCCTCGCTGCCGTGCACTACTTTGGATATCTCGCTACCGGCAACAACCGGATCGAGATGCTCAAAGATGCAGGTCTGGTGGAAGATACCGAAGGTCTGCTGGCAGAGCAGATCAAATACAACGCGGCGGGCGTCGGGCGGGCAAACCCTGACAGTTCCCCGTACGGCGTTTTCGAGATGATCAAGGTCAACTACAACAACGACCTTGCCCGCGTCCACCTCGGCGCAACGATCCAGATGAAAGACGGCCGCACCGAGAACCGCGACGCGTGGACAGATCTCGTGTGGCGTGACGGAACGGGCTGGGTTCTCAAAATTGGGGATGCCAGCACCACCAGCATGAAAGTTGTCCCCGACTTCGCCGACGGGTGGACATCATGGTGGTGACCAACAGGACCGGCATTGGTGCGCGTCTCCTTCTCCTGTTCATTGCCGCGTTCGCGGCGATGACCTTGATCGCACCTCCAGCTACAGCGCAGGACGACTCCCCGTCAGGGTGGGAAACAGCTGGCAATGCCGTCACCTGTGCTCCACCACTGCTCGCCCTCAACTTGGCCACAGATGCCCTCGGGATAACTGACGACGCCAACAAATGCACCGAAGCCGTAGGAGCAGTCGCAACGGCCGCACAGGACGCGGCGAAGTCGGTCGCCACAGGCGCGTTCCAGTCTGTGGGCCTGGACTTCGGCGAAGCCGGTGTCGCGATCCTCAAGTTCGCGCTCGGCTGGTGGATCGATATCCCCAACCTCGACGAAAACACATTCCTCTCCACTCTCGGCCAAATCACCCAGTACACGTACTGGATTCAGATCGCGTTCCTGACCACGTCCCTGATGTTTCTGGGTATCAGGTTGGCTATGGCCCGCTCGGGCGCGATCCGTGACACCAGTACCGAAGGATTTCAGCAACTGGCACGGGCGACAGTCCTCGCGGGCTCACTCGGCTTCATCGTCGTTCTCGGAACCAGATTGTCCGACAGCATCTCGCGTTGGTTCATCGAGGGCACTGTCGGCTCTGACCCGGATGCATTGGTGGACGCGATGATTCAGGTTGCCGTCTACGGAGCTCCTGGCGGCACTGCTCTGCTGTTCTTGGTTGGGATAATCGGCGCGTTCGGCGGTTTGGTCCTGGCGTTCCTGCTCCTGATGCGGACGGGTCTGCTGGTGATCGTCTGTGCGGCGCTGCCGATGGCGGGTGCTGCTGGTGGAACCAAGATCGGCTCGCAGGCATACGAGAAGATGGTCGCCTGGACGCTCGCGTTCCTGCTGTTCAAGCCCGTCGGATCGTTCGTCATCGGCGTCGCCGCGATGCTGTTCATGCAGTCCGCACCGTCGCGGGATGAGAACGGCGGCGCACTGACGGCCATTGTCGGTGCTCTCTTGCTGTGCTCAGCGGCGTTGGTCCTTCCTGCGCTGATGCGTCTGATCGTCCCGGCCGTCGGCGCGGTCGGCGGCGGCGGTAGCGGCATGGCAGCGGCGGCAGGCGCAGCCGCAGTAGGAATGAAAGTCGGCGGCATGATCGCAACCGGTGGAGCCTCGGCCGGCGCAGGGGCGGCGGGCGGAGGCGCAGGTGCCGCAGGAGCTGCGGGCGGTGAAGGCGCTACCAGCGGCGCCATGACCACGCCCGCACCACCATCTTTCGGACGCGGCGGCAACGACGACGGCGGTAGCGGCGGTAACGGCGGCGTGGAAGGCAGCATCGACGGCACTCCCGCCAGCCAGAGCGGAACACCGCAAGGCGGCGAGGACGGCACACCCAGTGCGTCCGGAGCATCAGGCGGCTCGAACAACTCCGAGGCTTTCGCCGGCTCCGCGACAGGTGCACCAGAACCCAGCAACGGAGGTTTCCAAGGATGAGTACCAGCGATTACCGCACCTACGGCCAGTGGCGTAAACCCCGATCCACCGGCATGGGCGGCGCAACATTCGGCACCACCATGCTCGGCATCGGCGCAGTCATTTTTCTTGTGTTCATCGGTTTGGCATTCGGTTTCGTCGTCGCACTGTTCTGCGGCGTCATCACAGTCATTGCGTTCGTGCCGTTGGTCATCGAACGGGACGGTCGAAGCGGATACGAAAGGGCAATTCTCATGTTCCAGTTCCGTCGAGCGCTCAAGCGCGGAGAGCACACCTACAGCTCAGGCACCTTTTCCCGCATCCCGGGTGGCCGGTACCGGCTCCCTGGAGTTCTCGCCGACACCGAAGTTTACGAAGGCACCGACGCCAACAACCGGTCGTTCGGGATGATCCACATGGCGCAGAACAACGCCTACACAGTGGTGCTCGACGCCTTCCCCCAAGGCGGGGAGAACTTCGATCAGTCCACCATCAATCAGGCGGTCGGCAACTGGTCGCAAATGCTCACCGCGATGGGTGAGACATCGGACATTCTCGCGATCGCGGCAGTAGTGGAGACCCTTCCCGATACCGGGATCGAGTTGTACGAGACGGTCTCTCAGAATGTTCGCGCCGATGCGCCGAAACTTGCCCGTGATTCGATGTACCAGCTGGCCACCGGCTTGACGAAGGGTGGCGTTCGCTTGGGCGCGCGTATTTCGATCACCTTCGCGGCGCAGACCGCAGAGCGCAAGAAGGACCCGTCGGAGCAGGCTGTGGAAATCGCTCGACGTCTTCCCTCGATCACTGCTGCCGCTGCTCGCGCCGGTGTTCCGGCCACCCCGATGAGCGCCGACGAAATCATGGGACTCGTTCGCCGGTCCTACGATCCCTCCTCGTTGGTCAACATCGAGAAAGCGCTGTTCTCGGGCGAAGGCACCGGGATGGAATGGGCTGACTGCGGCCCTCGCGCTGCGATCACCGAGAAGGACCGACTCGTTCACGAAGGTGCGGTGTCAGTTACCTGGGAAATGCGGGAGGCACCGAAAGGTGCTGTCACCGAGCGTGTTCTCCAGCGTTTGATCGAGCCGAACGCGGCGCTGCCCATCAAGCGGGTCGCGATCATCTACCGTCCCCATGCCGCGGCCGAGGCAACCGACATCGTGGACCGGGACTACCGGGACGCTCTCGCCGGGTTGACTTCGCGTACCGGAATCGCCTCCGCGCAAGCCAAACTCGAAGTGCAGGCGACACTTCAGAGCACTACCGAACAAGCTCGTGGCCACGGCCTGACCCGGTTCGGCATTCTCATCACGGTCACCCAGCCTGCCGATAGTGCCGACGTTCCCCGCGTCGACGCCCTGGTGCGGGACTTGTCGACTCAGTGCCGACTTCAGGTGCGCCGTTCGTCGATGTGGCAGGACGCAGCTTTCGCGGCCTCCCTCGGCATCGGCGTCATCGCGCCTGAGCACACCACCATTCCCTCCTTCCTGAGCGCTTAGGAGCATCCCCGTGGCCAAGTCCGGTTCCAAGAAAACGAACACGATCAAGACTCTCTCCAATGAGGAACTGACCGCTCTCGAAGCCCGCGAAGCAGCAGCAACCGGCCAGATAAAAAAGGCGTGGCTGGGCGTACTGGTCAAGCGGCAGTACAGCCTTCGGGCAACGATCGCGCAGAACGAGCGGGCGCGCACCGATGACTCGGACCGCGATGTTCCCGATTTGGATTCACGCGGGTTCAGCGGTCCTGGTGGTGGCCGTATGTCCACCGTCATGCCTCCGGTGGAGTACCGCGGCACCACAATCCAGGTCGCCGGCCTCTACCCCTGGATCGTCGGCGCGAACTCGCCGATCCTGGGGACTCCGTTGGGTCGGCACCTCGCCACCGGTGCGGCAGTGTGCTTCGACCCGATCGCCGCATGGAAGGCGAAGGCGATCACCGCACCGTCCTGCTTCATCTGCGCGCTCAACGGATTCGGTAAGTCGACACTGCTGCGCCGCATGGCACTCGGCGACATTGCCGCCGGCACCCGCGTGATCTTCCCCGGCGACGTCAAACCGGACGGCCGCGTACTCGCCGAACAGGTAGACGGCCAGGTCAGTGAAGTCGGCTACGGCGTCGGTTGCCTCAATCCTCTTGATCCCGGTCCGATCGGTACGGCGTTGGAGCAGCTCACAGACCCGGTCGTTCGTCAGCAGACCGAGTTCGCGTTGCACGCCCGTCAACTCAACATGACGGCGGCACTGTGCGAGATCGTTCGCCGCAGTGAACTCAAGGATTTCGAGCAGACCCTGCTCGCGTCGGCTATTCGGTTGCTCTATACCTCCACAGCTGATGGAGGTTTGGGGTTCAGCGTCGAGCGCCCTGCGATCCTGACCGATCTGATCGCGCTGATCACGTCCAATCACGACGAGCTACTCGCGGACGCCGTCGCCGATGACCCCGCGGAGTACCGAGAGCAGATCAAACCGCTGCTACGGACCCTGCGGGCACTGATCAAGGGCCGCTTCGGTGAGTTGTTCAACGGCCAGTCCACGGTCCGTCTCGACGTCAACGCCCCGGCGATCTGCCTGGACATGTCCAGCGTCCCGCCCGGTGACGTCCTGATGCGAGCAGCCGTTCTGCTGTCGGGATGGAACGAAGCGTTCGCGACCATCGAGGCAGCGCATGTTCTCGCGGATGCGGGCCTGGGACCCAACCTTGCGTTCTCCGTCTATCTCGATGAGCTGTGGCAGGTTCTCCAGCTCGGCCCCATGCTCGTAGCGCGTATCGACGCAGTTCAGCGCCTCCAGCGAGCAATGGGCGTCGGAATGAACTTCGTGACCCACTCGATCGAGGAAATGGAGAAGGCCGGTGCGTTGGGCATGGTGGAGCGCTCCCGCGCCCGCATCATCGGCCCCATCCCGTCTGTGGAAGTCGCCCGTCTCGAGCAGGTTATCCAATTCTCGGAGACCGAGAAGGCGATGCTGACGAGCTGGTCGGATGCCGCTGATCTCAATTCGCCGATCGACCAGAAGACTGCACGGCGGCGTAAGGCTGCGGCGAAAGCCGGTATCGCAGAAGAAAACATGGAGAAGAAGCCGCTTGCCGCCGGTACCGGTCAGTTCTTGCTCAAGCTGGGTGAGGGCAAACGTCCCGGTACGCCGTTCAAGGTGTGGGTGACACCGGCCGAACACGCCTCGGGTATTCACGCCACCGACAACCGACTCAACGCTGCTGACGCAGACCGCAGCTCCAACGCTGCTGACGCAGAGGGTAACTCGTCGGAGGCTGCTGCGTGATGAGCACCAGGCGCCGATACCGCATCGTCGATGATGCCACTCGTGAGGATGCGATTGCCACAGTCCTCAAATTCATGGACGCCGGCGACTCGTTCACGGCTGCGTGCCGCGCCGTGTCCGCGCAGATCGACGTGTCGTTCTCGGCCGTGCGGACCTGGGTCAACGACTCCGGTCAGCGGGCGCAGCAGCCGACGTGGGAGGAAGTCGAGCGGTTGCGCCGGGAGTTGGCTGCGGCCACCGAGCTGTACCAGCGCGCGATTGCTCGCACCGGGCAGCAGTGCATCGGCGCGGTTGAGTAATGGACTCGAAGAACGGGCTGATCGTCGGGCTGGTCGCGCTGGTGGTCGGAGTCCCGATGTCGATTGTCATCTTGTTGACGATTTTGTTTCAGGATGAGGAAGACAAGGCAGCCACCAGCTGCCTGCCCGGATCGAGCGCAGTTGCGCCCGGTGCGGGGGATTTGATCGCCCCGCCCGGCTCGTTCATCAAGCCCGTCGACCCCTCGTCCGTCACGCTCACTTCCGGGTTCGGTGAACGGTGGGGAAGCCAGCATCAGGGCATCGACCTCGCCGGCCCGATCGGCACTCCGATCTACGCTGCCGCCGACGGCACGGTTTCCCGCGCCGGGGAAGCTTCCGGATTCGGGCAGTGGGTTGTTCTCGATCACGTCATCGACGGTCAGCTCTACTCGACCGTGTACGGCCACGTCGACACCTACGTCGTCGAAGCTGGCCAGCAGGTTCGTGCTGGTCAGCAGATCGCCACTATCGGCAACAAGGGTGAGTCGACTGGTCCTCATCTGCATTGGGAAACGTGGCCGGGTGGACGTTTCGGCGGGGCAGCTGTTGATCCGCAAGCCCAGTACGATGCTTCACCCGCACCGGGTGAGAGCAAGGACTCCCCGGCGCGCTCGGCTCCTGCGCCGGCCGCTCCGGGAACTCCTCCCGCCGCCGACCTTGCCCAGGCCCTTCCCGCTTCCGCGGGGTCCGAGCAGAACATGCAGGTCAACACCAAGAAACTGATCCGTGCCTTGCACCTGCAATTCGGGGATCGGTTGGACAGCCTCGGTGGGTGGCGCGCCGACGGCGGCGGCTTCACCGATCATCCGAGCGGCCAGGCCGTCGACGTCATGATCCCGGATTACAGCTCCGGAACGGGTGTTGCCCTCGGTGACGAAGTCCTGAATTACGTCATGGCGAATGCCGCGTTCTTCAATGTCGACTACGCGATTTGGCGTCAGACGTACTATCCCGTGGGCGGGACGCCGAACGTCATGGATGACCGTGGCAGCGACAACGAGAATCACTTCAACCACGTTCACGTCACCGTCAACGGTGGCGGCTTCGACGAAGGTTCGATGCAGTGGGGATCTCTCCCCGGGGGCAGCGGTCAGGCGACGAGTATGGCCAAGGGTTGCGACATTTCCGGAACCGGATTGGGCGACTCGCTCGCTGCCGGTTCTGTTCCTGCCGAGTTCGCAGAATGGCTCGAGCGCGCAGGGGCGATGTGCCCGCAGATCAAGCCGTCGCTGCTCGCGGCCCAGCTCGAAGCCGAAAACGGCTTCCAGTACGGGGCTAACGCCCCTGTCTCGAACACCGGTGCCGGTGGGCCTGCCCAGTTCATGCCAGGAACGTGGGCTACCTATGGCAAGGACTATGACGGCGACGGCCTGATCAACATCAACAGCATCGGCGATGCGGTGATGGCACAAGGCGACTACATGTGCACCATCGCAAAGACGATCGATGCTGCGATCGCCGACGGATCGGTGAAGGCCCCGAACGGGCCGACCGAGCTCTATCTGGCGGGATACAACGCCGGCGAAGGATCGGTTCTGCGAGAAGGTGGCTTCCCCACCAGCCACAACGACTACATCGTCCAGACCAGGCCGTACGCAGACAAGATCATCGCCAACGAAGCGAAGTTTCGTGCGATCAATGACTGACAACTATATATTTAGAGAGGTCTTCACATATGCTTCATTGATGCGGTCCATGCAATCCAGAAGCCCGAAGAACGAACGAACCGACCGACCGCTCATCGATCAGAAGTAGAGACAACAGGTGGATGCAATGACTAAGGAAGCGGGCGCCATGCGCTCTTCGAGCAAGTATTTCGTCGCGGGCCTACTGTCAGCGTCGTTCGTTCTCGCAGGGTGCGGCTCCTCCGGCGACAGTTCAGACGATCATGCGTCCACCGGGTCCGACGACCATACGGCGATCGACCCTGCCAATCCCGCTGAACTCGATGCCGCTGCCACGGCGACAACCGCAATGCAGGCGATCTTGTCGTGGCAACCAGCCGTTGATACCAGCAAATCCGACGCTCTCGTGAGAGCTCGGCCTTGGCTCGGCGGTGATCTGTTGACGACGGTCGACAGCAGCGGCAGTACGGAGTCCGGGGTGCGTCCGGACTCGGAATGGTTGGCGTGGAAAGCATCTGGCGATGCTCTGACCGCTTCATGTGCGCGCGCAGACAGTACACCGGCTGCCCCGACCGGAATGCGGACCGTCGTGATCGACGTGAGCTGCCGTCAAACAGTCCTTCACGCAACCGGATCGAGCACCAACCGCGCTGCCGAGACTTGGCGCACCACCGTTACCCGCACCGATGACGGGTGGCGCCTGACCGATTTCCGCTACCAGTAAGGAGAATTGACCATGTCACAGATGCGGCGTGATCGTCCCGGTATCAGTTCGGACAAAGACATGATGATCCTCAAGGGAATCGCCGTCGCGATCCCGGCATCGTTTCTACCTGTCATCGCCTACAACCTGGGCGGCGGTGAAGCAGCAGGGTGGAACCCGATCGGGCTGATTCTCTCCGTCGCTACGGGGAAGCGGAGCTGGCCCCTGGCCGCCACCGTCATTCTCCTGGTCATGATTCTCGCTCTAGTCGCCCTCGCACTCGGTGTGCTGTGGGCGCTCAAGAAGAATGGCTACTTCGAGAAAGTTCAAGAAAAAAGAGTTGAGCAACGGATCGACCAATTCGCCGAAAGCATGACCGATCCTCGCGACATCGAAGAAACCAATCCCCTCGAGCTTGCCAAGACCACAGCAAGGCTCGCTCCGGCAATCAGCCAATCCCACCCCGGTTACGGCGGCATTGTCATGGGCCACTCGGTCAAACGTAACCTCGAGGTCCGGATGCCTTGGGAATGGGTCTGCATCGCGATTGCCGGCGCTCGCATGGGTAAGTCTGCGGCACTGGCGATTCCAGCCATGTGCTACGCACCTGGCGCAGCGATCGGCACGTCTAACAAGAAGGATATTTACACCCACACGCTCTACCTGCGTAAGCAGATGGGCAGTGTGTGGCTCTTCGACCTTCAAGGCGTGACCACCGGCAACCCGCGTGAACGAGCGACCTTCTGGTTCAACCCTCTTCGCCCGGTCCATGACCTGCCGACCGCCAGAGTTGTATGCGACTACTTCATCTCGGCCGCGACCGACGAAAGCGCCAAAGTCGATGCCTACTTCGACGGTGCAGCCCGCGACCTCTTTGGTTCGTACGTTCTCGCAGCTGCCTTGGTCGGCGGCGATATGCGCCATGTCGTCGACTGGCTACGTGCGACCCAGTCACAGATTCCTGTGGAGATTCTTGCCGCGAACGGCTACCGCGACCTCGCGAACGCAATGCGCAGCAAGCAGAACGTCAATGCCAAACAGCGTGACGGCTTCTACGACATGGCCCGTCGATTCCTCGCACCGTTGGATGAACCCCGGTATGAGGAAGCGATCCTTCCGAACACCCGACTCAAAATTGGCATAAACGGTCACGGCGAAATCACGATCGATCCTGATCGCGTCGTCCACGAACTTCCCGAGTTCAACGCTGAGCATTTTGTACGAACCACCGACACCGTCTATGCCATGAGCATGGAAGGACCAGGATCCGCATCGGCGCTGACGACGGCATTGATCGGCGCGATCGGTGACGCCGCGCAGATGTACGGCGCCAGCCAAGCCAATGGAAGGATGCCGATCCCGCTCGTTGCGGTCCTCGACGAAGCCGCCAATATTTGCAAGCTTCAGCAGCTCCCGGCCTGGTACAGCCACTTCGGTAGCCGCGGGATCATCCTCATCACGATCTTGCAGTCACCCTCGCAGGCCAAAGGTGTCTGGGGCGAGACGAAGTTCGACGCAATGAAGGATGCCTGCAACATGGTTTGGTACGGCGGCAACGTCGATGACGACAACTACATCAACTCACTCTCCAATGCGATCGGTGATCATCATGTTCAGACCGAGTCGCGCAACAAGAGTGCCGGATTCTTCTCCAGTGGCCAGTCGAGCATCACGCAGTCGTGGCAGAAGGAAAAGATCCTCGAACCCGACAACTTGAAAGCTCTTCCTCGTACGCGGGCGATCATCACTCTGGCCGGTAGCAAGCCGTTGCTCGTACGCAAGAACTACTGGTCCTCGACACCGTTTGCCGCCGACATCAACCGCTCCATCGCTGAGTGCGACGCCGGCACCGATCGTGTCGAACAAAAGGCTCTGCCTGTCGGAATCTCAGATCGACCTCTACCTGTAGCAATCTCCGATGAGCCGATGCTCGACGACGGGTATGCGCCTGCGCCGCACCTGGCGGAACCTGATGACTTCGCAGACTCCGTTGTCATTGATGTTCCCATTCGCCGCATCGAAACTGCCTCTGCTGCTACGACTTCCCAGATCGACGACATATTCGGGTCTGAATTCTTCTCCGAAGGGACAAAGTGATGGTGAGCGTGGGAACCGAAGACGACTGGGCAACCAACGACGAAACCGGATACGAGAATCCGTACAACTACGACACCTACGCCGACGACCCAACCGTCGAGAGCGACAATTCAGATGCTGAGTATGCAGACGCAGCCGAGACAGAACCCGAATGGGAACCCGAACCCGAAACAGAACCCGAACCGGAGACAGAAGCGGAACCTGAGAACGAGACAGAACCCGAAGCCGAAGAGATCGAACCAATGTACGCGGACGTTTTCGGGTGGGTCGACGGGTTCTTTGCGCAGGTCATTCGCCGAAGGATCAACCCTGAGGCTGGCGAAGGTTTGGCCTGGGATCAACGGTGGTGGCTCTACCCAGAAGTTGTCGGCCGGCTCACCGCTCTGCACTACGCCTGGGAAGAAGCGCGGGCATCAGAGAAACTCTCGGCTATGTCCTCCTGGTGGATTCACCACCTCGAACCGCATATTCGGGTCATCTTCGACGGCCAGGACGGGCCAATGGCGTTGGCGAAGGACGACGGTTCGTGGTCTGGCTTCCCTCAAATGAAAGCTGAAGCAGTGCCGCCACTTCTACGTGACGCAATCCTGAGTTCAGGCAACGAGACCGACAGCGACTGAAACCCTCGTGAGGGTTCTATGCGTCTGTCGCACTGTCTGCGCCCGGGGCAGTAGATGATGACGATATGAAACGTGCGAGAAATGGCAGCGTGGCGCGTATTCGACCAGCCACTCTGCGCCTATGGGTAGTTTTGGGCACTGTAGCGACAACTGTTGTGGGCGCTGCAGTGCTTCTGACTTTCGCACGACTTCAAGCCAGTTTATGGGTGTGGCAAGACGGGTTCTACCTGACCGGCGATCAATGGTTCAACGCCGCCAGAACCACGGTCACACTCGTGGGCATCATCGGGTTGGGTGGCGCCGCGTTTCTCGCCTATCGCAAGCAAGTATCCACCGAGGCCACGCACTTGCTCGAGCAGAGCAGCGGTCTACGTGATCGGTACACCACCGTGGCTGAACAACTCGGACACGACTCCGCCGCAATCCGACTCGCCGGTGTTTACGCCCTCGCGTCCCTAGCCGACGATTGGCACGACTTCGGCAACGACGACGAACGACAAGTCTGTATCGATCTTCTCTGCGCGTATCTCCGCACCACCCGGTCACTACCGGGTGCGCCAACGCCAGAATTGACGCCCCCACCCAGGTTAAAACCAGCCCGTCGTTCCCTCGCCGGCCACGATCGACTACGCCCCGCGCCTCGTCGACCTTCTACTGACAACGATCGTGAAGAGCAACACGTACGAGCGGCGATCGTCAACTCGATTAGAGCAAGAACCAGAAGCAAAGATCAGTGGACAGGCTGTGCATTCGACCTATCTGGCGCGAACCTGTCTGGCGCGAACTTCACCGACGCGCACCTGAGCCACGCGAACCTAATCCACGCGAACCTGACCAACGCAAACCTGACTCGCACGAACCTGTTCCGCGCAAACTTGGGTCGAGCGCAATTGACCAGTGCAGACCTGACCGACGCAGACCTGACCGATGCGAATTTGAGCAGCGCGAACCTGACGAGGGCATTCCTTGTCGAAGCAAATCTGACCGATGCGAACCTGTTCGCCGCGAATTTGAGCAACGCGAATTTGACCGCCGCAAACCTGACCTGTGGAAGTCTGTTCGGAGCGAACCTGACCGACGCGAACCTAAACGACGCGAACCTGACGGACGCGAACCTGAGCAACGCGAAAATGTTCCGCGCGAAAATGCGTGACACTAACATGACCAACGCGAAACTGAGAAACGCAGATCTGACCAGTACATTCCTGGTTGGCGCGGATATGACCGAAGCAGACCTGACCTACTCAAACTTGACGCGAGCGTTCCTGACCGACGCGAACGTGGCCGGTGCGAACCTGACCCACACAGACTTGACTGGCGTTGGGATGAAGAAGATTACTTACAATCTGTCAACTCAGTGGCCCGATGATTTCACCCCGCCGCCGTCCTTCGCGTGAAGCCCCAATGATTTGGATTCTCGATTATTCCTAGCACTTAGAAGCGCCTCAGATTTCTGACAGCGAGTCAATGGGATACTGGCTTTGTGAGATTCGGAGCAGACCAGGACGGCAAGAGCAAACTTGATGAACGACATGTCGACGGTGACCTCGACGGATTCTTAGTTACGGTCCCAAAGCCTGGTAAAGATTCGAGCCCTAGCCGCGAGGTGCGGATACTTAACCTCACGCGGGAATCTCCAGAGAATTCGGTGCTGCGCATATTCCCGACCAACACGCTAGATGACACCGAAGACTTCCTGGGTCCGAAGTACGAGCAGATTCGCACATTGACGCTAGACGTGCCCGGGGAATTTGAAGATGCCGATCTGGGAGAAATTCTCGCCGAGATGTTGCCCCGCGGATTCGTCAAAGATTACGAATATGGCCTGGGGCTACTCAAGGACTGCAACCGACTCGTGCGCCTGATCGAAGAGCACACTGAGTGCGAGGAACTCTCGTTCACCGGTGGGGACACCATCGCAGTGGACGGAAAACGCATGTTGCTGGGGCTAGAGACATTTGATGCGATCTATATGGAGATCCAGCGGATCACCAGACGTGGCACCGACGGGGCTGCGCGGGTCAAAGATGCATTCGTTCACAACGCACTGGCTTCCGCTCTGGAGCTCGAGCCGATGGTGTACAGCCTCGGCCGCCACCCGGTGACAAAAATACTAACCAAGGCGGCGGATGGTGTCACGGAGCTGACCGAAGGCGAGCAGGACGAGCTGATCGAGACCTTCGCAGCGGAGTCCACTGCACTGGCGCGGACCCGGCCCGAGGCGTTTCTGAAACTCCATCGTGACGTCGAACTAGTAAACCTCGATCGTCTCATTGAAGCCTATGAGGAGTCTTTGGCCGGTAGTACGGTTGAGTTGGATTGGCAGATTTTTTTCGACAATAACGTCTTTGCGCTTCAGCAGGTATTTGGCACTCCGATGGTCAGTTTTCAGTCGACTGCGTCTGTCGGTGGTGTCGGGTTTTCGGGCAGCGGCGGCAAGATTGCCGACTTCCTCTATAAGAACCCGATGACCAACAATGCTGCGCTGGTAGAGCTCAAGCGACCGTCGACTCCGCTACTCGCCCCAAAGAAATATCGCGGGGGTGTCTTCCGCCCGTCCAATGACCTTGCTGGCGCAGTAACTCAGGTGATGGACCAGGCATATCAACTAATGACCAGCTTCGCGCAGCTGCGATTTTCTTCGAGGTCGGATCTGGAGGCATACGCGGTGCAGTGCTTCGTTATCGCCGGGCGCACCGCATCGTTGGATCACCCTGACAAGCAAAAATCCTTCGAGATGTATCGAGCGAACTCGCGAAGCGTGAAGATTGTTACTTACGACGAGATCCTGGAACAGCTCAAGTTTTTGCGGAACTTCCTTTCTGGCGAAACCGAAGAAGACAGCGATGACCTGTCAAGTTAGTCAACTCCAAGGGCTATCGCAGCGACGAAAGCCCCAACGAATCCAATGATGACATCACGGGTCTCAGGCCGGTCGCGACTGCGCGAAAGCGTCGAGGTCAAGGCGACGGCACAACCGATTAGCGTGCATAGCGCAATTCTTGTCACGGGCATCATGCGCACACTGAAACAGAGTCTGGCAAAAAATCTCAACTGGGGGTGTGCATAACTTTTACGCGTGCCACTACCCCCTAACGGTATTACCTACCGACCGGCCGGATCGAGCACACTGTCATCCGTGAATCACACAAAAACCGTTCTCGCAGCACTCGCAATCGGTGCAGCCCTCACTGCCTGTTCGACGAGTGCTACCTCGTCTAGCGACGACGCCACATATCTTGAATCCCTCAAAGGTGAAGATATCGCGATGTCAGACGACAAGCTGGTCGACCTCGGCCGCGAAGTCTGTGACGCAATCGAAGGCGGGAAGAACCTGATCTCTCTCGCTATGGAACTCCAAAGCGAGAACGACGCGCTCAGTCCGAGACAAGCGGGCTCAGTCGTTGGCGCAGCCACGGCTACATACTGTGTCGACTTCGTGCGCGACAAACTCATCGACAACCCTAAGTAGGTTGCCGCCAACTGAATAGAACAACCTGAAACGGGACTGCACAGCCCACCCGCAGCCCTACGGTGTCTTTCGCGCTTGGGGAAACCAATACCTTCATCACTGTCGGACCTTCCTCCTACACTGACCTCTGCGATCAGAAACGGGTCGCCACATCTGCCCTGACGGAGAGGATTTCCTCCCCGTCCTGGTCCGAGAGCCTTCTCGGACCAGTGGCAACGTGGCGACCCGTTCTTCGGTCTTCCCTGACTAGACGTCGCGTTCCCATTCTTGCTCCTGCGCTCGGAGCTCTTGCTTCTCGGGGGTCGGGACCGAGAGCACTTCGGCTACGACATCGACCAAGCACGAGAGACGGCAGTAGAGCTGCCATTCGAGGAGGAACTATGACCGAGAAGCTGACCCTGAAAGAACAACTGGCACGCCAGCGGGAGCAGAACGAATGAAAGGTGCCCAAGAAGGCATCAGAGGCCTTCGTGAGCAATAAAGACATCATGGGCACCATCGGCCTGTACCTACCGAAGACAACGATCGTGAAACTCAAGCAGTTGGCGCTCGCCGAAGGTACGTCCGTGTCTGCGATCGTCGAGGAGCTGATCGCTCCGCGCCTGCTCAATGGTCCTCGTGAGCCCGAGCCGAAGAAGCCGAACCGTCGTCTGAACATCGACTAGTCGAGGATTCGAGGACTCTAGGCCTCTAGGATTCGAGCATTCGAGGACTCGAGGACTCGAGTAGGATCCATTCAAAAAAGACCCCCCCAGTACAAGTCAAGGCGGAGCTGTGAAGACTGATCAGAAGCGAGGCGTAATCGGCCTCGGGTTCACGGCGATCTTTGCCGTAGGCCTTTGCACGGTTCTCGCATCCAGGGAGGATCCGCCTCCTCCGCCGGACGAAGACGCTTACGTAGACGCGCTCTTCACCTCCAAGTGGGACGTACTCCTTCCCAAGCGCCCGTTCATCGACGAGGGCTACGAGGCCTGCGAACTGCTGCGCTCGGGCCGCACGGAAGAAGAGGCGGCACTTATCATGTCGAACCGGGACATTAACGCGTCGAATCAGTCGAGCATCCGCGCTGAGAAGCAGGGGTACATCGTGACCCCAGTGGAACCGGAGGCCGTGCGGGAAAAGTACCGGCAGCAGACCGTGGCCGCGCATGCATACCTCTGCGCTGACGCCTGACCTATAGATAAACCCCCAGGCTGGGTTTGGTCGCCATCAGCCTGAGGGTCCGCACTAACACCTTTGTGAACGGATCTGACGCTACTGCTCCCCGACCCCCTTCTCCAGCTCGGCGACCCCCTTCTCCAGCTCGGCGGCAAGTTCTTCTTCGCTCTCGAAGAATGCAGAGTTCTCGTCCGGAGTCTGCTCGACGTTCAGCATTTCCTTGACCGAACGCGGGTGGCTCGACATTGCTGCCTTCATCGCCGGCGCCAAGCTTGCGGCGATACTCGCCAGCTCTTCGTTGAGTTGGGCCACGTTCACTGGCGACAGATTCGGTGCAACGTCGTCGTCTCCGACAACAGGACCAACCGCCTGGGCGAGTCCTCGGCCTGCTGCGCTGAGTACATCGGCTACACCCCGACCCGATCGGCTAGCGGAATCGGTGTCGGCCGCCGTTTCGATTTCTTCGGGCACTGCCCCGAGCTGGGCTTCGGACAGGTCAGCGAGTTGCTCATACGTTGGCAGCCCTTGCGCCGCGACGTATCCAAGTGAAACTGCTGCTGCCGCGTTGAAGACATTTTTGTCTTCCCGTGCTTCCTGTTCGGTCCGCGTTTTTTCCTCGGCGTCGATCTCGGCCTGCGGTGTTCCGTTTTTTTCGTGTTCGATTCCTGCCCGGTGACGTTCTTCGTCCCGGATTGCTTGTAAGCGAACTGCGTTGTCTTCGACCAGCTGGCTGAGCTTGCTCGCGTTCTCCGAGTCAGGCCCTTCCAGATGTCTGGCGGTGGCTGCCGCAGCCAGGACCTGAATCCGGGTCTGGTTGATCGGGGATCCCTTGAATGCCCCAAAGACCGATCCCATCGGCCGCGCCTCGGGAACCGTTTCACCGGCCTTACGCCGTCCTTGGATTTCGACCAGGAAAGCCTCTATTCGCTGCACCTCATCCGCGGCGGCCTGTCGACGCGCACCGGCATCCGCTGCATCGACTGATCTACCCCCCTCGGTCCCCGCGGTGGGAGTCCTGTCCCAGCTATTGATCGGCTCCGGACGGTTCGTCTTAGGGGGAATAGGTCGATGCTGCGGTGTTGTCGACTGGCCAGAATTGGCGGTTTCACCCAAGGCTTTGCCTACGACCCGGTCCAGTACTCGTGCCCCCCGGCTCTGGAGTTCAGCGGAATCTCGTGGCTCTCGTCCGAACACCTTGACGTCGTCGAGAGCTTGTACGAAACCTCGGCGGCTGCGAGACGGGGGCCTTAGCCCTGCCGTGTCAGGTTGGGCTCGATCCATCTTCCCGCCCGTCGACCGATGCTCCTCCTCGTATTCACGCGTTCCCCAATCGCGGCCATAGTCGGCCGTCGGCTCGTCGCCATAGTCGGGCGGCGGTTCGGAAGGCGGCTGATAGTCATCGTCCCAGCTGCTCGGGTCGGGTGTCGTCGACTGCTCATTACTCGGGCGATCAGACCAATGGGCTTCGCTCATTCTCTTCTCCTCGTTCCCCCCTCGCCGTTGGTCGCGAGGATCGTTGGTTAGGTGCCGGTCCTACACTTCTGGTCCGCGATCGGTTTCTTGCCCGTGGACGGCGGGATCAATCGTCGCGCCGGTTTCTGGGCCGTCAGTCCGTCGGATGCGCGGCGCGGGTTCCGTGCTGCCTGTACGGCCGCGTTGTTCGGCTTCGAGCAGTGCGAGCCGTTCTTTGTCACTGCGGAGTGATTTCTCCAGGTGCTCAATCTGGGTGGTGAGTCTGCCTGTCACCTGGTTGTCTCGATCGGCTGCGCGGTCTCGACGACTCTGCTGCGCACGATTGTGGGCGACGGATCGTTCGATCGCGCCCCACCGAACCTCGGCGGGTGCTGCGGCCTCGGCCGCGTTCTTCGCCGTACGAGCGTCGTCGACTTGTTGCGGTGTGGCGTTCGGGTCACGCTGAATCTGCTCGAACTGTGTCCGAGCTGTCTTCGCTGCCTGGATCTTGCGCTCGTCGGCGGCTACTTGGGTGGCCGCGGCGTCGACGTCGCTGAGGTTCGATTCGCCGGTGGCGCGGGCAAGCTCGTACTTCGCCATGCCGAGCATCTGCCGGGTGTCGGAGATGCGGCGCTTCGCGCCCGCCACCGCGGCACGCAAATCGTCGCTACCGAGCGTTGCGTACACACTCTTCGCTTCCGGTGCGGTCGTGATCTGCTCGATCATTGTCTTCACCGCTTCAGCCCGCGTTTCGCTCAGGAAGCGGACGGGACTGTTCACCGTGTCCGGCGCATCGACGAGAATCCGGGAGATCGCGACCTCGCGGGCAGTGGTCTCGAACAGTGCTTGCTTGCGCGGATCCGTTCCGGGCTGCCCGAGCGCCGTCACCCACGGAGCACCGTCAGCGATTGCGCTCTCGGTGTAGGTGTCGACGAATGCGTGCATCTGACGGGCGTGTTGGTGCGCGTAGGCGGTGAGGATTGTGTCCTGCGCGGCTGCGGCATCGGACAGGTTCGGCACCCGGTACCGGGCCATGACGTCGTTTCGGCGGCGCGGCAGGACTGCCGGTTCTGTCGCGGCTTTGAGTGCTGTGGCCATGACCTTGCCGGGTGCGTTGTCTTCGAGGTTGAGGTTGCCGGCCTTACCTTCGGCGCGCATGACAGTGATCGCGTCGGTGAGGAGTTGGCGGGTGTCCCAACCGAAGGTTTCCGCTTGCGCCACGACCTCGACAATTTGGTCCCAGCCGCCGAACGTGTGTACCCAGGTGAACTGCTTGTCCGTAAGAATCTCGTTGAGCAAGCTGGCGGTGTACTCCTCGTAGAGTGCGCCGACGGCTGCAAGGTAGGACTCTTTGAGGGCGTCGAACGAACCGGCGCGGGCCTGCTCGTCTTCGATCATCTGGTGGACGGTGCGTTGCGATCCGTCGCGGGCCATGATCCCTTCGAGGACCCCGCGGGCGCCGGGGTGATCGTCGGGAAGGTGCTCGAAATCCCAGTCGGGAAGTTCGTCGTTCGCGGCGTAGGCGATGTTGGCGTTCTTGCCGCGGGTCATCGCGACGTAGAACCCTTGACGGTTCATTCCGGAATCGGTGAGGACGTGGCACGAGCCGACAGTCATGCCCTGGCTTCGGTGCACCGTCGCGGCGTATCCGAGTTGGACGTTGTCCGCGATGTAGTCGGCTGCCACGACGACGCGACCGCCGCTGGTGCGGTTCTCGATGCGCAGTGATCCGTCGACACCGACCTCGACGACGTTCCACAGATCACCGTTCTTGACGCGGCCTGTCGTCTGGCCGTCGATGTCCTTGGCCATGTACTTGCTGTTGTTCTTGCGGGTGACAACGATGTCGCCGACGGCGGCTTCGAGTCCGTCGGAGAGAACGACGCCGCGACCGGAAACCGTGCCGTTGTCGCGGTAGTAGGCCGCGGCCTTGACGTTGAGTTCGCGCACCAGATCGTTCGTCGGGGCGACCATCAATGCTTCCTGGTCATTCTCGATGTCGGTGACGTAGGCGGCGAAAACCACGTCGGGCAGTTCGTGCTTCATCCCCGCGACAATGCGGTTCTTCTGTTCGTACCAGTCGAGTGCCGATACCTCACCTTGGCGCATCAGCAAGCTTGCGGCAGCTTCGCCTTCGGTCTTGAAACGGTGCACCTTCGACAGGAACGGTGCGTCGGTGCGCTCGGCCAGATCGCGCAGGACGCCACCGGACTCCACGGATGCCAACTGCTGATGATCGCCCAACAAACGAACGACGGCTCCGGCGCCGGTGGCGATGCGGGTCAGGTCCGCGAGGTCGCGGGCCGATGCCATTCCGGCTTCGTCTACCAGTAGTAGATCGCCGGCGTCGATGCCGGTGGGGATGCCGTGTCGATCGCGGGTGAGCACGTCCGCGATGGTGCGGCCCTCCACCGAAATTTCTTCACCGAGCACCTCTGCCGCTCGTGCCGATGGTCCGAGTGCGACGACCTTGCCGTGGACCTGTTCCCAGGCCCGAGCGATCACTGTTGCGGCGGTGGTCTTGCCGGCCCCGGCTGCGCCGACGGCGACTGCAACGTCTTTGCGGGCGGTGAGGAAATGCTCGATCATGGCGACCTGGTCGTCGCCCAACTGGAAGTCATCGAGCTTCTTCTCTTTCCGGACGGCCTTCTCGATCTTCTTGATCTGGCGTCGGATGATCCGGGCGTCGACGGTCAAGTCGTTGTCGGTTTCGGCTTTTGCGCGCATCAATGCTTCGGCGGCCTTCACCGTCTCGGACGTGTAGCGCATAGTGGTGCGCTCGACGGTATGCAGGCGAACCAGCCCGCCTTCGATCTGCTCCGACAACTGCTCGGGTGCTTTGTAGATTTCGGTGCTGATCGGGATGCAATGGTTTGCGACCAATTCTTCGACTGCCGCGTCGACGTACCCGCTCACCGAGTCGTCATCGAGGAAACTGAACGCTCGCAGGTGCCGCTGCACTTCGGCGCGCAACGTGTAAACCGTCCACGATCCGACTTTGCGGGAGAGGTCGCTCTCGACTGCGCTGACCAGTTCTGCCAGATCGTCCGCACCGAACACCGGCCGGTTGTCGGCCCCGGTTCGAGCGAGCTCCACCATCTCGGCCGGGTCGGTATCGACGACGATCGACCGGGCGCGTTCGTCCCATTCGGCACGAAGTTCGTCCATCGAGCGGGGCGGGTTTTTTGCGTTGCGCGTGTCCAACGTAGCTTGCTGCGCCTGTGCGTACTGGACCTTCTTCGGCGGGTTCTTGCCATGTCGGCTGCTGTACTCGAGCGCCAATTCTTCCTGGCGGTCGACGATCGCCTGACGGCGGGAAAACTCTTCGATGAGCGAGAGCGGGATGCCTTCGACTTCGTAGACCGGCTGCTTGCCCAGTGGAGTGTCGGCTCGCGGCGCAAAGCTCACTCCGAGGCCCCGTGCGACAAGGTCGATGATGCGTGTGTTGTATCGCTCGGACGCGGACACGGCGGCGCGGTAGAAGACCCGGCCGTCGATCGTCGTCCACTTCTCTTCTGCGTACACGCGGTTGAGGACGGCGCAGTGAGTGTGCAGATTCGGATCGCCGGCGCGGTTGTCCCAGTGATCGAAGCGGGCTACCAGCAGCCCTTCTGCCTTGACCTGGCGCACTCCGGCTTCGCCGCGCCGGGTGTAGGTGAGGTCGCCCTCGATGTGCCCCAATGTCTCGTCGACGGCCTGGCGGTGCGCCGCTTCGATCGCTGCTTTGACGCGAGGATCGCCCAACGCCCAGAGCAGGGAAATGGACTTCATCGGCGTGAACACCAGGTCGTATCCGGCGACAGGCTGGCGCACTTTCCGATAAGTATCGGCAATGAATGTCATTACCTCCGCCTCGGAAAGCAGCTCCGACCGTGCACCTCTTTCTCGCAGCAGATGTTCCCGAGCGACCTCGAACTTGATCTCGTTCTTGGCCTCAGTTTTCGGATACTCACCGTTCGCACTCTTGTAGGCGATGCAGCGGTCCTCGACGTCTCCGATGTACTCCATCGGCTCGAAGCGAGCGAAAGCACGCCCTAACGCAGTGCGCGCAGACCAGTCCAGATGATCGGAAACGGGAGCATTATTCGCCGGCTTCGTATCCACGGCGTCAGGAGTTCGGGCCTGACCGAACGTCGATCGCATGGCCGACTCGGTGACCTCGTCTCCGACGGCGACACCAACCATCTCGGCGGCCTTCCCCCACCACTGTCCAGGCGGGGTTCCCTTCTTCACGTAGTAGCTCGTGGCGTCCGCTTTCAGCGATTCCGTCGCATCGCCCTTTGCTACGTGCTTCGTCAGATACACGTAACCATCCCCAGCCTGAAGCTTGTGGATGGTCATCATTTGGATCATTCTGCCATGCCGAACGTCCCGTTCGCACTTTAGTGCAAGAGGTGTGTACAGATTTTGCCCTTGACCGGAGGTCAAGGGCGTTTGGGAGTCCGTAGGACTCTGCTGTTTCCAAGTCCGTAGGACTTGATTTCTGTCGCCGATGGCGAGTGTTAGGCATCTGGTGGTGATGAGTGGCCGAGACGTCAGCGATTTTTCACACTTCGCTCCGAAAACGGTCGGGCCTCTTCTCTGATTTTCGATGCGCCTCTCAATGCCCACCGCACCGGCCGTGAGCCGATAGACTCCGGAGCATGGTCACCTCATCAGAAAAGTCCGCGTCCCTCGCCCGCCGACTGCACACCCTCGCCAACGTCGACCAGAACATCAAGGCGGCACGCCAACAAGCGATCGCTCACCAGAACATGATCGAAAAATTGTCGGAGCCACTGAACGCGGTTTCTGCGAAGCTGGGGAAACTTGAACAGTCTCAAGCTTCGGTAGCTGTGGCCGGCGAGCGGAAGATCGAATCTCTTACTACGGGGCTGGAGAAGAAGATCGAGAAGCTGAAGGCAGACACCACGGCAAAGATCGAGCAGACCAAGGCTGAGACGAAGGCAAAGATCGAAGCGCTCCAGAACGACCAGAGCTCCTCCGAAAATGCTCTGATGCTCGAGTACGCGGAAGCGATCGTGCGATTCTCGTTCGAGGGCTCCAATTCTGACCTTGGGACCGTGCTGGGTGTCGGATTGAAGGAAGCAAAGAATCTGATCGAGTCCTCAAAGTCCGAACTTGAGAAGGCCGGAATTTCGGTTACGCCTCATCTCGAAGCGCCTGCGGACACGACGGCCGTCGATGAGAAAAGTTCGCCGTCCACGTCCAACTCTGGCGCTGACGGTAGGTCGTCCTGATCGGCGGCACAGTGGTGTCGGAGACTGATCGGTGACCGAGGACTCCGAGGCGGGATTGTGGCCGGAGGATCCTTCCTCCGGCCACAACACCGTCGAAGACCAACCTGCTTCGGCACGAAAGCATCGGTTCGTCGACGCAACGTTGACGCCGACTGCGACACACATTGCGCTGTTCTGGTCGAAGGTAGTGAAGACCCCGACATGCTGGTTTTGGACCGGAGCCATCAGTGCTCCTGATGGTTACGGTCGCTTTAATTACCAACGCAACAACCGGCAACGTACCGTCCTCGCTCATCGGTTCTCGGTTGAAATGGTGCATGGGATTCTGGACGATGGTGTGGTCTGTGAACACAAATGCAACGAGCCTCTATGTGTGCGCGTTGGGTCGGAACATCTGGTGAAGTCGACCTATTCGGAGAACGTGCGTTTTGCAATTGCGCTCGGCCGTCTATCGGGCCACCGGCTGCTCGACGGTAGTGGCCGGCCCCGCTACGACCGCTCTGTTGCCATCCGCAATGCGCTTCGGTTTGGATACGACGAGAAGGCATTGTTTCGCGCAAAGACCGATCCAGGCAAAGGCCAGGACACGCTCTTTTGAGAGTTCTTACCGTTCGTAGCCCGAGTCGAGAGACCGAAAATTTTTGGGTTGTGTCGGAAGACTAGCGGCATTGTCGGATTCCGATTCACCCGTGAGCAAACGACCCACCGATCGCGGATGACCCGACGAAACCGCACGCAACGCGCTCAAGTCATAGGCGTGATCCATACCCACCGGCGTTGGATCGGTGGTCGGTGTCGCGACCACGGCAGCATCGAGTGCTTCGCGCAGCAAGGTCAATTCGCCGGTTTGCATGTATTCGAATCGGCCCCACACGAACTTGTCGCGGAGGTTCCCGATCCCCGGATTGTCGCGCGTGACTTCCACGTCGACGGGCCGGAACCGGTCGGTATCGAGTGTGTAGCCGGCATCTGCGCTGAGCTGTCGAAAGAAGGCGGTTTGCGCCCGTGTGTTTCCTTCACGAAACACATGGACCATATTTGTCCGTGCCCAACACGTCGTCAGTTCATCGACAAATGTGTCCCGGTCAAGTCCACGAAGGAAGTTCTTTGCGGCCAGTCGATCGAGAACCACCTTGCCGTAGTGAGCGATTTCGTTGGCAGGTAGATAGCGGTGTTGTATCTCCGGTGGGTTCGGATTTCCCCGATGGTAGGCCCGAATATCCGGCCCCATCTTCCCCATCGGCCAGTCACGGGGAGCGTTCCTGAGCTTGCCGGCCCACGGGTAAATTTGTCTGAAAAGCAGATGATGAATTTTTTGCAGGTGCGGCAGGTCGTAGTTTCCGGGGACCGGGTTCGCCATGATCTCCGAGAAGTTCTTGTACGTCACCCACCCCTCCACATCGTCCAGGGTTCCTGCGTCGGTGATGCCGAAAGGCTGCTCAGGTGAGACGTCGATGCGATTTTTCATCACTGCTCCGGTCAAGTCAGGGAATCCTGTGTGGTCCCACCGAACGGTCGATGGGATGAAGTAGTTGACCCACTCTTGCGAGAATTTCGGAGTTTCCTCCACTACTCAGCTGCCCCGTTGCGACGCTTCGCAATAGCCACCAGGTCGTCAATCGTGAGCTTGTCCTGAAGGTATTCAACGAACACTTCCTGACTGTGAGCGTCCATCGTGCGGCCTTCCAGCGCCATGATCGGTACCAGTTTGTCGTATTCTGCTCGTGCTTCTTCTTCGGTAAGTCGGTCGTTTGTCATGCGGAACCTCCGGGGATCGGGGATGAGTCAGAGTCCGTGGGTTGCGGTTCATCCTCGACTAGTTGCCCGAGGTGCGGCATAAAGTTCTCGGGCCATTTCGTCGTTCGGGAGTAGTGAGTCGTTTCATCGAACTCGGTCTCTTCATCAAATGTGCTGCCTGTGAAATCAGCTGCTTCAATGTGCGTTCCTCCAAATTTGGCCGAGCTCAGGTTCGATCCTGAAAAGGTCGCGCCATGGAGTCTCGCACCCGTGAAGTCCGCGAAGTAGAGAACTGCCTGGCTAAAGTCTGCACCCCGAAAGGCGCCCCGAGTGAACGAAATTTGCATCCCTGTCGCTCCCTTGAAAATGGATTCCCTCCCAACACTCAAGTTGAAGTCGGCGTGGCTAAGTTCAGCGGCCGTAAAATCCGTTCTGTGCAGTCGGGTCCGCGTGATCGTCGCTCGAGACAAATTTGCTCTTTGAAGAGTCGCGGCATTCAAGACGGAGCCGTGAAGATCCGCTCCAGAAAGGTTCGCTCCGAAGAGATTTGCCTCGCTGAGGTTGGCTTTTCTAAGTCGCGCACCGTTGAGATCAATCACGATCCGAGCATCTGTTTCCAACTTCGCATCTTCAATCCATCCATTCTCTTGCTGGTGCCAGTCCTTGGTGCGTTCACGCAAAACTCCGATGATCGAGTTCCGAACGGCTGCTTCCTCTGGCTCGAATCCATCGGTCCCATCCAGTCGGCGGTTCGCACGAAGATACGAGCAGAGCAGGTGTACGCACGTCTTAGCTTGGGAATGGGCGTGACCTGGTTGTGGTAGCCGAGTGCCATATCGCAGCCAGTCGTCCACAAGTGCCGCGATTGCGTAGGCTCCGGCTTCGCGTACGGCAGAGTTTTCGTCTCCGAGTTGTTTTGCTGCCACGGTGTATCGGTCTTGGAGGTTTGATTCACGGTCCCCATCTACCGTCTCGCGGTGATGTTGAGCATCTAGCCCCCGGCTCTTCTCGCCGTTATGGAACGCAATGTAACCCGCGGTGATCGCGCCTACTCCGGCCGCGACTGTGGCTGCTGGCTGTGCAGCTAAGTCCCAAAATTCGTTGGTTCCAGGCACGGAGAACGCCCTACCCAAAAGAAACCCCACTGCACCGAAACCTGCCGCGATTCCACAACCTGGTCCGTAGCGGCGCACCCGCGATGGTTTCGGCTCGATGCCATAGAGGTTGTATGACATGAGGGACTCTCCTGGCGTGAAGGTGATCGTATGTGAGAGGTGGGGCGAGACCATAGGTCTCACCCCACCTCGGCTGAGTCTTTGATCGTAGAGATTTATGCAGTATTCGTGTTCGCCGGCATGTTCTCCCGTCAGATAGTTCGTACCTGTCAGCCGTCCCTGCTGCGAGGTGAGTGGTGACCTCTCACAGCACAATCGTTGCGCTCGGCGCTGTCCTTCCGCTGCCGATACTTCAACCGATGACCTGGTCCAAAGCTGCAATCAGCGCGACCGCTGTGGTTATGACCCCGATCGGTTCGTAATAGGCTGCACCGACGGCTGCGGCGATCCCGATGACACTCAGAAGCAGAAGCCGAAGCCGCCTTCGGGGGGATGGGCCATCGGCTCTCTCTGGTGCGGGAGGGGTTGTGGGCGATAGCGTCATGAGACGTCCTCTTTCTTTATGCGGGAATTGCGGGCGTTGACGGCTCTCCGTTGGTGCGGAGGGCCGTCGCTGTTAGGTAGCGATGGCGTTGCCGTCGACACCTACTGTCACTCGACGCAGACTGCTTTGTCGAGTACCGTGCAGGGGAAGAAGTTCGCGCTTTAACCGGCCTTCTTGTCATATTGAAATATCGAAGATCGAAGCCGAGAAACAGCAGAGAATCCAGGAACAGGGAAAAGGTTCAGAGGGCCGGTCTATCGGTAACCGTTGAACGTTGCAAATGGGGGGGCAATTCGTGGCAATCGCAGCGGAACTGAAGTCACGCCGAGAGCATCTTGAGGCGATTGTCGACGGCAAAAACCTCGACCGTCTGGTCCGTGACAACCTTCAAGACGTATGGAAGGCGAGCACTCCACCCGAGATACTCATTCGATCGGGATTTGTACGTCGAATACCAGAGTTGACGGATTCGGAGATCAAGGGAATTCGGATCGTGGACAAGCCACGGCCGGTGCTGCCGCGCCGTCCGCCTTTGTCAGTGCTAGCCCAAAAGCCCAAGGGCGTAGGGCTCCGTCTGGCAGTTACGCTCCCCTTCCTTGTGCAATCCAACCGACTCCTACTCGGCGCGGATGCCAAGTTCGGCTGGCCAATCGAGAGTGCCCATCCAAGTCCGAGTGGGCTGATCGATGTGCTCGTTGTCAACGCGAACCAGGTAAGCGGGAAAGAAGAGCTAGCAGTCGACAGGCCCGCAAACCGTAAGCGGCAGATCGGTAATGCGATCACCGCGCTCGCCGAGTCGGACGTCAACCTGGTATCGCTCCCCGAAGCATTGGGCCAGGGATACCGGAAGTACAAAGATATTCGACTCCTCGTCGAAGACGGTGGACACAAGCGAGTAGGGGCGACTCCCTACCGTGTGCCGGATGCCACCGAACCAGTAGTTCGGATCCCTGCCGACTTCTACCTCAACGGATGGGTCCATGCCCTGACGAACCGTGAGATCGCGATGTGGATGATGCTGCGCGATTTGCATGAACGCGCCGGCGGTCTGCCTGGAACCGAGTTGGACATCACCGCCCACGATCGGCTTCGCGACTACGACCTGACACGAGCAGCATGGGAATCATTCAAGAGACTGTCCGACTATGGGTTAATCATCTTCAAAGCCGATCCGAATCGTCGTGATAACGGAACGGTGGTAGGCGGCAGCAGGAGACCGGACTCCGAGCGCCACAGGTTCTATCTCAATGACGATGGATTGAAAGAACCTGGCGTCGATACCGTATACAAGCAAATCTGCGAGGAACACGACAACCTCCCCCTGCGAGGTCCGAGCTAAAGACCGTCAGGTGGGATGAGGGCAAATTCCGCCCTCATCCCACCTCTGCTTTCTGCCTGACCGCAGGTATCGACACCGGGCATCAGTTAGACGGCGCGTTCTCCGTCTTCGCCGATTCCGTAGTCGAAGTCGGCCTCCGGTGCGGTTTCTTCGGGACCTTCGGTGGTCTCGGGATCGCTGCCGATGACTTCCCGCAGCGGTCGTACGTGACTGCTTCCTGCGGCCTTGAGTGAGTCGACGATCGCCTGATCAACTTTTTCATCCACTGATTCAGCGACATGCGATCCAGGCTGATCGGTGGCCGCCGGTTGAATTAGTTGAGTGGGCTCGATGATGACATTCGGCCGCTGTTCCGGCGTTGGCGCTTGCTCGAGTTCGATGGCAGCTCGCAGTTTCGTGCCGCGTTCGATGCTTGCCTCGTAGAGCTTTTCTCGCGGGACACCGCGTTCCTTGGACATCTCGTCGACGCTTTGTGATGCTCTGGCGAACGCATCGCCGCGTTTGTTCGCGGTGCCTCGATCGTGTTGGCCGGTGCCGTCCCAACTCTCCCAATTCCATTGCCGGCCGTGCCAGTGAGTACGGGCACCGGGCATCCCGGAGTTCGGATCGAAACCGTAGCGCCACTCGACTTCGCTGGCGTCAATCGTCTGCCACGACCGCTTCTGCTCATTGCTTTCGCGGGCTTCGGCGTTCTGCTCCCACTCTTTGCGCGCTTCGGCCATCTTCGCCGGCACCGTCGCGATGACCGATTCGCGCCGCATTCCCTGTTCGGTTGCCCATCCTTCGGTGGGGTTGAGGTCGAGTGACCATCCGGGGTACTGGCCGTCGGCTCGGCGGCGTTCGGTGTCGAGGCGCGCCTGTCGGAGAGCGTCGGGTGAGTTTTCGCGGGAGTTCACCTCGAGCCCCAGTTCGTGGGCTTCGAGCTTTGCGGCTTCGAGTTCGGCGTCGTGAGTGAACACCATTTCCGGTTCACTGATCGCGGTTTCGAGCTTTTGCTTGTCCCGGTCGAGTTGGTGTTCGAGGGAGTCGCCTCGGTTGCTGACGGAGACGAGTTGGTTGCGGATGGTCTGGATGACTCCGTTGGTGGCGCTGTCGAGAGAGAAGACGTCGATCATCTTCTCGCGGGCGAGGTAGCGTTCCTCCCCCGCGATGTCGACGATGTAGTTGGAGAGGGTGTGCGAGTACCCGAGCATCACGGGCACACCGTTGACGGATGCGATCGGGAGGAACTTCCGGTCTTTGGTGACCTGTTCCCGTGCGTCGGCCAGTGCTTCTTTCAGAGCATCTCGGAGGTCGGGCACTTCACTGTCGGGGACCGGTCCGCTGGGGAAGTCCCAGATTCGCCTGTCGCGGTCTTCGATGTTCAGCCATTCCTGGAGCTTGGCGCTCTGTTCCTGCAAGCCTGGCAGTCGTTCGGTCGCGTCCTCGATCCGGCGCTGTAGGGACCGGATCGTCGCTAGTCGGGCGGCGTTGTTGTTGATGATGGCGCCTCGTTGCGCTTCGAGCGTGGTGACTTTCTGCTCGGCTTCGACCTGTTGGACGAACACCGGGTCGCCGGTGGCGGCTGCTTTCGTCTGCGCCCAGGACAGTGAGAGGTCACCGCCGACGTCTTCCATCGTTGGGGGAAGGTCTTCGCGGCGCAGTTGAGCGACGAATGCTGATTTGCGGGCTACGTACTGGTACATCATCGCGTCGTAGGAACGGCGGGCGACGACGTTGACGACGCTGACCTTCTCGAAGGTGTTTCCCTGACGGATGATGCGCCCGATGCGCTGTTCCATATCCGCGGCAGTCCACGCCGGGTCGAGGTTCACGAGCTGCTTGAGCGCTCGTTGGACGTTGAGGCCGGTTCCGCCCTTCTTCGTCGATGTCAGTAGCACCCGAATCCGTCCGTCGCGGCACGCCTCCATCAGCTTGGCCTTGGCTTTGGGTGAGTTGTGGTTGTGCATGAACGCGATTTCTTCAGCCTTCATGCCGCGCTGGATCAACGCGTCCCGCATTTCGGTGTAGACATTGCGGGCTTTGCTGGTGTCTCCGACTTTCGGTGTTCCTCGGTCGCAGAAGACGAGCTGGAAGGCACCGGTCATGTCGGGGCCGTGTTTGTCGGCGGGAATGAACACGTCGACGTTCTCGGCGTGGACGTCCCAGATGGCGTCGGCTGCGACCTCGACGCGGGAGTTCTCCGGCGGCGGTGAGGGCAGGTTCGCCAGGCGCGGGTGCATGGCGACGTTGCGGCCGTCGGTAGAAATTTTGAGGGAGTTGTCGATGTGCATCTCGTCGCCCTTCACGTTGCCCAGGCGCTCGTCCAGGTCGGCGACGAAGTCGATGACGTCTTGGCCCTGGTCGAATTCGAGGATCGTCGGTACTCCCCCTTCGAGCTCCGGAAGCGGTACCTCGATCTGGTCGGAGGTGACGACGTCGCGGAACTGATCGAGCATGGCCACGAGCTGTGGCACGTTCGCGTACTCGGCCATGCGGGTGACCATCCGCAGTTTGGTGCCGGTGATGTTCATTTCCACGGCGGTGACCGGTTTGGCGAAGGTGCCGGCCCAGTTGTCGATCCGGCCCATCCCGGTGCGGGTCAAAAGATCCGGGCGCAGGAACTTCGTCATCACCCAGATTTCAGACATCGCGTTGGTAATCGGGGTACCGGTGGCGAAGCCCACCGCTTTGGCGGGCGCGTTCGGCTTACCAGCCCGGGCGTTGCGTTCTCGGGCCGCTTTGCGCAGGAACTGCGCTTTCATCTCCAGGTCGGTGGCTCGTTGCGCCCCGTCCGGAACCGACAGGTCAGCGGAGTTCGACGGCCGGGAAAGGTTCTTGTAGTCGTGGGCCTCGTCGATGAACATGAAATCGCACCCGGACTGCTCGAAACTGAGTCCGTCGTCGGAGGATTTCTGGCTCATGATGGCGTCGATACGTTTGTTCGTCGCCTTGATCGCGTTCTCGATCTGCTTGACCGAAAACTCCGATCCGTTCTCGTTCGCTGCGTCCAGAGCGACCCGCATTTCGACGATTTCGTTGTCGAGGTATTCGAGCTGAGCTTCACGTTTCATCGCGATCAGACCGAACACGGACTGCGGGACGATGACCATGTCCCAGTCTCCGACTGCTGTCTGCCCGATGAACCGTTGCCGGTCGTCGACGCCGTCCAACTCGGACGCAACGAGAATCTTCGCGTTCGGATACGCCTCGCGGGCCTCCTTGCCCCACTGCGAGAGCAGATGGTTCGGGACCACCACCCACGGCTGACGCACCTGACCAAGCCGCTTGGCTTCCATGCAGGAAATAGTCATCGTCAAGGTCTTGCCGGCGCCGACGACATGATCGAGAAGGATCGTCTCGTCGTGCAGGAACCGCTGAACAGCAGCGGTTTGGTACTTGTACGGCGTGAACTTCGGGTTCAGTCCGGGGAACGCCTTGAATGCGGTGCTGTACTTCGGTTTGACGAACGAGTTGCACAGCTCGTTGTAGGTGGCGGCAAGTTTGACGTAGCGGTCACCGTCGGACCAGAGCCATTCCGCGAACCGGTCTTGCAGGGCGTTCGCGTTCGAGCGGGCCGCTGCGGTCAGTTCCGGATGGAACCGCGGCTTCGGTGCCCGCAGTTCCTCTTCCGGCGTCTTGAGGACCTGGATCGCGCGGTTGTTGGCGATCAGGTTGAACATGTCGACACCGGCGAGACGGGCGCTGCCGTACTTGTCGGTGTAGCCGCGTGCGGCGTCGATATGCCGGTTGTTCTGCTCTGTCTTGAAGCTCCAGTTGCCCGAGACCTTGTCGAACTCGGTTTTGAGGTGGCCGGGATCGAGACCGAACTCCTTGATGAGGAACTCGCGGTAGTACTCCATCGGTACCCACGTCGCCCCTGGTCGGACACCGATTGTCGCCGGATCGACGTCGGCCGGCAGCACTCGTTCGAGCTCTTCGACGGCACTTCCGTACAGCTCTGGGTCTTCGGCGGCGAGCATCCGGGCGGTGGCGAGTTTGTCGCGGACGTGTCCGGAGAGGAATGTCTCGGCAAGTTCCCATTCCCCGGGCTGATCGAGGGACGGGAACATGTGCCCGCGGGCCTGGTCGATGACGTCGCCGACCTCGTAGTCGAGCAACTCCCCCATGCGCTCCGGCGAGATGTATCCCAGCTCGTCGAAGCTGATGGCCATCGCCTCGTCGACGTGCTCGGCCGATTCCGCCCTTTCCTTGAACGGGGTGGTGTCCTCGGTGAAGATGGTGGACTTGCCGGCCTCGGCGTCGGTGCCGTCGAAACGGGAAGTGAACGTCTCGATCGCCAGGACCATGCCCACTCGTGGGTCGCGGGCGATCGCGCCTTTGAGGTGGCTCTGGTTCTTCTGCGGGACCGGCTCGGTCGCGGCCTTTTCCTGCATTTCCTCGAGGATGTCCTCGGGAACCTGCCCGGTGTACGGGCGGGCCTGCTCCGGGGGCAGTCCTTCCTCGCGGGCTTCTGCCTTGCCGATCTTGATGCGCCACCGCTCGACTGCCTTGTCGAGTCGTTCGGCGATCTTCTTCTCGGTCAGCGGCGTCGGTTCGGTGAGAGTGAATCGGTTGATCGGCCCCCACCTGTCGACATAACTGTCGTAGAGACTGTTCAGCTGAACACGCAGCGCATTGCGTTCGGCCAGCGTCGATTCGGTCGAGCGGCTCGCCTCGGTGACGTTCATGACGGTCTCACCGAGCGCGATGAGCACCTTCCACTGCTCAGCTTTGTCCTTGCCGGTGCAATTGACCTGCGTCCAGCCCTGCCCGATCTTGAACTGCTCGAAATGGCCCTTGACCTCGTCGAATCGGGTTGTGCCCGGTTCGATGGTGGCCGAATCCAGACCTGCGTCGGTCAGCAATCCCGCGGTGGTGAAGGCTTCGGCGACCTTCACTGTCGGTGCGGGGGCGGTTAATCCGAGACCGTGTTCGACGGCGTGGTCGACGATCGGGTCGAGCTGGCGGCGCAATTGCTGCGCCAGCGGCGCACGGGCGTTCGGTTCGACGATCAGATTGCGGTTGCCGTTGGCTCCGTGACCGAGTGCCAGGGTGCCCAGGACCCGCTCGGGTCGCTCGACGAAATAGCCGTTGAGGCCGTATTCCTCGGCCCGTTTCTTCTCCTCGCCTTCCTTGCTGCGGACATCGAGGGCGATGGTTTTCGCCTCGCTCGCCCACTGCGCCGTTTCTTGCGTCGGTGCTTGTCCTTCTTCGCGGCGCCGGAAGATCAGGACGTCGGTGACGACGGCGGTCTTGGCCTGTCTGTCGAACGCGCCGGTGGGTAGTCGCACCGCGCCGACCAGGTCGGCGTCGGCGGTGATCTTCTTGCGGACATCGGGCCGGCGGGCATCGGAGGTATATGCGGAGGTGACGACCGCGACGTAGCCGCCGGGGGCGGTCAGGGCGAGGGATTTGAGGATGAATTGGTTGTGCAGTGAGTGACCGTCGGCGTTGTGGATCGGGTCCGGGACGCCGTACTTACCGAAGGGCACGTTGCCGATCGCTCCGGAGAAGGTTTCGTCGGCGGCGAAGGCGCGTTCGAATCCGTGATTGCGGATCTGTTGTGACGGATACAGGTGGTGCGCGATCTGGGCGCTGATCGGTTCGATTTCGACGCCGACCATGTTCACCCCGGCGGGTGCGGTTCCGACGAAGTGCCCCGCGCCGCAGCCGGGTTCGAGGATCAGTGCGTTCTCGGGCAGTCCGGCGCGCTGCACTGCTCGCCAGAGTTCGGCGACGATCGAGGGGTCGGTGTAGTGCGCGTTGAGGGTCGTCTCGCGGGCCTGCGCGAAACCGCGTTCGCCGAGCACCTCGAGAAGGTCGGCCCGTTCACTCGACCAGCGTTCCCGAAAGCGCGGGCGGTTGTCGAAGATCTCCGGAACTGCGCCCCACCCGGACCACTGAGCAAGAACAGCCTGCTCCTCGGCGGTTGCTCCGCGGTTCTCACGCGCCAGCTCGGTTACGAGCTGCGCGGCCGCGATGTTCGCGTGCACGCGGGCCTTCGACCCGCTGGGGACCAGGACCTCGGTGCCGAGTGCGAAGTCCTCGACCGGAACAGGTGGTGCGACGACGATGGGAGCCGCTGCGGGTTCGGCCAACTCAACGTGGACGTCTTCCTCGACGTCGGCCTCTGCCTGTACGTCTTCACCCAGTGCCAGTTCGGCTTCGGCTTCGGGTGCGGCTTCGGGGAGCTGATAGCCGTGTTCGACTGCCGTTTCCGGTGAAATCCAGATGTTCGCGCCGCTGGGCTTGCGGGCCTTGACCAGGCCACCATTGCGCCACAGGGGGCTGGTGATCGGTTCGCCGTGCAGCTCCTCCGGAACCAGCGGCACGCTCTCGTCGACGGCTTGAACAGTCGCCGGCTCCGGCGTCACCTCGACTTCAGGGGCGGGTTCTCGTTCAGGTTCGGAGTCGACCTCGACGGTCTCCTCCACGCTCTTTTCTGTCCTGGCCTCGGTGCTGCGTTGCACCTCGCTCCCGGCGTTCGCCTCGGCTGCGTGTTTGCGTGGAAGCTGTTGACGGGCTTCGTCGATGGCCTCGCGCCAGGTGTTGACTCCCCCGTAATGCTGGCCGTCAAGGGTGACCGGCGCATCCTCGTTGAACACGGATTGTTCGAGAAGGATGTGTGTTCCCGCGGGGTCGCCGACGATGACCCGACCGGCCACCTCGGCGATGACATCGTTACCGAACATCGGTTGTGCGGGAACACCTTCGGCGTGCATCGCCTCCAACAGCGGTTTGTCGACCTCCTGCCGCATGGCCCACTCCATGTCGAAGCCCTCGGCCTCGAGCAACGACATCTCGGTCGGGTGCATCCGGTAAAGATCGTCGAGGATCTGACGGCGGGCGAAGCGCTGCAGAGACGACCCGGTGGCGTTGAAGCTGCTGTCACCCATGACCCACATCGGGGCACTGTGCGCGCTGACGTGGTAAAACTCGTGTCCACGAGCAAGAAGCACCGCGGTCCCGAGAACCTGCTTGTGCGCAACGTCGACCGGCCGATAGGCGCGTTCGATCCACTCGGGGATCGGCAGCTTCGCAGCTTCGAGTACGCGGCCCAACGCGAAACGGTGGTCCCGGCCACCGGCGTACGTGTTGTAACTCCGGTCGAACCGGTACTCCCAGAAGTTCCGGGAGGGAAAGAACTCGATCGAGAATCGCTTCTTCGAGCGCAGCCGGATCGCGTCGCTGTTGTTGGTGCTGAACGCGCTGCCTTCCTCGAACAGAGGGTGGCGGTCCTCATCCTTCGCCTCGGCCGGGTACAGGTTCGGGACGATCTCGTTGCGCAGTTCCGCTTCGAGTGCGGCTCTGGGGATGCCGGCTGTTGCTTCAACCAGGTCGGGACGTTCCTCGGCGAGCACCGTGAAAGCGACATAGATGCCCGCTTCGAGCTTCCAGTCCCGCACGCCCGAAGGCTTGCCTGCCCAGGTGGCGATCACCGGGTCTTGGAGGAGATGCTCATGCATCCAGCTCTTCCACTCGGCCTCGACCTGAGGTGACCAGGTCAGCTCGGCGGCATGGTTGTGCGCCCAGGCGGTGACCAGAGCCTCGGTGAACCATTCCGGGGTGTGATTTTCGGGAAGCCGGTTGATTAGCTGAGCTGCGGCCTGCCGCTGCGGTGAGCCGTCCTCCGCTAGCGCGGCGATGACCTCGGCGAAGACTTTCCGGTAGTCGTGCGCGTAACTGGTGGCGCGGGCATCTCGGCCACCGGTGGACGCGATCAGCTCGGGTGAGGTCGCGGCCTCCTGGAACAGTTGCTCGATGTCGGCGGCAACGGCCTCGTTCTGTGCGCGGTGCGCTCCTCGCCACCACTGTGCGTCGAGGGCGTTTCGAGCTGTTTCGCCTTTGAGTTTGCGGCGGGCGGCACTGAATCCTTGATCGGATTCCGGATAGGGCAGGTCGAGCGGTGTATCGGGGTTGAACAGGCTGTAGGCGTGGGCTTCCCAGTCGTCGATCTCGGGTGCGATACCCAGGTCGAGGGCTTCCTGCAGCGCCTCGTAGTGATGCTCGCGCTCGGCTGTCGCGGCTTCTTCACGCTCTGCTTCACGTTCGGCGAGTTCTTCTTCGTTGATTTCTTCGAGGTTGGGTTCTGGTCCCTCGTCTTCAAGATCGACGTCCTCGCCGGCCTCGATGTCGAGAACGCTCGCGGCGGCATAATGCGCGGTCTCGAGGTATTCCTCCCCGACCTCGCGTTCGTCGCTGGCGCGGGCGACGACGATCGCTTCGACCACGGCCGTGATTGCCGGATTCTGGACGGGGGTGCCAGTGCGGGCCTGCCAGTACGCCTCGGCTGCCGTGTGGCCCAGCTCTTGCCAGCGGCTGCGGTCGAGCAGCACTGCGTGGCACGCGAGAAACATCTCGTCGGACAGGGATTGGCGGTCGGTCATCAGGTCAGCGAGGGCGACCTGTGCCTTGTTGGTGAAGTGGCCTTCGGCCCACCCCAGGAACTGATCCGGGGTGTTGACGTCGGGGTTTGCCCGAAGGTCGGCTTCGGGGTCCGTCCCTGCGAGCGCCGCGAGAATGTGGGCTCTGACCTCGGATTGCGGGTCCGCGCTGTAGACGGGCGCCGGGACTGATTCCGGAACGGCCTGGGGCGGTTCAGATTCGGTCGTCACCTCGGTTTCAGGTGCGGGTGGAGCCGACTCGATGGGAGGGGTAAGCAGAGGACCCTGCGGCCGGCCCCGCAATTGCACCTCTTTGAAATTTCCGCTGAGGATGCTGGAAATCAGATCGTGCGCTTCACCTTTGGTGATCGTCGCATCGACGGTAAACGGCTTCTCGACCTGCTTGGACAGCTCTTCGAGCTTGGCGATCTGCTTCTTGGTGATCGCGTCGGCACGCCAACTGGCTTTAGGTTTGCGGTCGGCTGTGACGACTTCCTGCACCAGTGTTCGGGGCACCGAATGCGGGTCGATACCCAAAGCCTGAATTTCGCGGCGCAGCTCGTGCTCTCGGCCTGACTGCACGCGCCATTCGGTGCGGAGTCTGTCCAGCCGAGCGTTGATGTGCTCGACCCGGTCGCTGTTGGCGAGAATTCCGGGTTCGAGTCCGCGCTCTTGTGCTGTCGTTAATGCGCGCTGAGCCGAATCCAGTTGCTTTTTGAGCTTGTATGCCTGCGCCTCAAGGTCTTCGAGCTGAGCGCTGCTTGCAGCCCACAGGGCTTGTGCGTCTAGAACGGCATGTTCGGGTCCCCTGGTGGGTTCAGTCGAATTTCTGCGTTGATCATCGCTTCCAACTCGGCTGCGACCGGATCGAACGCTGTCATCGGGACGGGTTGATTGTCCTCGATTCGCTGCGCTACCAGCGCCTTCGCGAGTTGACGGAACCATGCCGGCTTCTCCAGCCAGACCCGGTGAACGATCCTCGCCGCCACGGGACGGTTCCGCACGTTCAGGCTCTTCCATCGATCCAGATCGTGCGCTCGCCGCGCCTGGTCCTCCGACTCCTGAACTGCCTTGTCCAGCCAGTCCTCGATCTTCTCCACTCGGGCGATCACTTCCGGCGTCACCTGCGAGTACAGCTCCTGCGCCAGCACCATCTCGCGTGCTGCCCGCCACGCGGTTTCCTTGCCCCGCACCACGTCCAGGTACGTCGGAGTCTTGCCGGGATTCGCCTGCGCCCATTCCTCGGTCGCCTGCTGCTCCAACGGGACGCTTGCGGCTTCCGTCAGTCCCTGCAGTCGCAGAGCTTCCCGGTTGATCTGCTCCAGCCCCTCCGTCGAGGTCAGGCTCACTCCGATCCACTCGGCCAGAATCCGCCGTGTCTCGCCCGCGATCGTCAGGTCGATTCCCTCGACTGCTTCGATCATTTCCTCGTTCAGCGGTGCCATTGCCTGCTCCTTCATTTTCGTATTCGAACGTGCCCTGGTTGGCGTCTTCGCGTGCCACTCGACCTCCTCGATTGCGCCCTCAATCCAGGGCGTAACTCCGCACGAAAATGCGGAGAATCTGAGGTCAATTTTACTACAAATTGAAGGCAAAAACCGGCGATGACCAGGCAAAACGCGAAAAACCGCACCAGTTAGCGCGTCCCGATAGCGCCCTGAGGTCGAGCCAGGGCCACGCACATCATCAGCGCCACTGGAGCGATGAACAGCCCCACCACGCCCGCCAGGAGTGCACGCAAGGGGTGACGATGACGTACGTACGAGCGCCGGGCAAAGAACACGCCGCCCGCGACGGACAACACGTTGAATGCGATGAAAACGCCAATGGCGAAACTGTTGCCATCCATCACGGGCCTACCTCTCTAGCGGGTGTTAGGTGTCCTCCGGCGCTCACAGCTCGTGGTTGTCGGGTACTTCGGTGATTGCTTCAATTCGGTTCCACGGCATTTCGACCTCAATCTTGGAGGGTTGCAATCTCAATTTCGGATTGGCGCTGTCTAGCTCAACAGCTTTCGCGATTAGCGCCGCGAAAGGGTTCTCCACGGTGAACCACACTGTCGAGGAACGAGATTCGAACTTGGCGGCCTCAACGGATCGATATCTCCCAGCTCCGTACAGGCCGTCGACGAACTTCTTCTTCTCAGGCAGCGTGTCTAATTTGTCCGCGTCACCCATACGATGCGCATCGGACCATGACTTGAGGAGCGCCTCCCAGCGCTTCATGTCGCCATTGTGTACGTAGTACGTCAATCGGGGAATCGTCACATCCTGTGGGAAGTGGATAACCTTTGCCATTCTTTCTCCGTTTCATTTTCATCATTCCGTCAACAGCGAGATGAGCTGCCAAATCACTTCGGCGGTGCCTGTGGCATCACGCGGATCGACCAGATGGTCTGTGACGGTAGCCCAGCCCACCGACCGTTGTTCCATAGCGCGGACGACGTGCGCACCGTAAACCTCGACGATGGTGAACAAGATGTCGCGCCCATCACCGATATGCCAGATGAGGTCGCCGTCATCGAGCGTGACATTTGAGGCGAGAGAATCCGTTTCCGCGTGCGGGTCGGTGCGTTCGTAGAAACCGTGGGCGGCCGCGACCAATGCAGCCCGGTGATCTTCGCTCATTCGGTGATGCAGCGCCAAGATTTCCGCGCTCGGTACCTTCTCCTGAACCGTCATCGGGCTCCCCTTCCTCTTGCTCCGCGTCTCGACTTCTGGTCGACGATTATACTATACATAGAGACCTCTTTAAATATAAGAGGTGGGCACCGGCCGACACCACATACGCCGGAGATGTCGAGATGCTCTGGGGATTAGCGAGATGGGGCGCCAGATTAGCGAGGCACACCGCGACGACAGACGACTAATGCGCTGACGTAACCTCGGGCTCTGCAACCAGAACATCCTTCAACGACCACAACATGCAGGTCGCTATCCTCTCCGCATGGCACATGTCGGTATCGGCGACCGCGCAGACGGAAACAAATCCGAGTTGGTGCTCCCACCTGGATTTGACCAAATGCTGGCTCGCAGGGAGCGAGACTCCAGCAGCCATCACGAATTCATCTGGACCAATTCCCCCGGCCCCGAGGGCAGAGGTACCCCAGACCTGACTGCCGCCGCTGATCAACTTCCACCAGGGATATGGCCTGACTCGGCCGATTCGCTCTACTCCCGTCTGGCTCGAAGTTTCGGCGGTTACACACCGCATGTCTTCGGTGATCACGCAGCTAAGGCTTTCCCCGACCTCGAAGAAGTGTGCAAACCCCTGGTAGCGGCAACAGGCTATGACACGCGCCGAATGGTCGAATGCAAAGCACCGAATACCGCTGTCATTGCATTCGGGCGAAACCGGAAGCATCTGCCATTGAAGCGCTTCCGGGAGCGTCGGTGCCCTCTATGCGGCGATCGCACGCATTTGAATGCCATAACTCCTTGGATGGTTACCTATATCGGCCCGCCCCGGTGGTGTTCAAGATGTAGCCATACGTACCTGGGCATTTGGCCAACCGTGCCACACACCAAAGAGACGGCAATCGCGGTGCTTCAGCACTACGTGAACGTGGCAGGCTTCGTGCCTACTCTCTGGGAAACCACCATAACCGTTCCCTCCGACATCCCGGACGTCCAACGAGACAACGTCATGGCGGCCAAAATGGCATTGCCCTATAAGGGAGATCTCAAGCGTATTGGTCTTAATCCATGGGCTAACTATCTTGACGCCGCTGGCCTCGGCGGCGAGTCGCAGATTCAATCTCGCGGCACGCAGAAGCGGGCCGTAGACGGGCACTGGTGTAGGTCGCTATTCGAGTGCGAAATCGATAACTTTATGACCCGAAATGGAATCGTGCACCAGCCCGAACCACTGTGGCCCGCTCACCCGAAATACAACGCATCCGGCCGGCGCCGAGCAGACTGGCAGCTGAGTGATGGGACCATGATAGAGGCTGCGGGCATGATGGCCTCACCTGAGTACGCAGCGAAGATGCGCGACAAGAAACGGTTGGCGGCGACGAAAGGAATTCCGCTCGTTGTGATCCTGCCGCAGGATCTACCTCACTTGAATCTGACGTTCATGAAGTGGCTTTGACCGCCTGCGCGGGCTTCGACTGCCGGAATGGGGATGGATCGGCGTGCCCCGACTGTCGCAGGATCGACTTGTACCGGAGATTGATCCGATTGCTGTGACGCACCTTCTTTGACGGGCGCGGGCGACACGACCGAGATTAGTTAGAGTGCAATTGCTCCGGTCAATCTGGGCTGCATCTCGCCAGAAATAACCCTCGGTGTGGGTCGGATCAGAACAAGGTGTCTTGTGCGTTCTGGGCTGCAACGTCGGTGCGACGCTCGTACTCGGTGGCGAGGGATTGCGCGGCCGCACCTGAGCACCCCATTTCGATGCCGATTTGGTCCCAGCTCGCCCCGTCACACCGCATCTGCCAGGCGTCTCGTTCGTCGTCGTTCACAGCTGACCTCCTCTGATCTTGGTGAGTCGTTCGGTTGCCTCTCGGAGTTGGCGTCCGTGAGCGCACATGTGCTCGTAGAGGTCCCTCTCCGGCAGATACTTGGCCGCTTCTGCCAATGATTTTGCGGCGGCATGGAATCCGCGCCGGTACGCCTGCGTGAGCACTGCGTCGATGTAGTGCTCAACACCTCCCGCGACTCCGAGAGTGGTCACATCGGCCAGTGCCGTCGTCAACTGCTTTCCGTGGTGTCCGGCGGTCAGCCCTTCCCTGCTCAAGGTCAGTGCGACGTGCGCCGAGTCGTGGGGCTTACCTGCCGCGACGAGAGTAATGATCTGCCCGTACAGGGCCGCATAGACGGGCCGCTCGAAGTCCTCGGGGGTAATCGTCTCGACTACTCGCCGCGCTTCGTGGGGCTGCGCCCAGAGCACCGCACAGAGCAGTTGCGCTTCCACGTCCAGACGCGGATCGTCGTCCATGTCGTCGGCCGAGATAGCGTCATGTGGGTCAGAGATAGCGTCATGTGGGTCAAGCGCGAGGGAAGTCATCGGGGAGTCCTCTTGTCGGTGCCAGTTGTCGGTCTCGTTCATCAGGCTGCACCCAGCTCCTTGATGCGATCCGGGCGGAATCCACTCCAATGTGCTTCGCCTGCAACGACAACCGGTGCTTGCAGATATCCCAGGCTCATGACGTAGTCCCTGGCCTGAGTGTCCTCGGTGATGTCGATGATGTTGTAGTCGATCCCGGCTTGGTCGAGGGCTCGGTAGGTGGCATTGCATTGAACGCAGGCGGGCTTGGTGTAGACGGTCACGCTCATGATCTTCTCCCCTGGTTGTCTGTGGTGGCGCGGTTTTCGAGTTGTGAGACCCGCTGCGGACTGATCTGCAAAATGGTGCCCACGTCGCGTACTGACAGTCCGCGTTCTCGAAGCTTGCGCACCACCGCTCTCATTGCGGTCGATGCGTTTTCCGCTGCTCGCTGTGCGTCGCGGCTGAGCTTCTTCGCCTCGTCGATGTCCCTCGTCATTGCGGGGTCGTCGAGGTCGTAGTCCACGGCTTCGACCTCGACTTGATCCGGGGAAATTCCTTCGAGCACGGCAACTGCGTCGGCCGCGTGGGCGGATACCTGATCGAGACGCTTGGCCTGTGTGAATGCGCCGTCTACCTCGGGAATCTCGACGGCCCACCAGCCTTCGGATCGTCGGGCTTTCGCGGTGATTTTCACTTCCCTGTCCCGTCCATACTATAAGTTTAGACCCCTCTACTTATAAAGTAAAGGGGTCTAGACACCTTTGTCAGTCCAGGTCAACCTGCTTATCGGTGCGTTGCCCCGCCATAACTTCCTCGACAGGTGTCAGCTCGTGCCCCTGCTCGGCCAGAAAGGTCAGGTACTCCACGCACCCAGCGGGCACGGACCGCCACCCGTCTTTCTCGATGCGCGATTCCTGCGCTGCGAGCACCATTGCCAAAGTGATGACCTGGGCGCGGGCGGGACTGGCTTTGGCGATCATGTCGGTCACTGCGACGGTGACGTACGAACTCTTCGAGTTGAGCGGAAGGATCTCCTTCAGAACACCGTGGACCTTGTATTCACCCAGGATTCCCGGATGACCAGCAAGGATCGTGGCGACGTAGACAGAGGCTGCTTTCGGCGGGGTTTTGGCCGCCACCAGCTCCGTCAGGAACTTGCGGCGCACGGCGGTCGCGGCCTCTGCCTTGAGGTTGAGAATTCGCACCTTGCGGCGCTCGATGCGCTGCTGCTCCTCCATTTCGAGCTGACGTCGCTTGGCTTCGGCTTCGGCGCTCTCCTCGACGGCAAAGTCGCCGGCACTTGCCTCCCCTGCTCGTACTGCCGCCATGATCGGAGAAAGGTGCAATCCTGCGGCCTCGGGGTCCGCGCACACGTACTCGGCGTTCCAGATGTCCTCGATGGTGACGGTGTTGACGTGCACGCAACCGTCTTCGGGTTCGATGCTTTCGTCTTCGTTGTTCCAATCGACTGTGTCCTCGTCGATCGGCAATCCGGTCGTGTTGTCGGTGATGAGCTGCTCTTTCGACAACACCACGGTCCAGGCTGCTGCGTTGGCCTCGATGTGCTCGAGCGTGACTGCTCCACCGTCTGCGGTCTGGAGGTCGGCGACTGCCAAGACCTTGCTGCCGTAGCCGGGATGCTGATCGAGGACGGTGTATCCCTTGTCTTGGTACGGCTTCGCTGCCTCCTCGAACGCTTCCTGCTCGATCCGCTGCGCCCGCAACTGCTCCGCGTACGCGAAGAACCCGCGCCCCCAACTCCTGCTGAGCAGCACCTGAACAGCATCCCCGTCGTCGTCGAACTCGGCGATGATCGCGGCCTTCTCGAAGTCGAGCTGCCGTTCGTCCACCGACTGACGGGCAACCGCCGACCGCCCCACCTTCGCGGCGTTCTCCACCCAGTCCTTGTCCACGTGGATCGCCTTGACGACTTTGGAAACCGGAAATCCCAGGTCCAGAAGTTTCGTCACACCTGCGGCCCGCTGGCCGGGTGTGAGCGCAAGCCTGTTGTCGTTGGCTTCCATCTGCGCGATAACGCGGGTGACGTTGCGCTGCCGCTCGTCTGCGGCGGTATCGAGTCGCACGATGACCGGGATCGAGTCCACGCCGGCTTCTCGGGCTGCGAGGGTGCGGCGCTGACCGTCACGGACGACGATCCGACCGTCTGCGTACTGGACTGCGCTGATCGCTTCGAGTACTCCGTGCTCACGGATCGACTCCACAAACTCGGGTGTGGCCGTCAGATCGACCTGGTCTCGGACGTTGTCCCCGATGTCGAGGTCACTCGGATCTAGTCGGACGAAGATTTCGCCGTCGAGGTCTATTGCTCGGGGGCCGTTGAGAATTGCGGTCATGAGTGTCTCTCTCCTAAGATTCGGTTTCAAGACACCGGGCAGATAGTCGCTGCCCGGTGTCTTGCTGTTCCGGGGTACGTCGGTGGTCAGAGTCGGTCGTCCAGGGGTACGGACCGGGAAGCCTTCGCCCAGGCGATATCGGTGTCGCTGGGCAAATCGGTCATGATCGTTCCTGTCTGTTCGTGGGCTATGCAGGGACTGGGTGAGAACGTGAGTGGCTACGAGAGCCAATGCCAGTACAGCCAGTTCACCCAGTCGGCGGTGAACGTGCCAGGGAAGTGGGCGTAGTACTCCCAGCCGTAGGTCGGGTCACCGGTGGTCGGCGCCAGCTGCGTCTGCACATCCACCCACCAGGAGGTTTGCCCGTTGATCAGGCCGCGCCCGATCCGGATGTTGTTCCCCTCCGGGGTATATCGGAGGTAGCCGTCCTCGAGGTCCCAGTAGGAGCGGGCCTCGTCGGGGTCCATGTCGCACAGGATGGTCTCGTGGTCGGCGTACTGCTGCGCGATGCGGGGCAGGTCGACCTCGGTGAACGGGTCGAGTTCGGCGGTGCGCCAGCTGGGTGCGTTCATCGTGATTTCCAGGGTGCGGTCCGGGAGTGCGATGCCGGGTTGGTGCCTCATGCGGTTCCTCTTTCGTATCAGGTTCGGATTCACAGCACCGGGCAGATAGTCGCTGCCCGGTGCCATGTGATTCCGGGGGTGTCGGGCGATCTAGGCGCTGTGAGGAGCATGGACAGCGTGTCGAACCTTCTCCAGCTCGGACCGATCGTCTCCGAGCCACCCACTCCAGTCATTGTGTTGGTCACGCAGTCCTTCGGCTTCTTCCGATTTACCCAGCGCGCCAAGCAATTCGGCGGTGGCGTCGATCTCGTCGCAATTCAGCACTCCACCGAGGTGGTAGCGGGAAAGTGTGGAGTCGAACGTCTCTGCCCACTTGTCAGCCTTGTACAGGACGGTTTGCAAATCGTGCACTTTGAGAGCCTTTCGCTCGATGGTGGTTTCGTGTTCCAGTTCGGCACGGGCATCGTCGGGGCTGTTGGTGATGACTCCGTTGACGACGAAATCTGCTGTGCTGTGCATGTTTTCCTCTTTCTCAGTGTGTGCAAGGTTGCGGGATTGGGGAAGCTTCATTACTCCCAGTTGACGCACCTTGCGGCGCTGTCGTGCATCCGAGGGCAGGAGTAATCACCGCAGCCGCAGGTCAGGCCGGCGTAGTGGTTGGTCGCTGCGTTGAAGTCATCACCCTGTTTGAAGTGGTAACCGTTCACTGTCGTGACCTTTCGCTCGTGTCCGGACCCTCTCGGTGGCCCCTGACAATCTTTTTTCCGTTCTGACATGGAGCTCCGGATCGGCGGAGTAGGGAGCGGCGCAATGCTTGGGCCGCAAAGTTTTTCAGCGAAGCATCTTTGAAAAAGTTTTCGGAGCCGTAGGCCGGCGAAGCCGCCAGGGGTTGCGCCGGGACCGCCGTCGATCAGGATCGGAAGGACAGAAAGGAAAAGGATCTTTTCGCTTTTACAGAGCGGAGCGCAGCGGAGCATCCTCTTGGGGGACACCGAAGGTGGCCGTGCCGCCGGGCAGGCGGATCGGAAACAGCTACTGATCGCGGTGTAGCTCGTCGATGCTGACTGCGTCCTCGCTCACGCACAGGTCAAGGGTGATGCGATTCTGTCCGTTTCCGCTGGTTGCGTCCACCTGAATCACGGCCACCCAGCTCCCTGAGCTGGTCTGGAACCACGCGTATTGCCGCGCTGGCATGATGCCTTGAAGATTCACAGCGCAGGCTTTCACGCGCAGAGTTACGTGATCGGCTCGTCTGCTGATGCGGGCGAGTCCGAGCGCAACGTCCATGTCCACGAACACGTTTCTGGGCGGGTCGAACCTGCGAATGGTGGGGTGGTTCGGCCATTGGTCAATCCAGCCGTCTGCGTTGATCACAGCGCCTTCCGCAGGGGTGCATCTCCGGGGGCGGCGGTGACTACCGGTGCGACGGATCGCCAAACCGAGATGCCGGCCTCTTCCCGGATCTCCATGCGTCCTGTGCGCCGTTGGAATCCTTTGCCGATAGCCGCGACGTCGAGCTGGACAGAAGTCACGCGCCCGCGCCCTTCCCCCAGCCCTGCATATCCGGCCACCCTCGACTCGATCCGCAGATCCGGGCCGTCCCACTGACCTTGCGTGACAACGAGAACGCTGCCCTTCGACCTTGCTCGTGCCACGACCGCTCTTGCTCGCGAGGGTGTGACTGCGGCGCCAGAAAGCCCGAGTATTACCAGTTCAAAGCCATCTAGAAGCACTGCCGCGACCTCAACAGCGGAGTCCTTCGGGTCGGAAATCAGCCCGATCTTCGATAGATCCGCTCCCTGCTCGGATGCCGCGAGGAGACCCAGGGTGGGCATTCCGATCACGGCTGCGTGCCCGCCGCTGGCCGTGACGGAAGCGAGTAGCCCGATCAGGACGGAGTTCGCTCCGGAGATGCCAACGACGGTGCCTCTCGCGAGCCCACGGTGAGGAAGTAGATCGCCGATCGGCGGGGGCACCGGCAGCGTTCGCAGCGTTGACTGTGCGGTGGCAACGATCGGCGTTGGTTCGCGGTCATCGACGCTGCGGAGCATCACCGAAGGCGTAGCGGGTTCAGTTCCGTCCGAGCGGGCGGGTATCGACGCCATCTTCCGGCGTAGCTGGTCGAGTTTCTCCGCTTTACTGAGTGCGGTTGTGACTGGTGCGATCCGGTCGGACAGTTCAGTCATGATGATCTGACCTCGCTTTCAGCTGCCGCAGCCTTGACACCATACACGTTACTCGCACATGTGTTCGATTCCTTGTGGGTGTTTGTCTCTAGGGGATGCACCGTAAATGCCCGAAGGAGATAGACCCGTGTGATGGACTTCCTCCGTGAACGCACCATCCGCTCCGGAACTTCCTGGGACCCTGTGGCATTACACCGACGCAGCAGGTCTGCTCGGCATCTTGGGAAATGAAGTCAAATCCGCTGACCCGAACATCGTCGGGTCAGGCAGTTACAAACCTGTCTTGTGGGCGTCCGCGGCCCAGTTCCTCAATGATCGACGGGAGCTGGTTCACGGCCTCGAACTGGTTAATAACTTCGTCAAGGATGGACTCACAAGGGCCGACCTGTGGGCGAGCGCGCCCCCCACTACCCAAGCACCACCGGGAGCCGATTGGGTCACCAACAGTTGGCACACCCTTTTCAACTCAACCATGGCTGCAAACCCGACAGGCATCGATTTTCTTAAGGAAATTTGCCGAACACTCGACCTGATCATCGATCGCAAATATGAGACCTACCTGCACTGTTGCACGGTCTCGTTCTCCGAGAATCCGGACGTTCTTAGTCAGTGGCGCGCTTATGGCAACGGCATCGGTGGATTCTCCATCGGTTTCGACCCGAGCAAGTTTCCCCGATCGGACGGGTCTCCGGTCCATCTCTCAGGCTTAGGGCTACACAAGGTGCAGTACACAAGAAATGAGTTGACTCCGGCTCTGAAAACCGCCGTGCTCGAACTTTTCACCACCGAGCTCACCCGGCGTGGACACTCGGTCAATCCAGGAAATCTGAGCACTGCTGTACAGAACCTGGCGTTCTACGCTGCAAGCGTCAAACACCAGGGATTCGAGGAAGAACACGAATGGCGCTTCATCGAACCCGGCTCTTTCGACGCGCCAGAGTTCCGTGCAACTCCTTCGGGCCTCGTCCCGTATCGCAAGCTCGACGAGTTACCTAGTGATGCAGTCACAGGTTTGTATGTCGGCCCGGGACCGCAGCAGTACGAAAATCTGGTGGCAGCAAAGTCTCTTCTGCTGCGGTATGGCTACGAAGCCGCCAGTAATAATGTTCAGCTGTCGGATACACCGTTCCGTTAAGTTCCAACGGGCTCAAGCAAGCTCGGATTGTTGTTCTTCGGGCTGTTGACCGCGGTCGAGACTTCGTAGGGTTCGAGATGCGGCTCCGGAACGGAGTTGATCATCGCCTGGACCTCACCTTTGTCGGTGAGGTTCGGGTCGAGCCAGTGCTCCCAGAACGTTTCGGGCAGGATCAGCGGTGATCGGTCGTGGATGTGTCCGGTGGCGTCGGTGGCCGGGCGAGTGAGCACGGTGCAGGTCCATACCCATTTATTTGGATCATCTTCGGGCAGTTCGGGATCGGGCCACAGCTCGTAGAGCCCTGCCATTGCGACCACGTCACCTTCCCCATGCAGGAAGTACGGGATCTTCTTGCCTGCTTCGCTTTTCATCCATTCGTAGTACCCTGCTGCGGGAATAATAGTGCGACGTTTCGAGGCGCTACTTCTGAATGACGGCTTCTCGGTGACGGTTTCGCTGCGGGCATTGATGAGCTTCGATGCCATCTTTCGATCTTTTGCCCATGCTGGGAGCAGCCCCCAATTCACTGTCCTGAGCTGGCGCTGTGGTTCCGAGTCGGGTTCCTCGTGTGGGGTTCGTTCGAGGATCACGCGGACAGGTTGTGTGGGGGCGACGTTGTAGGACGGTGGGAGTTCGTCGCCAACGGTTTGCATGGTGTCGAACATGGACTGTAATTCTTTGTCGGTACTAGTGCTCGCGTAGCGACCGCACATCGCCTGACCTCCTCGTTGTCGATTCCTTCCCCATTGAACAACGGCGGTCCGACTTTCGTGCTCGTTGTCAGTCCTCAAGTTTCTGTAGGGCCACGTGGCCGTTGGAATAGCTCTTGGCCAGGGTTCGTTGTAGAGGCTGTCGGTGTTCGGTTCTTTGCCCCGGGTACCACCCCAGAAATGCCGCTTCGAGCGGCCACTTGCCGAGAGGCGCAAGACGGGCACCGACCTTTTGGAAGCCGCTGGACATCTTCGGGTGCCGGCGGCTTCGTCTTGAGCGGGGGTTCGCTCAGTGTCGGCCGGGGAGGTCTACTTCGTTGGCCGATTTGTCGTTGCGCAGCCCTTTGTAGCTTGGGTGCCTGAGTGCACCACCGACGTATTCGCGGTACTCGACGTCACAGACATAGATCGGGGCTGACCACCGTGCCACTCTCCCTATTGCGGAAGGCGGCGCGATTGCGAATGGACTGGTGGGCCGCTCGATTTCGATGAGTTTGTCACGCAGCTCCCGGCGCTGCCTGAAGGAAAATCCGGTGCCTACATTTCCGATGTAGACGAGTGAGCCTGAATCGTCGTGGGCGCCGAGGATCAGCGATCCGATGCCGCCGGCCGCACCGCCCGAACCCTCGACGAGCCCGCAGATTATGGCCTCGCAATTAGCTCTGATCGGGGTCTTTATCCAGCTCGGAGATCGTTTCCCCGGCTGATACGTGGAGTTGATACCTTTCGCGATTATCCCTTCGAGGTGATGCTTCTTCGCGACCTCGAGCATGGCTGCGCCATCGACGTTAAGCCAGAACGGAGGGACTTTGATGCGCGGGTTTTCGATGCTGAGACTGTCGAGTGCCTCTCGGCGCTCGAGGTACGTCAGTTCGGTGGTCGAGGTGCCGTCGATGTCGAGGATGTCGAACACGTAGTAGGTGGTCAAGGCTGCGTTTCGCAGTTGAGTGTTGGGTTTGCGGACATGCATTCTGCGTTGCAGCTTGGCGAAGGATGGAACACCTTTGTCGAGGGCGACGATTTCGCCGTCGAGGACGATTTCGCGGTGATCGAGCGCACCTTTGAGGGCGTCGACGAGTTCGGGGAATGACTCGCTGACGTCGTTGCCATTACGCGACCACAAGGCGGGTTTTTTCGTGCCTGTGGTGGCGATCGCCCGCATTCCATCCCACTTGCTCTCCCAGGCCCTTAACTGCACTAGGCAGAGGGCATCTGCCGTTGGCCATGGCCTTCAAACGACCAGGCACAGTCGGAATCGACAACACTGCCGGAGATCAACACCATTTCCGATCACTAACGCGTCGACGCGCCGCCCTCGCGTCTCCAACAAAGATGCGAGGGCGTCCTGGGCAAACCTGTTCAGGTCACCAGACAGGGCGTGGTGTCCCGTCTCTCCCGATCTCCTGGAGTGCGTGTACCAACGATGCCATCGTGTCTGCGCCCAGTGTCATGCTCGCTGCGTTCCATCGGGAGAGGGCTGCGTCGGTAGCCGCATCGGTTACGTCGACACCCGCGGAGGTAAGTCGTACGAGCTGCGATCGACGGTCGTGCGGGTGCGGCTGCTTGTTCACATACCCCGAGGTCACCAGCTCGTCGACGATCACCGCCGCGGATTGTTTCGTGATGCCCAGGTGGGCGGCGATTTCGCTGACCGTGGCCCCGTTGCCGGCGACTCGCTGAAAGACCAGGCCATGCGCCGGACGTAGCGTCAGATGTCCCTTCGCGACGACCGCAGCGTTGACCTGCTCGGCCAGGGCAGATGCGCTGCGCATCAACAACATCAGCAAATCGGCGCGGGGTTCGTCCCTTGACATGTCGTCAGTCTACCTGTCCAATAAAGACAGTTAAACTGACGAAAGGACGTCGACATGCCGATCCGAAAAAACGGGGACCATCACACCCACCAGCTGCACGGCGCACAATTTCACTCCTATGTAGCACCCTCACGCGGCAGTCGACAGCTATGCGCCTGGCGCACGGAGCTCGCTCCCGGCACTGCCGGAACACCGCACACGGTCTCACACGAGGAGGTCTTCCTTGTACTCCATGGCTCGCCCGCGATCACCCTGGATGACCAGCGAACCGAACTCTCTGTTGGAGACGTTGTACTGGTTCCGGAGTCCGCGACAGTTCAGCTCGACAATCCGGGTAAAAGCACTGCCGCACTGTGGGTGACGACATCGGCAGGCTTGACCGCCGTCACTGCCGACGGCGGAACCGTAACGCCTCCATGGACCCGTTAAACACGTCCGTGCCAACAGCTTCCGGAATATTCTCACCATCCGATACCGATCAGGCATTTCTAACGGCGTTCAACCGCCCGCGAGCTCGATGCTCGAGCCCCTCGGTTCGCCGCCTCTTCGAGACGGCTAACAAGAGCCTGCTTGCCGCTCGGTCGCTCGGCGGAGCGGGTCGCTCGGCTCGTACGACTACGAGCTTGTTGGAGTTAGTCGAGTCTACTTTCGGCATTGGCGACGACCCGTCCGACGAGGTCGCATACGCCGCGCAAGACTGCCACGCCCGCGTCTCCGCGTACTAGCTGGCCATTGGTTGTGTCAAAGTCCAGAATCAGTCAACCGACGTCACCTGCAGAGAACCAAAGTGGCGACATGAATCGACAGGCCGAGCATGATCGAAGCTGGTGACCCGGGTGCCCAGCGCCCATGCAAACAGACACACGACCTCGCCCACAGCCGGATCATCTGGCTGTGGGCGGGCCACTACGGAGACGAAGGTCCGGGGCCACGCTAGCTGCGGAGTAGCCCTGATCAAGGTCGGCCGTAGCGTAAGCCGCGCACCGACGTCCGCTCCCCGCTCTCCAGCGTGACGCCGCCGAAGTGCGAAAAAGCAGGTTCGACAGCTAGGTTATGACTGCTCCTGGAAGAGCGCCTTGGCGACCCGCTCAATCGTGATGATGCTACTGAAAAGTTCCTCGCCGATGGCTTTTCGCAGATCGTCCTCGATCCCCGCAGCCAGCTCGTCCGCCTCGTCCACGGTCTTTACTCCAAGAAGAGTCAGTCGCACCTCAACAAGTTTTTGGTGAATGGGAGAAGCCTGGCGATTGATGAGACCTTTACCCTCGAGGGTGGTCAGCATGGTCGCAATCGACTGCGGTGTACCCAAACCCGTTCGCGAAAGCTGCGCCGCCGAGCTTGGCTCGAGGTGTTTGACCGACAGGAGCGTGGAGTACTGCGCCACGGTGATACCCAGCGGTTGGAGCGCCGCAGCCTTGGCGTCAATGAGTAGCCGCGCTATTCGTCTTACATGTGTACCGATTCGGTCATCAAGGACCTCGGACAGGTGGCCAATGCCATCGTTCTCCGCCACTGCCCCTCCTTCTTGTATGGATTCGCTGTCTTGGCAGCATACTGTTTTGGGAACCCCAACGCCGCGCGGAGGCCAGTTCCGGTGTAGCTGCCACGGACAATCCGACCCGGACGTTCCGATGAAGTTCAAATCGGCACGAAGCACACATTCTGCCAACAAGTAGATTGCTGTTACATAAATGGTATCGACTAGATGACAGAACCCTGTTATCTTTCAGTCGTTGATGATGCTGAGACATGAAGACGAGGTTCGGCGGGAGTCGTTCGGCGATGAATCGGCTTTCCGCGGTATCGAGCGATCTCGGGTGCATGCAGCATCCGATGATCTGAAACTGTTGTGGGATAGGAGTTTCGAGATGGATGAGTCTACTTCCGGTGGCCTCTCGGCGAATGAGTTGTACGAGAGCACCAAGCGAGAAGTTATTACAGACAAGGGGGTGTTGCATTACCACGAGGCGGGAAAGGGACCGCCCCTCCTCCTACTGCACGGCTCCGGCATCGGAGTCAGCGGGTGGCGCAACTACCGAGGAAACTTGGACGTGTTTGCGGAGCACTTTCATTGCTACATCCTCGAGTTCCCCGGATTCGGCATCAGTGACTCTGTCGGCGGACAGCCCATGATGACAGCTGCCTCGTCAGTAGTCCGTTTCATGAAGACCCTGAAGATTGAAGCGGCCGCAATTATCGGAAATTCCATGGGCGGTATCGTCGGCGCAAATGTGGCCATGACGCACCCGCATCTGGTAACAAAGCTCGTCACCATCGGCGGGATAGGTCCAAATATCTTCAGCCAGAACCCAAGTGAGGGCACCCGACTGTTGCAGGAGTTCGCGGACGGTCCCAGCCGCGAGAAACTGGTCCGCTGGCTCAACTGCATGGTCTACGATCCCGCAGTAATTACCGACGAGCGGATAGACGAACGTTGGGAAGCCTCCAGCGATCCGGCATCACATGAATCTCTGTCAGCGATGTACGGCTCCAAAGCCATCGCAGAGCGGCAACATTCCATGGGAAACTCAGATACGCCCCCGTATTGGTCGATGCTGCACAAGGTGAAATGCCCGACATTGCTGACCTGGGGGCGGGACGACCGGCAATGCCCACCCGATATGGCGATGATCCCGATGAGATACATCCCCAATGCCGAGTTGCACATATTCCCGAACTGCGGACACTGGGTGATGATCGAAGCCCAGGAGGCATTCGAGCGGATCACCACCGAGTTCCTTCTCCGCTGATCGGTGATTGCACGCCGACATTCAGTGCTGCCGTTCAGCGGAGAACTAGCACCCCTGTTTGCACCTGATCCTGAGGATGAGCGCGCATCGACAGGCACCAAAGCGCTGCTCTCGGCGGAGTCCAGCCAGGTGCACAGCGGCATGACGGTCGTGAAATAGGTGAGGGCTCTCGGTAACGCATGAGTGGTCGCTGGACACGTATGCGCCGAGAGACTGTCATGCCGTTGTGCATCTGGTTAGAAACCCCGCGTTATCGCCCCTGCCCGTCCAATCTGGCAGCCGAGCTGCACAAAGGAGAAAGCTTCTGTGTTGCAATCACTTTCAAATTAGTCCGTCGATTATCGCCTCAGTGCAAGCGGACGTTTCATCGCTAGCGACCAACCTCGACAGACGTCATGACCGATGTCGCGTCTGCGAAGAAAAGAGAAGAGTACATGCGCGGTAAATCGATATACGGCAGGTCACTGGCGGCGATGCTGGTTGCGAGCACACTTGTACTCGCGGGTTGCGCTAGTGCCACAAGCGGCGACACGGACGCTGGAGATAGTCAGAGGCCTCCGCAAGCAGGATTGGTCAATGAACAGGAAACGAGCGGAAACCCCGTTGATACGGGAGAATTGAGCTTTAGCACGCAGTCCCTGGCGACTGTTCTTGATCCGGCAAAGACTGCCGCGCGCGGTGAGAGCGGAGGTTCTGAGTTGGCTGCCGCGTATGACGTTCTGCTGCGGTACGACAGCGAGACCAATGAATTTCAGCCCCGCTTGGCTGAGTCGTTGACACAGGACCCCGGCGGACTGCAATGGACATTGAAGTTGCGGCCGGGCGTGACATTCAGCGACGGCACTCCACTAGACGCGGATGCTGTAATCCACAGCTTCAACCGCTATACCTCGGCGAAGGGTGACGGTGCAGCGATCTGGGCGGACGCAGTCGAAGCGACAACGGCAGTAGACCCTCAAACTGTGGAAGTGAGATTGCGCAAATCGTGGACCACGTTCCCTTCAGTGCTCGCCTTAGGCTACGGGATGATCGTCGCACCAAGCGCTGGCGAGGGGGAGGCTTTCAAGCCGGTCGGAGCGGGCCCTTTCGTTCTAGATCACTACTCCCCCAACGAAGAACGTGTGTTCACCGCTCGCAGTGACTATTGGAATGGCAAACCCAACGTTGCGCGCCTTCGGTTCATTGCTCTGCCGAGTTCGCGACAGAATTTGGAAACGTTGGGGGCCGACGGAGTCGATATCGGATTCCTGCGCGGAGACTCCTCCGCGGTCTACGACACGATCGACAAGGGTTTTCCCGGGTATTTCAATATTCTCAACAGCGGCAGCGCACAGTTGATCAATAACCGCGAGGGTAGGCCGGGCGCGGATGTGAGGGTGCGCAAGGCAATTGCGCTTGCCCTCGACCCAAAGCTCATTGATCAGCGAGGGGAGAACGGAGTCGGCTTACCGACCAAAGCGCTCTTCGACGAGCGCTCGCAGTGGTCCACCGATATTCAAGGGCTACCGTACGACCCTGACGCAGCACGGTCGTTCCTCGACCAAGCCAAAGCCGACGGATACGACGGCACATTGAACTACGTTGCGCTCGAGGACCCTCGTTCCAAAGCGATCGGGCTTGCTGTTCAGTCGCTGCTCCAGGCAGTGGGGTTCACTGTGAACATCGTCCCGGCCAACAATGCCGGCGACATCGTCAAGAAGGTCTATGCCCAGCGCGATTACGATATGGCGCTCGGTGGAATCGGTCTCTACGAGTCGATTCCGTTCCTGGGACTGCAGGGCACACTGGGCAGTAAATCTTCGTCGAACTTCTCCGGCTATTCGAATCCGGAGATGGATGCACTTCTGGTGCAATTGCAGGCTGCCGGGGACGATGATGCGTTCCGGCAGGTCCTCGGGCAGATCCAGACTCTGTGGAACGAAACCGTTCCCAGTGTTCCGACAAGTGCCCTGATGATTTTCGTGGCTTGGCAGAAGGACGTGCATGGGGTGGTGCCGACTGCCACCAACATCATGCTGTTGGACAAGGTGTGGCGTGGATAAGTGTCCTGAGATGGACATATCTCAGTTGGAACGATCCGATTCAGACCGCACGTATCGGTGAGCAGTGAGTAGCAGCTTAAGGCTGCTCAGTGAGCATATAAATGTGTCCGGCCGCGCGGGGTCGCCCTGCGGGGCCGGACACGTTAACCGAGACGAATGAGATACGAGGAATTGCTGTGAATTGCGAGTTGGCTGCCCGAAGGAGACGAAATCTATGAACATCGGCGCAATCGGTAAGAAGTTGGGCCAGCTCGTCATTGTGCTCCTCATCGTCAGTTTCGGAACCTTCGTGCTGGCGTCGTTGATCCCCGGTGACCCGGCGGTCGCGGTATTGGGTGAGGGTCGTACCCCCGCCGAATACGAGGAAATGCGCCAGCAACTCGGACTCAACGATCCACTCCTGGTTCGCTATTGGGACTGGCTGACGAGCGCCCTTACCGGTGATCTCGGTACCTCGCTGGTCCCGCCGCAGCAGGAAGTTCTCTCCGCAATCGGCTCGGCTCTCCCGGTCAGCGTTCAGCTTGCAGTGATGGGTCTTGTCATCGCTCTTGTTGTCGCCGTTCCGCTCGCACTGTGGTCGGCACATCACGAGGGTGGCGTCATCGACCGCGTCATCAGCGCCGCAACGTTCGGTGTTCTCTCGATTCCGAGCTTCCTGGCCGGTTTGCTCCTCATCATGGTGACGGTGAACTGGTTGGGTTGGTTCCCCCGCTCGCAGTGGGTGCGAATCGGGGACAGCATCTCCGGAAACCTATCGCACGCAATACTTCCCGCAATCACCATCAGTCTGCTCGAGATGGCGATGTTCACCCGCGTTCTGCGCAGCGACCTCGTGACCACCTTGCGTGAGGATTACATCCTCGCTTCGAAGGCCAAGGGCATGCCCACGCTGCGCGTCCTGTTCAGTGACGCCTTGCGGCCGTCGTCGTTCTCGCTCATCACCATGATGGGTCTGGCACTCGGCGGCATGATCGGCAGCACCGTCATCGTCGAGACACTGTTCTCGCTGCCCGGTATGGGCACACTCATCGTTCGGG
>NZ_VBTM01000014.1:0-344384 GCF_013277795.1 Rhodococcus sp. MS16
CCACTGATCCGGAAGTGACGACGACTACCGATCCGGTCGTAACGACGACTACCGATCCGGTCGTAACGACGACTACTGATCCAGAAGTGACGACCACGACTACCGATCCGGTCGTAACGACGACAGACTCGACGGAACCCGGGGAGCCGAGCAATTCGACTGAGGTGTCGACAAGTGCTGAGGCAACTACAAGTTCAGAACAGTCCAGCGAAACTTCGGTGGCGGCGGCTCCGGCCGGACCGGAAAATCCTCAGGGCCCGTCCGCCGAAAGTGGGTCGCCGGTGTCCGGGCCGTCCGGCGGCGTAGGCGGCGCCGCCACACCGGCAGCACCTCAAATCTTGGCTGCACCGGCACCGATCGCTGCTGCGGTGCAAACGGATGGCCCGAATTCCTCGGCTTCGGCACAAAGTGACGACCCGCAAGCTTTCCCAGTGGTCTTCACCTCAGGATTGCCACCAATTCAGAATGCTGCTGCGGTGGTAGGTGGCCTCGCGGGAATGACGTTGGTTGCGGCGGGTGCAGGCGCATTGACGTTCAGGGGCGCTTCGATGCAGAAGGCTCGATTGGCAGCGGCGCGGGCTGAGTTCCTGGCACCCCGATCAGGAAGAGGTGTGTAGGACAGTGCCGACAAACAGGCGTTCGCATCGTCGAGTTCTTGCTGCGGTGGACGCGGTGTGTGATGCTGCTGCGTCGTCGGAGGCGGTGAATTTGTTGACGGTGGTGGAGGCTGTGGCGCTCGAGCGTGAGCGGCCGATCGAGATCGATCTGCAGACTCCGTTGGCGACGGGTGTGTGCGGTCAACGGCGCGCGTTCGACGATCATGACGTTATCGTTCTGGCACCGGGCTTACCCAATGTCGAGCGAACTCTTGCACATGAGTTGGGGCACATCGTGTTTCGGCATGAAGGGGCGGAGATCGCGGAGGCGACGTTGGAAGCCAGCGATGATCTGATCGCGTACATGCTCAGCCAGCGATCGCTGCGCCGCAACGAGCCGGTGCCGATGGATGACCTTGCAGAGTGGGAAGCGGAGACCTTTGCGTCGATGCTGTTGATGAGGTTGAAGACGATGAGCGGTCGTGGGACCCCGTTGTCGGTGCTGCGGTACGACGAGGCGATCGGATGATCGCTTGGGCAATTGCCTTGGTGGTGTGGATCGCAGCAGGTGCAAGGCTTGGGCGCGTGGTGGCGCGAGTTGCCACGCCGCTGCGTACGGCCATGGTTATCGCCGGATTCGGTGTTGCGTTGATGGCTACGGTGCTTGTCCCCGGGGTGTGGGACATCGTGGACAGAATTGCGCCTGATCAGCACTTTTCAGCGATGGTTGTTGTCGTGTTGTGGGTGTTCTTGTCGGCAGCAAGCGCGGTTGGCGCGGTGTCTGCGTGGCCTGTGATGACGCGTTCTGCGATGCGCGTCGTGGCAATCGTGTTGTATACGGTCGGCTTGCTTGTGTCGATTTCCGTGGGCGTCGGTTATCCGATGCCGGCTTTGCTCTTTGTGGTTGTCGCGCTGGCGTTGGTTATCTCGACCGGACTGCGGCACGTTGCGTGGGCGCCGTTGGGCCGCGGAATCGGACTCATCGTCGTGGGTTCGATGATTCTGCTGATTGTTGTCGTGGTCATGCTGGTCGAGTCGGTGCGTGGGGCGAACGCACTCGAGTCGGGGATCTGGTCCGGCGCCGGCGTGCAATTCGTATCGGTGGCGGGGTTGCTGATCGCGCTGGGCATCACGTGGATGTTGACCGAGACATGGGTTCGAGCGCGCTTGGACCTGAAGCGTTTAGGGGGCATACACGGTCTGCTGGTGAAGCGATTCCCGGAGGTTGTGGATGTCGACAGTGCGGCAACTACAACAGTGCTCAAGGCGTCGGACATGATCGCGCAGATCATGGACGCCATGTACATCCAGGCAGGTGCCGGGTTGTTCGACGTCGGTGGAAGGGAGCCGCCGAGGTCGCTCGCCACGCATTCCGAGATATTGACGGAGTGGATTGTGAATCCACTGGAATCAGATGTTCTCGATACCCGTTGGATTGCGCCTCCTGACGGTATGTCCGCCAGGAGATGGGTCTTGGTTCTGGCTAGGGACTACGAAAAGTTCGAAGCCCAGCCGAATACGACAAAAGCAGGCCGATAGGTGTCGATCGACCTGCTCAGTGTCGTCTAGGGACAGCCCTAGCCTCGCGTCAACGTGACGCGTCTGGTGGGACTTCGGGTAGTCCTTCGCTTGCACGGAGCTTTTCGGCCATAGTCGTGAGAAGGTTCTGCGACTCTTCCGACAGATCGAACGCTCGGCTCGACAATCGACGCAGACCGTAACCCTGGAGCTGTGCGAGCAGTTCGAGGTCGTGATCGATCTTCGCGGCGTAGATGTCGTTGAAGAAGTAGTCGGGCTTCACCTTGAAGAAGCGCGCAAAAGCAGCGACAGTCTCGTCCGACGGGTTGGTGCGTTGTCCCGAGCGGAGCTGTGAGATGTACGGCTTGGAGATCTGGTGGCCGTCCTCGATCAACGCGGAGGCGACCTCGGCGTTGGTGTGGGGCTTGCGCCCGGGAGGATGGACACTGTCGAACAGTTTGTTCAGTCGTTCTGCAAAGTCAGCCATTGTGAACCGCCCCGTAATCCTCTCTATCAGCGATTGTTCGTTCAGCGAATCCCACGATATCACGCGGATAACCGATTGGTAGCTCGCTGTAGTCCATTCGGTGGGCTTTGGGTGCAGGGTTGAGTTCGGTATTTATGGGAACTCGGGGGATGCTTCCGTCGAGTTCGCGGGTAATTTCGGGCCGCTCGATATCGCAATAGGACCAATTATGTGGGCAGTAGAGACCTACCGCAGTGCTGCATATTGTCACCATAACGAACCGTTTACCCGTTTTGCCTGCAGTAGCTATACGTTAACCCGGTTTTGGTGGTTCTTACTGTGTGAATAATCGCAGTTCAGGCCTCGGTCGACTCCAGTTCACCTCTGGAGTGCGTATTGTCGGGACCTTTGCCCCGATTTGCTCAAATGTGGCACGAAGTTTGTCGGATACGGGGTGTCTGTGGCTCGTCGTAACGACGTTCGCCACTAGCCATGGCCTGATAGTTGGCGCAAGATTGTGACATGAAACACATCATGAGTGACGAAGAGTTACGCCGGGCGATTCGCGCGCTCCAGGATCGTGCCCTCGATGCGCGCAAGCGTGGAGACCGCGACGCGGCAGACGAAATCGAGCGCACCATGCGTGACTACCAGGATCAGATGGCGCAACGCCTGTAGCGCAGCTGGGCCGAGAACTTCGGCTTGGAATGAAGCGGACATAACCCCTGCCGGTAGATGCTGCGTGCGTACACTTCCCTGCATGTCCACAGTGCTACCGCGGGGGAGTGTAAAGCCATGTCGATAAGGTCGCTCGATGGAAAGAAGTGCCTGATCACGGGTGCGGGTAGCGGTATCGGTCGAGCTACAGCGATTGCGGCGGGCGCTGGCGGGGCAGAGTTGTTTCTCACGGATATCAACGGTTCCGGTCTTGATGAGACCGTCGAAATGGTGTCCTCGGCCGGCGGTACCGTCAGTGTGGCGGAGGCATTCGATGTTTCCGATTACGACGCCGTTTCCAAATTCGGCGCAGAAGTGGCCGAGCAGTTCGGATCGATGGATGTCGTGATGAACATTGCAGGCATATCGGCCTGGGGAACAATCGAGAACCTCGAGCATCGTCACTGGCGATCAATGGTGGACGTCAATCTCATGGGTCCCATTCATGTCATGGAGACGTTCATTCCGCCGATGATCCGCGCCGGAAAGGGCGGTCATCTGGTCAATGTCTCGTCGGCCGCCGGCCTGCTGGCTCTGCCCTGGCATGCGGCATACAGCGCCAGCAAGTTCGGGCTACGAGGCGTTTCGGAGGTACTTCGGTTCGATCTGAAGCGTCACGGCATCGGTGTGAGCCTCGTTGTTCCGGGTGGGGTGAAGACTCCATTGGTGGGCACCGTCGACATCGCGGGCATCGATCGGGACGACCCGCGAGTCAAGTCATTGGTGCATCGCTTCGAGAAGCGTGCGGTTTCGCCGGAGAAAGTGGCGGAGTGCATTGTCTCCGGTATCGAGAAGAATCGATATCTGGTCTATACATCCAATGACATCAGGTTCGGTTATTGGTGGGCTCGTAAGTTCTCTCCGCCCTATGAATTTGTTATGCAGAAAGCGAATGACCAGTTCGCCAAGCTGTTACCGCGCTCGTAATTAGCTGCCTTTCAGAACCAGTGCCAACTCGCATAGGGACCAAGGTCACCAAATGTCAAAGAGTTTTCGATTTGGTATCGAATTCAACTTTCCGCCCGAGAAGGTTCATGCGGCATTGACAGATACTCGGTATTGGATGATCAGACTTGGCGACCTGTATTCCAAGGCAGTTATCGAAGACGGAGGCGGAGCGATAGCGGTGTCGCTAACCGACGAGCTCGAATCGTCGGCACTGCCGGGGTTGGTTGCAAAGCTGGTTCCGGACCGCCTCGGTGTCGAGCGAGCCGATCGGTGGGGTCCGCTATCCGACGGCCGGGCGGTCGGATCGGTGACCGGGAGAGCGCACGGATTGCCTATTCGTATCGAGGTCGACCTGGAATTGGCCGAAGCAGGCGACGCTCGCTCCGTGCTGAACGTCGACGGCTGGGCAGAGGTGAAGATTCCGGTTCTAGGCGGCCAGATCGAAAGGCTGTTGAAGAATATGGCTCAGGATCTGTTGCGCCGCGATCACGACGCCGTCGAAGCGTTCCTACTCAATCCGTGAAAGAGCGTTAATCGTCGACGCGCTGGAGCTCGGCATGCAGATGATGAGTGAGCGGTGTCTGATCGTGTGCCATCCAGATGTCGTACGTCAGTGTGTCTTCGTGAACCCGCACTACGCGTCGCACATCGGTGACGGGCTTGGAATCCGGTGACGCCGCAAGTGTCAACAGTGTGAAGGCAAGAGTGCCCTCGGCGTCGATGCTGCCGCGGTGGATCTCCACAAAACCGGTCGGCTGGGTGATCAGCAACTCGAGCTTGTTGCCGGGGACCGGGCGCAGGTATCCAGATTCCATGTGAAGTGGGCGGCCGTCGGGCAAGCCACGTGTGCGTGAGCTGTACGTCAGGAACGGTTTGGGGGTCGGAGCGAAGACGATTTCCTCGGAGTACTCGAAATCGTCGATCGTCGGAAAGTGTCCGCTACCGGTGCCGGCCCAGCGTCCACGCAACAACTCGACCCCTCGGTGTTCGTTCTCGGGTCGCTGTGGTGCCGTCATGGTGGTTCCTCTCACTGGTGTCGGCCATCAGATTACGCACCGACGGGAATACTGTTTATCCATGAACGGTTCTGGATCCGTCTCGCTCGGTGTCGACTCCGAGGTAGGTAGGTTGCGTTCGGTCATCTTGCATCGTCCCGGCGACGAATTGAAGCGGCTCACCCCGCGAAACAACGATCAACTGCTTTTCGACGGTTTGCCGTGGGTTGATCGGGCGCAGGACGAGCACGATCAGTTCGCGTCGGTGCTGCGTGAGCACGGTGTCGAGGTTCTGTTGCTTGCGGACCTGCTCGCCGAAGCCTTGACGGTCAGTGGTGCGGCCCGGATTCAAGGAATCTCGGCTGCGGTGGACACACGGAAGATCGGGCACTCGCTGGGGCAGCATCTGTCGTCGTACCTACGCAGTGTGCCGCCGGCGGAGTTGTCGTCCATCCTCACCGCCGGTATGACTTTCGACGAACTCCCGATCGACGCGTCGTCGACGTCGCTGGTGCGGCGGATGCACCACGGCGGGGATTTTGTGATCGATCCGCTGCCCAATCTGCTGTTCACGCGTGATTCGTCGTTCTGGATCGGGCCGCGGGTGGTGATTACGTCCTTGGCGTTGTCTGCGCGGGCGCGGGAGTCGTCGATCACCGATCTGGTGTATGCGCATCATCCTCGGTTTCGGGGGGTGCGGCGGGCGTACGAATCGCATACCGCTCCGGTCGAAGGTGGTGATGTGCTGCTACTCGCTCCGGGCGTGATTGCCGTCGGTGTGGGTGAGCGGACGTCGCCGGCGGGGGCGGAAGCATTGGCGCGCAGTGTGTTCGACGACGATTTGGCGCATACGGTGTTGGTGGTGCCGATCGAGCAGCGCCGCGCGTCGATGCATCTCGATACGGTGTGCACGATGGTGGAGGCCGACGCCGTAGTCATGTATCCGGCGATTCAGAACACATTGTCGGCCTTCACTATTCGGCGTGAGGATGACGGCGTCAGCATACGAGGTGCTGACCCGTTCCTCGAGGCTGCCGCCGACGCGATGGGGATCGGGAAGCTGCGGGTCATCGACACCGGATTGGACACGGTGACTGCCGAACGTGAGCAGTGGGACGACGGAAACAACACTCTGGCAATTGAACCCGGTGTGGTGGTCGCATACGAGCGCAATGTCGAGACCAATGCGCGGCTGGAGGCGTCGGGTATCGAGGTGCTTCGGATCGCGGGGTCGGAACTGGGATCCGGCCGGGGTGGCCCCCGGTGCATGTCCTGTCCGATCGCCCGCGATCCGTTGTGATGCCTAGAGGATTTCTTCGACCTTGTCTGCCGGGCGGGCGAGGACAGTGCCCTTGTCAGTGACGACAAAGGGGCGTTCGATGAGAATCGGGTGTTCGATCATGGCGTCGAGGATCTTGGACTCGGATGCGTCGGCGAGCCCGAGTTCCTTGTACTGCGATTCACGCTTACGAACTGCCTGGCTGGGAGTGAGGCCGGCGTCGGAGAGGAGTTTTTCCAGTTCCGAACGGGTAGGCGGTGTATCGAGGTACATGACGACGGTCGGTTCGATGTCGTGTTCACGTAGCCGGGCGAGAACAGTTCGTGAGGTGTTGCACCGTTGATTGTGGAAGATCGTTGCAGAGGCCATGGTCGTCATTGTGCCTGGCGTGATCAGCTGCCCGGTCGGGAAGTGGGAACAAACGGCCCCTTCCGGTGCGCTGGACTGAAGTACCGACGTACGAGGAGTGGATGATGACGGAACATCGAAGTGTCGACGAACGGCGAGTGGCGATTGCCGGAGGTCACGGCAAGATCGCGCAGCACCTCATATTCTTGCTGGCCGGACATGGTGATCGGCCGGTTGCGCTGATCCGCAATCCGGATCACGAGGGTGCGGTCCGAACGTTGGGGGCATTTCCTGTAGTGATCGACCTGGAAACGGCTACCGTCGACGAACTCGCGAAGGTGCTGGCCGGGTGCGATGTTGCAGTTTTTGCGGCGGGAGCCGGTCCGGGGAGTGGAATTGCGCGTAAGGACACAGTCGATCGGGCGGCAGCGGTACGGCTTGCCGACGCGGCGGAAAAAGCGGGTGTTCGTCGTTTCATCCAGATCAGTGCGATGGGCGCCGGCGAACCGGTTGCGGAGGGGACCGACGAGGTTTTTGCCGCGTACCTCGAAGCCAAGACGGCCGCCGAGGACGATCTGCGTTCTCGCACGGGCTTGGAGTGGACGATCATTCGTCCGGGGCTTCTCACCGATGACGATCCGATCGGTGAGGTAACTCTGGCCGAGCCTCCGGTTGCGCGTGGATCGGTCAGTAGGGCTGATGTAGCGGCGGTGATCGAGGCGTTGATCGATGCGCCCGCGAGTGTCGGCAAGACGTTGGTTCTGACGTCCGGCTCCGATCTTGTTCGCGACGCGGTTGATGCCTTGTGATGACCGGTATCGTGATCGACCAGGGTTCTTCCGTGGCGCCGTACGACCAACTACGCCAACAGATTATCGAACAGGTACAGACCGGGGGGCTGATAGCGGGGGCCAAGATTCCCACGGTTCGGGCGCTGGCAACGGACCTGGGTTTGGCGGCGAATACCGTCGCAAAAGCGTATCGGGTGCTCGGCGAGCAGGGGGTGATCGAGACCCGCGGGAAGCAGGGCACCTTCATTGCGTCGGGAAGTGATCCGGTACGAGCGCAGGCGGAGCAGGCGGCGACGGCTTTCGTGAAAGATGTGCGTGCGCTCGGATATTCGGATGACGAGACACTGACTATGGTCGAGGCCGCATTGAGAGGCGCGTGATGCAGCCTTAAGTTGACGCTTCAACTTAAAGCTGTCAGGCTTGCACCATGAATTCGTCGATCGTCCGTGACCTCGGACTCCTCATCGCTCGCATCGGCCTTGGCATCATCTTCATCGCCCACGGTTGGCAGAAGTTCTTCACGTACAAGATCGCCGGAACGCAGGCGTCATTCGAAATGATGGGCGCGCCCCTGCCCAAGGTGTCGGCGATTCTTGCAGCCACGATCGAACTCGGCGGCGGAATCCTGCTCATTGCCGGCGTGCTGACTCCGCTTGTCGGTGTGCTGCTGTTCCTCGACATGGTGGGCGCCTTCTTCATCGTCCACTCGGGCAACGGCATTTTTGTCGACGCGGGTGGCTACGAACTGGTACTTGCGCTCGGTGTCGGCTCGCTGCTGATCGCCACGATCGGAGCCGGTCGCATCAGCGTGGACGGATTGATTGGCAAAGGCAACGGTTGGTTGAAAACCGCAGCGTAAGGAGTATTTCGGGGCGGGTCCGGCAGGTGTCGGGCCCGCCTTCGCTATTGCTTTTGTTCGCGCGAGTGACCAACGTATTGTCCTATGGTGACGAAATCTGATCCTTCCGAGCAGAATTCCGGTGCCAACGAGGACCGACCGACGAATGGGTTCACACGAGTAGGTGTGCGAACCGATTACGTGGTTTTTTCCGTAACGGCAGTGGCGGTTTTGGCAATTCTCGTGTGGGGCCTCGTTGCCCCCGACAATCTGAACTCGGTGACGGGGAGCATTCTCGACTGGCTCGTCGTCAACATCGGCTGGCTCTTCGTTCTCGCGGCGTCGGCTTTTGTGCTGTTCTCCATCTACCTCGCCGTCAGTCGGTTCGGAGACATTCCACTCGGCAAGGATGGTGAGAAACCGGAGTTCCGGACCGTCAGTTGGATTGCGATGATGTTCAGCGCCGGAATGGGAATCGGCCTGATGTTCTTCGGTGTCGCCGAACCATTGGCGCACTACGTCAATCCACCACCTGGCACCGACGGCGGTATCGGAACCGCTATGGCAACCACCATGTTCCACTGGGGGCTTCATCCCTGGGCGATGTATGCCGTTGTGGGCCTTGCCATTGCGTACGGATCGTATCGGCGTGGACGCAAGCAGCTTTTCAGCTCGGCTTTCATCCCACTGCTCGGGCGTCGGGCTGAAGGTCCGATCGGCAAGATCATCGATATTCTTGCCATCTTCGCGACTCTCTTCGGCACGGCCGCATCACTGGGACTCGGCGCCCTGCAAATCGGCTCGGGTTTCCAGGTGGTCGGGTGGATGCAAGAAGTGAGTGTCTTCCTCCTCGTTTCCATTGTCGCGGTGTTGACCCTGGCCTTTGTCGCATCGGCAGTCTCGGGCGTTTCCAAGGGAATTCAGTGGTTGTCGAACATCAACATGGTGCTCGCGTTGATCTTGGCGCTCTTCGTGTTCGTACTCGGCCCGACAGTACTGATCCTCAACCTTCTGCCCACCACCATCGGCGCCTACGCGTCGGACCTCGCCCAGATGTCGGCTAGGACCGGAGCGTCGTCGAATCCCGAGACAGGAGAGTGGCTGTCGTCCTGGACCATCTTCTACTGGGCCTGGTGGGTGTCCTGGACACCGTTCGTGGGAATGTTCTTGGCGCGCATCAGTCGTGGGCGCACTATCCGTCAGTTCATCGTGGGTGTCATTGTCGTGCCGACGACGGTGAGTCTGTTGTGGTTCTCGATCTTCGGCGGTGCCGGGATCGGTGAGGAGCGAGACGGAATCGATCTCGCGAGCCGGGGTTCCGAGGAAGCTCAGTTGTTCGGGATGCTCGACAATCTCCCGCTCGCGGGCGTCACGACCGTCCTGGTCATGCTGCTCGTAGCGGTGTTCTTCGTCTCGGGCGCAGACGCCGCGTCGATGGTGATGGGCACTCTCTCGCAGCGGGGAACTCTCGAGCCGAGTCGGTGGGTCGTGGTGTTCTGGGGTGTGTTGACCGGTGGCGCCGCGGCGCTATTGCTGTGGACCGGCGGTTCCGAAGCGCTCGAGGGCTTGCAGACGATGACGATCATCGCGGCCGCGCCATTTGTCGTCGTGATGATCGGCCTGTGCTTCTCGCTCTACCGAGATCTGTCACACGACCCGATCATCGTCGCTGCCCGAGAACAGAAACGAGCGCTTCTCCAAACCCGACGGGTCCGACGAGGCACTCGCGCTCGGCGCGATACCTGAGCTATTTCCAGCTCGGCAACCACAGATGGTTCTGCCACGATTCCGGAGTGATCGGCATCGCGGTCAAGATGGGCCACAGGTAGACGAAGTTCGCGACAACCAGCCCGATGTACAGGCTGACCGCGAGCAATCCCGTGGTGCGTCGCTCGACGGAATCCGTTGCCTTGCCAAGTACGTCACCGAGTGTCAGCGCAAATCCCATGACCATGAACGGTGCGAGCGCAACGCCGTAGAAGAAGTACATCTGACGGTCCATCGTGGCGAACCAGGGGAGGTAGGCGGCGGCGTATCCGGTGAGAACAACGGCATAGCGCCAGTCACGCCGAACGAACGTCTTCCAGATCGCCCACGCCAACATGGGCAGCGCCAGCCACCACATCGCCGGCGTGCCGATCAGCATGATCGCCTTGACGCAGGTGGCCGCCCCACAGCCCGTCACCTGCTCGCCGTCGGCGTAGTAGTAGAGCATCGGACGAAGACCCATGGGCCACGTCCAGGGTTTCGATTCCCACGGGTGGTGGTTGCCCGCGGAGTTCGTCAGGCTCGAGTGGAAGGTGAGCACGTTGCCGCTGTAGTACCAGAGGGAACGCAGCGCCGACGGTATGAAACTCCACGTTCCGCCCTCGCCGATCTCGTTGCCGACGGCATGGCGATCGACGCCCGTCTCGCTCGCAAACCAGGCCCAGTAGCTGGCCAGGTAGACGCCGATCGGGATGACGACCAACGCGTACAGAGCGGGGCCGATGTCGCGGATCGCGGTGCCGAACCATGGCCGCTGCACACGGTAGGCGCGGCGTGCGGACAGGTCGAACGCGACGCTGAGGAGTCCGAAGAACAAGATGAAGTACATCCCGGACCATTTGGTGCCGCAGGCCAATCCGAGCAGGATGCCGGCGCCGAATCGCCACCACCGGAATCCGAGCCGTGGACCCCATTCGGAATCGCCGATCCGACCCTCGGCGTAAGCGGTGGCCATCCGTTGCCGAACCTGGTCACGGTCGACGATCAGGCAGCCAAGCGCGGCGAGAACAAAGAATGCGAGAAAAATGTCGAGCATGCCCAGGCGGGACGAGACGAACGTGACTCCGTCGACGATCAGCAGAATGCCGGCAATCGCGCCGATGAGCGTCGAACGTGTCATCCGTCGAACGATCCGAATGATCAGCAGCACCATCAAGGTTCCGACCAGTGCCGACGAGAACCGCCAACCCCAGCCGTTGTAACCGAAGATCGCTTCACCGATTGCGATCATCTGCTTGCCGATCGGCGGGTGCACCACCAATCCGTAACCGGGGTTGTCTTCGATCCCGCCGCCTGTGAGCACCTGCCAGCCTTGCGGCGCATAGTGCTTCTCGTCGAATACGGGAGTGCCGGCGTCCGTGGGATAGGCGAGCATCGTGAACCGGGTGATTGCGGCGATCGTGGTGATCACGGCGGTGACGATCCAGCCACGCAACCGGTCCGTGGGGCCGAAGTCCGGGGCGGGTACGAGCGGCGCTGGACTACGCACTACCCGATCGCCACTGGCGGGCGTTGGCCGCTCGTCCGTCTGCACAGTCACTCGGCAATCGTAGGCTGTCAGGTATGACTGGTCGCTTGGTACTCGCCGCAACACCCATGGGAGACGTCGGTGACGCGTCTCCGCGTCTGCGCGACGCTCTCGCAACCGCCGACGTCGTGGCGGCCGAGGACACCCGACGCACCAAGTCGCTGGCCTCGGCACTTGATGTCACGATCACCGGAAAGGTGGTCAGTTTCTACGATCAGGTGGAGATTGCGCGACTTCCCGCGCTGGTCGCCGACGTTGCCGACGGCAAAACCGTCCTCCTGGTGACCGACGCCGGTATGCCGTCGGTCAGTGATCCCGGATACCGCCTTGTTGCTGCATGTGTGGCTGAGAACTTGAAGGTCACCTGCCTGCCTGGCCCGTCCGCAGTGACTACTGCCCTCGCGCTGTCAGGGCTGCCCGTCGAGCGCTTCTGCTTCGACGGTTTCCCGCCGCGCAAGGGTGGACAACGCAAGACCTGGTTCGCGGGACTGCTCACCGAGCAGCGCGCGTGTGTGTTCTTCGAGGCGCCGCATCGCCTGGCCGATTGCCTGGCCGACGCCGTCGAGGTGCTCGGCCCGGACCGGCGCGCTGCCGTTTGCCGCGAGTTGACCAAGACCTACGAAGAGGTGAAGCGCGGAACTCTCGGCGAACTCGCCGCGTGGGCTGCCGAAGGTGTGCGCGGCGAAATCACAGTAGTGCTCGAAGGTGCTGTTCTGGTGGCCTCCGATCCGGCCGATCTGGTCGAGGAAGTGGAACGCCTGGTCGAGGGCGGAGCACGTCTGAAAGACGCGTGCGCCCTCGTCGCCACCCCCGGTGTGTCGAAGCGCGAACTGTACGAAACGGTGCTGGCTGCTCGTAAGGACTAGCGCTGGGCTAACGGCGCACTGCCGGTGCTCCCGGCCGGAGGTTGGCGTCGTCGGCAGCCGCTTGGCCGGCGTGCCACCCTTCGGCGTCGACGGACCGTCCGCGAGCTTTGCGGGTTCGCGGGAACAACCGATCGAATTCGGTGTCGACGGCAGCCGACGTGGTAGCGAGAATCGGCAGGAGATCGGCCACATCCATCGACGCGGCGTCGGCGGCTTCTGCGGTGGCTTTGGTGCCGGCGTCGCGGAGACGTTGACCGATTCGATTGGCAAACCCGGTGAGGAAGCCCTTGCGGAACGACGTGGTTCTGGAGCCGCCGCGATTGCTGGTGTCGGCGAATTGCATTGCGCGGGTTGCCTGCACGAGTAGCGACGTGAAGAGCATGTCGACCTGCTGGAGATCGACGGGCGTGCCGATGACCGTGGCGATGGACACCTCGCTGAACCACACGGCGCGCACGCGGTTGGAATCACCGATTGCAGTGAGGAGATGGACTTTCTCCTTCACGTACGGGTTGTCGAGGTGGATGCGACGCCCGTTGACGGCGGTATCGGTGATGCCGGTGCGATTGTGCAGAAGTGCCGCATCGATGGCGTACCGCGTCATCAACTCCTGCGCCTTCTCGGTGAAGGATTCGGCCTCTTCGGCGAAGTTGGTGGCCTCGGCTTTGGCGAGTAATCCACGAATTCGCTTGAGTACCTTGGCGTCAACTTCAGCGCCAGTGCCCGCGTAACTGGTGTCGGTGCGCTGCGGCGGCCAGGTAGACGGCGGCGCGAGCAACAGATTCCACGGCGCGAGTCGCGTCCAGTGCAACGACACCTCGGCAATTTGGGAGACGAGGAAATAGGGATCTTCGAACAGGAGTCCGGCCGCGAGGGATCGAAAAACGTCCTCGTCCAGAGTGATTCGTGACGCGATGCGATCGGCATTGGGGAACTGCTCACGAATGGACGCAAGTTGCCCGACCCATTCGAGGGGTGCGCGGTCGGCGGCCCTGGTTCGGGCGGCGTCGAGTAGGACGGCGGTGGCAACAAGATCGGCGTTCGAGGGATCTTTGCTGCGACGGGCAAGGTGAACAAGATCGGCAGGTTGCCACCCTCGTTCGTAGACGCCGGCAAGTTCGGTGATCAAGGCCTCGGCAGCTGCGACAGATTGAGGACTGACTTCGTGAGAGGACACGCGGGTTCCGTTCCATGGCAGCGTCTGCGAGGAGGCAGCGGCTCGAAAGTATGTTCTATCGGGTGTCATGGACGCAGTGTGCACGTGGGGTCCGACACAACTGGCTCAGGCCAGATGCGGCGGACCCCACGAAAGGCGTCACACGGCTACGTCACTCGTCGACGAAACGAGGGAAAACAGGTGCCGGAGCAGGCAGTTTACGGTTCGCGTCGATGCGTACCGCGATGTCGGTGAATTGACGGCTCTCTTCGCTCTGGCCAAGCAGATCGAGGATCCGCGACGCCGCGTCGGGCATGACCGGCTGAACGAGAATGCCGACGATACGGACCACTTCGATCGTCACGTAGAGGACCGTTGCCATACGTGCCGGATCGGTCTTGCGCAGGACCCACGGTTCTTGCTTGGAGAAGTACCGGTTGGTCTCGCCGAGCACGCCCCAGATGGCTTCCAGCGCGAGGTGCAGAGCCTGCACGTCGAACTCGCTGCGGCACTTGGCGAGCAAGGCGTCCGCCGACGCCAGCATCGCCAGGTCGTCCTCGGTGAACTCACCGGGGGTGGGTACCTGGGCGTCGCAGTTCTTCGCGACCATCGTCAGCGAGCGCTGCGCGAGATTGCCGAGTTCGTTCGAGAGATCAGCATTCATGCGAGTCACGATCGCTTCGTGGCTGTAGCTGCCGTCCTGGCCGTACGAGATCTCACGGAGCAAGAAGAAGCGGACTGCGTCGAGGCCGTACTGATCGACCATGGCGATGGGGTCGACGACGTTGCCGACCGACTTCGACATCTTCTCGCCCTTGTTGTACAAGAAGCCGTGAACGAAGACCCGCTCCGGCAGCTCGATGCCCGCGGACATGAGGAACGCCGGCCAGTAGACGGTGTGGAACCGCGTGATGTCCTTGCCGATGATGTGCAGGCTTGCGGGCCAGAACTTCTTGAACTCCTCCGAGTCGGCGTTCGGGTATCCGACGCCCGTCAGGTAGTTGGTGAGGGCGTCTACCCAGACGTACATGACGTGGTCCGGATCGCCCGGAACCTTGACGCCCCAGTCGAACGTGGTGCGCGAGATCGAGATGTCCTTGAGGCCGCTCTTGACGAAGCTGACGATCTCGTTTCGGCGTGTCGTGGGGGCGATGAACTCGGGGTGCTCTTCGTACAGCGCGAGTAACCGCTCCTCGTACGCCGAGAGACGGAACGTGTAGTTGGACTCCTCGGTCCACTCCACCGGGGTGCCGGTCTCGGTGGACTGGCGGGTGCCGTCCTCCAGAAGCGTGGTCTCGGCTTCGGTGTAGAAGGCCTCGTCCCGAACCGAGTACCAACCCGAGTACGTGTCGAGGTAGATGTCGCCGGATGCGGCCATCTTCTCCCAGATCGCCTTGCTGGCGACCTGGTGATCAGCGTCCGTGGTGCGGATGAACCGGTCGTACGAGATGTTCAGGACCTTGTCGAGGTTCTGGAACACGTCGGAGTTCCGAGCCGCGAGTTCCCGAACGTCGATACCCTCTTTGATCGCTGTCTGCTGCATCTTCAGACCATGCTCGTCGGTACCGGTCATGAAGAACACTTCATGACCGTCCAAACGCTTGAAGCGGGCGAGCGCGTCCGAGGAGATGTACTCGTACGCGTGGCCGATGTGCGGAGCGCCATTGGGATACGCGATCGCTGTCGTGATGTAGAACGGCGATCGTTCCGCGCCTTCCGGGGCAGCGGAGTCCGGGCGCGGGGTCTGGGAGGGTGAGGCAGGCACAGTCATGGTGGGCTTACTCTATCGGGCGTGAGCAAAGACCGTCCCGCCCCCGATGCCCCTGAGCCCTTGTCGCCTCTGATCGACGCCCATACGCACCTCGACGCGTGTGGCGCGCATGACGCTGCGAGCGTGGCCGAAATAGTCGACCGAGCCGAGGCCGTCGGCGTCGGGCGGGTCGTGACGGTGGCCGACGACCTCGACGCCGCCCGCTTTGCCGTCGACGCTGCGAACTGGGATTCCCGCGTGTACGCCGCCGTCGCAATCCACCCGACCAGGGCGAACGTTCTCGACGCCGATACTCGCGCCGAGATCGAGCGGTTGGCGTCGGATCCGCGGGTCGTCGCCGTGGGGGAGACGGGCCTCGACCTTTACTGGCCCGGCAAGCTCGATGGGTGCGCCACCATCGAGGAGCAGGTCGACGGTTTCCGGTGGCACATCGATCTGGCGAAGCGGTTGGGCAAGACGCTGATGATTCACAACCGCGAAGCCGACCAGGACTTGCTGCGCGTGCTGAACGAGGAAGGCGCGCCGGAGACAGTGGTGTTCCACTGCTTCTCCTCGGATTCGGAGATGGCGCGGGCATGCATCGACGCCGGGTACGTGCTCAGTTTTTCGGGAACCGTGAGTTTCAAGAATGCGAAGGCTCTCCGTGAGGCTGCGCTATTGGTGCCGTCGGATCAGCTGATCGTCGAAACGGATGCGCCGTTCCTGACGCCCCATCCGTTCCGTGGCGCCCCCAACGAGTCGTACTGCCTCCCGTACACCGTGCGCGCATTGGCCGATATCCGCGGCGAGGATCCGGAGGCCCTGGCAGCGGCGTCGACTGCGACAGCGGAGCGGGTCTACAAGCTCTGAGCGCTATTCTGAGCTGACAGGTAACTCCGCGCCCGGGACCGTCGTGTCCCGGCCCGTCTACTGCGCGGAGTATTCAGATGAATGACTACATCTATCCCGGCGACATCTATCCCGGCGACATCTATCCCTACGACGTCGTCACAGTCCGCATCGAAACGTGGGAATTCGAGTGCTGTGTGCCGCTGCCGGTCGTCGGCGAAGAATCTTCGTGGGCTTTGCGCCCGATGCATGACTCGCTGTGGTTCGACGGGGTGATGCCGGGGAGCATCGATCACGTTCGCGTCGAGAAAGTCCCGAGCCACTTTCGGGGAATGCCGTCGCTGGTTAGTGGTAGTCGCGGATGGATGGAGACGGCCGTCGTCGTTGAGTTGGCTGTTCCTGCGAGGGCGTGAGGGCGCACAGCTACACCGAGCCGACGCCGGTGGAATCCTCGGTCGAGATCCTCACCGTTCACATCGACATGGGTGAAATCGAATGTTGCGGGCCATATCCGGTTGTCGGAGACGAGTGTTCGTGGACGCTGACTCCGCGCGCCGACACCGGCAGGTTCGACGGTTGGGTTCACGGCGGGATGCCGGCGTCAGGAGTTAGGACCGCAGGTGTAGTCCTCGGGATCCTTGTGGTCACGACGACGTACGAGGAAGTCGGAAGTCCACGCGTGTGGTTGCCCGTCGCAGGCAGTGAGACCTATCGACGGGTCGCTGCGAGTCCTCGGTGGTTCCGGAGGTTCGGTGATTTCGACGTCGGTCCACAGAACCGGATCGAGACCGGTGTGGTCGTCGAGTTGGCCACCCCCTGTGCGCCTTTCCGGTAGTCGGCGCTACCAGAAAGGCGCACAGGGGCGGAGCCCCTTAGAGAACCTTCCCCAGGAAATCCTGGGTGCGCTTCTGCTGCGGATTGCCGAACAGGTTTTCCGGCTTCCCTTCCTCGACGATGTAGCCGTCGGCCATGAAGATGACGCGATCGGATACCTCGCGCGCGAATCCCATTTCGTGGGTCACGACGACCATGGTCATGCCCTGCTTCGCGAGGTCGCGCAACACCTGCAGAACCTCGCCCACCATTTCGGGGTCGAGGGCGCTGGTGGCCTCGTCGAAGAGCATGATGTCCGGGCTCATGGCGAGTGCGCGGGCGATGGCAACACGCTGCTTCTGACCGCCGGACAGACTCGCGGGCTTGGCGTCGGCCTTCTCGGCGAGACCAACCTGACCTAGCAGTTTCGCCGCGATCTCACGTGCCTGTTCCTTGGTGGAACGGCCCGTCTGGATCGGAGCGAGCATCACGTTTTCGATGACGGTCATGTGGGGGAAGAGATTGAAGTGCTGGAACACCATGCCGATGTGTTGGCGCACTTTGTCGATATCGACGTTCTTGTCCGTCAGGTCGAACTGGTCGACGCGCACGGTGCCTGCGGTGATGTCCTCGAGGCGGTTGAGGCAGCGTAGGAAGGTGGACTTGCCCGATCCGGACGGCCCGATGACGCACACCACTTCGCCGTTCTTGATGTCGACGTCGAGGCCTTTGAGGACCTCGTTGTCGCCGAACGACTTTTTCAGTCCCTTGACTTCGATCTTGATTTCGGTGTCTGGCTTGCTCATGTTGACGGCTGTTTCGGTCACTTGTTGATCCTCTTTTCGAGGCGGTTCGAGAACTTGGTGAGCGCCATGATGATGATGAAGTACATGGCGCCGATGATCAGCCACATGTTGAAGGACTGGAAGTTGCGCGCGATGATGATGCGCCCGGTCTGAGTGAGCTCGGCCAGTCCGATGACCGACAGGATCGACGTGTCCTTGAGGGTGATGACGAACTGGTTGATGTACGACGGGATCATCGTGCGAATTGCCTGCGGCATGATGACTTTCCGCATTGTCTTCATGTAGCTGATGCCGAGGCTGCGTGATGCCTCCATCTGGCCCTTGTCGACGGCCAGGATTCCGCCGCGCACGATCTCGGCCATGTAGGCGCCGGCGTTGAGCGAGAGCGTGATGACACCGGCGGTGAATGCCGACATCTGGAAGTGCAGAGCGGCCGGGATGCCGAAGTAGATGAAGAACGCTTGCACCAGAAGCGGCGTGCCACGGAAGATATCGACGTAGGCGGTACCGATTCCGCGGACGACGATGTTTGTCGATACGCGGCAGAGTCCGAAGATCGCACCCAGGACAAGAGCGATCGCGATCGAGACGACCGACAGAACGATGGTCAGCCACAGACCTTTGAGCAGTTGTGGGTAGGTGCTCTTGATCAGCCCGATGATGGAGTTGTCGGACGAGGTGGCGTCCTGGCCGAGGAACTGCGAGAGGATCTCGTCGTACTCGCCGCTGTCCTGCAGGTTCGCAAGTCCGGCGTTGAACATCTCGAGCAGTTCGGCGTTCTGGCCCTTGTTGACGGCAAAGCCGTAGCTTGCGCCGGCTTCCTTCTCGGTCACGGTTTTGAGTCCGTTGCCCTGGGTGATGCCGTAGGCCAGCACTGGGTAGTCGTCGAACACCGCGACGGAGTTACCCGTGCGGACCTCGTCGTACATGCTGGCGGAGTCGGCGAAGTAGACAGTCGTGAATCCGTATTGATCCTTGATGGATTCGGCGAACGTGGCGCCTTCGGTGCCGTTCTTGACGGCGACGCGTTTGCCCTTCAGGTCCTCGTAGGACTTGACGTCGTTGTTCGATTCGAGCACTGCCATCTGCACGCCCGACTCGAAGTACGGGTCGGAGAAGTCGAAGACCTGCTTGCGGGCGTCGGTGATCGACATGCCGGCGATGACGCCGTCTGCCTGGCCGGCCTGGACTGCTTGCAGAGCGGCGTCGAATCCCAATTGCTTGATCTCGACGTTGAATCCCTGATCCTCGGCGATGGCCCGGATCAGTTCCATGTCGATGCCGGTGAGATTGCCGTTTTCGTCCTCGAATTCGAACGGGGCGAACGTGACGTCGGTGGCGATGATGTACGTCCGGCCCGGCTGCGCCGACGCGATGCCTGGAGCGAACAGCGCTGCGATGAGCGCCAGAAGGATGGCCAGGATCGGCCACCTCGGGTTACGGGGTTTGTCGACTTTTCTTCGCACTCTCGCCCAGCTTTCGTATGTCACGCCCGGGATCGCCGGACTGCTTATGACCAGACGAGAACATACTGCGCGCCGCGCTGAATCGGTACACCGTTAACTGAGGTAAAAAGTTACCGACCTGCGACACGCCGTGTTTATTCCGTGACAAAAGTCGCAATTCGTGACCGTTTGGTTGCCGAAGCGGTGTGTGGCCGTTACCGTATTGTGATCGAACGTCGTCTGCCTTGGGATTTCCTGTGTCGCCTTTTGCCAAGATCAACTCCACGAAGTCACCACTTCTCTATTCGATGGTGGCGGCGCTGTTCCTGACGCTTGTTGTCGGTGGGCTGCTCGTGGTGGTTCAGCACAAGACGATCACGCTCGACGTCGACGGCGAGATGATCTCGCTGTCCACCATGTCGAGCAGCGTCGGTGGCGCTTTGGACAAGGCCGGATACGAGGTGGATCCGAAGGACGCACTTGCGCCCAGCTCCGACGCCTCTCTGACCGACGGAGACACTGTCGTTCTGCGACGCGCACGCGAGCTGGACTTGACCGTCGACGGCAAGCAGCAGACGGTGTGGACCACCGCGCTGACCGTGGACGAAGCGTTGAAGCAGTTCGACGTGGCCGACGACTTTGCCGTATCGGCGTCACGCTCGCATCGTTTGCCACTCGAACGCACGGAACTCGACGTGATCAGCCCCAAGGTTGTCAACGTTGCGGACGGCGGTGCGCCCGCTACGGAAATCAAGCTTGCCGCCGCTACCGTCGGTGATCTTCTGGCCGCACGCAATGCTCCGCTCGAGCAGGCCGATACCGTTGTTCCGCCCGCCGAGACTCCTGTCACTGACGGGCTCACCGTCGAAATTACCCGGTCGCGCACCGACACCCGTGTCGAGAACCAGCCGATTCCCGCGCCGGAGAACAAGATCGACGATCCGTCGCTCGAGAAGGACTCGACCGTCGTCGAAAATCCGGGAGTTCCCGGTGAGCGCACGGCGACCATCGAGGTCAAGACCGTCAATGGTGTCGAGGCAGCGCGTACTGAGCTTTCTGCGACCGTGGTCAAGGAACCTGTTGCCGCGGTAGTGAAGGTCGGCACCAAAGAACCTGCGGTACCGGCAATTTCCAATGCGGCGACCTGGGATGCGATTGCGCAGTGTGAGGCCACCGGCAACTGGGCGATCAACACCGGCAATGGTTTCTACGGCGGATTGCAATTCACCCAGAGCACCTGGCAGGCATTCGGCGGTGGCGAGTACGCATCGCGTGCCGACCTCGCAACCCGTGAGCAGCAGATCGCGATCGGCGAGAAGGTTCGCGCCGGCCAAGGCTGGGGCGCATGGCCTTCGTGCACAAGCAAATTGGGTCTGCGCTAACCGCGCACTGACCCCGGACCAGAAGTCAGGAACCTATGTCACCGCTTGCGAAGCTCAACTCGACGCGATCACCGCTGTTGTATTCGATGATCGCCGCGTTGCTTCTCACGCTGGTGGCCGGTGGAATTCTGGCTGTGGTCAACCACAAGACCATCACTCTCGACGTCGACGGTGAGCAGATTCGCCTGAGCACCATGGCGAGCAACGTCGACGGCATTCTCGAAGATGCGGGCTATTCGATCGGTGACAAGGACGCTGTTGCACCGGCATCCGACGCGTCCGTGTCCGACGGCGACACCGTCGTGCTGCGTCGTGCCCGCGAGATCACCTTGACGGTCGACGGTCAGCAGAAGTCCGTGTGGACAACAGCTCTCACAGTCGAAGATGCCTTGAAGCAACTCGATGTTGCTGCAGATGTTCATGTTTCGGCTTCACGTTCGCAGCGTCTTCCGTTGGACGGCGCAGCGCTCGATGTCCTCACGCCTGTTGTCGCAAAGCTGACTGACGGAGCACATGCGACGACGGATGTCCGGCTCGCAGCTCCCACTGTCGGTGAGTTCTTGACCGCAAACGGAACTCCGCTCGCAGCTGCGGACACCGTTGTTCCCGCAGCAGATGCGCCGCTCACCGAAGGCCTCGAGATCACGGTGACGCGCAATATCACCGAAAGCCGAGTGGAGACCTTGCCGCTCGATCCGCCGGATCAGCGCATCGAGGATCCGACCATGAATCAGAGCCGAACGATCGTCGAGAACCCGGGAGTGCCCGGCGTTCGTGACGTCACATTTGCGGTCAATCTGGTCAACGGTGTCGAAACCGGTCGCACGCCTGTTGCCGAGACGATCACCACACCCGCGCAACCCAAGGTCGTCCGCGTCGGTACCAAGCCCGGCACCGAGGTGCCGCCGGTCGAGAACGGCAGCACGTGGGATGCGCTCGCTCAGTGTGAGGCCACCGGCAACTGGGCTATCAACACCGGCAACGGTTTCTACGGCGGCGTGCAGTTCGACCAGAACACCTGGGAACGACAGGGCGGGCTCAAGTACGCTGCCCGCGCCGACCTCGCGACCCGCGAGGAGCAGATCGCCATTGCCACGCAGACCCAGCGTACCCAGGGCTGGGGCGCATGGCCGTCGTGCTCGGGTCGTCTCGGACTGGGTTAAGTTCATACCTGTGTCAGACGCCGAATCGAACCAACCCATCGCCACCCCTCGCGGGCAGGCAGCGCTGCTCGGCCCGGCCGAGGTGCGCGCTCTTGCCGAGGAATTCGGTGTGCGCCCCACAAAGCAGTTGGGGCAGAACTTCGTTCACGACGCCAACACCGTGCGACGCATCGTCACTACCGCCGGCGTCACCCGTGACGACGTGGTTCTCGAGGTCGGACCAGGTCTCGGCTCACTGACCATGGCCTTGATGGACGTCGTAGATCGTGTCATCGCGGTGGAGATCGATCCGAATCTGGCGGCTCGTCTGCCCAAGACGGTGTCCGAGCGCGCTCCTGAACTGGCAGATCGTCTGACGGTGGTGGAGGCCGACGCCATGCGTGTGTTGCCGTCGCAGATCCCGGGGGAGCCGACGGCTCTGGTCGCGAACCTTCCGTACAACGTGGCGGTGCCGGTGCTGCTGCACCTGTTCGCGTCGCTGCCGAGCCTGCGTACCGCGCTGGTGATGGTGCAAGCCGAGGTCGCTGATCGCCTGGCTGCTGATCCGGGAAGCAAGATCTACGGCGTCCCGAGCGTCAAGGCCAATTTCTTCGGTGAGGTCCGCCGTGCCGGCGCCGTGGGACGCAATGTGTTCTGGCCGGCGCCCAAGGTGGAGTCCGGTCTGGTACGGATCGACCGTTACGCCGAGCCGCCGTGGCCGATGGACGAGCAGCACCGCAAGCGTGTTTTTGCCGCGATCGACGCAGCTTTTGCTCAGCGTCGCAAGACCTTGCGAGCAGCACTCAGTGGTTGGGCGGGTTCGCCGGCTGAAGCGGAGCGCAGGCTCCTTGCTGCCGGAATCGAGCCGCAGACGCGTGGCGAGATGCTCGACGCAGCGGCGTTTGTGCGTTTGGCAGGAGTCGAATAACCCTGTGCGCCTTTCTGATAGCCATCGCTACCAAAAAGGCGCACAGGGGCCGAAGGCCCCTTACTTGAACCGGCGCAGCCTCAGGCTGTTGCTCACCACGAACACGCTGCTGAATGCCATCGCGGCACCGGCCAGCATCGGGTTCAGCAGTCCCGCCGCCGCGAGGGGGATAGCTGCCGTGTTGTATGCAAAGGCCCAGAACAGGTTGCCCTTGATTGTTTTCAGTGTCTTGCGAGACAACCTGATTGCATCCGCTGCCGAGCGAAGGTCACCGCGAACCAGTGTGATGTCGCTGGCTTCGATTGCGACATCGGTGCCGGTACCCATCGCCAGACCGAGATCGGCCTGAGCCAAAGCCGCCGCGTCGTTGACGCCGTCGCCGACCATGGCCACGACGCGTCCCTCCGCCTGCAGTTTCTTGACGGCGTCGACCTTGTCGGCTGGCATGACCTCTGCAAATACGGTGCTGATGCCCACCTGGTCTGCGACGGTCCGGGCGACGGTCTTGTTGTCGCCTGTCAGTAGGATCGGTTCGAGGCCGAGTGCCTTCAACTGCGCTATCGCCTCGGCGCTGGTGTCCTTGACGGCGTCGGCTATCACGAGGACGCCGCGCGCCGCTCCGTCCCAGCCGACTGCGATGGCGGTGCGGCCCGCCTTTTCTGCTTCGGTCTTTGCAGCGCGCAGGTTCTCGGGCAACGTCATAGCCCAGTCGTCGAGCAATGCCTCACGGCCGGCTACTACAGCGTGGCCGTCGACCATTCCCTGAACGCCTCGTCCGGCGACGTTCACGAAGTCGGAGACCGCGGGAAGTTCGCCCACTGTTTCCTTGGCACCCTTGGCAATTGCCGCAGCAATCGGGTGCTCGGAGCGATGTTCGAGAGCGCCCGCCAAACGCAAGACGTCATCGATACTGGTTCCGTCGGCTGCGATGGTGTCGAGCAGAGTCATCTGGCCGGTGGTGACGGTGCCGGTCTTGTCGAGGACGATGGTGTCCACTGCGCGAGTCGATTCCAGCACTTCGGGGCCCTTGATCAGGATTCCCATCTGGGCGCCTCGACCGGTGCCGACCAACAGTGCGGTGGGTGTTGCCAATCCGAGCGCACAGGGGCAGGCGATGATCAGGACGGCGACGGCCGCGGTGAACGCCATCTCGATTCCGTTGCCGCTACCGAGCCAGTAACCCAGTGTGGCAACGGCAATCGCGATGACAATCGGAACAAAGATGCCCGCAATGCGATCGGCGAGACGCTGAACGTCAGCCTTACCGTTCTGTGCGTCTTCGACAAGTGCTGCCATTTGGGCGAGTTGCGTGTCGCTGCCGACTCGGGTGGCCCGGACGGACAGGGTGCCGCCTACGTTAACGGTGGCTCCGACAACGCTGTCGCCGACGCCTACCTCCTCGGGCACCGATTCGCCGGTCAGCATGCTCAGGTCTACGGCGGAGCGGCCTTCGGTGATGACTCCGTCGGTGGCGATCTTCTCACCTGGGCGGACGATGAAGACGTCGCCGGTGACAAGATCTTCGGCCGGGATTCTGACCTCGGCACCGTCTCGCAGGACTGCAACGTCCTTTGCGCCGAGTTCCATGAGTGCACGCAGCGCCGCACCCGAGGTGCGCTTGGACTTGTGCTCGAAGTAGCGTCCGGCCAACACGAAGGTGATCACACCTGCGGCGACCTCGAGATAAATGTTGGCGGTGCCGTCCATTCGGTCGACGGTGAGCGAAAACGCGTGTTTCATCCCGGCTTCGCCGGCTGTGCCGAAGAACAGCGCGTACAGCGACCACAGGAACGCGGCAATGGTGCCGATGGAGATGAGGGTGTCCATCGTGGCTGCGCCGTGCCGGAGGTTGATCCAGGCGGCGCGATGGAAAGGCAGAGCCGCCCAGACGATGACGGGGGCCGCCAGTGTGAGGGAGAGCCACTGCCAGTTCGTGAACTGAAGTGCGGGGATCATCGCCATCGCGATGACGGGAACCGAGAGTAGGGTCGAGACGATCAGCCGGGTTCGCAGTTCGCGGAGGTCACGATCCTGTGGGGTCTCCACGTCTGCGTCGGCGGTGGTGGCAGGCGGCGTGGGGAGCGCTGCCGAGTAGCCCGCATTTTCTACGGTGGCGAGCAGTTCATCTACCCCGACGGTGTCGGGGTACGAGACCTTGGCCTTCTCCGTGGCGTAGTTGACCGTGGCACTGACGCCGTCGATCTTGTTGAGTTTCTTCTCGATTCGAGCGGCGCACGACGCGCAGGTCATTCCCGTGATGGCGAGTTCGACGCTACCGACGGTGGTGGGTGTACTCATCGGTGACCTTCCTCATGGGTTGCGGGCGTGTTCGATGTGCTGGACGCCGGCGCGTGGCTCGGGCTCTCGACAGGGTTTCCGACGGCCGCCCCCACGCCGAAGGCGGCGCCGAATACGACGACAAGGCCTCCGGCGTAGGCGGCAAGTGTTGCCGATGTGCGCATGGCCGTCAGCTGTCTACGACGGCGTAGCCGGCTTCGTCGACTGCCGCGGCGATGTCAGTTGCGGATACGGGTGCGTCACTCGTGACGCTGACGCGGCCGCTGGCCAGATCGACGTCGACGGCGGTCACTCCGGCGATGTTGCCGATCTCTTCCTTGACGGATCCGACGCAGTGTCCGCAGGTCATTCCGGAAACGGTGTATTCGGCGGTGGTCATGGGAGATCCCTTCGGTTGACTGGCTCTATTGTACGGATACCCCGTGTAGGTATCGCTTCGAGATTCAAGGTACCCCCAGGGGGTATGCCTGTCAATGGGCTGGACTGTGATCTGACACTCGAGCGAGACAAAGTCGAGGATCTATGATCTACTTGTGTTGGTCGTAAGTGTTTGTGTTTGTGTTTCCACGCTCGCAAATGGTTAAGTTGCGAGCGTTTGGACATCCTCCACGGATTTGTCTCAGAACGGTCGTAGTAAGTGACCCGGGCGGTCGCAGTGACAGCCTGTAGACACTGTGTTAGAGGAGATTTACATGGCAGAGGGCATCGTGAAGTGGTTCAACTCCGAGAAGGGGTTCGGCTTCATTGCTCCCGAAGACGGCAGCGCTGACGTCTTCGTTCACTACTCCGAGATCCAGAGCGGCGGCTTCCGCACGCTCGAGGAGAACCAGCGTGTTGCGTTCGAGATCGGTCAGGGCAACAAGGGCCCGCAGGCCACCGGCGTTACCGTCGTCTAAGACGTCCATGTGAGCCGGGCAACCGGCGCATGACGTACTCGACAAAACCTCAACTCTTTTTGGGTTGGGGTTTTGTTGTATCCGAATGAAAAGTGTTGTCAGGCATTACGATAGCGGGCGGTGATCACAGCCTGCTCCTCGGCGATTATTCGACATTCCGCGCGTAGCTCGGGTGGATTCAGCACTGTGAAGTCCACCTCGAAGGCCCGCAGCCATTGTGCGACGGAGCGCAGTGAATTTCCGGAAAGTGCTATGACGCAGCGATTTTCGCCGTCGGATTCCACTGATCCCCACTGATTGCTGACCATCGGCGCGATCTGTTCGATGGGCGCATGGAGCAGAACTGTTGCGCGCGTGGACGAAAAGGCGCGGGCGACTCCTCGGGACACGAATTCCGCTGCCCCGCCCTGAGGTAGCTCTCGAGGCGAAAAACGTGGTCCGGTAGGAATTTTGGGTTCCATTCGGTCGACGCGAAATGACCGCCAGTCTTCCCGTGAGAGATCCCACGCCACCAGGTACCACCGCACGCCCGACCGCACGAGGCGGTACGGCTCCACTTCGCGGCGGCTCTGCGTGCCGTCATGTGTGGCGTAGTCGAACCGAAGTCGCTCGTGGTTGTGGCACACCGATGCGATGGCGGACAGGATGGACGCGTCCACTGCGCTTGTGGCCGGTTCACGCGGCACCACATCGATCTGCAGCGATTCCAGGCGGTAGCGCAGCCGGGGCGGCATGATCTGGCGGAGCTTGGCAAGAGCACGCATCGAGGCCTCGCCGATGCCGACCACCGAGCCGGTGGCGCCGGACTGTAATGACAATGCCACCGCAAGTACTTCTTCGTCGTCGAGTTGAAGGGGAGGCATCTCGGCCCCGGCGCCGAGACGGTATCCACCACCGACACCCACCGTCGCGTCCACCGGATATCCGAGGTCGCGCAGGCGGTCGACGTCGCGGCGAACGGTGCGCGGTGTGATTGCAAGCTTGTCTGCGAGTTCGGCGCCGGACCAGTCTCGACGGGTCTGGAGTAGCGACAGCAACCGCAGTAGACGAGCTGATGTCTCCTTCATGAAATTCAGTGTCGCAGAGATTGAGGACTGTAACGGTCCTCAATTGATTCTAGGTTTATCCGCATCCGGGAAATCGAGAAGAAATGTGGGGCTCAATCATGAATCACAGCAGTCCGATGATCGAGACGAAGTCGCTCACCAAGCACTTCTCGCAGGGTAAGAACCTTGTCGAAGCGGTCAAAGGCGTGACGCTCGATGTTGCGGAGGGGGAGTTGGTAGCCCTGTTGGGGCCGAACGGCGCCGGCAAGTCGACGACGTTGCGCATGCTGACTACTTTGCTCGAACCGACCTCAGGCAGTGCGCGCATCGCTGGCTTTGATGTGTCCGATGCGCGAAGCGAGGTGCGTTCGCGTCTCGGATACGTCGGACAGGGCAATGGCGCCGGCCACAACCAGCGGGTTCGCGACGAATTGGTGACGCAGGGACTGTGTTACGGAATGTCCAAGCCGGATTCACAGGGTCGGGCTGACGAACTTCTCACCGATCTGGAACTCGCGGATCTCGGAACTCGCAAGGTCAGCACGCTGTCAGGAGGTCAGCGCCGACGGCTCGATATTGCACTCGGCCTGGTACATCGGCCACCGCTACTGTTTCTCGACGAGCCCACGACGGGCATGGACCCGCAGAGTCGGGCCAATTTGTGGGATCACATACTCCGGTTGCGGCGCGAGATGGGCACGACAATCGTGTTGACGACGCACTATCTCGAAGAAGCGGATTCGATGGCGGAGCGAGTCATCGTCATCGACGAGGGGACCGTGATCGCCGACAACACGGCCGCCGCGCTGAAGGCGGACCTTGCGGGCGATCATCTGTCGCTGACGTTCGAGACCGAAGAGGCTGCCGCAGTTGCGGCGTCGGTGGCGCAGCAACTTGTCACGGTGCGGGAGACTGCCGTCGACGGACTCATGGTGAGTATCCGTGCGAGCGAGGGTGATTCGACGCTCCCGGTGCTTCTGCGCGAAGCGGATGCGCGGGGTGCCCGCGCTCTGGCCGCCGACATCACCCGCCCGACGCTCGACGACGTCTTCCTCACCCTGACCGGACGCAGCCTGCGCGAGAGCGCTGCCGCAGTCGCTTCCTAGAGCACTCGAGAAAGTAGGACTTTGCCATGACACTCACACTCGATACCCCACGCGCTGTGCGCGGCAACATCGTTCGCGACAGCGCGATAGTGATGGGGCGTGAACTGCGCCCGATGTTGCGTGACCCGGTCAGTGTTGTCTTCAGTCTCATTCAGCCACTGATTCTGCTCGCATTGTTCGGTCCGCTGCTCAAAGGCGTCCCGGGCACCGGCGACGGCGTGTGGAATTGGTTCATCCCCGGCGTGCTGGTGATGATCGCGATCTTCGGCACGACGATGACAGGCTCGAACCTCCTGATCGAAATGCAGCAGGGATCGCACGAGAGAATGTTGGTGACGCCGCTACGACGCTCGTCGTTGTTGATCGGTCGGGCATGCAAGGAGATGGTTCCACTTGCGGCGCAGGCGATTCTGATCATTCTCGTGGCCTTACCACTCGGATTGGACGTGAATGCTGCCGGCGCGGCAGTCGGGATTGTTCTGCTCGGAGTATTCGGCGTCGGGCTCGGGGCCCTGTCCTATGCTTTGGCTTTGGCTGTGCGGGAGCAGGATTGGATGTTCTGGGTGGTGCAGCAAACGCTGATGTTCCCGCTCCTGATTCTCTCGGGGACCATGCTTCCGCTCGACGATGCACCGGGTTGGATGAAGGTACTCGTGAATATCAACCCGCTGGGATATGTCGTGGATGCGGAGCGTGCACTATTTGCCGGGGACTTCGCGTCGGGCAGCGTTCTGGCCGGGGTTGTCGCCGCCGTGAGTGTCGCAGTTGTCGGGCTTGGAGTAGGTGTCCGAGCCGTCAAATGAGGCGTCAGCCGGTTGTAGGTTTTCGCCCAGGTGTTCGCAGCGCCTATTGTTGTACCTTGTGCTCTCCGTCGTTCCACGCCCTGTAGTAGTCCGGGCCCCGTCCAAGGTGAATCTGCATCTGGCTGTCGGGGACCTGCGCGACGACGGCTATCACGATCTGACCACCGTATTCCAGGCATTGTCGCTGGCAGACACGGTGACGGTGTCGGCCGCCGACGGTTTGTCCGTCAGTGTTGTCGGCGATGACGCCGCCGCCGTGCCCACGGACCGGACCAACCTTGTCTGGAAGGCTGCAGAGCTGCTGTCGGCCGAAGCCGGAGTGGAGACGGACGTCGAGATTCTCATCGACAAGGGAATCCCCGTCGCCGGCGGTATGGCTGGTGGCAGCGCGGACGCAGCGGCGACGTTGGTTGCGCTCAATGCGTACTGGAAATTGGATCTCTCGCGGCGTGAACTGGACGGCTTTGCCGCGAAGCTGGGTAGCGATGTCCCGTTCTCGCTGCATGGCGGCACCGCGCTGGGAACCGGGCGCGGCGAGCAGCTTGTTCCCGTGCTGACTCGAAACACTTTTCACTGGGTGCTGGCGCTGGCCAAGGGCGGGCTGAGCACACCGGTCGTCTTCCGCGAACTCGACAAGCTGCGGGCCGAGGGCACCCCGAACCGACTCGGTGACGCGGACGATCTGATCCACGCCCTCACCACCGGCGATCCGCGACAACTGGCGCCACTACTCGGAAACGATCTGCAGGCGGCGGCGTTGTCTCTCAATCCGGCGCTGCGCCGGACACTGCGCGCAGGCGTCGACGCCGGCGCTCTGGCCGGCATCGTCTCCGGGTCAGGACCGACCTGCGCTTTCCTCTGCAGCGACGCACAGTCTGCCGTGGATGTCAGCGCTGAACTTGCGGGAGCGGGGGTGTGCCGCACCGTTCGCGTGGCGAGCGGACCCGTTCCCGGAGCACGAATACTCGACAAAGCGGCAAAGGGACAGCACTGATGGCTAACTTGATCAATCTGGAAAACGTGTCGAAGTCGTTCGGCGTCAAGCCGTTGCTCGACGGGGTGTCGATGGGCGTCGAGGAGGGCGAGCGTATCGGCGTCGTCGGCCTCAACGGTGGCGGCAAGACAACCATGCTCGAAGTCCTCGCGGGCGTCGAGGAACCTGATTCGGGTCGGGTCAGCCGCGTCGGTGGACTGCGGATGGCGGTCGTGACGCAGCGCGGTGTGCTGCCTCCCGGATCCACTGTCGGCGATATCGTGCTGGGTCCGCTGGGTGTCGCTCAGCATGAATGGGCAGGCAATGCCCGGATTCGCTCCGTGCTTTCCGGAATCGGAATCGACAACCTCGGTGCCGGCGGCGAGCGTTCCGCATTGGACGCGCAGGTCGACGGACTTTCCGGTGGTGAGCGTCGACGCGTCGCACTGGCCGCGGCCCTCGTTCAGGATCTGGACCTGCTGGTACTCGACGAGCCCACCAACCACCTCGACGTCGAGGGCGTGCAGTGGCTGGCCGAGCACCTCGTATCGCGTCGTAGCGCCCTGGTGGTCGTGACCCACGATCGTTGGTTCCTCGACACTGTCGCCACGCGAACCTGGGAAGTTGTCGGCGGCGGCGTCGAAAGCTACGAGGGTGGCTACAACGACTGGGTATTCGCCCGCGCCGAGCGCTCCCGTCAGGCCGACGCTTCCGAGGAGCGTCGACGCAACCTCGCGCGCAAGGAATTGGCGTGGCTGCGCCGCGGTGCGCCGGCCCGAACGTCCAAGCCGAAGTACCGCATCGAGGCCGCCGAAGCGTTGATCGCCGATGTCCCGGCACCTCGTGACGCCGTCGCATTGGCGTCATTCGCGCAGCGTCGACTCGGCAAGGTGGTCATCGAACTCGAAGACGCTCGGCTCGAGACTCCGGACGGCCGCGTTCTGGTCGAAGATCTGACGTGGCGTCTTGCTCCCGGAGAGCGCGTCGGCCTCGTCGGAGTCAACGGATCCGGCAAGACGACGTTGCTGCGCACGCTCGCCGGTGAGCTGGAACCTGCTGCGGGACGGCGTATTCAGGGTCAGACCGTGCATATCGGTTGGCTCAAGCAGGAACTCGATGATCTGCCCACCGATATGCGGGTGCTCGACGCAGTCAAGGATGTGGCTGAGCGAATCACCTTGGGTGACAAGGAAGTTTCTGCCGGTCAGTTGGCGGAACGCCTGGGCTTCACGCCGGCACGTCAGCGGACACCGGTGGGGGATCTCTCCGGTGGTGAGCGTCGACGCCTGCAGTTGACGCGAGTTCTCATGGCAGAGCCCAACGTGCTGCTCCTCGACGAGCCCACTAACGATCTCGACATCGATACGCTCCAGCAACTCGAGGATCTGCTCGACGGCTGGGCCGGGACGATGGTCGTCATCTCGCACGACCGTTACCTGATCGAACGTATCTGTGACACCACCTGGGCGCTCTTCGGTGACGGCAAGCTCACCAACCTGCCCCTCGGTATCGAGGACTACCTGCGTCGACGGGCAGCGATGGGCGACGGTGACAACCCGTCTGTGGCATCAACCGCCAGCGGCGCGACCAAGAGTAAGCAGGTTCGTGACGGGGCAGCGGATCGCGCTGCACGTAAGGAACTTTCGAAGCTCGAGCGTTCCATCGCCAAGCTGGACGATCGGGAGAAGAAGCTGCATGCGTCGCTGGCCGATGCGGCCACTGACCCCGACAAGTTGCAGAGCCTCGGCGCTGAACTCAAGACTGTTCTCGCGGACAAGGAAGCTGCTGAAGAGCAGTGGATGGAGTTGTTCGAGGAGCTTGACGGTTAGAGGGCATCTGCCACATCGGCGGTGATTCACCCGCGAACCCGGTGTCGTGAGTTTTCTTGCGATGCCGGGTTTTTGCGTGAATAGGCACTGATCCGGGACGCTGATCTTTGAACCCGCACATGCGTGTGGGCTTCGCATCGGCTAGCTGGTGATGCGAAGCTCTCACACGGTATTCAGTTCCGGCAGCGCCGGGTTCAGTCTCGGTGGACTGGGCCTTGGCGGGTGGTGGAGCGTCGGCGTCGTTGTTTCGGGTCGATTGCAGCTGGTGGGATGAACCAAGGCTTGTGGTCGTCGCCCATTTTGATTTCCCAGATGCCGCGGAATCCGCTGGTGCTGTGGATCAATCGGTGGTGGCTGCGGCAGAGGAGGGTGAGGTTGTCCATCACCGTCGGACCGCCCACTGACCAGGGTTTGATGTGGTGTGCGTCGCACCAAGCGGGTACGGCGTCGCAGTTGGGGAAGGCGCAGCCTTTGTCCCGGGCGATCAGCGCCGTGCGTTGTTCCGGTGTGACGAGGCGTTTGTGCGGCGTCGCATCCAGCGGTGCGCCGTTGCCGTCCATCAGGACGGTGGAGAGCATGCAGTCGCAGGCGAGCATCCGGGTGAGGCTCACACTGAGTGGTCCCATCCAGGGCATGTACCCGACGTCAAGATCCTCGACATCAGGCTCATCGAAATCCGCCGCGACATCGCTGCGCATGGTGGCGCATTCCCGATGCTCGGCAAGATCTTTCGCAGTGATGTGCACGTTCACATGCGGACGCTGACCACCGTCCACACCGGTCATGGCGTTGTCGAGATACCGGCGAATCAGTTCCGTGAACGCGTCGGCGGTGCGTTTGGCAGCTGATCGCTGATCCGGGGTTCCGTCCGCTGCTGGTTTCGGCATCGACAGACCCGAGAGCGCAGATAACAACATTTCGCCCGTGAGTGCATCGAAATCGCCCTTGATCGCCACGCGCCCGTTGAGCGTCGGCGAAATCCGCAAGACATTGAGATCGTCGTCCTCACCAGGCGGAGTGTCATCCGACTCGAAAATCCGCTCCAAAACCGCAATCGCGTACCGCAGTTTGATGGTGGTCGCCTCGACCCCGGATGCGGCAGCGAGAAGGGTTTTCATGCAGGACGGTAACGCTCTGTCGGGCATTCCTTTTGGTGGTGATTCGCAGAACGCGACGATGATTGCCGCATGATCGAGCGAGAGGTCGCCGGCCTCGAACTGCCCGGCGATGTCCGGGAACGCCCGCAGTGCGGCGCCGAGGGCGGCGATCTTGTTGCCGGCCGCGTTCTGCAGCATCGTGTTCGCTGCCAACCACCGCCCCACGCCGCGGTAGCAGAGCACCTGCTCGTCCGGATTGAGCGCCAACTCGTCGACTGCGGCAACCCGAATCGCCTCCAGCCGAAGGATTTCCGCAGACGCACTCACGGCAACGTCTCGAACCTCGGCCGGTCGCAACCGCCACAACCTGCCACGCACACCCGCAGCCGAACCGGCTACAACATCCTCCACCGAAACAAAATCGCTCACCGTAGTCATCAAGGCCTCCCCACCCTTGACTCAGTATACTCGAACACATTTTCGATTCAAGGGATATTTCGGACACATTTCGACCAAAGTTGAAGAGGTCGTCGCGATCATGATGCCACCGAATGATGTTACTGGACAGAAAGATTGATAACCCGGTCTCGGAACTGATCGTGGCGATCAGCGAAGCAGTCGAGGTTGCCGTGCGATGGCGGTGGGAGATGAAGTTGTCGAGAGAGCAGGCATCGCCGTGGCAGCGGAAAGCAAACGCATTCCTACAGTGTCAGGCGAAAGTGGCGAGATCGCGGGCGAACAAGCTGGGGCTACGTATATGGCGGCGCTCAACAACCCGGACTCACTGTGGAATGTTGGAGGCATGGTGGCGTGGCTGGTTGCCGATCCTCTTCCGTGAGGTTCTTCGACTAGGGTGGCGCGAACGCGAAGGCAACCCGACTGCGGCTAGAACTTCAGGGTGAGTCGACCGTTCTCGTCGCTGATGTGAACGTGACGATCCACCGCTGGGGGATTGGTGCCGCTGAGTTGAGTCAACTCGGCGGCGTTCTCGGGGCCGGTGTGGCCGGCGAGACGTCGGCCGTCCGGCGTCGTGGCGATGACGAACCCGGTTTCCGGTTCGCCCATTCTGTTGTATTCGACTGTGGCGGTGATGATCTTGGCACTTCCGACATAGCCGGTGACCAGGTCGGGTGCATGGGGTGTGAGGGTGCGGGCCTGGGGATCTCCGACATATCCGCGTTCATGTGCGGACGCGGAGAGCAGTACGGCATGTTGGTAAGTGAGAAATCCGCCGTTGCCGTGAACCAAGGCGAGTTGGTCGCCTGATCGGAGTCGGCGTGTCACCTCGGTCAAGGAATGGAGGGTGTAACTGTTGAGCGGTCCGCCGAAGAACGAGTGACCACCGGTGACGCTGGGGACGGTGTCACCCGGCAGTCCGAGTTCGTGAATCAACAGCTTCGGCACGATCGGAAAGCAACTGTAGGCGTCCACGATATCGAGGGCTTCGGCGCTTACTCCGGCGTTGCCGAGTGTGCGGTCCACGGTATCCTGCAAGGCTTCGGATCTGTGAAAGTTATTTCTGTGCAATATGTCCAGCGGATCAACGGCCCCGGCTCCGCCCCACAGATAGACGAGCCTGTCTTGGTCGATGCCGAATTCGAGGGCCCTCGCCAGGGAGCAGATCACCACGGCAGCAGCCTGATTCACGAAGGGCATGGCGTTGAGCATCAAAGGATAGGGTTCGGACACCATCCGGTTGCCCGGCCCGACGGTGCTGATCTCTTCTGCGGTACGTACTTCCGATGTCCACGACGCCGAGTTCTTCGCGGCGATAGTTGAGAACTCGGCATACATCTGCGCTGACCAGTCCAGGGACGCTTGGGCGTCGTGGCCGATCGATGCGCTGAAACTGTTCTCGAACAGTGGGTAGACGCGGGTGGGCACGATGAATCCCGCGCGCTGCATCTCGGCGCCGCCCAGATCGGCGGGATCGAAGCCGGGAGGTCCGCCGGGTTCGGTGGCCCACCCGAGAGAATCGGGAGCGACGCCCGATTTTCGCAGTGCGGTTGTGGTGGCGTGTGATTCACCGCCCACGAGCAGCGCGACGGAGGATGTGCCGTCTGCAATGGCAGCGCCGATTCGATCGAGAAGTGCTGCAGGCCAGTGCCCACCGATCGGTGAGGTGGTGGTGATCGCGGGGGTGGCGCCAAGTCTGGTGGCCAGAAGCTCGGGGAGGTTGTCGTATGCCCAACTGACGGTCTTGATCGCGTAGATCGTGTCGATGTGGCTACTGAACGAGGGCTCTCCACTGTCCGTGAGGGCGGCAATTGTCGCTTTGTAGATCAAGTCGAGCGGTTCGAGGTGCCCGTCATCCGGATTCCATCGCAGATCCCCTACGCCGACGATGACGGGAATCCGTGATGCGTCAACCATCGTGTCCTCTTTCAGCCAGTTCTCGTGTGTGCCCGACGTCGGGAGTTCCGCCACGATAGCGCTGCGATAAGTACGTGTAACCAGGGGGTCACATTCAGAAACCTTCGGATTACTATTTAGGTATGCCTAACGAAAGTCCTATACTCGTTTGCATGACAGCTGTTGCGGAGAGAATGTTGGTGCCCGTGGGGCCTCGGGTCATCGACGATCCGTATTCGATGACCACCGTGACATTGAAGTTGTCGCATCAGCGTCAGTGGGCGGCGCACCGACACCCGGAACATGAGCTGATCTGGGGTAACTCTGGCGGAATGCTCACCGTTGTCGCCGATGGCATCACGTGGGAGGTGCCGCCGTCGGCGGGCCTGTGGTTGCCGGCCGGAGTGCTGCACTCGGTCAAGGCAGGTCCGGGTACCGAGTTTTTCTGCACCTACTTCCGCCCTGAGGCGCACGCTGCGCCCGCCACAGTGCCCGGGCTCTTCGGGGTGAGTGCCTTGTTGCGGGAGGTTCTGCTGCACATGCATCGTCGCAACATGCCGGACGAGGCTCGCAGTCGTGCCGAGCGAGTGGCGTTCGACATGCTGCAACCGCTCGAGGTTGCCGCTGTCGAGGTTCCGATGCCGACGGATCCGCGAGCGTTGTTTGTCGCCCAAGCACTGGTCGCCAATCCAGCGGATCAGCGGTCACTGTCCGAATGGGCACTGACTGCCGGCGGGAGCGTCCGAACGTTGACCCGCGTCTTCACGCAGGGAACGGGAATGACCTTTGCCCAGTGGAGAATTCAGGTGCGCGTACGAGCGGCTCTGACCTATCTCGCAGCCGGGGTTCCGGTTTCCGTGGTCAGTCGACGCGTGGGATACGAAACCCCGAGCGCGTTTGTCGCGGTCTTCCGCAGGGTCACCGGCCGGACCCCGGGCGCCATGATGAAGCACCCGAATCGTGGCTCTCATGCACCGCAGGAGCTTCTGCGCGCCTGATCTACGGATCACAGCCGTTCGGAATCAGCCGCGCCCTTCGACGTACGATGCCAGGTTAGCCAACGAGGAGGCGATCCCCGTCTCGTGTACCGCTTGATCGATGCCGGGTGGCACATCCGTGGCTGTGACGGTCACCTCGGTCCCGTTAACAGCGGCAGCGAGGTGCCAGGTCATCGTCATGGTTCCCGCGTACGACGGGTCGTCGGACTCGAACACCGCCCGCTGCACCACACGTTCCGGCGGCACAAGTTCGGCGAATCCGACATCGACGACATCCGTCGCGGCTGACGTCTTGCCAGGGCTGTCGGCGGAGTCCAGATAGGTGAGAACCATTCGAAACCCGCCACCTGGCCGCGGATCCCACAGCTCGATCCGCCCGCGCATACCGTCCGGTGGCAACCAAGCCTCGAGAGACTCTCGGTCGAGGAGGGCGTCGTAGACGACCGTCGGTGGTGCCTCGATCACCAGGCTGGCGCGGTCGATCCTGTCCATAGTCCGATTCTAGAGCCACAGGCTCTCAACGCCGCGGTGTCGACCACGCCTCCCACAGTTGCGCGTACCGGCCGCCGAGGTTGACCAACTCGTCGTGGGAACCCTGTTCCACGACGCGTCCGCCATCCATGACAAGAATGTTGTCGGCGTCGACAGCCTGTGAGAGCCGGTGGGCCACAGTGATCGAGGTGCGCCCACGGGTCAGCGCGAGAGCGGCGTCGTCGAGTATGCGGGCGCCGGCGCTGCCGGCTTCTGCCGTTGCCTCGTCCAGAATCAGCAGGGGTGGATTCAGGAGTTCGATCCGTGCGAGTGCAAGCTGTTGCGCCTGGGTCGCAGTGAGGCGATGCCCGCCGTCACCGACTACTGTCTCGATGCCTTCGGGCAGTGCTCCGACCCAGTCCGAGGCGCCGACGGTATCGAGGGCGGAGGCGATGTCGGCGTCGGTTGCTGCCGGGGCGGCCAGACGCAGATCCTCGGCCAACGTGCCTGCAAAGACGTGCACTTCCTGGGTAACCAACGCAACGGCGCTCCGAGCGGTGCTCCGCGAGAGTTGATCTCGGGGAACGGTGCCGATTCGCACGGAGCCCTCGGTGGGCCCGTAGGTGCCGGCGAGAAGTTTTGCCACCGTGGACTTTCCGGCGCCGGTGGCTCCCACGAGCGCGGTGACGGTACCGGCCGGAATGGTGATGTCGATATCGCGCAACACGGGGGCGTCGCCCGGGCGGTAGGAGAAGGTCACGTCCTCGAGCGACGCGGAGCTGTCGACGGGTTCACGGGGATCGGCCGGAAGCGGAGGTACCGGTGCCAGGGTGACGCCGACAAGGCGAGCCAGAGCGATTGTGCCCTCTTGTAGTTCGTCGAAGACACTGAGAACGGCTCCGACGGGGTCGAACAACCGATGGAAGAACAGGGCCGCTGCGGTGGCGGCTCCGATGGTGGCATGCCCGTTCTTCACGAGCCAGAATCCCGTGATCAGAACTGCTGAGAGCCCGATGAACTCGGCGATGTTGAGACGACCGAAAAACCTGGTCCGTAGTCGTGTTGTCTTCAGGCTGAGCTGTACCGCGGTCAGTGAACGGGATTCGATCTGCTCGAGATGTGGCTTCGCCAACCGTAGGGATCCGACGGTGTCGGAATTACTCAGTGAGTCGAGGAGCTGTTGTGCGCGGGCGCCTTCCGCCTCACGTTCTTGTCGGTAGACGGGGGCTGACTGTGTGAGGTACCAGCGCAGGGCGCGTACCTGGATCGGTGCGGCAATCACTGCAGCAACCGCAAATCGCCAATCGAGTGCGCCCAACCCGACAAGAGTCAACGCAATGGTGAGCGCAGCGGTGGCAAACACCGGCAACGCCTGTGACACGGCTTGCGTTACCAGGCGGACGTCACCGGTGATGCGGGAGACGAGGTCGCCCCGCCCGGCGCGCTCGACATCGCTCTGGGGGAGGTCGAGCACTCGGACGACTACTTCTTCGCGAAGGTCCGCTACGACGCGTTCCCCGACCCCGGCCAGAAGATATTCGCTGGCACCGACCAGCAGCGAGGACAGAACGGCAACGGCAACCAAGGCCCCGGTCAATGTTCCGATGCGGGAGACGATGTCGGCTCCACCAGACGTGACGGTGTCTACCATCTCGCCCAGAATCAGCGGGGTGAGAAGGCCGATTGCCGTGGCTGCGGTCAAGGTGACCACCGCACCGCTCGCGGCGAGGCGGTGCGGACGCAACAACCGAAGTGCCTCGGTACGAGCCTGTTTGGGAGTTGCGGTGGGGAGTAGGTCGTTCACAGTTCGATCACCCGATCGCAGATATCGAGCAGCGCGGGGCTGCTGGTGAGAAGAATTGTCGCGTGAGCACTGCGAACCTCGGATATCCCGCGGGCAATGCGCGCTTCAGTGACGGAGTCGACGGCAGTGGTCGGATCGTGCAGTACCAGTACCGGCACGTCGCTCGCCAACGCGCGCGCGAGCGCAACTCGTTGACGTTGGCCGCCGGACAGTGAGTTGCCCTGCTCGGTGACGGCGGTGGCAAGGCCCTTCGGGAGAGCATCGATCACTTGATCTGCGGCGGCGGCGGAGATGGCGAAGTCGGTTCGGTGGCCGACCGGAGCCAGGGCATGGATGTTCTCACCGACAGTGCCGATGAAAAGCGCGGAGTCATGCGGCGCAGCAAGGATGTGTGTGCGAAGTTCGTCGATATCCAGTTCGTGGATAGCGTTGTCACCCAGATGAATTGATCCTTCGATGGGATCTGTCCGGCGCGCCAGCACGTCCATGAAAGCATCGACCCAGGCCGTGTTGTCGCAGGTGATACCGACGATCTCGCCGCGCTTGACATCCAGATCGACCGGCGCCGAACCGGCCAGGACAACGTCACGAAGTGTCAGAGACTCCGAATGATTCAGTGCTACCGGATCGCTTGCGGGGGCGACGGCGCGGCTCGTCCCGATAAGCGCCGCAACACGATTCGCGGACGCTCGGGCACGGGCCAGTCCGGCGCCGAAATAGATGATGTCGATCAGCGGTCCGCGAAGGAACTGCGCCAACCCCACCACCGCAATGAACTCGCCGATCGAAATACTGCCGGACGCTGCCATTCTGCCGCCGACGTATGCGATGACGGCAAGGTAAGCGCCCGCGATGGCGACGTTGGCTGCCGAGTACATCGCTTGGTAACGCTGGGCGCGCAAGGTGGCATCAAGCGATGTCCGGCTGGCACCTCGATAGCGCTGCGCCGCAGCGTCTCCGGCACCGATGCCGGAAAGAATGCGTAGACCCGCCAGCAAGTCGGCAGCGAGTGCCCCGGCGCGCGCGCCCTGCCACTGATCCGTTTCGGCTCGACGTTCGAGTGGGCGGCTCACGACCTGCATCAGTGCTAGCACCGGGGGAGTGCTGAGGATGACAAGAAGTCCGAGCGGCACTGAGATGACCAGCAACGAGATTGCTGCGGTCAGCACTCCGCAGGCAGCGCCGAGTTTGGTGCTGAGAGTGTGGGTGAATCCGGCCACGGAACCGGCGTCGGAGGTGGCGATCGAATAGACCTCACCGGGCATCCTGCGCGGATTCATGCCGTGTGGATCGAGGCCGCGTCTGGCGATGTCCATCCGAAGTCGGTGAGCGCCGTACTCGGCGACCGAGTCTGCGATACGAGCGGCAATTCTCCAGCTGAGCAGCAGGCCTGTGAACAGGATGCCGAGAACCAGAATCCACTTGCCGAGCGCCGCAGCGTCGCTGGTTGCCACAGCGCGGTCGATGACCGCACCGATCACGACCGGGACCAGAGCTTCGGCCACCTGGTGCCCGGTGAAGCCTACTGACGCGGCGGCCAGCTTCGGCCCGCGCCCTTCGGCTGCGATGGCACGCGTGATCACCTGACGTGGCGTGATCGCCTGAGGCAGCAGCGGACCGTCGGTATCGTTACTCGGATGAAGCGGCGTTGATGACACTCGGTCCACGCTAGGGATCGACAGCGCTTGTTATGAAGTCACGCCGATGCCAAAACTTGTCGTGAACAGGCCATATAGGGCGCACTGGCCGAATTGCGATACTAGTTGACCCCGTTGTGACGGAGAATTTGTCGACGTGGCCTCGGCTCTGCAATAAATTAAGGTCTGCCTTACCTTTGTGCGGTTGTTGTGCGTTTCGTGTTTCACCGATGTTGGAGATTGTCGTGAGTCTTGTGTTCGGCGAGGTGCTCTTCAAGGAGTACGTGACCCCGGGAATGGTCCGGATCGTGTTCGGTGGGGAGGGCTTGACCACGTTCCGATCAACAGGTGTCGGTGACGAGTATCTCCGCCTCCATTTCCCGGTTCCCGCAACGGGTAAGTTCGTTCTGCCGGAAGAAGATCCGCACGCGCCACGCGGATGGCGATACCCGGAAGGGGAGGAAGCTTCGCCGTGCCAGCCTTACACGGTGCGACGGTTCGATTCCGAAACCAGCCGTATGACTGTCGATTTCGTGGTTCACGACGGTGGGATAGCCAGCGATTGGGCGCAGAACGCCGCGATTGGTGACGCGCTGGCGATCGGCGAGTCCCGCGGTCTGTACGAGCCACCGGTCGGTGCGTCCTGGCAGGTGTTTGTTGCCGACGCAACCGGACTCCCGGCATTGGGCCGCCTGATCGAAGAGTTGCCTGCGGGCATGTCGGCCAAGGCGATAGTCGAGGTGGTGGACGAGTCGCACAAGCAGCAGATCGAGTCGGCCGCGGATGTCGAATTCATCTGGTTAGTGGGCAGTGGCAATGGCATTGCGCCGTCGAAACTACCGGACGCGGTGCGTGCACTGAATCTGCCCACCGACCCCGGATACGTCTGGGTGGCAGGGGAAAGCACGATGCTGCGTGACATCCGCAAGTATCTCCGACATGAACTGAAGTTGCCGGCAGAGCAGTACAAGGTGATCGGCTACTGGACGTACAAGGCCGAAGTATGGAATGCGAAATACGAAGCGCTCGACGAGAGGATTCGGGCGCAGTTGGATGCGGCGTGGCAATCCGATCGTGACGAAGAGGAAATTCGTGACGAAGTCGAGAAGACGCTCGAGAGCGCGGGCTTGTGACTATCGCAGTCAACGAGAGCGAGAAGACTGCGGAACTGATCGACGAATCGCTGGCGGAGAAACAGAAGCAACCGGCCGGACTTGTCGAAACGAATTCGCGTCGAACCTTGGGGCTTGTTGTCTGCCTGGCAGTTCTCGGATGTGTTGTGCTCGTGAGTATCGCTGTCGGATCGAAGACCATTCCGTTCGGGACCGTCGTCGACGCGTTGATCAACTATGACGATTCCAACGATCACGTGATCATTCGTGATCTGCGATTGCCTCGCACACTGCTGGGCCTGCTGGTGGGCATGGCGTTAGGCGTAGCCGGTGCACTGATTCAGGCGATGACTCGAAACCCATTGGCGGACCCTGGAATTCTGGGTGTCAATGCCGGTGCGGGATTTGCGATGGTGGTTGCAGTCGCGGTGTTCGGGCTGACCAGCATCTGGTCGTACATCTGGTTCGCGTTCATCGGCGCGGTGATCGCGACCGTCATCGTGTACACATTGGGCTCGATCGGACGAGGCGGCGCCACTCCGATCCGGCTCACCCTTGCCGGCGTGGCAATCGGATCGGTGCTCGGCGGCATCTCGTCCGGAATCACCTTGCTCAACCCGACGGCATTCGACCAGATGCGTCAGTGGAACGCAGGTTCTCTCAGCGGTCGATCCTTGGACATCGTGCTGGCTGTGACACCGTTCATCCTGATCGGGCTCGTACTGGCGCTGGCTCTCGCGCGGCAACTCAACGCCGTCGCTCTCGGTGACGACCTTGCGCGTTCCCTCGGTGCCAACATCACCCGTACCCGTGTGATCGGGGTTGTTGCCGTGACCCTGTTGTGCGGCGCGGCCACTGCAGCTGCTGGTCCCATCGGGTTTGTCGGACTGATGGTTCCACACGTTGCCCGCTGGTTCGTCGGACCGGATCAACGCTGGATTCTTCCGTACACGATGGTATGCGCGCCGATCCTGCTCCTTGCCTCCGATGTGGTCGGACGAATCGTGCTGCGCCCCGGTGAACTTCAAGTTGGCATCGTCACGGCCTTCATCGGTGCTCCGGTACTGATCCTGCTGGTGCGCCGAAGCAAGGTGAGCGGCCTGTGAGTATCGATTTCGGGCGCCCCACCACGGTGGTGCGCTCACCCAAGGAGGGCTGGTCGGCTCGGGTCGACGTCCGCACCGTCACCGTGTGCGTCGTACTTGTTGTCATCGGGTTGGGGATCGGCGTTATCGCCCTGGGCAGTGGCGACTATCAGGTGCCGATCACCGATGTCCTTGGCGCGTTGTTCGGTGAGGCACCGGCGCGCATCCACATGGTTGTCGTGGAATGGCGTCTGCCACGGGTGTTGTTGGCGTTGATGCTCGGTGCGGCGTTGGGTATGAGCGGTGCGATCTTCCAGTCGCTCACCCGAAATCCGTTGGGCAGCCCCGACATCATCGGCTTCAATTCCGGTGCATACACCGGCGCGCTTGTTGTCATTCTGCTGGTAGGCGGAACGTACTACGAGATCGCGGTGGGCGCGCTGGTCGGCGGAATCGCCACCGCGGCAGTTGTATACCTGCTCGCGTACAAACGCGGTGTGCAAGGTTTCCGTTTGATCATCGTGGGAATCGCGATCAGCGCGATGCTGGGATCGGTCAACACCTGGTTGATTCTCAAGGCCGAACTCGACGACGCGATGGCTGCCGCCGTGTGGGGAGCCGGTTCGTTGAACGGACTGGGATGGACCCAGGTGTGGCCGGTTGTCGTAGTCCTGGTTGTGCTGGTTCCGCTGATCTTGGTGCTGGGCAGGCGGATGCAGATGCTCGAGATGGGTGACGACGCGGCCAAGGCACTCGGGGTTCGAGCCGAACCCACGAGGCTGTCGTTGGTGGTTCTGGGTGTTGCGCTCACTGCGATGGTGACGGCGGCGGCCGGTCCCATCGGGTTTGTCTCCCTTGCCGCACCACAATTGGTGCGGCGACTGACCGGCAGTGCGGGTGTGACGCTCTTGCCTTCTGCCGCAATGGGTGGGGCGCTGCTGATGATCAGTGACTGGGTCGCACAGCGAGCATTTGCCCCGACACAGTTGCCCGTCGGAGTTGTGACAGTGTCCATCGGCGGTATCTATTTCGTCTGGCTCCTCGCACGTGAGGCCCGCAAGCAGTGAGCCCCGCCCATGCGATCCCCGCAAGCAGTGACCGGCGTAGGAATGAGGAAGAGCGTGAACGAAACCAGCGGGCAGAAGACAAATCGGCTGCGCGCCGAGGACGTCACGATCGGGTACGACAAGCGGGTCATCTCGCAGAACCTCAACGTCGACATCCCCGACGGCGGCTTCACCGTCATCGTCGGGCCGAATGCCTGCGGCAAATCGACGCTTCTGCGGGCGCTCTCGCGCTTGCTCAAGCCCAGCACCGGCACTGTCCTGCTCGACGGCAAGGCGATCACGTCGTATCCAGCCAAGGAAGTTGCTCGTCGGCTCGGGCTGCTACCGCAGACGTCGATCGCACCCGACGGCATCAAGGTCGCCGATCTTGTTGCGCGCGGCCGGTATCCGCATCAGAAACTGATTCGGCAGTGGTCGCGCGAGGATGAGGCAGCAGTCATCACTGCTATGGAGGCCACGAAGGTAACGGACTTGTCCGCCCGACTCGTCGACGAACTGTCAGGCGGGCAGCGTCAACGAGTGTGGGTTGCCATGGTTCTCGCGCAGCAGACGCCACTGGTGTTGCTGGACGAGCCGACTACTTTCCTCGATATCGCGCATCAGATCGAATTGTTGGAGCTGTGCCGAGACCTGAACGAGAACGACGGTCACACGTTGGTAGCAGTGCTTCACGATCTGAATCACGCGTGTCGCTACGGAACTCACATCATCGCCATGAAAGACGGCGCGGTTGTAGCCGAAGGCCCACCGGCCGAGATCATCACGGAAGAACTGGTGCAGGAGGTGTTCGGCATGGCGTGCCGCATCATCGACGATCCGGTTTCCCATACGCCACTGGTCATCCCGCTGGGACGGGAGCGGCAACGAGGCATCGAAGGAGTGAAGGTATGACACTCGTTTTGGACACGCAGGTCACCGATTTCGAGTGGGCGCAGATAGTCGACCGCATCTCGCGACGTCAATTCTTCGGTGGCGCAGCAGGTGCGGCAGCGGCACTCGCACTGAGCGCCTGCGGAACCTCGGATGCGGAATCCGAGGCGGTCGGGGACACTGTTCCGTACACGTGGGCGGAGTTCAGCGGCGACGTTCCGCGCAGCCCCAAGCGTGTAGTGGTTCTCGACGGCCGGGTCGATCTCGAGTTCGCGATGATGATGGACTACCCGATCGTGGGGTCGGGCAATTTCTGGTTCCCCGATGAAAGCGCCGGGTTTCAATTCCCCGGACGCGCTATCGAGGACGCGAGCTTCGTCAACGTTGCCGGCGATTTCTCGACGAACTTCGAGGCGGTACTCGGCCTCGATCCCGATCTGATCGTGATGACTCATATCGGATACTCGAGCGACTGGTACGGCAACGAACGCTTGGCGTCCATCGCACCGCTCTTGGTGGTCGGAGACGATATCGAACCGATTGCGGGACATCCGGTTGATTGGCGAGGTGCATTGCTGGCGCAAGCGCGTCAACTCGATCGCGTTGCCATCGCCGAGGCATCTATCGCCGAGTACGAGCGCAAGCTCGCCGAGTTGCGTCCGTTGTTGCAGGACAAGCTCGGCGGGAAGAAGCTGCTCTTCGGCGTCCAGACGCCGACGGGTTTTGTTGTACACCAGCGAAATCTGCGGATCAGCGTGGTACTGGACGCCGGACTCGATGTTCTCTTCCGTGACGACAACAATTCCGAGAACTCGTTCGAGGTGTCGTTCGAGCAACTCGATGTTCTGGCGCCGGCCGACGTGATCATCGTGCAGGCCAGAAACCAGGAAGCGCTTGACGTCATCAAGACGCAGCCGACGTGGCAGCGGTTACCCGTCGTGCAAGCGGGCAATGTGATCACGACGGACGCACGATACAACCAGGGATTCGCGCTCACATCGGCGATCTTCCTCGACATTCTGGCGGATGCTGCCGGACGCTTCTGACCCCGGCGCCCGAGATACGCACAACCACGATCGATCCGTCAGTCGACAACCAGACTCGCTGCCGCTAGTTCCGGCCTTATTGCCTCGAGACCGCGAATGACGCCCTGCTCGTGATCGCGTCATGCCATAGGTGGCGAACGCTGATCAGATCGTTGTAACGACGACCGTTGGATCGGTCGTAGAAGTGGGTATCCAACGTCTCACCCGCGGCCCGGTGGTAAGCGCGCGAATGAATCAACGCCATCGAAACAGGATGGCGGCAGTCGGAAAGGTTGTACGGATCGTATTGTGCGCCTGATGGTGTGGGCGTTTGGCGCTGCAGGCGCGCCAGGACGGTAGGAATGCATCCGATACATCGGCTTGGAGAGAGTTGGCGGCGAACCGACGTGTCGCGGGAAGGCTTGGCTTTACGACAAGATCACGATCATGCTCGACGGCCTCGAAAGGCGTGTGGTCCGGTGACTTATCTACTAACTTAGAAGGTAATGCCCGATTCATTCCGTTGCGGGTTATGGTTCAGATTGATTCGGGTGGTTGCTCCACGAGAGGCGAGGATCATGGATCTCGAAGCGATTGTGCACATCCAACGGCTCAAGTACCGATATGCGCGTTCGTTGGATACTAAATCCTGGGTCGAATTCGCAGACACCCTGACGGTTGACGCCACCGCAATCTACGGTGAGCAACTCAGTTTCGACTCCCGTGATTCTTTTGTGTCTTTCCTCGAGAACACTCTCGGCTCCCATGTCATCACCGAGCATCAGTGTGGCCAACCGGAGATCGACGTCGACGGTGACACAGCCACCGGGGTGTGGTGCCTCGCCGATACCGTCGTGGTGCCGGAGGACGGCATGCTGATGCGCGGTTCGGCTTTTTATCACGACAGGTATGCCCTGTGCAGCGACGGTAAGTGGAGGATCTCGCATACCAGTTACGAGCGGACCTGGGAGTCGGTGATGTCGCTCTCGGACATGCCGAGCTTTCGGCTGACGTCGAACAAGTGGGCCATGTTGCAGCCGAACTCGTACGGTAACTCGATTCCGGCTGTGTCCGCAGGGTGACGGGCGAAGATATCCGGTCCTGGATTCGAGGACTGCCCGCGCTGACCGGGACACCCCCGCAGGCACCGTCGACCTTTCCCGACCGTCCGAACGACCTGTTCGTGAACTGGCTGCGTGAAGCCGTAGCCGCCGGTGTTCGCGAACCACACGTGTGCGCGCTGTCCACCGTCGACGAAAGCGGTGTCCCCGATACCCGCTACTTGATCCTCAAAGATGTGACGGACGCTGGATTTTGGTTTTCCGGCAGCTCGGTTTCCATGAAGGGGATTGAGCTGCAAGCGAATCCGCATGCGTCATTGGCGTTCTACTGGCGCGAGCAAGGGCGTCAGATCCGAATCAGGGGATCAGTGGAAACCGAAACCGGGCCGGTCAGGGACGCTGACTTTGTCGAGCGCTCCGTCACAGCGAGAGCCGTGGCGGCAGCGAGCCGGACAAGTCAGGTACTGACCGACCCGGACGAGTACAACCGAGTTGTCGAAGAAGCCGTGGCGCGCATCGACAAAGATCCAGGCTATGTCTGCGAGAACTGGCGTGCATGGTGCCTGGTTCCCGAAACGGTCGAGTTCTGGCAAGCGGACCAAGGCCGTCGGCACCAGCGGTGGCAGTATCGCCGCACCGAAAACGGCGATTATCTCCGTGAGGTCCTGTGGCCCTGACCGGTCGTGCTACGTCGCGCTGATCTCCGGCGACACGAGGTTGACGACGATGGACTGCCCGCCGAGCTTTGCGTGAATCTCGGGATGCTCGAACCCCGACGAGAGCAGGTAGCTGCCGAGCATGGTCAGTAGCTCGTCCAGATCAATCGTCGGATCCGACGAATGCGCACTGGACGGCGATGCCTGGTTGGCAAGAAGTTCGGTGTGGGTGAGGCGTCCGGCAACACGAACTGCGGCTACGCCCATGGCGTCGCGTCGGACAACGGTGCGGCTACGAGTCTCGAGGTTGCGCGACGATTCACGGGAAGGTGTGGGTGTTGCGGCAGGCATGGACGGGTCCTCTCCGCTGCTGTGTGCTGCGGTGCTGTAGGTGGGGAGTGCAGTGTCGTGAGTCGGAAGTGCAGTGCTGTCAGTCGGAAGTGCAAAGCTGAAGGCGTCGGTCGGCTTGCTTGGCGCAGGGTTGGCTGTTGCTGTGGAACTGGCGGAGCCGTTTGTGAGCCCACCATGTGATCCATTTGCGGGTCGATGTGCGGAACCGTTGGTGGCCCCGTTTGTCGACCCGGTGGGGTTACTTGCTCCATGCGAAGTCGTGTCTTCCATCGTGCGCTCCTGATGCTGTGTGCTCCTGGTGCCCGTAGTCGGACAGGCCCGTAAACAGACCATAGGTTTGCACAGTTTTAGTAAACATACCAGGAGTCGGTTTCGCCTAACGCGCCTTCGGCAGTGATCACTACGCGGGTACCGCAGTGATCGCTACGCGTGTACCGGAGTGCGCCGTTGAATCTTCAGCCACGCCAGGAATCCCCACACGACAAAGAAGGCGTAAACGAGATAGAGGATCGCCGACGGGTAGTAGCCGGCGCGGAAGAGTAAGGGAACGCCCACCGCGTCGACGCCGATCCAGATGAGCCAGAACTCGGTCCAGCCGCGGGCCATGCCGTAGGTGGCGAGGATCGACCCGGTGAAGATCCAGGCTTCTGCCCACGCGCCGTACGAGCCGAGGACCGTGAAGACCCAGGCGAAAATCACTGTGCCACTTGCCATGACAGCGACCATGGCCAGACGTTCGCGTGCGCTCGCCCAGTGCGGCAAGACGGCGTCGCCGGAACTGCGTGCACCGCGCCGCCACTGCATCCACCCGTAGATGCTGACGGTGATGAACAGCAACTGGCGGCCGGCTTGGCCGTAGAGATTGAGTTCCTGCGGCGTATGGAACAGCGCACCCATGAACACGGTGAACAGCAAGGCATTTCCGGCGATACCGACAGGCCATGCCCATACTGAACGCCGGGCCCCGGCAATTGCCGAGCCGATGCCGAAGGTGTTCCCGATGATCTCCCGCCACAAGATCGTGGCGCTGCCGATGTGAAGTTCGGCGTCGAACAGCGCCTCGATCAGGCTCATCAGTCTGCAGCGGCGACGAGTGGTTCGAGCGTCAGGTCGGGGAGTTCCTTCTGGATGTACTGCAGGCGCCACTTGTCGCTGACCAAGGCGAGCAGGACACCGTCCGAGCGCGTGAAGACCTCTACGCCGCGCTGACGGTTCAGCTCGACCTCGGATGCGGCGTCGGTGCGTCGTGCCAGTGCGTAGCCGAGCGGTTCCATCTTGGCTTCGACGTTGAATTCCGCCTTCATCCGAGCAGCGACGACCTCGAACTGCATGGGGCCGACAGCCGCCATGACGGGAGACGCGTCGCCACGGATGTCGTTGCGGAGAATCTGCACGACGCCCTCGGAATCGAGTTGGTCGACGGCACGGCGGAACTGCTTGTACTTTCCGGCGCTCTCGGCACGCAGGATCGAGAAGTGTTCCGGCGCGAAGGACGGGATCGGCGGGAACTCGGTCTTCTTTTCGGTGTACAGCGTGTGGCCGGGTGCGAGTGCGGTGGCGTTGACCAGGCCGACGACGTCGCCGGGGAACGCGGATTCGACGGTGGAACGTTCACGGCCGAATACCGTCTGCGCGTACTTGGTCGTGAAGGGCTTGCCGGTTTGCGCGTGAGTGACGACCATGCCGCGTTCGAAGACGCCCGAGACGATGCGCATGAACGCCAAGCGGTCACGGTGCGCGGTGTCCATGCCGGCCTGAACCTTGAAGATCACTGCACTGAACGGATCGGTGACCTCGCGCGGCTTGCCGTTGATGTCGTCGCGGGCACGCGGCGGCGGCGCCAACTCGACCAGGGTGTCGAGGATCTGGCGGACACCGAAGTTGAGCATGGCGGACGCGAAGATCACCGGGGACGTCTGCCCGGCAAGGAACATTTCCTGATCGTGGTCCTGGCCGGTAGCCGAGAGCAGTTCACTCTCCTCAGCCGCGGTTTCCCACTCGGAGCCTTCCTTGGCGAGGGCGGCGTCGGCGTCCATGATTTCTTCGGGAGCGATTTTTGCGCCACCGGCGGTGCGGGTGAACCGGACGTATTCGCGAGCTTCGCCGTCCTCGCCGCGTCGCAGCAGGCCGCGGAAGTCTCCGGCGATGCCGACGGGCCAGTACAGGGGAGTAGGTGTGAGGCCGATGCGCTCACTGATCTCGTCCAGCAATTCGAGCGGGGTCTGGCCGGGACGGTCCCACTTGTTGATGACCGTGATGACGGGGATGCCGCGGTGACGACACACCTGGAACAGCTTGAGCGTCTGCGGTTCGAGGCCCTTGGCGGCGTCGATGAGCATGACAGCCGCGTCGACGGCAGTCAGGACGCGGTACGTGTCCTCGGAGAAGTCGGAGTGACCGGGGGTGTCGACGAGATTGATGACGTTGATCTGATCGTCGGGGGTCTCGGACGAGTGGTAGTTGAACTGCAGCGCGGTGGAACTGACGGAGATCCCGCGGGCTTTCTCCATTTCCATCCAGTCCGAGACCGTCGACTTGCGTCCGGCCTTGCCGTGGACCGCGCCGGCTTCGGAGATCTTTTTTGCGTGCAGGGCCAACGCTTCGGTGAGCGTCGACTTACCGGCGTCGGGGTGTGAGATGACGGCAAAGGTGCGACGACGTGCAGCTTCGGCCGCGAGGCCCTTCGTGCTGACCGGAGCGGATGTGGCACCGGTGTCGGACTGGACAGTCGAGTCGGTGGGGACAGTCGAGTCGGACGGGGTAGTCAACGAAGAACCTCTCGCAGTGGGAGTAGTGGGCGTAGCGCGATGAAGCACGGGTGCGGACGCACAACAGAGAAAGGATACTCGCCCACGAATTTGCGGTAACACTCGGCGAAGTTTGTCTGATTATCCAGATAGGTGTGCGCTGGATCACATGACGGGTTCGGCACTGTATTCAGGCGTTCTGAGGAGCAGCATTGAGCAAATTCACCGACGAGATGTACAAGAGTGCCGCTGTCAGCGATCACGGCATGGTGACGGGCGAACCGGATAGCCCGTTGCGACAGACCTGGAGCGACATTCATCGGCAAGCGCGCCGGATGGCGGGTGGATTGGCCGACGCCGGGATCGATCACGGGGTCGCGGTCGGAATCCTGGCCGGTCAGCCGGTGGACATCGCGCCGGCCTGTCAAGCGAGTTGGATGCGCGGCGCTTCCGTGACCATGCTGCACCAGCCGACACCGCGAACCGATCTGGCGGTGTGGGCGCAGGACACCCAGAAGGTGATCGACATGATCTCCGCGCGGGCGGTCATTGTCGGGAGCCCGTTCGACGCGGCAAAACCACTCCTCGAAGCCAGCGGCATCACGGTGGTCACGATCGACGAACTGCGAACGGGTCGGGCGATCGATCCGGTCGACACCGCGGAATCGGATATCGCTCTGCAGCAGTTGACGTCAGGCTCGACCGGTTCGCCGAAAGCTGTGCAGATCACGCACGAGAACTTTCACGTCAACGCGTACGCGATGGTCAATCGCATCAAGTTCTCGATCGACGAGGACGTCATGGTGAGTTGGCTCCCGCTCTTCCACGACATGGGAATGGTCGGATTCCTCAGTGTTCCCATGCAATTGGGGGCCGAGGTCGTCAGCATCACGCCGTTGGACTTTCTCCGCAGCCCGATCCTGTGGGCGGAACTGATGGGAAAGTACGGTGGAACGGTCACGGCCGCACCGAATTTCGCGTACTCGCTTCTTGCTCGACGGCTGGCGCAAGCGGAGGACGGCGCTGTGGATCTCTCCACGGTCCGCTACATGTGGAACGGGGCAGAACCCGTCGACCCCGACACCTTGGACGCCCTCACCAAGGCCGGGGCACGGTTCGGATTGAACCCGACGGCGCTCGCACCGGCCTACGGCATGGCCGAGACAACTCTGGCGGTGTCCATCCCAGACCCGGGTCAAGGGGCGATCGTCGACTACGTGGATCCCGATTTTCTCGATGCGATGTCGCGGGCGGTTCCTTCGAACCGGCCCAACGCGCGGGCTCTCGCGACTCTGGGGAGACTTGTTCCGGACTTGGAGGGCCGCGTCGTCGACGGAGATGGGGAGGTGCTGCCGGCTCGAGGCGTCGGAATCATCGAGGTTCGAGGCAAGGCCGTCACACACGGGTACATCACCACCGAAGGTCGCCGATCCGCGCATGGCGCCGACGGCTGGTTCAACACCGGCGACGTCGGCTACCTCACCGAAGAGGGCCTCGTCGTGGTGTGTGGGAGGGTCAAGGACGTCATCATCATGGGCGGCCGCAATGTGTATCCCACCGATATCGAGCGGGCAGCCGCGACGGTGGTCGGGGTGCGACCCGGAAATGCGGTGGCTGTTCGGCTCGACGCCGGACGGAAGCGAGAGAGCTTTGCAGTTGCCGTCGAGACCAACGCGTTCGAGGACCCCGAGGAAGTTTCCCGTATCGAGCACGATGTGATCCGGGCGGTGTTCTCCGAAGTGGGTCTGCGGCCACGCGCCGTCGCGGTTCTGGGGCCCGGCAGTATCCCGAAAACGTCGTCGGGAAAACTGCGACGGTCCAACTCCGCCGCCCTGATCGGAAAGTGAAGGTCAGTGCAGGCGATTCTGCGCTGCTTCGAGTCCAAGTTCGAGGAGTAACTCCACTGCGTCTGCGGCTTCTTCGCAGACCAGATCGAGTTCTTTGCGCTCGGCTGCGGAGAACGGCTTGAGTACGTAGTCGGCCGGGTCCATCCGGCCGGGCGGGCGGCCGATGCCGACGCGCGTACGCAGGTAGTCCTTGGTGGAGAGTGAACTCGAGATGGAGCGCAAGCCGTTGTGGCCGCCCTCGCCGCCGCCCAGCTTGAGGCGGATGGTTCCGAAGTCGAGATCCAGCTCGTCGTGAACGACGATGATGTTCGACGGGTCAACCGAGAAGAACCGGGCCAGGCCGGCCACGGCACCACCGGAGAGGTTCATGTACGAGCGCGGCTTGCCGAGGATCACGCGTCGGCCGGCCAAGCGCCCTTCGACGATCTCGGCCCCACTCTTCTTGTGCGCGTTGAACTTTCCGCCCATCCGGCCCGCCAGGGTGCCGGCAACCATGAACCCGATGTTGTGCCGGGTCTTTTCGTACTGCGGGCCGGGGTTACCGAGTCCGATCACCAGGGCTGTATCTGTGCTCATCGGAGATTTCCTTTACCGACAGGGGAGTGGACGCGCAAACGGCGCGTCACTCCGAAACTCGGAATGACGCGCCGCGCACAAGCTGTGTTCTCGAGGAGAACGCGAGGATCAGGCCTCTTCGGTTGCTGCCGCTGCCGCTGCTGCTTCTTCCGAAGCTTCGGTAGCTGCTGCGGTGACGTTGACGATCAGCACGTCTGCATCTGCCTGCAGGGTCGAGCCCTTGGGGAGTTCGAGCTGGCTTGCCAGGATCTGGGTGCCGGCTTCGAGGCCCTCGACCGAAACCTCGATCTGCTCGGGGATGTGCAGCGCGTCAGCTTCGAGGGAGATGGTGGCGGCATCCTGCGCGACCATGGTGCCTGCAGCTGCGTCACCGGTGACGACGACGGGAACGTCGATCGTGACCTTCTCGCCCTTCTTGATGACGAGGAGGTCAGCGTGCTCGATGTAGTTGCGGATGGGGTGCACGACGACCGACTTGGTCAGTGCAACCTGCTCCGTGCCGTCGATGTCGAGCGTCAGCACGGCGTTGGTGCCGTGTGCGCGGAGGATGGAAGCGAAGTCGCGAGCGACGACGTTGAGGTGCTTGGGGTCTTCACCGTGGCCGTACAGAACCGTGGGGACCAGGCCGTCGCGGCGTGCGCGGCGAGCTGCGCCCTTGCCGAATTCGGTGCGGACGACAGCGACGAGGTTGTTCTCTTCAGACATGATGAAACGGCTCCTACAACTCACGGGGTTCGTGCTCGGTTTACTGACGTGTGGTTCTGTCGGCGACGAGGACAGGCGCGCACACGGCCAGGAGCGAAACGCTCGAGCTGAGCCGTAGCCGCGTCGATCACGGAAAACCTGCAGTTAGTGGAGCAGCTGCGATTCACCCTCGCCGAGACAACGTTCCATACAGTACCGGAACTCGCGCGTCGCCGCGAATCGCCGCACGAGTTCCGGTAGTTCCCACTGTGTTCAGTTCACTGCTGCATCAGGAGCGGGCCGCGCTGATTCCGGCGCGACGCCCGAAGAAGCTGCCGTCGCCGAGGCTGGTTCCGCTGGCGTAGCCGCCCGCGCAGACACCGGACGTGCAGCGGCCCGCAGCGAACAGTCCGGGGATCGGCTCGCCGGAGACGTGCAGAACTTCGGAATCGACGGTTGTCTTCAACCCGCCGAGTGTGAAGCCGCCGGTGCGACCGCGCAGGTCGATCGCGGCGAACGGGCCGACGATCGGCTTGACCCACTCGGGCTTCTTGCCAAGCACCGGGTCGGAGTTCGACTCGGCGTGACGGTTGTAGAGATCGACAGTGGATTGCAGCGAGCCGACGGGAAGCCCCATTTCGGCTTCGAGTTCCTCGACCGTTTCCGCTACCCAGGTCGGCTGCGCTCGCAACTGCGCACTGGAAGATTCGGCGGCGATGCCTTCCTCGTATGCGGCTTCGTCGATGATGAGGAAAGCCTGATTGTCCTGCTGGAACAGCGTTGCCTGGCCGATGCGGCCCGGGTAGGTGTCCTCGGGGATGTATCGCTGACCACGGCCGTTGACGAGAATGCCGCGCACCATCAACTGCGGGTCGCAGAAGAACGCAACCTCGGTGGCGTCCATATGCGCGGTGTCGGCGCCGAGTGCCTGGCCGATCTGGATCGCGCGACCGTCGTGCGCCTCGATGGAAGCGGCCGGATGGCCGAAGATACGCGGCGCGTTGGAGCGCACCATCTCGTTGTTGTAGGCAAAGCTGCCCATCGCCAGCACAACACCCTTGTTGGCGCGGATCGCGACATCCTTGCCGTAACGCTTGGCGACAACGCCGACCACGCGGGGACCGTCGACCACCAGCGTCTGGACGCGCAAATCGTATTCTGCTCGGACGCCGAGCTTTTCGGCCGTCTCGACGAGCGGCTTCATCAGCATGTAGCCGCCGCCCTGCTCGCCGGTCTTCTTCTCGGACATCTGCGGAACGTGTCCACGGGGCGCGGGATCGACCAGCGTGTTGAACGGCGCGGCGTTCTCACCGCCGGAGTACATGAGGCCGTCGTCGAAGGGCGGTTCCCAGCCGGGCTGACCCCAGAACGACTCCTTGAACGGAACGCCGGCGTCGACGAGCCAGTTGTAGTGATCGACGCTGCCTTCGCAGTAGGCATCGATCTTGGCGTCGTCGGTTCCCGGGCCGAGTGCGGCTTTCATGAATGTCTTCATGTTGTCGACGGTGTCGTCGAATCCGCATGCCTTCTGCAGCGCAGTGCCGCCGCCCAGGTAGATGAAGCCGCCGGCCAGTGACGCGGCACCGCCCCAACCGCCGGTTCGCTCGAGCACGAGCACGTCGGCGCCCGCGCGGGCAGCCTCGATTGCCGCGGTGACTCCGGCGATTCCGTAGCCGGCGACAACCACGTCGGCTTCGAAGTCCCAGCTAGAGATGTCGGAAACGGAAATCGGGGAAATTGTGGCGTCGGCCATGGGCGGCGTCCTCTCGCAAAAAATGAACTGATCAGGTGAGAGTCAAGATTTGCAGCTCCGCTCGTCTCCTGCCCGCTGTGATCCCGGTCATCGGGAGACGCTCAAATCCCGTACCGCGCCGAGAAAACTGTCCAGATCATTCTCGTCGACAAAACAGTGCGGGGACGCTCTGACGACGGCGTCGAGCCCGCGCGCTGTCATGTCGAGGAGTGTCGATCCGCGGCTGCTCACCGTCACAGTGATGCTCTGCATCGCAAGTCGACTGCGGACTTCGGCGGCCGGAACCGCGTCCAAGGTGAACGAGACGATGCCGCTGAGGATGGGTCCACGATCCTGGACTGTGACACCGGACAGCGCGCCCAGGCCCGCCCGAAGATAGTTCGCCCTCGATTCGATCTGCTGCGCAACGGTTTCCGTCCCCAGCGCCAAGAGGTAGTCCGCCGCGGCGCCGAGTCCGAGGCGAGCCGCGACACTGGTTTCCCACAGTTCGAATCGTGTGGCATCCGGCGCGGGCACATAGGAATCGGGGTGGGTCCAGTCCGCTCCGTGCAGGTCCATCGCGGCAGGTTCGAGCGCGGTCGCCAGTCCGGGACGGACGTAGAGAAACCCCGTTCCCCGTGGGCCCCGAAGCCACTTGCGGCCCGTGGCGCTCAACGCGTCGACGCCGAGGGCAGCCACGTCGATGGGCAGTTGGCCGACCGATTGGCACGCGTCGAGAAGAACCAGTGCGCCGTGTCGCGCGGCCAGTTCGACAACCTCACGGACCGGGTTGACCAGGCCGCTGTTCGTGGGGGCGTGGACAACCGAGATGACGCGGACACGGTCGTCGAGCATCGCTTCGAGTGCGTCGAGGTCGATCCGGCCGTCGGAATCGCTCGGAATCACCTCGACCTTCGCGCCGGTCGACCGCGCCCGCCCCAGCGCGGCGATGGCGTTGCTGGCGTACTCGACACCGCAGATCAGGACGCGGTCGCCCGGGCTCGAGGGCACGGCTGCAAAAAAGTCGTTCCAGGCGCGGGTTGCGCTGTCGGTCAAGGCGATATCCGAAGGCTGGGCGCCGATCACCCGGGCCAGTGAGTGTGGAACCGCAGCCAGGGCATCGCTGCGGCGATCTGCGGCGACATAGCCGCCGACGTCGGCTTCCAGACGCAGATGCTCGATCATCGCCGTCAATACCGGTTCGGGCGGTAGCGAGGATCCGGCGCTGTCGAGGAACGCCTTGTCGAGGCACCCAGGGGTGTCGCGGCGGATCGAGGTGAGGTCGAACATGGCACCATCCGTTCACTTCGGTGTGGTTCAAAGGCTCTGTGAACGAAGCTATACCGATGGACCGCACCCTGGGGACGTTCGACGCCGTGGTGATCGGCCTTGCCGCGATGATCGGTGCCGGAGTGTTCGTGGTGTTCGTGCCGGCAGCGGCAGCGGCCGGCACGGGATTGATGTTCGGTCTGGCGATCGCGGCATTCGTGGCGTACTGCAACGCCACGTCGTCGGCGCAACTGGCCGCGCGTTATCCGACCTCAGGCGGGACGTACGTCTACGGACGTGAGCAACTCGGGCCGTGGTGGGGGTTCATTGCGGGGTGGTCGTTTGTGATCGGGAAGATCGCGAGCTGCGGGGCGATGGCGTTGACCTTCGCGACTTACGTTGTACCCGAACCGTATCGGAAGCCCGTCGCCGTGGCGCTAGTGGTGCTGCTGGTCGCGGTGAACTATCGCGGTGTCACCAGGACCGCGCAGATGGCGCGAGTGATCGTCGCGATGTCCGTGACGGCAATCGGCGTGGGTTTGTGTGTATCGCTGTGGGGGCCGGGTGCTCATCGTGCGATGCCTGACGTTGTCTTCGGCTCCTGGTACGGGGTTCTGCAATCGGCGGGGTTACTGTTCTTCGCCTTTGCCGGGTACGCCCGCATCGCGACTCTGGGGGAGGAAGTCCGGGATCCTCGGCGCACAATTCCACGCGCAATCCTGATAGCACTGGGAGCTGCGGTAGTCATCTATGCACTGGTAGCGGTGGTTCTTCTGGTTACTCTGGGGCAGGAGAGACTTGCGGAGTCGACCCGTCCGCTCGCGGATGCCGTCGCGCTTTCCGGGTGGGGGTGGGCTGAACCGATTGTGGTCGTCGGCGCCGCCGCCGCATCCGCTGGTGCGCTGTTGGCGCTGATCGCGGGAGTGAGCAGAACCGCGATGGCGATGGGCCGGGAACGGGATCTGCCCCCGACTTTCGCAGCGATTCACCCCAAATTTTCTGTGCCACATCACGCTGAACTGGCTGTCGGAGCGATCGTGATCGCACTGGTCTCGACGGTCGATCTGCGTGGTGTGATCGGGTTTTCGTCGTTCGGGGTGCTGGTGTACTACCTAGTGGCAAATGTCAGTGCGTATACCCAAGGCGGCGCGGATCGGATGTTCCCGCGCTGGCTTCAGGTTGTCGGAGCGCTGGGATGTGCGGTCCTGGCGTTCACGCTGCCTACTTCGGCAGTTGCGGCGGGGACAGGTGTTGTTCTTCTGGGTTGTGGGTACCGGTGGATACGACTGAAAAAATTTGGCGACACGTAACACGGCAAAGGGTGCAATCGGTGTGTGCGGGCTCTATCGTCGGTACAACCGCTAGAGCCCGCGAACCGCTAGACATACCCAAAGGGGAAGTCGAATGGCAACCGCAGTACTGGAAACGACGCTGGACTCACGTCCCGCCGCCGAGGCATACATCGGTGGGGTGTGCTTCAAACAGGGCCCGCCGCGACTCATCGGGACCGAGGTCGAATGGCTGACCAGGGATGCCGGTGGTGGTCGTCCGTCGCTCGAAGCGCTGGCCCACGCGCTGGGTAAACATACGCCCACCAGCATCGACCCGGAATCTCCTGGCGCCCCACTTCCGGGTGGAAGTTATGTGACCGTCGAACCGGGCGGTCAGATCGAACTCTCCTCGGCGCCGCGCACGTCAGCCCGCGAAGTATGCGACTACCTGGGTGAAGACCACCGCGAGTTGAGTGCGCTTCTGCACGATCAGTCCATCGAGATGTACGACGGTTCGGCGGATGAGCTGCGTGAACCACACCGCTTGCTGCGACTGCCCCGATACTGCGCCATGGAACATCAGTTTGCCTCTATCGGGCCGTACGGAACCCTCATGATGTGCAACACCGCCGCCGTGCAGGTGAGCGTCGATGCGGGTGGCAGCCAAGAAGCTATAGCGCGGCGGTGGCGACTCCTCGGCGACATCGGACCGGCTCTGATCGCCGCATTTGCGTGTTCGCCACAGCTGGAAGGGATTCCGCGAGGTGAGTGGGCGTCGCAACGGATGCGGACGTGGCTCGAACTTGATGCCAGGCGCACTATGCCCGTCGTCGATGCCGCCGATTATGCGCAGTGGGCCTTGAACGTCCCGCTGATGTGTGTCCGGAACAGTTCCGAAGACTGGACTGCGCCGCGGGGCGCCACGTTTGGCGACTGGATCGACGGGGCACTCGAATCCGACATAGGTCGTGCGCCCACGTCCGAGGATCTGGACTACCACCTGTCCACGATGTTTCCGCCGGTCCGTGCGGCAGGACATCTGGAGGTGAGGTACATCGACGCTCAACCCGGCGATCTGTGGCGCGTGCCGATAGCCGCGATCGATGCGCTGCTGTCCGGGCCTGCAGTGATGCAGGAAGCAAGTGATGCCGCGGCATCGACGGCGGGCCGCTGGCGTGATGCCGCGGAATACGGGCTGGTGGACGTCGAATTACGTTCGGCAGCAACATCTCTGATGTCGCTCGCAGCGTCGTATGCGCCTGATCCTGAGTTTGTTCGTCTCCTCGATCGTGCGGCCGAGCGGTGTTGTCGGGGCCTGGCACCGGTCGAGGGAACCTGATGTCGGCAGAGGTCACCAAGGAGGCGGTCGAGACCGTCCTGGATCGGGCACGAGCGCGTTCGCTGCTGCTCACCGATTGTGTCGACGACACCGAGTTGATCGCCCAGCACTCGCCGCTCATGAGTCCGCTGGTGTGGGATCTTGCCCATATCGGCAACCAGGAGGAACTGTGGCTGGTACGCGATGTGGGCGGGCGAGAACCGGTCAGGCGCGATATCGACGACATGTACGACGCGTTCAAACACTCGCGGCCCACGCGGCCTGAGCTTCCACTGTTGGACCCGGCCGAATCGCGTCAATACATACGTACGGTTCGAGGCAAGGTGTTGGACGTCCTGGCTGACAGCAACTTCGACGGAAAACCACTCGAACGCAGCGGGTTTGCGTTCGGCATGATCGCCCAGCACGAACAGCAACACGCCGAAAGTATGCTCGCGACACACCAATTGCGTTCCGGCCCTGCGGCACTCGTGGCCACACCAGCTCCCGCTGTGCGGCGCAAGCCCCTTCATGACGAGGTGGTCGTTCCCGCCGGGCCGTTTGTGATGGGTACCGATGACGAACCGTGGGCTCTCGACAACGAGAGAACCGCTCACCAGGTGTATCTGGGCCCCTATGCCATCGACCGATTCCCGGTTACCAACGGTGAGTTCATCGAATTCATCGACGACGGCGGGTATTCCCGGCCCGAACTGTGGTCGCGGGTCGGGTGGCGTCATCGCATCGATGCCAAGCTCACTGCGCCCTTGTTCTGGGAACGCGACGGATCAACGTGGTGGCAGCGGTCTTTCGGCACCGACAAACCGGTAGCGATTCGCCGCCCGGTGGTGCATGTCAGCTACTTCGAAGCCGAAGCCTATGCAACCTGGGCCGGCAAGCGACTTCCCACCGAAGCCGAATGGGAGAAAGCGGCGCGGTGGGATCCCGAATCCGGGCGGTCCCGCCGATTCCCGTGGGGCGATGACGCACCGGACGAGACCCGCGCCAATCTCGGCCAACGGCATCTGTCTCCGGCTGATGCGGGGGCCTATCCCGACGGCGCGTCGGCGTACGGCGTGCAGCAGTTGATCGGGGACGTGTGGGAATGGACGTCTTCCGGTTTCCATCCGTACCCGGGGTTTCACGCGTTTCCCTACCGTGAGTACTCCGAGGTGTTCTTCGGCGGTGATTACAAGATGCTGCGCGGTGGTTCGTTCGGAACCGACAGCGTTGCGTGCCGTGGCACCTTCCGCAATTGGGATCATCCGATCCGGCGTCAGATATTCTCCGGATTTCGCTGCGCCAGAACACTGTCCGGGCACGTCTGACATGTGCCGACATCTCGGCTACCTCGGACCGCCGCGCTCTGTCCGAGATCTCCTGCAGGGCGGAACCCATTCGCTGGTGAAGCAGTCGTGGGCGCCCCGTGAGATGCGCAAGGGTGGAGTCATCAACGCCGATGGCTTCGGCGTAAGTTGGTGGACGGCCGGGCAGTTGGGGCGGTATCGAAGTAGTACCCCGATCTGGTCGGATCCCACTGTCGAGGAAACGCTTTCACATATCCGCAGCGGATCGGTTCTGGCCGCGGTGCGGTCCGCGACCGAGGGAATGGCCGTCGAAGTCGGCGCATGCGCACCCTTTGTCGACACTACCTACGCATTCAGTCACAACGGAGTCCTCACCGGGTGGCCGAGTTCGGTTGCCGCTCTTGCACAGGAGGTTCCGACTGCCGCGCTGCTGACCATGTCGGCGCCAACAGATTCGGCACTGCTGTGGGCCCTGTTGCGTCATCGCTTGCAGGACGCATCTTCGTTGACGGGCACGTCGGTGGAAGCCGCCCTGACCACCGTCATTCACGACGTCGAAGCAGTGGCGCCAGGTTCGCGTCTGAATTTCCTGCTCGGCGACGGGAACGAACTGTGGGCCAGCACCTGGGGCCATACGTTGTACGTTCTCGTCGACGAGTTGCAAGCACTGGTCGCGTCCGAACCCTTCGATGATTCACCCCAGTGGGAACAAGTTCCTGACAGGCACCTCGTCTGCGCCCGCCCCGGGCATTTGATCATCACCCCGATCCCGATGGGAGAACGATGAGCACCCCGATTCTCGAGATCTTTCTGACTCCGGACGACCTTGTCGAGCAACTACGGTCCGACGCTCGCTCCGGCCTGACCGCGCAGGCGAAGTGGCTTGCGCCGGTGTGGTTCTATGACGCCCGAGGCAGTGAACTCTTCGAGCAGATCACCGAGCTGCCCGAGTATTACCCCACCCGCACGGAACGAGCTTTGCTGGCCGAGTGCGCCGGCGAGATCGCATCGTTGACTACACCGAAGATGCTGATCGAGTTGGGTTCCGGTTCCTCGGAGAAGACGCGCCTCCTGCTGGAAGCGATGTCTGATTCACTGCATACCTATGTCCCGCAAGATGTTTCGGTGACTGCGTTGGAAGGTGCGGCCAAGGCGATCAGCGCGGAGTTTCCGGGTATCGACGTCATCGGAGTGGTCAGCGACTTCACCGGTTCGCTGCATCATCTTCCCAGCGGCGGCAGGCGGGCGGTCGCGTTTTTGGGCGGCACGCTGGGGAATCTGATTCCGGGCGAGCGCGCAGAGTTCCTCGCCGGTGTCGCCGAGGTCCTCGGCCAGAGTGAGAGCTTGATCCTCGGCGTGGGGTTGGTGACCGATCCGGCCGTGCTGGTTCCCGCATACGACGACAGCGCGGGAGTAACGGCGCAGTTCAACCTCAACGTGCTCAGCGTGTTGAACAAGCAACTCGGTGCGAACTTCCCGCTGGAAGCGTTCAGGCACGTCGCACTCTGGGATGCCGAGAACCAGTGGATCGAGATGCGGTTGGAAGCACTCCGCGATCTTTCGGTGCGAATCGAAGACCTGGATCTGGATATCACCTTCGCTGCGGGCGAGCAATTGCGCACGGAAATCTCCGCGAAATTCACCGTCGACGGGATCACTGCCGAGTTGGAGGCTGCGGGTTTTCGGTTACAGAAAGTGTGGACCGACGCCGATCAGCGGTTCGCGTTGTTGTGTGCGGAGCGAGCCTGACTTGGGTGCACTCGGATCCGGGCGCGCTGTCCTGATTGCAGCGACAATCGTGATGCTCACGATCCCGTTGGCACAATGCTCCGCTCAGACGGCTCCGCCGCCCGGGAACCTCGAATCTGTTGGCAGCAGTTCGGAAGTCCCCACCGAGGACACGTTGCCGGAACTCGTGGTGACCACCCTCCTCGACGGACTGGACCATCCCTGGGATGTTGTGCAGGCGCCCGACGGAACGGTTCTCACCGGGCAACGGTCCGGAGGTTTTGTCGTTCGCCGCAGCGACAACACGACCGGCCCCGTCACTGCAGACCTTTCGGATCTCTACGCTCGGTCCGAGACCGGACTCATGGGAATCGCGCTTGCCCGCGACTTCGCTCAGTCCCGCACCCTGTACACCTGCCAGGGATTCAGCGCTGGGGGAGTAACGGATATTCGAGTGATCTCGTGGACGGTCGACGCCGGATGGACTGCACTCACGCGAACCGGAACCGTGGTGTCCGGCCTCCCGGTCTCGACGGGGCGACACGGAGGTTGCCGAATACTTGCATCCGGAGACGGAACGCTGTTTATCGGCACGGGTGACAGCGCGACGCCCAGTGTTCCGCAGGATCCGAACTCGCTGGGCGGCAAGGTCTTGCACGTCAACGCGGACGGCACGCCGGCAGCAGGCAACCCCAACCCGTCGAGTCCTGTGTACACACTCGGCCACCGGAACGTTCAGGGATTGGCCGTTCAACCCGGAACCGGCAGGCTCTATTCGGTGGAGCAGGGCACCAGCGTCGATGACGAGCTGAATCTCCTCACCCCCGGCGGAAACTACGGCTACCGACCGGACCGGTTGCCCGGAACATACGACGAGTCGGTGCAGATGACCGATCCGTCCCGCGTGCCGGGCGCGATCGAAGCGGTATGGAGTTCGGGTAACTCGACCCTGGCAACTGCGAGCGCGGCATTTACCTCGGGCCCGCAATGGGGTTCGTGGGACGGCAGCGTCGTCATCGGCGGACTCAAGAGCAAGAAACTGATCTTCGTGCGACTGAGCGACGACGGCCGCAGCGTCGACGCCCAGACGTACGGGTTGGAAGACCAGTACGGACGCCTGCGTTCGGTCACGCCAACGGCCAACGGATCTCTTCTTGTCACCACGGACAACGGCGAGAACGACCGGGTGCTGCTCGTGACGCCGTCTCCGTAGCCGAATTACCAGCCGTAATAGGTGTCAGAAGCTCCAGATCAGCGGAATCAGAACCGTCGCAACCACGAGGAACCACACGAGCATCGGGAGTCCGAGCTTCCAGTAGTCGCCGAACTTGTAGCCGCCAGGGCCCATAACCATCATGTTGGCGGGGGTTGCGACGGGAGTCAGGAACGACGCGGCGGCCGCGACGGTCACGGTCATCAGGAGCGGCACCACCGAGATGTTCAGCTCGGAGGCGACGGAAATTGCGATCGGCGTGATGATCAATGCCGTCGCGGTGTTGCTGATGAGCTGGCCGAGCGTTGCGGTGACGAGGAACAGTCCGGCAACAACGACGTACGGGCTGGCGCCGCCGATGACGTCGACAAAACCGTGGGCGAGTTTCTCGGCAGCGCCGGTCTGTTGAATTGCCGTGGAAAGCGGGATCATTCCACCGACCAGGATGAGGGTGGTCCACGAGATCGAGCGGTGGGCCTGTTCGACGCTGATCACGCGCAGCAGGACCATCGCGCAGGCGGCAAGAAGACCCGCGACGGCGGACGGGACCAATCCGAACGTCAGCATGATCACCATGGCGGCGACAACGACCAGCGACATGATCGCGCGGGTTCCGAGCGGCGCGGCCTGCTTACGGATCAAGGCAGGCGGGTCGACAACAAGGACGTTCGGGTCCACCGACGTGTGAGTGTCCAGGTCGTCCCAACTGCCCTGCAGCAAGAGTGTGTCGCCGGCAGCGAGCCTGATACCGCCAGGCCCACAGGGCTCGCCGGCTCGCGCTGCGGCCAGAACCACCAGATCGCCACTGTCGGTAAGCATGCCGGGGAAAACCTTGTCGCCGATGATCTCCGAACGAGGCGGAACGATCACCTCGACAACACCGTCGTCCTTGGTGATCAGCGGTGCGTCGGATTGATCGCAACCGCCCGCGACGGCGTATTGCTGTGCGAGTGTTTTGGCGTGCCGGCTCAGGTCCGGTGACATCGACGTCCCGGCGCGGTGGGGCAACACGCGAGGACCGAGAAAGACTGCGATCGCAATGGTTCCGAGAACCAGTGGCGCGCCGATCAAGGTGAAGTCGAAGAAGCCGAATGCGCCGACACCGGCGTCGGCGGCGGCGTCGGAGACGATGATGTTGACCGGTGTGCCGGTGAGCGTGAGCATCGAACCGGCATGCGCGGCAAAGGCGAGCGGGAGCAGCAGTTGCGATGTGGACCGGCCGAGTCGGACCGCGAGGACGACCACCATCGGGATCAATGCGGCTACCGCACCGTTCACACTGATCAATGCTGTCAGTGCGGCGACCAGCAACATGATTGCGCTCACCAACCGAACGCGTGAATCGCCTACCTTCGTCAGAAGTTTCTCGCCCGCCCACGTCGTGACTCCTGTGGCGTCGAGCGCTTCGCTGACGACAAAGAGTGCGGCGATGAATATGACTGTGGGATCACCGAATCCGGCCAGTGCCTGTTCCACCGAGATCACCCCGGTTGCGGCCAGCGCCAGTGCGGTTCCGATCGCGATGATGCCGACCGGAATTCTGCCTATGACAAACAGAGCCACAACCACGGCAAGCACGACAAAGGTGATGGTGATGTCATTCACGATTCGTAAAGCTACCTCCCACCACGGCTACCGCCCTGCATCGCATACAGAACGACCCCGTCTCGGAAGGAGGCGGGGTCGAAGGGACGGACGCGGTGGAATTAGTTGGAGGCGGCGATGCGCGCCTTCTCGAGAGCAGCGAGTGTGCGGAGCACGGTTGCCTTCTGCTTGTTGAGATCGCTCAGGCGAGCACGAGCAGGCAGACCCTGGGCAAGTTCGGCGACCTTGATCTGCTCGTCGATGGAACCGAGCTGATCGAGAAGCCCCAGAACGCGCGTCTGCAGCGTGTTGATGTCGACGGTGTCCGTCTTCACCGGAGCGGCAACGCGAGTCGCAGTGCCCGTGCTGGAGGGGCGAGAAGCGCGTGCCGGTGACGTGTCGGCAACAACGGTGGCCGCGCGCGGGCGGATGGCCTTGCGGACAGCGGCAGCGTCGGGGAGAACGTCCATGCGGATTTCGTTGAGGACGCGGCGAGCTTCGCGTGCCGTGACGCGGTATTCACGCTCTTCGTCGTCGTCGGACTGCAGCGTTCCGCCGAGCGGACGCAGGCCGTACATGCCGAGGAATCGCTTGGCGTCGTCGATGATGCCTTCGTTTTCGCGGCACCGTTCGCAGCGCGGTTCGTTGCGGAACATTTCTACGGAGTTGTCGTCACCACACCAGACACAGGATCCTGGGCGCCACCGCCGGACCGTCGGAGCTGAAGAATTCGGTGAATGAGATTCGGGCCGGGATGCCGAACGAGATTCCAGGGTTTGCGCGTCGATCACGACGAGCCACATTAGGCGAAGATTGCGGGCAGGTGAACACCAGCTCGGCGTCGACCTGGGATTCTCCCCGGAGGCGTGACCAAGATCATGCCGATTGTCCGATTCTCGGGTATTTGTGTGTCGCACAAATGGTTTCGTGAAGACCTCTCGGTCTGGTTCAACAGATGAGCGTCCCCGTGAAACACGAAGGGCGCGTACCCGTGACCGTCTGGTCACAGATACGCGCCCGCCCCGCGGTAACGCGAAAGACTATGCGCTGCCGTTGAACAGTGAAGTCACAGAACCGTTCTCGAAAACTTCCTTGATGGTCCGTGCGAGCAGAGGTGCAATCGACAGAATCGTCAGCGTCGGGAACTGCTTCGACTCGGGGATCGGCAGCGTGTTGGTCGTGATGACCTCCTTGGCGCCGCAGGCAGCCAGGCGCTCGGCTGCCGGATCCGAGAAGATGCCGTGGGTGGTGGCAATGATGACGTCGACAGCGCCGGCGTCCTTGAGTACCTTGACGGCGCCGGCGATGGTGCCGCCGGTGTCGATCATGTCGTCGATCAGCACGCAGGTGAGGCCGTTGACGTCACCGACGACGCGGTTGGACTTGACCTGGTTCGGGACCAGCGGATCACGCGTCTTGTGCACGAACGCCAGCGGCGCGCCGTCGAGGGCATCTGCCCACTTCTCGGCAACCTTGACGCGGCCGGCATCAGGGGAGACGACGCAGATGTTGTCGGTGCCGTAGTTGTCGCGCACGTACTCGGCGAGCTGGCCCTGAGCGTGCATGTGGTCGACCGGACCGTCGAAGAAACCCTGAATCTGATCGGTGTGGAGGTCGACCGTGATGATCCGGTCGGCGCCTGCGGTCTTGAGCAGGTCCGCGATCAAGCGAGCGGAGATCGGCTCGCGTCCGCGGTGCTTCTTGTCCTGGCGGGCGTACGGGTAGAACGGCAGCACCGCGGTGATGCGCTTTGCAGATCCACGCTTGAGGGCGTCGATCATGATGAGTTGTTCCATCACCCACGTGTTCAGCGGCGCCGGATGGCTCTGCAGCACAAACGCATCCGATCCACGCACGGACTCTTCGAAGCGAACGAAGATCTCACCGTTCGCGAAATCGCGGGCAGTCTGCGGGGTGACTCGGATGTCGAGTTCCTTCGCAACCTGCTCAGCCAACTCGGGATGCGCACGACCCGAGAACAACATCAAGTTCTTCTGGTTGTCGATCCAATTCGCAGTCACTGGTTCATGCCATCCTTTTGTACTTGCTGATCTGTGCGCTCTGATTCCGAAGCCGTTGCTGCATCGGCCGCAGGAGTACCGGGACGATTTTTCTCGACCCAACCCTCGATGTTGCGTTGCTTACCGCCCGAGACCGCAAGAGCCCCAGCCGGAACGTCGAATCGCAAGACGGTGCCGGCGCCGGTGTACGCGCCGTCCCCGACGTGAACCGGAGCGACGAACATGGTGTCCGAGCCGGTTCGCACGTGCGACCCCACCACAGTACGGCGCTTGGTCACCCCGTCGTAATTGACGAAGACGCTCGACGCTCCGATGTTGCTGTGATGGCCGATGGTGGCGTCGCCGACGTAGGTAAGATGCGGAACCTTCGAGTGTTCGCCGATCTCGGCGTTCTTGGTCTCCACGTACGCACCGAGTTTGCCGTGAGCGCCCAGGGAAGTGGCCGGACGTAGGTACGCGAAGGGGCCGACGGTGGCGTCGTCGCCGATTGTCGACTCGCTTGCGTGCGAGCGGACGACAACGGCCCTTGCACCGACAGTGACATCGGTCAGAGTGGTATCCGGGCCGATCACAGCGTCTTCGCCCACTGACGTGGTGCCGGCCAACTGCACGCCGGGAAGCAGCGTCACATCTTGCGCGAGAGTGACGTCGCAATCGATCCACGTACTTGACGGATCGACAACGGTGACGCCCGCCCGCATCCACTTTTCGAGGATTCGACGATTCTTCTCACGTGCCAACGTCGACAGCTGCACGCGATCGTTTGCACCGGCGACCAGAACCGAATCAGCGATGTGCTGAGCGCGGACTCGCTTTCCGGCGCGACGGGCGATCATGATCACATCGGTGAGATAGAACTCGTGCTGAGCATTGTTGGAGTCGAGGGACGACAACGCATCGCGAAGCGTCTCGACATCGAATGCGTAGACGCCGGAATTGACCTCGGTGATGGAACGCTGCGAGTCCGTCGCTTCTTTTTCTTCGACGATCGCGTTGACTTCACCGTCGGTGGTGCGCAGGATCCGGCCGTACCCGGTGGGGTCGGACGCCGTGGATGTCAGGACTGTCACCGCGGCTGCCGGCGCGCTGATGTGGCGCTCGAGTAGATCCGCGATGGTGGTGCCGTCCAGGAGCGGGACGTCGGCGGCAGTCACGAGTACCGTGCCGCGGAAATCTGCGGGCAGCCCTTCGAGTCCACAACTGACCGCGTGGCCCGTGCCCTTCTGCTCGTCCTGAACGGCGATGGTGATCGCGCGATCCAAGTCGGTGGCGACGGATGCCACAGCTTCGGATACCCGTTCGCGATCGTGGCCGACGACGGTCACCAAATGCGTCGGATTCAACGACGCGGCAGCGTGGAGGGAGTGCGCGAGCATGGTGCGGCCGGCAAGAGTGTGGAGCACCTTGGGGGTCTTGGACTTCATCCGAGTGCCTGCACCCGCTGCGAGAACGATCACGGCGGTTTGCACTTGTTTGAGCTCCCTCTTGTCGATCATCAACTACCGGCTCCGCCGCCAGGACTCGAACCTGAACTATCTGAACCAAAATCAGAGGTGCTGCCATTACACCACGGCGGATTGCCACGCTCTCCGAACCTTGCGGCGGATTACGCGCAAGAATAATCGCATGCCGACCCGGTCTAGGTCGAACCGCTCCTCCGTTTTCGGGTCGAGCAGTGCCGATAGGCTTGCTGAGAGCGGTGCGGTGACAACCGTCCGCCGTGTGGGGAGAGAGGCAATGATGGCGACGGTTCCCAATCCGATGGGCAGTGATCGCGCACCTGAACGGGCAGCTCGGGTGCGGATGACGGGAACACAGCGTCGTCAGCAGTTGATCGAGATCGCCAGGGCACTTTTTGCCGAACGTGGATACGAAGCAACTTCGGTCGAGGAAATCGCGCAGCGGGCGAATGTCTCGAAGCCTGTCGTCTACGAGCACTTCGGCGGTAAAGAGGGCTTGTACGCCGTGGTCGTGGATCGCGAGATGTCGCGACTGTTGGAGATGATCACGTCATCGTTGTCGCAAAACCGCTCGAGAGTTCGAGTCGAGCGAGTAGCGCTGGCGTTGCTCACATACGTCGAGGAACACACAGACGGCTTCAGGATCTTGGTTCGTGATTCGTCCGTCGTGGCGCCGAGCGGCACCTATTCCAGTCTCCTCAACGACGCCATCAGTCAGGTGGGATACCTGTTGGCCGGAGACTTCTCGCGGCGCGGATTCGACCCGGGACTTGCAACGATGTACGCGCAGGCACTGGTTGGGATGGTGTCGACCACAGCCACGTGGTGGCTCGACGAGCGCACTCCGTCCAAGGAAGTTGTGGCCGCGCACCTCGTGAATCTGTGTTGGAACGGCCTCACCAATCTCGAGGCCGATCCGCAATTAGAGGGTTAACGCAGGCGTGCCTGTCGCCGAAGTATGGAGCGCAGTCTAAGCTGTGTTGGCTGTATCACGATCGTTCGATGGGCAAATGTGGTTTGTTTGCGTGGGGTGTTCTTTGTTGCAAAGCGCCTTCCATTTTGACGCTGTGAACGGGTAATGGTGAGGATTCGTTCGATGTGTGGTGACTGGAGGCCGGATCGATGGTGAGGCAGGAGCGGGCGGAAGCCACTCGTGATTCGGTACTGCGCGGTGCAGCGGGGGTTTTCCTGCGTCTGGGATATGCAAACGCCAGTCTGAGCGAGATCATCGCCGAATCGCAGGTGACCAAAGGGGCGCTGTACTTCCACTTCGGTTCCAAGGAAGAGCTCGCCCGCGCGGTAATCGACGAAGGGTCTGCTCGTTTCGACGCCAAGTCGGAATTGTGGCTGGACCGCCGAACACCAGCACTGGAATCGCTGATCGGTGTCTCGTCGGTGGCAGTCGATACTGCCGCACATGACGTACTTGTTCGTGCCACGTTCCGTTTGCTGGTCGAAATCGGTGACTACCGTGGATCGGGTCCGGCAACGTTCGACGTCTGGCTCGATATTTTCCGGGAACTCGCCACCAGAGCTGCCGATGAAGGTGACCTCAAATCCGACGTCGACTCTTCGGACATTGCGCGCTTCTTGTTGCAAATGGTGACGGGTGTCCGATTGATAGCTTCGGCTACGGGAACAATGCGTGATTTGTCTGAGTCGATGAAGACGTCCTGGAACATCATTCTTCCGGTCGTCGTTCCGGAATCGAAGGTCGAATACTTCCGCCAGTTTGCTGCTCGGCGTCTAAGTAGTGACCACTGAGTTAATCCGGTTTCGACGGTCCGAATGGCGTTCGGGTCGGTGACCTGGACAGTTGGTGGGATGTATCTCCCATTTGTGTGGATCTAATCGTGTCACGGAAGTGGTGTTGGCCTATATTGGGCTTTTGAAACAAACTCAGAGTATGTTTATCCCGTAACTAAATGTCCGATGGTCCGATCTTGCCGACCTGCTCGACGTTGCGGTATGTTCTTCCAGTAGCTGAACAATTGCTGCAACCTGTCGATCGGTCAGGGAAGCTCGATTGTTCGAGACGAAGTCGGTGTACCGGGCGGGGTAGGGGGTCGCCCGGTCCATCGATGAAAGGGGTATCGAAGATGGGTGAATCTGTACCGTCGGGGACTTCGGCAGTTTCGGCTGTTTCGTCAGCAACATTCGATGCGACCCCCCGGATCGGCTGCGACGTAGTCAATGTCGTGGATGTCAGTCGAAGTATCGATCTGTTCGGGAGCCGATACCTCGAGCGGACGTTCACCGCACGCGAGTTGGAGATCTGCAGCGGGGCTGCCAGGGATCAGCGACTCGCGGCGCGCTTTGCCGCGAAGGAAGCAGTGGTCAAGGTTCTCCGGCCCGCGGACACAGCAATTCCATGGAATTCCATCGAGATTACGCGTGAGCTGTGGGGGGGATGTGGGGTAGAGCTTTTCGGCGAAGCAGCAAAACTTGCTGTGGCACAGGATCTTCAGGATTTTCAAGTGTCTATTTCGCATGAGGCCGACGTCGCTATCGCCATGGTGATTGCCATGCATCGCGGCGGTTCGCAACAAACAGAAGGACTAAGTCACCGATGAGTGATCAGGCAATTCGCAAAGTGCTCATGGAGCATGGTCGGCTTGCAGTCGACGTCGGCACAATCGACATCGACGCCGATCTGTACGCGTTGGGTTTGACCTCCCATGCGAGTGTCAATGTGATGCTGGCGCTGGAAGATTCGTTCGATATCGAATTCCCGGACGAGTTGCTCCGGAAGAGCACTTTTGCCAGCGTCAGGGCGATCGAGAGTGCGTTGATCGGCCTGGGTGAAGCGTGAGCATTCCGCATCCCGACGTTATTGTCGAGCCCGCCCTCGATCGGGCACGCCGTGTCGCAGACGAAGTTGCTGCCGTGTGGGCGGCCGAGGTGGACGAAGACTCTCGATTCCCCGTCGAGGCGGTTGCTGCGATGCGCGAGCAGCGTCTGCTCTCTGTCGCCGTTCCTGCCGAGCTCGGTGGCGACGGCTTGTCCTTGCGTGAGGTTGCCACCATCGCGCGGATCATCGGATCACGCTGTGCGTCCAGCGGAATGATCTTTGCGATGCATCAGACGCAGATTTACTCCCTGGTCAAGCACGGCAACACCGAGGCGCTGCGGGCGTTCGTGGTCGAATCCGTCGAAAAGCAGTTGCTGCTCGCATCGGCAACAACGGAGTTGGGAATCGGCGGCGACGTCAGCCGAAGTTACTGCGCTGTAGAGGATCTCGGTGGCCATCTGCTGCTGATCAAGAACGCGCCGGTGATCTCGTACGGCGAGCATGCAGACGCGATTCTGGTCACCGCCCGACGTTCGCCGGAAAGTCAGCCGAACGATCAGGTTCTTGTTGTCTGTCGCAGCGGGGATCTCACACTGGAAAAGACTGCCGAATGGAACGCATTCGGGTTGCGGGGAACATGCAGCCTCGGGTACATCCTGCGGGCGACGTCCACGCCGGACATGATGATCGATACTCCGTACGCCGACATTTCCACCAACACGATGTTGCCCGTCTCGCACGTCGTGTGGAGTTCGGTGTGGCTCGGCATCGCTGACGCGGCACTCGACAAGGCGCGTAAGTACGTGCGCGCCGCGGCGCGCAAGCAGCCGGGAGTCTCGTCGCCGGCAGCGCTGCGACTGGCTGAAACAGCTTCCACTGCGCAACAATTCGCGGACCTGGTTGACGCATCCGCCAGTCGCTACGACCGCGCCGTCTGCGCTCGCGGCGAACTGGATGGGGCGACGACAACCGACAGTGTCGGGTTCTCGCTGTCGATGAACAACCTGAAGGTCGCCACATCGAGATCTGTGGTGGAGATTGTCGGTCAGACGATGTTGATCTGCGGTATCTCCGGATACCGAGAAGACAGTGAGTTCTCGCTCGGACGGCATCTCCGTGATGCCCACGGGGCTGCCGTGATGGTGAACAACGATCGCATCATGGCTGGGTCCGCTCAAATGGCCATCGGATACCAAGGAACAATGTGACTACCGACTTCGTGAACGCCGAGACCGATTCCACCCCTTCCGAACTCGATCTCGCCAGGGCCGAGTTTCAGCGTGAATTGCTGAGTGCCGGAATTCTCATCGAGACAGATGTTCTAGGTCTTTACGGTCGTTCCGGGTTGTTCGAGGACATCATCGACGGAATCGACCGCGTGGTCGTTGCTGCGGGTCCCGGATCCGCAGCAACGCGTCTGCGCTTTCCGCCGGTGTTTCCTCGCACGAGTTTCGAGCGCACCGATTACATCGCGTCGTTCCCCAACTTGACCGGTGCCATCAATACCTTCAACGGAAGCAATCGTGATCACTCACAGTTGCTCGCAGATCGCGCCAACGGTGAATCGTGGGATCGCTATCTCGAACCGACCGAGACGATGTTGGTGTCGGCCGCGTGCCACCCCGCCTACGCTCAGTACACGGGTGAGTTGCCCGAAGGCGGAGTGCTTCTTGATATCTACGGATTCTGCTTTCGGCACGAACCGGCCATCGATCCAGCCCGTATGCAGGCGTTCCGCATGCACGAGTTCGTGACGATCGGCGACGCCGACGCCGCTGCAGCTCACCGCAAAAAGTGGATCGAACGCGGAATGGGAGTCTTGGGCGACCTCGGCCTCGATGCCACGCCGGTCATTGCCAACGATCCGTTCTTCGGAAGGGCCGGCCGGATGTTGGCGGCCAACCAACGCGATGAAAACCTGAAGACGGAGTTGACAGTTCGGTTGTACGGCGATCTCGACGAGGGTACGGCAATCGTGTCATCCAACAACCACCTCGATCACTTCGGCAAGACATTCGACATCACTACCGCCAACGGGGAGGTTGCGCACAGTTCCTGCGTCGGTTTCGGAATGGAGCGAATCGCTCTGTCTCTCTTGCGAACACACGGTCTTGACATTGCTGCCTGGCCAGGCGGCGTCCGTGGACATTTGGGTTTGTGATGGCCAGACTCCTCGATATCACCCCCGATCGCTACAACCCACATGCCGTGCATCACGAGGACCGGGTGTGGGCGCAGACCAACTGTTACCTGGATCTCTGGATCGAGGTTCTGCATTCGCTCGGCCTTGACCCGGTTCCCGCCATGGCATGTGCGTTTGCGTCAAGGTTCGACGGTGCTCAGTGGACGTTCCTCAAGTTCAAGGCCGAGGATATCTTTGCGCTCTACGGGATCGACGTTGCCGAGATGAACGTCTGGCGCGCGCCACTGATACACGTCGAGGACAACCTCGAGGCAGGAATGCTGTCTACGGTGGAGGTCGACGGTTACTGGCTGCCGGACACATTGGGTACGAGTTACCATGAGACGCATACCAAGACAACAATTGTCCCCAACCGGATCGATCGAGTAGCGGGAGAACTCGAGTACTTCCACAACAGTGGATATTATGTACTTCGGGGCGACGATTTTTCCGGGGTTTTCGATCTCGATCGTTCGAGCATCCCGCCTTTCGTTCCTTACGTCGAGCAGGTCCGTCTTTCACCCGTTCACGAGATGAACGCGGGAAACATCGCAGAAGTAGCTCGTCGGAACGCGGCAGTTCGGCCTCCGGGAAATCCGGTACGCGAGCTGGGGCGCAGGGTCGTCGAGGATTCGGAGTGGATCCGCACAGCCGGCATGGAGGCATTCCATCTGTGGTCGTTCGGGTTGCTGAGGCAGTGCGGCGCCAGCGCTGAACTTGCCGGCGATGTCAGCGAATTTCTCGATGCGTCAGGGTTTTCCGGTACAGCGCAGGCGGCGGCGGGGTTCCGCAGTGTCGCTGCGGGCGCCAAGAGTGTGCAATTTCAGATGGCGCGTGCGGCGAGGGGGCGCGTCGTGGATCCCCGTGATCAACTCGACGAGATGGCGGTGTCCTGGACACAGTCCATGGACATCATCACCTCCATTGTCGGAGTTGATTCCCAGCGACATCTCAGGTTGGTGTGATGCCGCGGAAATACGCTACAGATCTTCTCGAGCAAGCGCAGTGGCGCTGTATCGCAACGCAACCCGGCGAAATCGTGAATCCCGCGCAGCTTTCGGGAAAGACGGGATGGCTACCGGCTACGGTGCCGGGCACGGTGGCCGGGGCGGTCCGCGAAGCCGACGGCTCCGCTGCGGCTCGTCGGGTGGCTGCCGACGCCAGTGATTGGTGGTTCGTCACGAGGGTTGCCACGGCCGGTGAGGGGTCGTGGCTGCTCCACCTCCAGGGGCTGACGGCGGGCGCGGACGTCTGGGTCGATGACACTGTCGTCTTGTCTTCTGAGTCCATGTTCGTTCCCGGTGAGGTAGTCGTAACCCGTGAGGCGGCCAAGAGTCGTGAATTCACACTCTCGATCCACTTTCATTCTCTGGCAACAGTTCTGAGTACGCGTCGGCCTCGTGGCCGATGGCGTTCGTCGTTGGTGCGTGAGCAGGGCCTGCGATGGATACGTACAACACTGCTGGGGAGTGCACCCGTATTCGCCGGTGTGCCGGTGCCGGTGGGGCCGTGGCGGGGTATTCGATTGTTGGACGTCGGCAAGGCAAGCGTCGTTTCCCGGACTCTTCACGCTACCGTCGATGGAACGTCCGGGGCCGTCGAGATCTCGGCGCGTCTCACGGGTCTGCCCCGCACGGTCACGGCAGTGCCGGTGACCGTCGGAAACGTTCGTGGTTCCCTCACCGTGACATCGCGAGACGGTGGACTTGCCGTCGTATCCGGCGTCGTCGAAATTCCTGATGTGGATCTCTGGTGGCCGCACACGCACGGTCGGCCGCATCGATACTCTGTGTCGATCGACGTGGGCAGAGATGTGCTCCACCTGGGGCACATCGGTTTTCGTAGTCTCGAGGTAGATCGAACCGGCGGTGGATTTCGAGTATCGGTCAATGGGGTCGACGTGTATTGCCGGGGATCGGTGTGGGTGCCCACCGATCCCGTCTCCTTCCAAGGCGAGGCGCAAACAACGTCGGTGCTCGAGCGTTGTGCAGCGTCCGGCGTGAACATGCTGCGTATTCCCGGAACCATGGTCTACGAGAGTGATCACTTCTGGAACGAATGCTCGAGGTTGGGCATTCTCGTCTGGCAGGACGCGATGCTCGCGACGCTCGATCCGCCAGACACCGACGAGTTCTTTGCACTCTTTGCCGCCGAGGTACGTGCGTTCCTGCAACAGGTCGGTGGCAACCCGGCGCTCGCAGTTTTCTGCGGAGGAAGTGAAACCGAACAGCAACCGACCATGCTCGGTCTGGTCGATCAGCACATCTCGATCATTCATTCCCGCTTGCCTGCGATGCTCGAGGAACTCGCACCGGGACTCGAGTACGTCACTTCGTCTCCGTCCGCACCGCCCGACCGTGAAACACTGGCCACTCACGTAGGCACCGGTATCGCCCACTACTTCGGAATAGGCGGGTACCGGCGTCCACTCGACGACGTGTTGAGCGCGCGGGTGCGCTTCGCAACGGAGTGCCTGGCGTTCTCCATTCCGCCGTCGAACACTGCCGTCGAGAACGAGTTCGGCTCTGTGTCCGTAGCGGGCCACCACCCGTCGTGGAAGGCTGCTGTGCCACGGGACAACGGGTCGTCCTGGGACTTCGAGGACGTTCGTGATCACTACGTCAGAACGTTGTTCGGCGAGGATCCGAGTGAGGTTCGCTGGTCCGATCCGGAACGCTATCTCGACTTGGGGCGTGCGGCGATCTGCGAGGCCTTCGGCGCAGCACTCGGTTACTGGCGTCGAGCAGATTCCGGTTGTGACGGTGCGTTGATCTTGGCTTTGATGGATCTCGAACCTGGGCCAGGGTGGGGAGTCCTCGACTGGCATGGCACACCGAAGGCTCCGTGGTACGTGCTCCGGCGGTACTCGAAACCCGTGGCCCTTATTGTCACCGACGACGGTCTGGACGGACTCCGGCTCGACGTGATCAACGAGACCGGTGACCCGGTGGTTGCCGAAATCCGTATCCGAGCGCACAACAGGTCTGGTGTGGTCCCGGTGGATGTGGTCGCGCCCGTCAAGGTCGACGCCCACGGGAAACGGAGTCTGACGGTCGACGAGGTGGTGGGGCGATTCACCGATCTCACGCACGTCTTCAAGTTCGGGCCGCGCAACTACGACGCAGTCACCATCACTCTCGAGAACGAGGAAGGCGTGGTTATCGACGAAGTTGTGCATCTGTTGGGAAGCCCGGCCAGACCCCTGGAACGCACCGTCGGCCTCGCCGCCATTGCCCGCAGTGTCGGCGACGACTGGTTTGTCGACGTCACCTCGGAAGGTACGGCGCAATACGTGTCGCTGGACCTGCAGGGGTTCGAGCCCGAAGATTCCTGGTTTCATCTCGCACCAGGCGGTGCGCGGACGGTGAGGTTGCGTCGCACCGGTCAGGCGAAGATGGTGATCGGTCGCGTTCGAGCACTCAATTCCCATTCCAGCGCCCCGGTCAGCCCGCCGTTGGTTGCCGATCCACCTCGGCAACCGTCGACCAAGCGGGTTCCGCGGAGGTAGGGCACGCTCGCGGATAGAATCGACTCGGCGTCACGCCACTGCTGGTGGGTGACGCTCGGGTTGTTCGTCCGCAGCTCGCCGTCACCGCCGAGGAGCGCATTCGTTGACTGCCTTGCCCGCTGCCCAGACTTCGCTTGCCGGCCTTGCCGAGGCCGCGCTCGCAGACGCGGCCTTCGCCTCGGTGACCGAGGCGATCGGTAGAGCCACCCTCGACATCGTTGCCCCGAAACCGGCGAGGCCGTTCATCGCGGCCGCGCTTGCATCGCGAACGCCAGTGCTGTTGGTGACCGCAACAGGTCGTGAAGCCGACGATCTGACGGCCGAACTCACCGAGATGATCGGCGGATCGGTTGCACAGTTCCCGTCGTGGGAAACGTTGCCTCACGAGCGGCTCTCGCCCAGCGCGGATACCGTCGGGCGGCGTATCGAGGTTCTCCGACGCCTTGCTCGTCCTGACGATTCCTCGTACGGTGCGCCGCTGCGGGTTGTGGTCACGACCGTGCGCTCTCTGGTTCAGCCGATGGCCCCCGGGCTGGGTGAGATCGAGCCGATCACACTGCGCGTCGGCACCGAGATCGACTTCGAGTCGGTTCTGGTCCGGCTGGTGGAAATGGCGTACACGCGCGTCGACATGGTCGGCAAGCGCGGCGAGTTCGCAGTGCGGGGCGGCATTCTCGACCTTTTCTCACCCACCGCGGATCACCCTGTTCGCATCGAGTTCTGGGGCGACGAAGTTTCGGAGCTGCGCTACTTCTCCGTTGCCGACCAGCGTTCGCTACCGGATATCGACGTCGACCTCGTCATCGCGCCGCCGTGCCGTGAATTGTTGTTGACCCCCGACGTTCGGGATCGGGCTGCCGCGATTGCCGCAGAGAACCAGGCCGACGCCTCGCTGGTGGAGATGCTGGACAAAATCTCGGCGGGTATTCCGGTGGAGGGCATGGAGGCGTTGCTTCCGGTGCTGAAACCTGGTGAATTGCAATTACTTTCCGATGTTCTTCCCGCCGGAACCCACATTCTGCTCTGTGACCCGGAGAAAGTGCGCACCCGCGCAACGGATTTGGTTCGCACCGGGCAGGAGTTCCTGGAAGCGTCGTGGACTGCGGCGTCTATCGGCGGCGCGGCACCCCTCGACACCTCCATCCTCGCCGGCGGCGACTCGGGGCTCGGCGCGTCTGCCTACCGGTCGCTGCGTCAGGTGCGCGAATCCGCCGAAGCGGGTGGGCGTCCGTGGTGGACCGTCAGCCCGCTGGCATCGGGGAGTGGTGAAGAACTCGAACTCCCGATTCAGCCTGCCCCACAGGTGCGTGGGTCGGACGATCTTCTTGCCGAGCTGTTCGTCAGCCTCCGTGCGCACGTGACCACGGGTGGACGCGCGGCCGTGGTTGTTGCCGGTGCCGGCACGGCAAAACGAGTCCTCGAACGACTCGGTGAGGCCGAGGTTCCGGCCACAATGGCTGAGCCAGGTGCGGTCCCGGCACGCGGTCAGGTCTCGGTATTGCGTGGATCGTTGCACGACGGTCTGGTTCTGCACGGCGACGGCGACGTTCCGGGAATGGTTGTCGTCACCGAGGCCGACCTCACCGGCAATCGAGTTGCGGCAGTGGGCGACGGTAAGCGGTTGCCGGCCAAGCGTCGCAACCAAGTGGATCCGCTTGCACTTGCCGCAGGCGACATGGTCGTTCACGACCAGCACGGTATCGGCCGCTTTGTCGAGATGGTCGAACGCACCATCGGCGGGGCCAGGCGTGAGTACCTGGTCATCGAATACGCTGCCAGCAAGCGAGGCCATCCGGGGGACCGGTTGTTCGTGCCGATGGAATCGCTCGATCAGCTCTCCCGCTATGTCGGCGGTGAGCTGCCCGCGCTGAGCAAGCTCGGTGGATCCGATTGGGCGAACACAAAACGTAAGGCACGCAAAGCGGTTCGTGAAATCGCGGGCGAACTCGTGCAGCTCTATGCCGCGCGTCAGGCAGCACCCGGCCATGCATTCGGCCCCGACACTCCGTGGCAGAAGGAACTCGAGGATGCCTTTGCGTTCACCGAGACGGTCGATCAGCTGACCGTGATCAGTGAAGTCAAGGGCGACATGGAGAAAGCCGTCCCGATGGACCGCGTCGTGATCGGTGACGTCGGATACGGCAAGACCGAGATCGCTGTGCGAGCCGCCTTCAAAGCGGTACAGGACGGTAAGCAGGTGGCTGTCCTGGTTCCGACAACTCTGCTGGCGCAGCAGCACCTTCAGACGTTTACCGAACGGATGGCGTCGTTCCCGGTGAAGGTACGCGGATTGTCGCGCTTCACCGATGCCAAGGACTCCAAGGAAATCATCACTTCCATGGCCGAGGGCGAGATCGACATCGTCATCGGCACACATCGTCTGCTGCAGACCGGCGTTCGGTGGAAGGACCTCGGTTTGGTGATCGTCGACGAGGAACAGAGATTCGGCGTCGAGCACAAGGAACACATCAAATCCTTGCGGACCCACGTCGATGTTCTGACTATGTCGGCAACGCCGATCCCTCGTACGCTGGAAATGAGTATGGCCGGCATCCGCGAGATGTCTACCATTCTGACCCCGCCGGAAGAGCGTCATCCGATTCTGACGTACGTCGGGGCCTATGCGGACAAGCAGGTCGCAGCCGCCATCAGGCGTGAGCTCCTGCGCGACGGTCAGGTGTTCTACGTTCACAACCGCGTCAGCTCGATCGACAAGGCTGCCAAGCGAATCCGTGAACTGGTACCGGAAGCGCGGGTTGTGGTCGCCCACGGTCAGATGAACGAGGACACTCTCGAGAAAACGGTTCAAGGATTCTGGGAGAGAGATTTCGACGTCCTGGTGTGTACCACGATCATCGAGACGGGTCTCGATATCTCCAACGCGAATACGTTGATCGTCGAGCGCGCTGATTCACTCGGCCTCTCACAGCTCCACCAGTTGCGAGGTCGCGTCGGACGCAGCCGGGAACGCGGATACGCATACTTCCTGTATCCGCCGGAGAAGCCGTTGACCGAAACGGCATACGATCGCCTTGCCACCATTTCGCAGAACTCCGATCTCGGCGCCGGTATGGCCGTTGCCATGAAGGACCTCGAAATCCGCGGCGCCGGTAACGTCCTCGGCGCCGAGCAGTCCGGACACGTTGCCGGCGTCGGGTTCGACCTGTACGTCCGCCTGGTCGGCGAGGCGGTCGAGGCCTACCGCGCCGCCGCTGACGGGCTCCCGATCACGACCGACGAGGGCCCGAAAGAGGTTCGCATCGATCTACCCGTCGACGCACATATTCCGCCGGACTATGTCACCAGCGATCGGCTTCGTCTCGAAGGTTATCGAAAGATTGCTGCCGCAACAGATTCCGAGGGCATCGCTGCCGTCGTAGAAGAACTTGTTGACCGGTACGGCCCGATACCGGAAGAAGTGCGTCGACTCGTATCGGTGGCGAAGCTGCGGCTGCTGTGCCGCGAGTACCAACTCGAGGAAGTGGCGGTAACCGGTACTCAACTCAAGATCTCGCCCATGTCGCTGCCCGATTCCAAGCAGATCAGGCTCAAGCGGATCTATCCGAGCGCGCAGTATCGGGCGACGACAGGCTTGGTGCAGCTGCCACTGCCGCGAACCGGGGGAGTGGGTTCCGATCGCCTGCGCGACGTGGAATTGCTGCAATACATTGCCGATTTCATCCTGGCGATCGACGGTCGCGCCGCAAGTGCCGTGGTGATGGAGGCATGACCCGGTCGTGACCGAGACATCGACGATAGTTCTGCTCGATCCGCTGCGGCCGCACGTTTTTCCGCTCGAGGCACTCTCTTTGTTGTCCGGACCGATCCTGATCGACGACGATGTGCCGGTGTCGGTTCGTGAGGCGCTTCCGAAGTCGACACCGGGTGCCGGAGTGATCGTGATGATGGCCGGCGACGACGCAGCGGTGTCCGCACAGGCGGAAGCCGGGGTGCACGTCATCCGGGCGGCGCCTGTTCAGGGTGATCGTGTTGTAGAGGCTGCTTCCATCATGGATCGGTTATGGAGCCGTGGCGGCTGGGAAGCGACTCAGACCCACGAGAGCCTGTCGGTCTACCTTGTGGAGGAGACGTACGAAGTGCTCGACGCCATCCGCAGCGGTGACGAGATCGACCTTCGTGAGGAGCTTGGCGATCTTCTGTTGCAGGTTCTTTTCCATTCGCGGATCGCACAAGCACACAATGTGTTCGAGCTGGACGACGTAGCCGCCGCATTGATCGAGAAGCTGGTCCATCGAAGTCCACACCTGACGAGTTCGGGGGTGGTCGATATTGCCGAGCAAGAGCGCGCCTGGGACGAGTTGAAAGCTGCCGAGAAGGCTCGGGCTTCGGCGATGGACGGAATCGCCACGTCGCAACCGCCGATCCTCCTTGCCGCGAAGGTTCGGGCGCGGGCAGAGAAAGCAGGACTAAGTGACGCCATCGACGAGGAAGAGTTGGGGCGACTCGTTGCGCAGTGCAAGCAAGCAGATGCGGCGCTTGCCGGTGCCCTTCACTTGCTGATCGGCGCGATTCGCGCGCGCGAGGCCGACCCATCCCTCTGACGCCCGAATCCGTCTGACGCCCGAATCCGTCCGATTTGAAATGATTTGCCCGGTAATTTGTTGGCAATCGTAAAAGTAGCTCGTGTCACTCAGGTGCAGAGAAAACAAACCTGAGGTATGTTTACGTACGGAACGAGCTACTTACGGTTGTTTTTTCAAGAAATAGCTGCCTGAACGGCGGTTATGTTGGGCAAATGATCGTCGGTTCGTTTCCGCACTGTGAGATGCCAGGTACGGCAGCCGGCGGGGTGTTGCCGTGCTTGGCTCCAGGGTTGGTTACCGATCAGCGACCACCAATGCGAACCATGATGTAGCCGGTGCCGCCGCATGTAGACACGAAAGACTGATGATCATGAGCGTTCATGCTGAGGTGGGGATCCAGCCGACAACACGGCGGGCGGATGCAGAACTGCGGACTGACTGGCGGCGGGAGTACGGGCGAAGGATAGCGATCACAGATACGGTCATCGTCACCCTCGTTATCGCGCTCGCGCAGGTTGGAAGCATGTGGCCCAATCCGATCGAGTGGCTGACACCGCTCAAAGTGGTTGCATCTATTGCTCTGGGCGTGCTGTGGATGACGGTGCTTGCACGCGGACGCAGTCGGCATCAAGCGATGCTGGGCGACGGACGCGACGAGTACGAGCGGGTGGTCCTTGCCACTGGCCAGGTTTTCGGGTTGGGTGCACTCGCGGGAATCCTTCTCGGGATCGAAATCGCGCGAAGCTACCTGATGATTGCATTGCCGCTCGGACTGGTGGCCCTGATTCTTGGTCGATACCTGTGGCGCCGCCGCATTCAGGGGAAGCGCTCAGCGGGTCTGTGCCGCAACTCGGTCCTGCTGGTCGGTGGTCACGCGTCCGTGGTTTCGACTACCCGATCTTTCGTTCGAGAGTCGGGAGCCGGCTACGACGTTGTGGGCGTGTGCATTCCACGACGCTCGACGGCCCTCGACGATCACATTGTCGTAGACGGCGCTCGTGTGCCGGTGCTCGGCAATGAATTCGAAGTAATCGAGGCAATGCGGGCGAGCAATGCCGACACCGTGATCGTGACGGGAACCGAGGACCTCGGTCAGGTCGGAATTCGGAAGTTGATGTGGGACTTGGAAGCTGAAGGAATCGACCTCGTTGTTTCTCCAGTCATAGCCGACGTCTCCATGGCCCGCTTGATGATCCGGCCGGTCGCGGGAATCCCGTTGATGCATGTGGCGCGTCCACGATACGAAGGCGCGAACGGTTGGGCGTCAGGGACGTTCGACAAGGCCTTCTCGGCTGTGATGCTTCTGCTTGTTGCACCGGTGATGGTTGCCGCTGCACTTGCGGTGAAGATCACGTCGAAAGGCACGGTATTCTACAAGGCCGAACGGATCGGCCTGAACGGAAAACCGTTCCCCATGTACAAGTTTCGAACGATGGTAGCGGGTGCCGATCAACAGGTTGTCGATCTGATGGGTGACAACGAGGGCGCCGGCGGAGTGTTGTTCAAGATGCGTGAGGATCCGCGAATCACACCCATCGGCAAAATTCTCCGTAGGTTGAGTATCGACGAGCTTCCGCAGTTCTTCAACGTCATACGTGGTGAGATGAGTGTCGTCGGTCCGCGTCCGCCGTTGCGACGCGAAGTCGAGATGTACGACGACGAAGTGTCGCGGCGTCTGTTCGTGAAGCCAGGCATCACCGGTCTGTGGCAGGTCAGCGGTCGGAGCGATCTGTCGTGGGAAGAATCGGTTCGACTCGATTCTTCGTACGTGGAGAACTGGTCTGTGGTGCAGGATCTTTCGATCATCGCTCGCACGGTCTCAGCGGTAGTCCGGAGTGACGGGGCTTACTAGCAACAACTTACCGAGCTGCGCTGAAACGGGAGTCTGCGCAACCGGCCCGCAGATTTCTGAGATACCCCGCTGTTTGGTAGACGTAATTGTAGGCCCACGTGCCGATGGAGAGGTCAGGACGACTCGCGACCATCAGTAGTTCCCCCGAATAGCACTGGGAAATAATGAATCGTGCGCGCGAAATATGAGGAACAAAGGTCACAGCGATGACGGTTGTCCAACCGTTCAGGCGCGCAAGCCGCTCGATTTCGAGACCTTCCCCTTCGGTTGTCGAGGGGGAGGGCACAAAGCAATCGACCGGAAAATCGAATGATCCGTTACAGATCGATTGCATCTTCTTGTCGTTGTCGCTGTAGGGATTGGAGAAGATAATTCGTGGTGCGTATCCGCGTCGCACGAGTTCGAGTCCCACTTCTTCGCGGCCGTCGTGGGCGCCACCGAGTACTACGACGGCGTCGGCAGATTGCGGTTCGTCAACCTTCGGGGACACGTAGAGTGGCCACCCTGCGATGGTTGTCAGGGCGAGCGCGGACACCGAGATGGCTACGATTTTCGAGGCTTTCGACATTTTTCTGATAGCCCGACAATACCTGCATCGATGCGCGCGATATTGATGGATGTGAACCCCTCGGGGCATATGCCGGATTTACGGCATTGCGGATTACATAGGGGCAAAACAGGTCTGGGACCGTGTCGCTGAGCGGACCAGGCGACCTCGTCGGCGCCGGAATTGTCGAGTATTGCCGTGGTGTCGTCGAAACTTCGATGCCTGCTGGGTAACTGACTACGGCACTTCGGGTATGTTTGTGGTTATTCAGCAAACTTGCGGTTTCCTTTGTTGATCTTGAACTGTAGGGCCGAATTGGAGGTTTCGACGTGTCAGATGTGCGGGCCAGGGACGCAGCGATTCGTCGCGAGTTGGGCGTGCCACCGACATTTGATCTGGTAGCGCACGTTCGGAATCTCTCTCGGGTAATGCTGCCTGCGTTAGTAATTGCGTTGATCGCCGGTGGTGCGATGTATCTCGTTCGGGGGAGTGAGTCGCCGGTCTATGAATCGGACATCGTCGCGGAAGTGCAAGCGGGTGCCCAGGTTGTCGTCAGTGATGCAAATCTAGGACAACTGGTCGCGCCATACACCGCTCTCGCCTCTGATAGCGCGGTAGTTGCCAGCATTCAGAGTCGGATGGACAACGGTTGGACGGCGTCGGACGTTTCGAGTCACATCGCGGTTACTCCCGGCACCTCGCCGGCCCTGGTGTTGGTGAAGGCGACTGGATCCAGTCAGGAGGAGGCGGACCGTCTCGCCCGCACCGTAGTCGAGATACTGAGCGATGCGCAGTCTCAACGCAACGCCGAAACTCTTGCTCTGCGCACCAAAGCATTGACTGACGACATTGCGCGGCTCAACTCGCAACTCGCGGCTGCGCGTCAAGAGAGCATCGACAACGACGAGACACCGATAGCCGATCCGACGACCTCGGCCGATCTTGATGCAAGGCTTGAACAGCTCAGGCAACTGCGCGCCTCCGACTCGACAGCAGATCGGTTGCAGCTGTTGTCGGCACCGACGGGGACCGGTCTACCGGTAGCGCCGAAACCGTTTGCAGAAGCAGCAGTTGTGTTCCTGGTTGTCCTGATACTGGTGGCAGAAATTCTTGTTGCTTGCCGTGGACGGTTCAGTTCTCGGGTTACCGACGCGTGGGCTCGGCGTGCCTCCAGAAAGTTTGGTGCATCATTGCTCGTGCAGCACACATCGGGCGCCGATATTCCGTCGAATGTCGCTCTTACACTGAGTCAGCGCGCGAGCTTGGGTGACAACGTACTCGTGCTGGTGGGGGACGGAGTAGACACCAACTCGTGGCACGTTCCGGAAAACCTGCAATCTCGGATAGCCGTCCACCCCTTGAAATCGGAATGGTGGAGCAAGATCGATTCGAGTGGGACGGAATTCGCCATTGTGCTCGTCTCGGCTCGGAAGGCGGAACAGCAAGACATCGTCGATGCTCTCAGAGCGCTGGCAGAAGTTGACGTCACACGCTCGCTGGTGCTCGTCGGTCCAGCCGCGTCTGAACCGTTCATCGAACTGATTACGTTGTCACGATTTCGGGGCAGAGGCGACACATCACACTCAGTGAGTCCACGGCCTGTGGTCAAGGAATCGGTTGCGACGATATTGGCGGTGCCGGACACCTCGCCTTACGCGCAGACTCCGGCAAGTGGCCCGACACCAGTGGCGTCGGCGGAGGCTGTATCCCTTGCAACACCAGCGCCTGTGCGCCAAGCACATTCAGTTGATTTGATCAAATCCGCCGATCGCAGTGAGCGTGGGAAGTTGATCGATGCGCAGACCGTGACGATCGAACGAAATCGCTTACCCTCCTCTGCCGGCAAGAAAGCCCGAACCGCTCGCGCAGAAACGGCAGTACAGCGAACCGATCAGGACGAGGTAAGTGCCCCCGACGGAGTTGATGGCGCACCCATTGGCGACGACATCAACTCCGAGGCACCCACCGAGCGGATTGTATTGGTCACCAATAAGAACGGTGATACTCGCGCTGAGCAGTCCGTGAGGCGCGTGGGCTCAGTGCACCAGGAAGGTACGAACGGGGAGCCGGATTGACATACCGGATTGACATAGAGGATATCGGGATTCAGATCTTGGGGGCGCTGCAACCCCCGATTGCCTTCTTGACTGCGTCCAGGGCAGGTTTCGGCGTGTAGTTGATCGTCACCAGACCGAAATTCTGCTCGATGTCTCGGGAATTGGTTCCGCGATCACGCATGCTGTAGATGAATATGCGTTCGATGTAACCGAGTGCCTGTGCCTGCGCAAATCCGTCGGAGATGATGCTGGCTTGTAGTTGCGGAGTGACAGCAGTTGATCCCGATCCGGTAGGAGCGCCGAATTCTGTTGCCCAGACCTTTTTTCCCGTGTCGCCATTCTTCACCATGATGTCGCGCATCAAACGAATCCGGTAGAAAGTATTCCAACTCGAGGTGGATGCGTCGGACGGCAAGGCAGGCCAACTGTACGGGTGGATGGAGAACACATCGAAGTACGATTTAGCGCCGGCGCTGTAGAGGGCGTTCAGATAGGTGACCGGTGATATGTCGGAGCCGTTGTCGACCGCGGGCGCTAATCCTCCGTTGAGGATCTTGGCCCCCGGTTGGACCGCTCGGATACTGGTTGACGCAGCCTTCAGTATCGCTGCGTAGGTGTTGACGTTGGGCTTCGGGCGGAAGAACTGTGTGAGGTTCGGCTCGTTCCAGATCTCCCAAGTGCTGATCCTCGTTGAATAGCGTTGCGCTGCTTGCTGAGCGAACTTGGCAAACGCCGCGGTGTCAGAAGGGTAACCATGAGTGTCGGTTGCTCCGGCCACACGTGCCCATGCCGGCGTGTAGGTAACGATGCCGACGAGACTCAATCCTTGTAGTCTCGCTCGATCGACAACACGATCAGTTGCTGCCCAATTCTGTTGACCCTTGGTCGGTTCGACGGCAGACCAGTCGATGTCGAAGCGCAGCCATGTCGTGCCTGCGTTCTTCATGGCACTCAACTCGGTATCCAGATCGGCTTGTGAGAGCCAATTCAGTGGCGCTCCGCCTGCGATACCCAACCCGACAGAACTGCAGGTTGCGGGCGGGGCACTTGTCGTTGTTGTTGTTACCGGCTTGGGTGCACAGGCGCTTAACGATCCGATCGTCAGTAGCAGTGCACATACGAGTGGTAATCGAAGTCGACGCACGTCGACCACCTTCCTTCCACGGGAATGCGAAATCGGAGCATCTGGCAGAGCGAATTATCCGTATTTCACGGATTAATCCGACAAGCATCAGAATTGCATGAATTCATCCAGTGGTTGGCAGGCGGCAGGTCTTTTCTTCAGTACTTGTGCCTGCTTGTGAAGTCGATGGAAATGCGCCGGTTGGTATTGTCCGTTTTTTGCCGACTGCAGATTAGCATGGCGAAATATTTCAGATACAGCCTCCGGTTTTGTTGGCAGCTACCAGAACGTCCATTGCAGGCTTCGGATCGGAATTCACGTCCAGAAGCCCGAAATTTTGTTCGCGATCGCTTGTGTCGGAACCACGGTCCTGGAGGCTGTACACAAATACCTTCGCGATGAATCCCAGTGCGCGAGCTTCGTTCAGTCCGTCCTGGAGAATTTCGGCTTGGACGGCCTCGGTGACAGCGTCCGGGCCGTCCCCGGTCGGGGAACCGAATTCCGTTGCCCAGATCGACTTTGTCGTGTCGCCGTTCTCGATCATGGTGTCGCGCATAAGTCTCATTCGATAAAACGAATTCCAGCTTTGTGTCAGCGAATCGGAGGGGAGCGCGGGGAAACTGTACGGGTGCATCCCGACGACGTCGAACTGCGGTCCAGCCCCGGCCTCGTACAGGTCGGTGAGAAACGTCGTGGGGCTGATATCGGTGCCGTTGTCCGTCGCCGGTGACAGCCCGCCGGAGACGATTGTCGCGTTCGGTTGGGACTCTCTGATCGAGGTACTTGCCGCCGTGAGCAGTTCGGCGTACGAGGTCACATCGGGCACCGGATTGTAGAAGGCCCGCAGATTAGGTTCGTTCCAGATTTCCCACGAAGACACAGAATCCGCGTAACGTTCCGCCGCGAGGCCGGCGAAGGTGGCAAAAGTATTCGGGTCAGCGGGGCGGGTATGGCTGTCGGATTCGGCGACGGAAGGATCACGTGCCCACTCCGGCGTGTAGGTGATCAGGCCGAGCACCTCGAGTCCTGAATCTGTCGCTGTGTCGACCAGTCTGTCGGTCCCGGACCAGTCGAAGGTTCCCTGAGTGGATTCGATATACGACCAGTCGAAATCGAATCTGATCCAATGCGCGCCGGATGATCGAATGTCTTCGACAACCTGCTGCATTTCCGATTGGTCCAATGACGTGTAACCGGATCCGAGTGCGATGCCGGTGTTGTCTGTTGGAGGAGCCGTCGCACATGGTTGCCCTAACGCGGGAACTGAAGAGTGCACGACAATGCCCATGCCCACGAGAACGATCGCGGCTGCTGATAGTCGAATCAATTTAGTCATGGACGAGTTCCTCGAGTAGTGCCGGAAGATTCTTTTGTATGTCGTACCGGTCGACAACCTTTTCTCGTCCGGCATGAGCGAACGCGGATCGCGCATTGTCATCGCCTAGAAGCCTGGTGATTTCTGCGGCCAGGCGAGTCGGGTCGTCGACCGGGACGAGTGAACCGGCGCCACCCGCCAATAACTCGCTGGTTCCACCGTGATCTGTTCCGATGACTGCAATTCCGACGCTCATCGCTTCGAGAACCACCAAGGGGCTGGCTTCAGGCGATGTGCTGGCCGAGATGGCGAGGTCCCAATTCCTCAGAGTGGACAGTGAATCGACATATCCGAGGAATTTCACGCGGCCCAGCAGGTCCGGCTCGTTAGACCGTTGTTGCAGTGCTTCGGCGTACGGTTCGTCTCCAGGAAACGGGACGCCGCCGATCTCGAGATGGACATCGGGCGTTCGGGCAACGGCGTCCAGCAGAACGGTATGTCCCTTCCACGGAGTGATGGATCCGATGATTCCCACGATGCGCCCGGCGGGGGACTGAATTTTCGCGGCTTCGGCAGGAACCGCAACGCCGAGTCTCGCGACACTCGTGGGAATACCGAGTGCGCGTACCGGTATTGCGGTTGGTCCGGACACGGCAACCGCGCGTCGGATCGATGGCCTCGCGATCCGGACGACGATGTTCTGTTTGGTGTTGGACAGAGTGTCGTGGATGAGCCAGGTCGCGCCGCCCCTCACACGGCCGAGCCTGATTGCGGGCAAGGCAAACAGTGAGTTGACAATAACTTTGGCGTTCTCGGCCAGCGCGCGGGCGGCAACGACGCGTCCGGCGATCCGCCAGTTCTTGGCCACTGTGGCGATACCGAGAATTCGACGGACGCCGCCCTCTCCCCTGAGCCCGAGGGCCGGTAGTTCGACAACTTCACAGATACCGGTGACGCGTTCGCGTAGTGGGCCGTTCGGGCAGGCCAATATCACCGTGGACCCGCGGTCTCGTGCAAGCGTCATCACTTGGATCATGACGAGTTCGGCTCCGGATACTTCACCGGTATGGCTGACGAAGATCAACGTTCGAGTCATGCGGTTTCTCCACCGGGTTTGATGAGTGACAACAAGGGCTTCCCGCCGGAAATCGGGAGTACTACGAAGATCCCGATGACAACGACAGGTGCGACGATGGCGACGATCGGCCACGGAATGCCGAAACGTTCGACACCGAGGGTTCCCGTGATCGCGGCCAATGCGCCCACGAGGGACGTTGCGATGAACGGGACTGCCGGAAACAGTTTGCGCACTGGAAGTGTCCGAAAAATGACCGTCCACATCGCAACGAACAGAAGGATTTCGGTCAGCACCGTTGCCAGTGCGGCGCCGTTGAACGACAACCGGGGGATCAGGACGAAGTTGAGAACGACATTGACGCCCAGACCGCCGAGAGCGACCCATGGGTACGTCCGATGCCGTCCACTGGCAACCAGCATCATCAGGCCGAGTTGTGTCAGCATCGAGAAACATGCGCCAAGCACCAGCAGTCGTGTCGAAGTGCCTGCAACGGTGAATCTCTCGCCGTACAACAGTGAGAGAACCTCTGCCGCTGCCGGCCAGAAAGCAGCAATGGATGCGCCACCGAGGACAGTCAGGACAATGAACGCTTCTCGGCTTCGTTCCCGGAATGCGTCGAGTTTGTCGGGCCACGACGCCACCAGGAGTGTCGTCACGGGCGTGACGATGGTGATCGCGACGATCTGTAGGAGATCCGCGAACTTGTATCCGATGCTGTACAACCCGACAGACTCGAAAGAATCGAGTTGTCCGAGCATGAGTACATCGACGCGGGAAAGTAGTGTGATGAAAGCAAATCCGATGCTCAGCGGTATTGCCTCGACCAGCATGTCCTTCCATCGCCGAAATTGAGCACGCGACGCCGGGAGCGGACCGGCGATTCCTTGGCGAACACCTCGAATCTTGATTGCGGCGGCGACCACTTCGTTGATCAACGCCGGAATTACGAAGACGATCAGGATCGGTTGCCATAGAACCGCTGCGATGGTCGCGATCAGTTGAGCAAGTTGCCCGGCTCCTTCGGCGACTGCCACGTATGTCATCTTGAGGCGGCTTTGATACATAACGGACAGTGCGTGACTCGGCGTCGCGACAACAACGACGAGACCGGCAACGGCTGTCGCTTCGACGACTTCCGCCGGATAACTCAACAACCAGACGTAGCCAACAGCGAGGATGTACCCCAGTAGTCCCAGGACGACGCGCAGCGAAATAAAGGCTGTCGTGACCAGCGATATTTCCCAAGGATTGCTTTCGACCAGTTTCGCAAGGACGACTCGACCGACTCCGAGATCGGTGATGACGGACAACAATCCGAGCAGACCGAAGATCAACGAGAACTGTCCGAATTGCTCGGGGCTTATGGCGCGAGCGATCAGGACGGAGCCGATCCAGCCCATTGTTGCTACAGCGACCCTGCTCCCCAGCATGATGACGGTGCTGCGGCGGGCTGCGTTCGCGGTCAATTCGGGCGTCGACGGTTCGTAGATCTTGGTTTCTCGTTCGCGCCGTTCCTGTTCGAACGTCTCGAGTGCAGCTCTTTTCAGTTCTGCGAATTCTCGCTGCGATACGTACTCGCGGTCCGTTTCGCGGCGTTTTGTCATGAAGCGCAATTCAGACACTCAATCCAGCGGATCGGTATGCGCCGACGGTGAGTTCGGCAGTTCGCGCCCAGGTGAGTCGTGATGCGACCTGGGGTGCGGCGGTCCGTAGAGCCAAGTTGCATTCTGGATCGTCGATCGCTGAGCGCAGAGCACGGACCCACGAGTTCTTGTCATGGGTCTTCACCAGTATCGCGGCTTCGCCGGCAAAATCGGGAAGTCCGCCGACGGCGCTGGCGACTACCGCACTGCCGCAGGCCATGGCTTCGAGTGGTGGTAGCCCAAAACCTTCGTAGTGTGAGGCGTAGGCAACGACTGTGGCCGCGGAATACAGCGCGGGAAGATCCTCTGTTGCAACGTATCCGAGTCCTATCGCAGAACGGGGTGCGGAAGGTCCGCGCGAGCCGGAACCCGCGAGCACGAATGGAATGGAAAGTTCTGAGCAGGCCTCGGCAACAAGCGCGACGTCCTTACGAGGTTCGATCGTTCCGACCTGAAGCACGAACTTCTCGGGCAAATTCAGTCGAACGCGGACGTCTGCGACTGCAGTCGGGGTGGGAACCACAGCCCACGGTGCGGGGGCCAACGGGGTGACCACCGCCGCTCGCCCACTGAAAGATTTGATTCGTTCGGCGGTGAAGTCGGACACCGCGATGAGCACGTCCGCTTTGCGTAGGGCTCGTGAGAGTAGTTGCCGTTCACCGGCCGCCCGGAACTTGCTGAATGCCCATGGAACATCGAATACCGACATGTCGTGAAACGTCGAGACCGTAACGCCCGCTTGCCTGATCGGTAGATCCACGTCGAGGCTGTGGTACAAAGCTGACCCGGCAATAGGAACCATGGCCCAGGCAGCCCTACGGGCGCCGGCGACGACCGGTCGCTCGATCGCGCTGAGCGACGACGGAATTTCGGCGACGGCGTCGCTCTGGATTGCCGCGCTCAACTTCACCGACCCGTCGACCTGCAGGGCGATTTCTTTCAGGATTTCACGAGCGTAGGTTTGTACGCCTCCTCCGCCGGGGCGCAGGGCCATTGCTCCGAAGGTGATCTCCGAACGGACGTCATGTGTTCGTCTGAGTGGTGTTGACTCAATGCGCATCCCACAGTTCCAATCAGTAACCAGAAATAGAGGTCGAGAGGGAAAATCTCGAAGTAAGTGGCAAACACCGATGCACAGGCCGCGGCGATGACGGAAGCACTGACACCCAAGGCGAACGCGCTGTCCTGGCCCCGAAGTACCCGAGAACTTCGGAGCGCGGTGACCGTCGCCGAGATCAGGAGTAGGACAAATATCCACACCCCGATCGGGCCGAGTTCGACCGCAACTTTCATGTAGTAGTTGTCGGGTTGATACGGAATCAATCCCAGCGTGGTGGCTGCCTTGATAGTCAGCGTGTCCAGCATCGGGTGAGCTGTTTCAGCGGCTTTCGCCGCGGCAGATCCGGTGGCGCCAAGTCCCTGTCCGAGCGGATGGACGTAGAGCGAACTGATCGTGGACGACCATCCATTGCCACGTTCCGAGAGGCTGTACGACGAGAACAACGGAGCGACGATCGACGACGGCGCGAGCAATAGCGCAACCGGAACTGCCACGGCAACGCCGGCGAAGACGACTAGTAATGAGCGGTAGCGGTAGATCGCCAAGCAGAAGAGACCCACAGCAAAAGCGATGTAGCTGGCGCGCACGATCGAAACGCCCATCCCGGCAATCATGATCGGAGTTGAGGCGAGAAAGATGATGTTCCGCAAGCGCTTCGGATCAGCAAGGCTGACAGAAATACCGACAATCAGGCTGAGGCTGACGAACAGCGCAAACGCGAATGGTCCGGTGAACGTGCTGAAACTGCGCAGCAGAGAACCGGTAATTCTGATTTGTTCGGTGTAGCTGTAGCCGAGTTCGACCAGATACTCCGGCCCGACGAGTTGCTGGAGCAGGCCGATCACCGAGGTGAGAATGCCCATCCCCATCAGAATCGTGACGAGATGGTCTCGGTCCGATCGGGTGAAGGGCGCTCTCCAGAGGATTACCGGGATCAGAGCGTAAAAGTACGTGATCTTGATCGAACCCACCCCGCCGATTCCGGACAGGATGAGGGCAGACGCCGACCCGAGTACAACCCAGGCAAGGGCGGCTGGCCACCACGGCATCGACGGGTGCACGACACGGTGACGATTCGGACTCACAAAAGTGCTCAGCAGCGTGAGCAAAATGAGCCCTTCCTTCCAACCTGCCAACGATTGCCCACTCGGGATGATCGCCAGTAGCCCGTGAAGGGGCGCAAAAAGTGCGAGGACGAGCAGTCCACGCTGCGGCCGACGATAGAGGGCAAGCGCCACCGGGGCTGCCGCCACCACGCCGAACGCCATGATCACAGGGTTCACACGGTTGACCGCTTCGGTGGAGGGCTGTAGCTCGGTTGTAGTGCGGCGCTGCCGAATTGCTTTGCCACCACCGACATCGATTCTCTGCGAATGATGCTGCGAAGGTCACGATGGTACGACGGGTGATCACCGACCTCTGCCATGACAGCGTCGAACGCATACCCACGTCGAGTCATTCGCGCAATGCCCTCGTCTCCTCGCTGCTGACGGAACCACTCGGCGTCAGCAGGTGAGAGAATTACTTTCGTCGGGACGCCACGACTGTGCAATGCGTCCAGCAAGACTTCGGGAACTTGAGTTATACCCCTGTGCCCCAGCAGCTTCCATGCGAAATACGGAAGACGTGATTGAAGCTGTGCCTTGATCACCGCACGTAAGGGAGGTTTGGTGGTGTCGGTGCCCGAAGTGATCTTCGGAGATTCGGGCAGTACCGCATCGGTGAGTGACCGCTTCCTGCGCGTCGACCACAAGATGGTATTCACAAGAATTGTCGACCGAGCACCAAGCGTCAGGGCCACCGACGCCGCCGTCCATCCACCCGAGCACAATCCCGCGAGTATGACGTTTTCAGGTGCAGCGCCGAGCGCGGCGACAGCTGTCAGCGCGTCTTCGTCTGCGGCCCTTGAATACACAGACGTTGGATTGTTTGCATCGATATGTCCGGTGTCGCCGACTCCACGTCGGTCGAACCGTAAGCTGGTAACGGAGTGCTCGGCGGCATCGCGTGCAATGTGTACCCAAGATCGGCCGGGTCCGATGCGGTGCTCGATCGCAGTTGTGAAGAAAACCATGCCGCGCTCGGGTTTTCCGAAAGAGGCAGCCGAGGCGTCGACGGAGGTATGCGCGACCGAGGTTGCGGGATGGGTCCGGATTGCGAACAGTTGATCCGCGCCGACTCGTTCGAGCGACTCGTAGACGTCGTCACCCGTCGGCGTCACCGCTACTCGCGCAGTGAGTTCGATTGTGGGGCTGACGGTATGCGTCGTTGCCGGTGCATGACGGTCGATCCATCCGGCGATCTCGTCGATGTGGCGGTATGGGATATCGACGTAGAAGCTTGGCGGCGAAGTGAATGCCTCGTGATTCTCCAGTGTCAGCACATCGGGCTGTAGTTCGGAGGTCAGGCGGGTAATCGCGCCGCTGCCCTTCATCGAGGACCGGACGGCAAGGAGGGTCTGCGGGTTTCCCGGGAATGGGTATTTCAATCGGGTCTGGGTGAGTTCGTCGGCGCATTCTGGTGCCAGTGCGCCGCCCATGATCGATACGCGCGGGTCGGTGGGGTCGTCTTCTCCGACGCTGATGGAGTAGAACGCTCGTTGCTCCCGGATGAAGCTGCGTCCGTTGACAACCGGATCCCATAGGACCACCGAATTGATTGTCCCGCAGCCTTCGAGAGCTGAAGCGGCCAATAGTGCGCCGAGTCGTAAACCGACGATGCTGACGGATTGAGCACCGCACTGACGGACGAAGTCAACTGCGCTGACGATGCTGCTGCGCCATCGATCCATCGCGTCGGGTGCATCCTCATTGCCCGACGAATCACCGACACCCTCGTAGTCGAAGCGAAACGCGACTATTCCTCGGGCAGCCAGTTCGTCTGCCAGAAGTCGCATTCCGCGGTAGGTATCGATGTGCTCCTTGCCGATGGGTGAACACAGCACGACTGCTTCGCGCGCAATACCCGATGTCGGAACATGGACGAATCCGAGCAGTGGTGCCTCCGCCGGGCCGAACCATGTGGCCAATTGAGTCTCGATGGTGATCACTCCGTGTTGTTGGCTGCCGAATTTGAATATTGACGTGCTGTTGCCGACCTCACCGTGAGGAGGGCGGCCGTCGATTGAGGTTGCCTGTATGTTGCTAGTAAACATACCATCGGTTTGTTTGATCGCGCTTTTACGGGCGCAAAGTATCAAATCGTACAATTGACGCGTACTGGAGTCCGAAATGGCTGGTGTTCTGGTCCATGAATGGATCGAACGTTCTGGGGGAGCGGAGAAGGTTCTCGACGAGTTTGTCAATTGCTATCCGGATGCGGATGTCTACTGTCTCTGGAACGACGCTCCCGATCGATATCCGGCGACAAATGTCCGCGAGAGCGTGTTGGCTGGAACGCCTCTACGCGGTAGGAAAGCGATGGCACTTCCGGCGATGCCGTTCACGTGGCGTGGTCTCGAAAATCGTGACTACGATTTCGCTTTGATCAGTTCTCATCTATTTGCTCACCACGCAACATTCGCCGGAGCGTCCCCGGAATTACGTAAATTCGTTTATGTTCACACGCCTGCCCGTTATGTGTGGAATCCGGAACTCGACGAGCGTGGTAATTCACTCTCGGCGCGGATGGCGTCGCCGATGCTGCGGCGAATTGATCGTAAGCGCGCCTCCGAAGGCGCGTCTTTTGCGGCCAACAGTGAGTTTGTCAGCAAACGAATAGAACGCGCTTGGGGTGTGAGTTCCAAGGTTATTCATCCGCCGGTTGATGTCGATCGAATTGTCGCTGTTGACGACTGGAGGTTGAAATTGTCACCGGAAGAACTTCAGTTACTTTTCAGCATGCCCCCTGTGTTCGTTTTGGGTGCATCTAGATTCATTCCGTACAAGCGGCTTGACTGGGTGATCCGTGCCGCAGAGAAAGCCGGCGTTGCGGCTGTTATTGCCGGGTCGGGGCCGGAGGAGGAGCGACTTCGTTCAATGGCTTCCGAAGCCTCGGTGCCGGTGCGGATTATTCATCGACCGTCGGACGCTTTGCTGTTCGCTTTGTACCAGCGCGCGCTTGCGTACGTGTTTCCGCCTATCGAGGACTTCGGGATCATGCCGGTGGAGGCCATGGCAGCCGGCGCCCGACTGATTACGAACAGCATGGGAGGTGCTGCGGAGACGGTGACGCATGGCGTCGACGGGCTGCATTTTCACGATGACCGGTGGGAGTCGATTGCAGAGTGCATTCAGGAGATCGACCGCGTGAGTATTGTCAGGTCGAACACGTATGGCAAGTACTCGGTGCGGCGCTTCCATGAGGAGATAGCGATGTGGACGGGCGTCGAATCGGCCGCCTATGTGAAAAGTTTAGATCCCCAATAACTTTCACCTGAAAGCCCGCCGGGGCAGGCGAAGACGGCAGAACCGACGTGCTGGATGTATTCGTTCAGCGCGTCGTGCCGGGAGAGGTTTTGCTGCATCGGAACAAACTGCTCGACAGGGTTCCGGCAGTACGCAACAAAGAACAAGCCGGCGTCGAGGTGACCGAGCCCGTCGGAACCATCGGTGAAGTTGTATCCGCGCCGCAGGATTTGGATTCCGCCCAGTTCTTCGGAAGACGCCAGACGGACATGTGCGTCCTCGGGAATGACGAAGTCGTGGCCTTCCTTCGAGTCCAGATCGAGTTCGTCGAACTCGTCCTTTCCGCCGAGCGGAGCGCCACTGCGCTTCGACCTGCCGATGACGGCTTCCTGTTCCTTGAGGACTGTGCGATCCCATTGCTCGATCAGCATCCGGATGCGGCGGGCGACCAGAAATGATCCCCCCGCCATCCATTCCTGATCGTCGGCGCCGTCGACCCAGACGTGTTCGCTCAGTAGCGCTGGATCCTCCGCCTTGATGTTGGCGGTTCCGTCCTTGAACCCGAACAGGTTTCGCGGAGTTTGTTGTGTCGTGGACGTCGAGGATGTTCGCCCGAATCCTAGTTGCGACCATTTGACCGACGCCGTTCCGAAGGCCACGCGCGCGAGGTTGCGGATGGCATGAACCGCGACCTGGGGATCGTTGGCGCACGCCTGGATTGCGATGTCGCCGCCACTGCGCGCCGGATCGAGGTTGTCGGCCCGGAAATGCGGAAGGTCCAGTAGCGCAGCAGGCTTCTTGTCAGCCAGTCCGAAACGGTCGTCGAACAGTGACGGTCCGAAACCGATAGTGAGCGTCAGTTGTGAGGCAACAAGGTCGAGGGCCTCGCCGGTATCACTCGGCGGTGCATACGGGCCGTCACCGGTTGCACCGTCCTCGGTTGCTTCCTCACCCTTTGTCATTCGCTCGGCCATAGTGGTCCAGGTCTGCAACAAAGCGATCAGTTCGTCGCGGGACGTCGTCGTCACGTCGAACGCGACGAAGTGCATACGATCCTGGGCGGGCGTTGTGATGCCGGCCTGATGGTCACCACGAAAAGCCACCACGTCTGAGTTGTCGGTGCTGGAACTGTTGTCAGCGGTGACCCGTCCGACAACAGCACCGGCACCAGCGAGGGCAACACCGGCTCCCACGGCGCCGAACAGTTTGCGCCGTGAGAGTCCTTGCGGTGTCGGATTTTCCGGGCTAGGTGTGCCCTGTGGTGCATCAGTCATTACTGCCCCGCAACTACTTCCTGAACCTGGCTGACCTCTGCGGACAGAGCGTCGATCTTACGTGAAAGTTCCTGGCGCTGAGCTTCGGTGACGGTGTCGTAGAAGACAAATCCGTCGCCGACCCGGAACTGCGCGAGCGCTGCGTCGAGGTCGGCAAATCGATCCGAGATGCGCTGGGCAAGTTCGGGATTGCGTTCCTGCAGAATCGGGTTCAGAGCGGCGATCGCAGCCTGGGAGCCGTCGACGTTGGCCTGGAAGTCCCACAGGTCGGTGTGCGAGAAGATGTCTTCTTCGCCGGTGATCTTGGATGTCGAGATCTCGTCGAGCAGTCCCTGTGCATCGCCGGCGATCTTGGTGGGATCGACCGAGTAGTCTTCGGCGTTTACCTGATCAGCCAGATACTGGATATCGACGAGCAGCTGATCTGCGACGGCATTGGTGTCGGGCTGCAGACCGGTGACCCACAGATCCTTCTCGAGGCGGTGGAAGCCGGTCCAGACCTGGCCGGGCTCCAGGTCTGCCTCACGCAAGTCGAGCTTGGGATCGAGCTCACCGAAGCTCTCGGCCTCGGGCTCGATGCGTTCGTAGTACGTGCGAGTGACCGGGAACAGCGCCTTGGCCTGCTCGATGTCGCCCGACTGAACGGCTGCGACGAACTGAGCGGCGGTGTCCTGTAGTGCCACGATCTGGCTGCGGATGTATCGGCGGTACCCGTCTGCTGCTTCTGCGAGCTGGCCACTCTCGTCGGTGGCTGCCTGCGAATCGCCGGTGACGACAAAGTCCTGTCGGATACCGGTTCCGACCATTCCGGGCTTGCACGCAAGCTGATACGTCGCTGCCTCGGGGAGTGAGACGATGAGCTGACGCGTCAGACCGGGCCCGATGTTCTCGACCTCGCCCATCGCGCGGTCACCCTCGGCGAAGACGTAGAACTCGGTGACCTTCGTGCCGTTGTTGGTGACCTGGAACGTCGACTTGCCCGTCGTACCCGTGGTGGCACTGACGTCGCACGAATCATCGGTGGCAGTGACGATGACGTCGCCGTCGCTTGCCGTCGACTTCTCGGTGCACGCGGCGAGTGAGAAGGGGAGTACCGCGGCTGTCGCGAGCACGAGAGTGGATTTGCGCATCGTTGGAAGTGCCTTTCAGGATTCTGTCGGTTCGGACGAAGTGGTCGGCGATGCAGCGATGGCAGGTGCCGGTGACGATTGCGGACGCAGGAAGAGCGCCAGCACGACGACGAGATACACGACCCACGCGGTCGCTTGCAGAACCGTCGGGTCAGGGCGGAAGTTGAAGATGCCGGCCAGGACAGTGCCGTACCACGTGGACGGGTCGTAGCCCGGGGTGAGGTTGAAGGCGATGTTTTCGGCTCCTGGCAGGACGTTCCCGATCTGCAGGGCGCGGATGCCGTACGAGAGGATTCCGGCGGCCACGACGATGAGGAAGATCGCGGTGTAGCGGAAGAACGTCGTGAGATTCAGACGTAGCGCCCCGAAGTACATGGCGACGGTCAGGATGGCGGCCAGGAGAATGCCGAGCAGCAATCCGATGAGTGGCCAGGAACTGCCTGCCGTGTTCTCGGCGTACCCGACCATCAGCAGTGCCGTCTCGACGCCTTCGCGGCCGACAGCAAAGAATGCGAGCGTCAGGATTGCGATCGGTCCGGCGACGAGGGCCTTTTCCATTCCGGCCTTGAGGTCGCCGGAGATGGTCTTGGCCGCGGTTCGCATCCACAACACCATCGCAGTCACGATCACCACGGCGATCAGTGACGCAATTCCGGCGATGACTTCCGCGGTAAGGCCGTCGACGGTGGATGTGCCGTAGTGGATGACAAGGAAAATGATCGCGACCATCGCCACGGCGGCAAAAACGCCGAGCCACACCCACTTCAGTGCGTCCCGCCGCTGTGCCTTGACGAGGTACGCGGCCAGGATCATGACAACGATGCCGGCTTCGAGGCCTTCGCGGAGACCGATCAGGCCACTGCCGAATAGCTGCGTGGCAACTGACGGACTGCTCGACGCTGCGAGTACCGACACGGGCACGGATGCTCCTTAACTGGAGGAAGCTCGGCAGCTTCACGGAATCGGCCAAAAGTAGGACAGCCTTAACTCCGATGAAGATACTCCACCTTGCGGCTGCTATCCACACCCTGACCAGGCCTTTTGATTCTCTTTACTATCAAATTCGGGTGTTCAGTCGACTCGTGTGGATGATGGAGGGGTGTACCGAACCACTGCCAAGACCTCGAGACCCCGACGCGTCGTGCGCGTCGTCGCCGCGATAGCTGCCGGAACGGTGCTTGCCGGAGTGGGTATTGCAGCGTGTGGATCCGATGAACCGAAGATCGCGATTCCCGAAGGAATCCCGCCGGGCGTTGGCTTGCCGACACCGCCGATCGACATCAATGCACCCGGCCGCAGCGCAGATCAACTCGGTGATTGGGCCGCCGGACTGAGCAGTGACGTCGGAATCGGTACGACTGCGCTCACGGCCTACGGGTACGCCGCCGCCGTGATGGCTGAGACGTTGCCCGGTTGCGGGATCGGGTGGACGACACTCGCCGGGATCGGGAGCGTCGAAAGCCGTCACGGAACGTACGACGGCTCAGCGGTAGACGCCGTGGGTCAAGTCAGTCCGATCATTCGCGGCATACCACTCGACGGCGGGCCGGGCGTAGCCGAGATTCCCGACACCGACGGCGGCACCATGGACGGAGATTCTGTCCACGATCGCGCGATGGGACCGATGCAGTTCATCCCGGAAACCTGGTTGAAGTGGGGCGTCGACGCCAACGGTGACGGTCGTATCGATCCAGACAATATCGATGACGCCGCCCTCACCGCGGCGCGGTATCTGTGTGCCCGCGGGGGAGACCTGACCACAGCCGCAGGGTGGCAGCAGGCTCTGATGGCGTACAACCTCTCCGGGGACTACCTCGCGCTCGTGCGTGATCGGGCTTCGGCATACTCGGTGGGAACGCGGCCGGCATGAGTGCTCATGACCGCAGTTCAGGCCGGTGTGTGCGCGTCGATAAAGAAGCCTTCGCGCGCTGCGGTTAGGCTGTGTGCTGGCACTACGGGGGCCCCGGCACGATCGTGGTCCAATGCCCATGCACGCAGTGTGTGTCCCAATGTCCACGCACGCGGAGTGCGCCCCAATGCGAAGCCCATCGAAGGAGAACCACACAGTGGCCAGTATTGAGCAGGTCGGAGCTCGCGAGATCCTTGATTCCCGTGGCAACCCCACGGTTGAAGTTGAGGTTTTGCTCGACGACGGAAGTTTCGCCCGGGCCGCAGTGCCCTCCGGCGCATCCACCGGTGAGCACGAAGCCGTCGAGTTGCGCGATGGTGGCGCTCGCTACGGCGGAAAGGGTGTCGAGAAGGCAGTCGAGGCAGTTCTCGGCGAGATCGCGCCCGCAATCATCGGCATCGACGCCACCGAACAGCGCACCGTCGACCAGGCGCTGCTCGACGCAGACGGCACCCCGGACAAGTCTCGCCTCGGCGCCAACGCACTCCTCGGCGCTTCGCTGGCAGTTGCCCGCGCCGCAGCGGAGTCCTCGGGCCTCGAGCTGTTCCGCTACGTCGGTGGCCCCAATGCCCACGTCCTGCCCGTCCCGATGATGAACATCCTCAACGGTGGCGCTCACGCCGACACCGGCGTCGACGTCCAGGAGTTCATGGTTGCTCCGATCGGTGCACCGAGCTTCAAGGAATCCCTGCGCTGGGGTGCCGAGGTTTACCACTCCCTCAAGTCCGTCCTGAAGGAAAAGGGTCTGTCCACGGGCCTCGGAGACGAAGGCGGCTTCGCGCCTGACGTTGCCGGCACCAAGGAAGCTCTCGACCTCATCACGATCGCCGTGAACAAGACAGGCCTCAAGCTGGGTACCGATGTCGCGCTCGCGCTCGACGTTGCAGCCACCGAGTTCTACACCGACGGCACCGGCTACAAGTTCGAGGGCAAGAATCGCACGGCAGCCGAGATGGCAGCGTTCTACGCCGAGCTCATCGACGCTTACCCGCTCGTCTCCATCGAGGATCCGCTCGACGAAGACGACTGGGATGGCTGGGTTGCACTCACCGACCAGATCGGCAACAAGGTTCAGCTCGTCGGCGACGACCTGTTCGTCACCAACCCCGAGCGCCTCGAAGAGGGCATCGTCAAGGGCGCGGCAAACGCACTGCTGGTCAAGGTCAACCAGATCGGCACGCTGACCGAGACCCTCGACGCAGTCGACCTCGCTCACCGCAACGGCTACAAGACGATGATGAGCCACCGGTCCGGCGAGACCGAGGACACCACCATCGCGGACCTCGCAGTTGCCGTCGGCAGCGGCCAGATCAAGACGGGTGCGCCGGCTCGTAGCGAGCGCGTCGCCAAGTACAACCAGTTGCTGCGCATCGAGGAGAACCTCGGTGATGCCGCTCGTTACGCCGGCGAGGTTGCATTCCCGCGCTTCGCATTCGAGGCCTGAGCAACACATTTAGGTATCAGCAGTGTCTGCACAACGCGGTAAACCACGATCCCCCGGCGGAAGTCCGGGGGGTCGTGGTTCCGGGCGCGCGGACACTGCTCGTCGCACCAAACCCGGCAGCACCCGCCGGGCACGCGGCACGGAAGCCGAGTCGGCGGAAGCAGCGTCGACCGGGGCAAAGGCAACGTCGGCCTCGACGCGTAAGTTCTGGTCGAGACTGCCCAGTTCCGACAACACAGTCTTCGGGCTCTCGACCAGCCGGGCTGTCATTCTCGCGATGGTTGTTCTGATGCTCGCGTTGACGTTGGCGGTGCCGTTGCGCACGTACATTTCTCAGCGTTCCGATGCCGCTCAGATCGCTGCCGAACGACGGGTACTCCAGGAGGAAGTTGACGCGCTCCGGCAGCAGAATGCGCGTTTCGATGATCCCGCATATGTCGAAGCGCTTGCGCGGGAACGCCTTCGGTACGTCAAGCCTGGCGAGACGCCGTTCCAGGTACAACTTCCCGGTGACTATCAAGAACCCGAGAAGAAGCAAGTTGAAGAAGCCCCGCTGACAGGTCCGTGGTATCGCGATCTGTGGCAAACGATTTCGGAGCCACCAGTGGTTCCCGAGACGAAGGCAACGCCGGCGCCGATGCCGGTGATGCCGACAGAGCAGTCAGAAGAACAAGGAGTACCCACCGGGTGAGCAATCCGTCCGAAAATTCCCCTCACGTCGCGCAGGCAGATCTTGACGCCGTCGCAGCTCAGTTGGGCCGTGAGCCGCGCGGAGTGCTCGAGATTGCATACCGCAGTCCCGACGGCACACCAGGCGTGGTCAAGACAGCTCCCAAACTTCCTGACGGCACACCTTTTCCGACGCTCTACTACTTGACAGACCCCAGGCTGACCGCAGAGGCCAGCCGTCAGGAATCTGCCGGTGTGATGCGTGAGATGACCGAGCGCCTGACGCAGGATCCCGAGTTGGCTGCCGCGTACCGCCGCGCCTACGAGTCGTATCTTGCCGAGCGCGACGCCATCGAATCCCTCGGTACCGACTTCGCCGGTGGCGGGATGCCGGATCGCGTCAAGTGCCTGCACGTTCTGATGGCGCATTCACTGGCCAAGGGGCCTGGCGTCAACCCGCTCGGTGACGAGTCGGTGGCTCTGGCAGGGAAGGGCAAGCTGCGCGGCACCGCCATCCCCGCTGATTGGCCGGGCATCGACGACGCGGTAGATCCCGAGAAGTGAAGGGTCGCGTTGCCGCAGTCGATTGCGGCACCAATTCGATCCGCCTACTGATCGCGGACGTCGGTGCAGACGGGCGATTGGTTGACGTACGCCGCGAAATGCGGGTTGTCCGTCTCGGTCAAGGTGTTGACGCAACAGGAACTTTGGCTCCCGAAGCCATCGAACGCACCCGTGTCGCATTGGTCGAGTACGCGGGCATGATCGCGGAAGCCGGAGCAAGCGCCGTTCGGATGGTTGCCACATCTGCGACGCGCGATGCTGCCAACCGCGACGACTTCTTCGCGATGACGCAGGAAGTTCTGGGCGGCGTGATTCCCGGTGCGGGAGCCGAGGTGATCTCCGGCGACGAGGAAGCGCGACTCTCGTTCAGTGGTGCTGTGGGAGAGCTTGATCCGTCCGAAGGCCCCTTTGTTGTGGTCGATCTCGGCGGCGGTTCCACCGAGTTGGTTCTCGGCGACTCTGCTGGTGTTCAGGCTGCGTATTCCACCGATATCGGCTGTGTGCGGGTGACCGAGCGGTGCCTGCATTCCGATCCTCCGACCACTGAACAGGTCTCCGATGCAACAGAATTCGCGTCCGCGAAGCTTGCGGAAGCATTTGCGGTTGTTCCCATCGAGAAGGCTCGGACTTTTGTGGGTGTCGCGGGAACCATGACGACGCTCTCGGCAATCGCGCAGGATCTGCCGGACTACGACGCAGACAAGGTGCACCTGTCCCGAATCTCGTTCGGCCAGTTGATCGACGTGTGCGAGCGCCTCACCGCGATGCCGCGCGCCGAACGAGCGAAATTCGGGCCCATGCATCCCGGACGCGTCGACGTGATCGGCGGGGGAGCGATCGTCACCACCATCCTCGCGCGGGCATTCGAGGACAAAGCGGGAATTACCGAGTTGGTCGTCAGCGAGCACGACATCCTCGACGGTATTGCCATGTCGATTCCGCTGCCCGCATCCCAATAGTGCTGATGGGCATCACGATCGGTGGGTCTGATTACGATGCCTGAGAGCGCACGATAGTGTGATCCCTGTTGTTGTCGGGAAACCGGCAACAGCAGGGAAGGCCCCCATAGCCCAATTGGCAGAGGCAACGGACTTAAAATCCGTCAAGTGTCGGTTCAAGTCCGACTGGGGGCACCAAAAAGACCAGCTCACCGCACAATTCGAAGCCTCGGATGTTCATCCGACTTCGCTTCGGTACGCAGAGGGTACGCAGCTCTCCGACCAGCCGATCGCACGCATTGTGCGCGGTGCTCGGGCAGCGTTGAATACAATGATGCAGGATTTCCACGCGACCATCGGCCTGGAACGGCGGCGGGCAGAGCACCGCTTGGCATCACTCCGCGAAGGACTCGAATCCATAATCGAAGGTTCCCGCTGGACTACCGACGACGATGAACACGATCCCGAAGGGTCGACCATCGCGTTCGAGCGGGCCAAAATCGCGTCTCTCATTGCCGATACCGAAGCCGAATTGCGGGATTTGGAAGCGGCGACAACCCGCCTCCGGTCAGGTGAATACGGAATTTGTGAGGTCTGCCAGGAGCCGATTGCAGACGCCAGACTGGAGGCGCTACCCACTGCGCGGCAGTGCATCGAGTGTGTGCGACGGAGTCGATGACAGTTCTGTGCGTGTATCCGGCATCGAGAAGACTGTCCTGCGCCCCTGTAGCACGGATCGATGTCGAGCAGTCGCGATGGTCCGCACAGTTCCCGCCCGCCATTCCAGTTCGAGTCGCCACCGAATCCGGTGGCGGGTCGGCTAAGCCGAATTGGTGAGAAGGTTCGCCAGCTGATCCGGTATCGGCATCGGTGTCGTGAGCCCAGCAGCAGTGCGTCCGGTGTTGCCGGAGGGGTAGCGGCGAAGGGCCGAACCGGGTGCCGCAACAACGATCCGCACGAGCTGTCCGCGCACTTCACGCCAATCGCGTTGCCGCAGTGCCAGTGTGAGCATGGCGACGTGATTGCGCGTGTGCGGCCAGGGGTATGGCTGCGCCAAGATGTGCGCCTGTTCGAGGTGAATCCATTTGTGCGCGTCGTCGCTGGTAGTTCCGACGTCGTACATTTCGGCGTTGTACGCGGCGCGAATACGCTCGGGCATCCTTGTCATGACGGGTTCCTTCGTTCGGATTCGACTGTGTGGTGTTCGCGCCGCGTATGCAATCAGATGCTCTAGCTGCCGAACTGGCTCAAGACGCCGTTGAGCAGGCCCTGCAGCAGGGCCGCCGGGTCAAGTGAACCGGTAGTCGGCGGAGTGGTGCTGGTGACCGTGACGCGGACCGATGCGATCGGATCCTGGTACTCGGTGTCGCCGTCTTCCTTGCACTTGGTGCGGACCTGGTACTCGCCGTCGGGGAAGGCTGCAGAGGTGCCGATGCCGGAGGCGTTGGTCAGTACCTGACCGGCGACCATGGTGTCGCCCACGACGAGGTAGCTCGAGCCGACCTTGGTGGTCGAGTCGAGGATGGTGGCGTCGGCGCGGTAAACGGTGCCCTCACACTTGACGAAAGCCTTGGTGGTGTTGAGGCCGGTGATCGAGGTCGTGATGGTGCCTGCGCCGGCGTTGGCATGCACGGATGCGCCGCCGGTAATCGCTGCGGAGCCGATTGCCGGGTTGACGACGAGGGCGAGTGCCGACAGGCCGGCAATGGTGCCGGCGACGGCCAGGCGGTGCCCGGTACGAGTAGCCATGAATGGGGTCCCTTCGGTTCGTGTGGTGACGACAGCATCTACGGCAAGTCGCACAGAATGCATCCTGGACCAGCAATACTTAGGGGACGCTGAGTTGCGCTACGGATCGAGCGCATGGCGCGTCTACTGTCTTACTCGTGCACTCATCACTCACTGCGTGGACCGGCCGAATTCGTCGGCGGCTCAGGCCTGTGCGTACCCGTCTGACGGTGCTGGCGACGTTGTTGGTAGCGCTCACGTTGACTGTTGCGGCAGGCGCAGTGCTCTACGCCCTGTACCAGTCGTCGCGCCAGTCAGCCGACGTGGCAACTACAGCCCGTGCGAGGCAGATCGCGGCGGTCATTGAGTCGAAGGGGCTTGCGAGCCTCGACGAGTCGTTGCTGACTGACAGTCGGTACGTCGACATCATTCAGGTGGTGGACGACGCGGGGCACGTGGTGTTCAGCGGGGAGCGTTATCCGGCTGGTCCGCTCGGCTCGGGGCTGCGGCCTGGCGAGGAACGACGCGAAAGCGGTTTGCAGACAACCCCGGACGGTCCCGCGTATCGCGGGGCACTTGTCGGTGCACTCGCCCCGGGTGGTGAAGTGGTCACGGTGGAAGTCGGGGCGGCCGAGAGTCGCCTCGACTCGCTCTTTCGCTTTGTTGCTGTGCTGGCCGCCGTGATGATCCCGATCATCGTGATCGGGACAGCTGTCTTGACCCATTACTTTGTCGCCCGGACCCTGAAACCGGTTGACGACATTCGTAGACAGGTTGACGACATTACCGGTGGAGACCTCGATCAGCGGGTGCCTGTACCGGATACCGGCGACGAGATCGCCACTCTGGCAACCACAATGAATGCAATGCTCGAACGCATCGGCACTGCCCGGGCCGAGCAGATGCGCTTCGTGAACGACGCGTCGCACGAGCTCAACAGTCCGTTGACCACATTGGTGGGTCTGCTTGATCTGTCCCGGACAACGAAGCAGCCCATCGACCCGGAGACCGTCGCGACAGTCATGATGCCTGAGGCACTTCGGCTGCAAGGGATGGTTTCCGACCTGTTGTTCCTCGCACGCGCCGACGAACGCGGTGTGCCGCTGCGGCTGGCCGACGTTGACATCGACGAGGTGGTCAGCGCCGAGGTTGCACGGCTCGAAGCGCTTGGTCGGCATACGATTACCGCGAAGATCAGCGCGGTGCGGGTGCAAGGTGACGGCGAGAAACTGGCTCGTGCCTTGCGTAACATCGCGGACAATGCATCCCATCACACTCATGACCGTCTGGACTTCGCGATAACCGTCGACGCCGATCGGCGTCATGTGAGTGTGACCGTGTCCGACAATGGGCCCGGGATTGCCGATGCCGATAAATCGCGAGTACTGCAACGCTTTGTCCGTCTCGACACTGTTCGCGAACGTAGCAGTGGGGGTTCAGGTCTCGGTTTGGCGATTGTCGACGAAATCGTGCGGGCCCACCACGGAAACGTCACTGTTGCAGATGCTCCCGACGGCGGCGCCACAGTCGGATTCACGCTCCCGGTGCCACCGTGGAGCGAATAGCCTCCACGATCGGTGCCGTGGAGCGAATAGCCTCCACGATCGGTACCGTGGAGCGACTAGCCTCCGCCGTCGGCTGCCAACCGGTAGCCGACTCCACGAATCGTTTCGATCGACTTGCACCCGAACGGGGTGTCGATCCGTCGCCGGAGGTAGCTGACGTACACCTCCACGACGTTCTCGTCGCCTCGGTAGTTGATATCCCACACGGACTGGAGGATTTCGGTTTTGGTCACTACTTCGCCCTTGTGGCGCATCAAGAACTCGAGCATTCCGAATTCCCTTGGTGCCAAGGTCAATTCGGTATCTCCTCGTTTGGCAACGTGAGACGTGGGATCGACGCTCAGCGAACCCGCAGTCAGCACCACCGGCCGCTCCGGTGCGCCGCGGCGCACCAGAGCTCGCAAGCGCGCGATCAACACGACAAACGAGAAAGGCTTTGTCAGATAGTCGTCAGCGCCGAAATCGAAGGCATCGGCCTGGTCGTACTCTCCGTCCTTGGCGGTCAGCATCAATACTGGTGTCCACACACCGTCGCGGCGCAGCTGGCGCACCACCTCGTACCCGTTGAGTGCAGGCATCATGATGTCGAGTATCACGACGTCGAAATGCTCTGTAGTCGCCTTCTCCAGCCCAGCGCGGCCGTCATGTTCCACGTCCACGACCCAGCCTTCGGTCACCAGCATCCGGCGCACAGTTTCCGCGACATTACGGTCGTCGTCCACCACAAGAATTCGCACGGCTCTACTATCCCTGCTCCGGTCCGGCACCACCAAAGTCCGGTATCGGAACCATCACTGTGTTCGAGCAAGCACGACTTCTGTTTGGAAAGGCATCTGGCCGCGTGAAGGAAATCGTCAACACCACTGAGATGTATCTGCGCACCATCTACGACCTCAACGAGGATTGTGTCCCGGTGCGGCAATCTCGCTTGATCGAACGAATGCACCAAGCCGCTGCGACGGTATTTCACACTGTGACACGGATGAAACGAGCCGGTCTGGTCTCGATTGCCGACGATAACCTCATCGAACTTACCGATCCGGGAAGCATCCGTGCGATCGAGGTGACCCGCAAACATCGACTTGCTGAGCGACTGCTCACCGACGTCGTCAACATGCCCACGACACTTGTGCATGGGGAAGCCAGCCGCCTGCAACACGTCATGAGCGAGGAGGCCGAGCGGCGCATTGTCGACCTCCTCGGTGGTCCGACCACTTCGCCGTGGGGAAACCCCATCCCGGGGCTGGAGCACTTCGGAATTACAGTTGAATCAACGGGTGCAGCAACAAAACTGGCCGACATTCCGGAATCGACACTGCCTGTGGCCGGCGTCGTCAGGTCCATTTCCGAACATGCGCAGTCCGATCCCGAACTCATCAGGTTCCTGGTCAACGCCGGCGTCATTCCCGGTGCCCGCGTGACGATCAGGCCGAATGGAAAGTCCTACGCTGTCAGAGGTCTTGATGAGATCGAACTCCCGAAGAAGCTGGCCCACATCATTGATGTCGACTGCACGTCCACTTCTTCGAATATATCGGCATTCAACTGACAGGTCAGAATTATTGCGGTACTTGACTATTCGTTTACGGCAGGGATGAAGGTCATTTCGGGGAATGGAATCCGTGGATGAATCCGCAGGCGATCCAGAAGGTTGCGGCAGCGGCGACGGTGACCCCGATCGACGCGGCGAGGTGAGAACTCGAGATCCACACCATGATCCCGAGGATGACGGCAACGATGACGATCAGCGCTGTGTCGGTTCGCTTCACCCACATTCGGATCACCAGTTCAGTCTTGAGAAGCTAGAGGAGAACTTCCTCTCTGGTACCCGTGCCGGTGAGCCGCGAAACCGCGTGTGAAATGGCGAAATTGCGGCGCATTACGTGGCGATGGAGCTAGGTGATGCCCCGATCTCGAGGGAATCGGGGCACCACCGCCGACCAGGCTAAGCACATAGCACGGCCGACCCACTATCGGTGTCGAGTTGACCCCTCATGTCTGACCCCACAGAAATCGAGCCTAGCCAATTCCACAGTCAAATATGGACAAATTGCGCAATAGTGGCAGACCCTGATTGGTCTCGTCGCTGCCTATTTACGGCCCGCAGACCACTGCATGCCCCAACTGTAGGCGCGGTCGAGGTCGGACTGACTGCCGTTGATGTACTGCACTTCCCGGGTAACACTCACGCCTTGTCCAGAACTCTGGATGAAGGCGATTGCGCAGATGCGAGCCTGATTGCTCGCAGAGTCCAGTCGAACTTCCACTTGGGGTCCAGTGGTCGGCTCCAGGGTGACAACGCCGTCGACGGCAGCCCAGTTGGGTGCGCCGTCGTAGATCATCGCGAAGATCAGAATCCGTCGGAAGACGCTCGGGTCGGCGAGATTGACGTGCATGTTCTCGCCGCCGGTGTTCGAACCGCTGCGATCGTCGCCGTCCAACATGATGAACGGCGCGGTATTCAATGCTCCGAAGCTGTTGCCCAGTGCCTGGACAACCCCTTTGGAACCGTCTGCGAGTTCGTAGAGACAGCCGAGGTCGAGATCGACGGCACCAGATCCTGCGCCGGCGAGTTTGGCCAGGAAACCCGTTTTCTTCGGCGCGGCACCTTGTGACCAGTTGAGATTCACACGCATGTTTCCCTGGCGTTCGCCGGCCTTGGCGAGATTGACCGTCGGTGCGGCTTTGGTCAGTGTGATCTTGCTCAGATTGACCGAGCCTGTCGAGGGTGTGGATTCCGAGGGGCGCCGGGTGTAGTCGATTGCCATCGTAGTTGTCCTTCTCTGAACCCGAAGAGTTCGATCGTGGAACCTGGTGCGCGATCAGTTGCGAATTTTGTCCGTTGTGATGGTCGATCAGATCCCATTGTTCCTGATGTCCGATTTTGGTGACGGTGTGGACATCAACCGAGCCTCCTCGACCGGTGCGGAACCTAGCCGGTGTCCGGCCGATGTCACGGCCGGTGTCCGGCCGATGTCACGGCCGGTGTCCGGCCGACGTCACGGTCGATTCACATGATGTTGCCATGACGGCGCTCGTGGTTTGCTGACTTTGGGGCAATCGTGTGGTTTCCTACCGTAGTGCCACTTGGATGTCCGTATCGATGGGTTAATTCTTGTTACGGCATAATTGCCCGATTGGTGCAAGGCTGCATGTAGGTCGGTCCGCACAGAGTCCGACGGGCGAGGGGGCTCGATGGGTTTCGAACCACGTTCGGCACTGCTCGCCGAGCAGCGCGCACTGACAGCGGCGCAGCGGCGTGACCTCAGGAACCGGCAGATCACCGTCAGCTTCACGATGTTGCCCTGGGCAGCAGCCGTACACCTTCTGGTTGTACTCGGATTGTCGATGTACGTCATTCCCGAGGACAGCGGCCTTTTGCTCAGGGCCTGGCCGATTGCTGCAGGAGTAGTCGGCCTTGTCGGCGCGTATGTAGGGGTTGCCGTCAGACGAGGGGCGATCGTGCAGTCCGAGCACCTTGCCTATATTTTCCTGGCATTCGAGTTTGCCGCCGCGGGTGTCCTTTACTCAGCGCTCGCGATTGTGTTGTACCCGATCCTCGACGACGCCGGCGACCTGGTGATGACGGGCACGATGGCGGCGATTATCGGTGCGGGTGCGCTGACTACGGCGGTGCTGCGTTCTCTAGGTGTCATCTGGATTCTGTCGAGTACGGTGATTCTCGGCATCGCGTTCTGGCAGCAACCAGGCCCGGAGTTCGGACGGCTTCTGATCAGTCTCCTGGTATACGGAACCGCGCTGATCGCCGGCACGATCGTGGTATCGGGGCATATCGAAGGGCGCTACAAAGCGGAACTCAGCGCCGCGGCAGAGCGGACTGTTGCGCAAATGCTGCTCGACGATTTCGAAGGCAATGCCGCGGATTTTGTGTGGGAGACCGATAGCAAAGGTCGGTTCTTGCGGATTCCCAGCAGGCTCGCGTTCGACGCCGGGATCGATCCGGCTGCGGTGCGAGGTGTGTCATGGCAGCAACTCTTTGCCGAGCTGGGGTCATACGAGCTACCTGGTGGACGTGACGCGTTGTTGGAACTGGAGAAGGCTCGCAGCGCAAAGGACGCGTTTGTCGACGTCATGCTTCCGGTGCGGGTACGCGACGCCATACGGTGGTGGAAACTGTCCGGTCGGCCTACCCCCGGACTGGCACCTGACGATTTTGTCTGGCGAGGCGTCGGCTCGGACGTCACCGATGTGAAGATTCAGAGCGACGAAATCGTTCGCATGGGTCTGATCGACGCGCTGACCGGGATGCCCAATCGACACAATTTCTGGTTGGAACTCGAACGCAGCGTGCGTAACTCGGAGCAAGGGAAACCTCGGATCGCGCTTGCGATGCTCGACCTCGACAACTTCAAATCGGTGAACGACACGCTGGGACATTCGATAGGCGACGAAGTGTTGAAAGAGGTGGGAGCACGCCTGGTGGAGGTAGGCGGAGCAGCACACCTGTGTGCGCGTCTCGGCGGTGACGAGTTCGCAATCTTGTTCCGAACGGTTGACGATCACGACAGCGTGCACACGGATCTGCTGAGTTACGTCGATATTCTCCGAGAACCGGTTTTGGTGTCCGGTAACCGGTTGGATATCGGATGCAGCATAGGGTTCCACGTTCCGGCCGATCGGGGACAAACCGCTGATGCGCTACTGGTGGCCGCGGACCTTGCGCTCTACGCAGCCAAAGAATCGGGGCGAGGAACAATCCTCCAGTATCAGCATTCGATGCAACTGACCGCGACCAGACGCGCACATCTGTTGGAAGACATCGGAAATGGCGTATCGCCCGACGATATCGAGCTCCGCTTTCTGCCGCAGCTCGACGTGGCTTCGCGCTCGATAGTCGCGGTCGAGGTCAAAGCGACGTGGAACAACGCGAGGCTGGGAATGGTGCCGGCAACCGAATTCATGGTTGTTGTCGACGACGCCGGACTGTCGTCGACCGTCGGCTCGATGCTGTTCGAGAAGGCATGCAGCGCTGCGTCGAAAATGCCGGGTGATATCCGGTTGGCAATCAGCGTCTCTGGGCGCGAACTCGAATCGGATGGGCTTGTCGACCATGTTGCGGACGCGCTCGACAGATGGGGTGTTCTTGCTCGTCGAATCGAGTTGCAGCTCACCGAATCATCGGCGATCTCGGATCGAGCGAAGGCTGGGATGCGTGGAGTGGCTGGGCTTGGTGTTTCGTTGACCGTCGACGAGTTCGGAACCGGATTCTCTTCCCTTGCATCGCTGTCGGATCTCCCTTTTACTCGAGTCCGCGTCGATCGGTCGTTCTCGGGAACCGTTCCGGGGCAGTGGCCGATTCTTGCCGCCGTTGTGACTTTGGTCGAGTCGTTGGGTTTGGAGGCGGTGATGCTGGGGGTCGACAGCGAGGTGCAACTCGCGGGTGCGGCCGACATGAAAGTGCGGACGGTGCAGGGTCGTGTCGCGGGTGAGGCGATGACGCTCGAGAATCTGATGCGGATCTTGTCGGTGCACCATGAGTGAGAAGCGAGGGTTGAGGCAGCGGGCATTCCACACGGTGTTTCATCTCATCGACCCGTCGTGGACGGGCGACCCCGCGTCGTACTACGAAGATCGAAGACTTCTCATCCGCCGATTGCACTACTCTGCGCGCGTCGCGCCCATGGCATTCCTCGTCGCGGCATTCTCACTGAGCTTGGTCGTCGCTTTTATGCCTGTCGAAACCGGTTGGTTCCGGTGGACTTGGATGGCTTTGGTACTTGGATCCAATATCTCGCTCGCCGTGTTCTGGTTCACGAGACTCAAAAAACGCGAGGCCGAGCGGGAGATCACGGATCTTGTCGTCGTGGCGATTCAGGTAGTCACATGGGCGGCGTTGCTGGCTTGGGCCGCTTTTGTTCTCTTTCCAATTCTCGGAGCGGCCCAAGAGCTGACGCTGACGGCAATTTTGTTGGGAGGCGTGGTAGTTGGGATCATTCCGGTAGTGATGTTCCGGGGTTTGACGACTGTGTGGATCGTGATTGTCGGCGGTGGTCTGGCGTGGGGATTCTGGACTGAACCAGGTTCGGAGCGTTGGGTACTACTAGGATTGCTCGGTCTCTATCTCGTGTCGCTCCAATGCGGAACATTGGTGTTGGCAAACGTTTTCGAGCGTCGCCTCCGCGCAGAACTCAACGCGGAGGATCAGCGCGATCTTGTCGAACTGCTACTCAACGATCTCGAAGACGGTGCGCAGGACTGGCTGTGGGAAACCGACGACAAGGGTATCGCGGTGGCTGTGTCCCATCGTTTTGCGGAGAGTCTGGGATTGCCGGCCGCCGAGATCAGTGGACGGGCTATGAGCGAGATTCTGAAGGGCGTCGGGGCCGACAGAACAGCGACCGGACGCATTGCGCTCGACACACTTGTCGAGCGCCTCGACAACGGTGACGCATTCCGTGACATCGAATTGGACGTGTGGATCGGCGGTCGACCTCGACGGTGGTCGATGTCCGGGCATCGTAGGAGTGACAGCCTTTCCGACGGCGGTTGGCGCGGCGTCGGCTCCGACATCACGCGCGTTCATCAGCAGCGGGAGTACATTCGCGAACTTGCCGAGGTGGATTCGCTCACCGGACTTCAGAATCGGTACACGTTCACGGCGCGGTTGTCGAAGATGATCGCCGACGGAGACGATGTCTGGCTGGCCATGCTCGACCTCGACAATTTCAAGTCGATCAACGACCGCTGGGGGCACCGCGTCGGCGATAACGTGCTGGTCGATGTGGCGGCGCGGCTGAACGCCGTGCTGCGCCTGACGGAAATCTGTGCTCGACTCGGTGGGGACGAATTTGCCGTGGCTTTCAGCGGGATCGACGACGAGCAGGAAGTCAAGGAGCGGTTCCAGTCGATCGTCGATGCGATCGATGTTCCATTCGACCTCGCCGGCAACTCGATTCGGGTTCGGGGAAGTCTTGGATACGGTTCACTTCCGAATGATGCGGCAAACCTCGACGATTTGGTCGTTGTCGCGGACCTCGCGCTTTATCACGCGAAGGTGAGTGGTCGGAATCAGATTCGACGGTTCGACTCGACTCTGCGTGAGCGCGCTACCGGTAGGGCCAGGGCACTCCTGGATCTTCGAATGGCGGTGCAGAACGGCGAGTTCGAACTTGCCTACCAACCGCAGGTGTCGGCAGCTACTGGAGCGGTCGTGGGATTCGAGGCGTTACTGAGGTGGAACCACCCCGTCTCGGGTGTGGTTTCACCGGCTGACTTCATCTCGGTCGCGGAGGAAACAGGGCTTATCGTTCCTATCGGGGCAGAGGTCTTGCGCACCGCATCCGCACTGGCGACGACGTGGCCCGATCACGTGCGTATTGCAGTGAATGTTTCTCAGGTGCAGTTGCGTTCCGTGGGGTACGTCGACTCCGTTCGCGACGTTCTCCGCGAAACAGGCTTGGCTGCGGAGCGACTGGAGATCGAGGTGACGGAGTCGCTGGTCATCGACGACTCGGATCGAGAAGTCCTGCTACGGATCGCGGAGTTAGGTGTTGCCATTGCCATGGACGATTTCGGCACCGGGTACTCCTCGGTCGCGAGCCTGTCCTTGCTGCCGGTGGACAGATTGAAGATCGACCGAGCTTTCGTGAGTCAACTGGACGCGGATCCGACGGAGTCGAGAACCGCGGTATTTCGCGCCATTGTCGACATTGCCGAGTCGATGGGCTTGGAAACGGTTGCCGAGGGCGTCGAAACCGATCGTCAGAGAGCCGTGGTGACCGAGTGTGGCTGCCGCGTCGTTCAGGGCTATCTGGAAGGTCGCCCGATGCCGGCGGCGGACGTCGACGCGTTCATCGAGTCTCGCCGGAATTACAGATTGCCTTCTGCCGCTGAGTGAGAACGCGCGCCGCGTTTGGTTTCTCTTTGTGTGATGGTGCATTGCGGAGCGGCCTCATCTCGAGTTGCCGAGCGAGAACAGTGACGGAGTGATGTGTGGTGAGCGATTCGGCGTTTGTCCCGGGGCCGATGTTGGTGGGCAAGAAGGCGGTGGTGACGGGTGGCGCGCACGCCATCGGCGCCGCAATCGCACGGGCCTATGCGAGTCATGGCGCCCAGGTGCTTGTTGTCGACGTCGACACCGAGCCTGTCGCGGACATCGAATTCGATTCCACAGCAGGTGGTTCGGTTGCAAGTTTGTCCTACGACGTCCGCAAGGCCGAAATTCCGCAGGAGCTGATCGACTTCGCACCGGACATTCTGGTGAACAACGTCGGCCACTTTCTGGCACCGCCGCAAACCTTTTCAGCCACGACGCCGGCGTTCTGGTCGGACATGGGCAATATCAACTTCGACCAGGTTCTGCGCCTGACACATGCGCTGCTTCCCGGCATGATCGAACGCGGCGCAGGCGGATCGATCCTGAATCTGACCACGGTGGAAGCGCATCGGGCAATCCCGGGACACACCGTGTACTCGGCGTACAAGGCCGCGCTGACGCAGTTCACCAGAAGCCTCGGCGTCGAGATCGGTAGAACAGGCGTGCGCGTCAACGCAATTGCGCCCGATCTCATCGAGTCCGTGCAGGTGCCGTACCGGTCGATCGTGGCCGCCGACGACTGGGCCAAGTGGCCGCAGTGGGCACCGTTGGGTGGTCCGGGGCAACCAGTGGATATCGCCGGGCCGGCACTGTTTCTTGCATCAGACCTGGCGCGGTACATCACCGGCACCGTCATCCATGTCGACGGTGGCTCCCACGCCGCGGGCGGTTGGTTCCCCACCGAAGAGGGTGGTTGGACCAACCGCCCCCGAAAGGCTTGACCCATGACAACTTTGAGTCTCAACGTTCCGAACTTCGGCACTACGTTGGCAGCGGATTCCTACGGGAAACTGGTTCAGGTCTGTCAAAGCGCGGAGTCAGCCGGGTTCGATCGAGTCCTGGTCACCGATCACGTCGTGATGGGTTCGGACAACTCCGCATACACATGGTCGGCGTTTCCCACCGAGCCGGACGCGAATTGGCTCGAACCCTTGAGCGTGCTGGCTTTTGTTGCCGGACAGACCACAACGATTCGACTGGGCACTGGCATCGTGATCGCGGCGTTGCGCGGGGGAGCCGTGCTGGCCAAGACTGCGGCGACCATCGACCTTCTCTCGCGGGGCCGCTTGGATCTCGGAGTCGGAACCGGTTGGCAGGAACGTGAATACGATGCTGTGGGAATCGATTTCGGCAAGCGCGGCCCGCTTCTCGACGACGCATTGGCGATCTGCCGGGCACTGTGGACTTCGGCACCGGCGAGCATCGACACACCCCGCCTGAAGTTCGACGACGTGTACTGCGCGCCTCGGCCAGCCACTGGAATCCCGATCTGGGTGTCAGGTTCGTTGTCGAAGGCCGTCGTGCGACGTGTCGCAACCTGGGGCGACGGGTGGATTCCGATCATGGGTGCCACCAATGACGACCTGCGAGAGGGTGGGGCCGTCATCCGTAAGGCGATGGCGGATCTCGGACGGGATGCGTCGACCCTGGACATTCGCGGACGTTTGACGATTGCCAGGGCGACGGACGGATCGATCGATCTACGTGCAACGATGCTCGGGGCCGAAGAACTTGTCGACGCCGGCGCGACCGATGTATTGGTGGCTCTCGGAGCTCTCGATCCGAACCCGGACGAGGCAATGGCTGTCTTCGGGGAACTGGCGTCGGCCTTCAAAACCGCAACCGGTTAGGGTCTAACGAACGCTAGAAAGACACGCTGGTCAAGACCGAGGAGACGCATACATGACCGAGAACACCGCCACCCTGTCGAGCCTCGAATCGCTCCTCGACTCCCGAATCAGTTGCCGGGCCTATGAGGATCGTCAGGTTCCTCGTGATGTCATCAACGAGATCCTGCGGCTCGCGCAGAAGACACCGTCGTGGTGCAACACCCAACCGTGGCAGGTGGCAATCACCGAAGGCGAGGGCACCGAAAAGTTCCGGGCCGGTCTAGGCGCTTATGTCATGGCCAATCCGCAGGAATCCGATTTCGAGTTCCCGCGCGAGTATCAAGGTGTCTACAAGTCGCGCCGGTTCGATTGCGCGATGGCACTGTACTCGAGCGTCGGAATCGAACACGGTGACCGCGCCGGGTCCGGAGCTCAGACCATGAAGAACTTCGAGCTCTTCGGCGCTCCGCACGTCGCCATCATCACCACGGACGAGGCTTTGGGGACCTACGGGGCCGTCGACTGTGGGCTTTACGTCAACAGCTTTCTCCTCGCTGCTCAAAGCCTTGGCGTCGCGACTATCCCGCAGGCGGCACTTGCCGGTTGCTCCAAGTTCATCCACGAGCACTTCGGCATCGACGACACCCGCAACGTCGTGTGCGCGATCTCCTTCGGATACGCGGACACGGAACACCCCGTGAACGGGTTCCGCACTGCTCGCGAGGACGTCGACAACGTCGTGCAGTGGATGTCGAACTGATCACCTGCTCGGAGCGGGATTGAGTGTTGGGCAGGCGGACCTGAGAGACTGGTCCGCATGTCCGACACCCCCGAAATGTTCGATCGACTCCGCCGCTTTCCCGACATCGAGGCACCCAATCTATTTGCTGTCGATGCGGCTGATCGGCTGATCCTTGACGAGGCAGCTGACGCACTTGCGGCGGCGCCGTCGGGATCGGTAGTTGTTGTCGGCGATCACTACGGAGCGTTGACGGCCGGAGCGGTTCTCGAGCACGGCCGGTCCGAGGTGCGTGTCTACCAGGACCCGCTCACCGGCGAACTGGCGTTGGCGAACAATGCCCGCGAACTCGGATTCACCGAGCGCTATACGTCGCACGGACTGGGCGAAGCCCTGCTGCGCGGCGCTCGCGTTGTCCTCATGCAGTTGCCGCGCAGCCTCGCCGAGCTGGGGGAGATCAGCCAGCTGATCGCGCTCCACGCCGATCCGGAGGTACGCGTCTTTGCAGGCGGGCGCGACAAGCACATCACCCCGGCCATGAACAAGGTTCTCGCAGAGTCCTTTTCATCGGTCAGTGCGTCGCGCGGCCGGCAGAAGTCCCGTGTTCTGCGGGCCGCTGAGCCGAAGCCCGATGTCGCGGTCACGTTCCCGATGACCGAGTGGCTCGACGAATTCGGTCTCGACGTGGTTGCACACGGAGCGGTGTTTGCCGGTGCGAGCCTCGACATCGGAACCCGGTTGTTGCTCGAGAATCTGGGCAAGATCGACATCACGCCCCGGGACGTCGTCGACCTGGGCTGCGGCAGTGGCATTCTGGCGACGGCTATCGCGCTGAAGTTCTCCGACGCTCAGGTAGTTGCGACGGACCAGTCGTCGGCGGCCGTGGCGTCGGCGATGGCTACGGCGTCGGCCAACGGCGTCGGAGATCGAGTTCGCGGCCTGCGGGACGACGCCATGAGCACTCTGCCCGACGCCAGTGTCGACCTGGTCCTCCTGAACCCGCCGTTCCACGTCGGTGCCGCCGTTCATACCGGTGGTGCACTCAAGCTGTTCGAGGCAGCAGGTCGGGTACTGCGTCCGGGCGGGCAGCTATGGACCGTGCACAACGCCCACCTGGGATACCGGGAACCGTTGAAAGCAGCAGTCGGTGAGAGTCAAGCGATGGCGAAGAACGCGAAGTTCATCGTCATGCGATCGATCAAAGCGTCCTAGTATCGGGAACTGTTGACCCACCGGAAACCTGCCGGGAACTACGGCGAACGCTCCGACGTTGTAAATTACGAGTGCTTTACTTTTAGTAAGTACACGGACCGGTCGGAAACTCGGATCCGTTCGGCGAACCCGCGACGCACCCGTCGCAGGTCACCACGATGAAGGGATGATCACGGTGCGCACCACCAGCAACCCGGTGTTCCGCAATCTGCCCAAGCAAGAGGGCAACGGATACGCCTCGTTCGGATCTGCGACGGCGGGCGCCTCGCAGGTCACCCAGCAGTTCGGCCAGCCGCAGTACGCTCCGGCCGAGCCGTACCAGACCGGCCCCACCTCGCGGGCTATGACAATCGACGATGTTGTCACCAAGACGGGCATGACGCTCGGTGTGCTTGCGTTGACCGCGCTGGTCTCGTACTTCCTCGTGAACAACGACCCGAGTCTCGCATCGCCGTTTGTGATCGTCGGCGGTCTGGTCGGACTTGTCCTGGTTCTCGTTGCGACTTTCGGTCGCAAGATGGACAACCCGGCCATCGTGCTGGCTTATGCCGCGTTCGAGGGCCTCTTCCTGGGGGCTCTGTCATTCATGTTCACTGCCCCGATCGAAGCGGCTGGCGGTGTGTCGGCCTCGGTGCTGATCTCACAGGCAGTTCTCGGCACGTTCGGCGTGTTCTTCGGCATGCTTGTGGTCTACAAGACCGGCGCCATTCGTGTGACGCCGCGACTGACCCGCATGATCATCGGTGCCTTGATCGGCGTCGTGGTTCTGGCTCTGGGTAACCTCGTCGCCAGCTTCTTTATCGACGGCGGACTCGGCCTGCGTGACGGTGGACCAATCGCCATTATCTTCAGCCTGGTCTGCATCGGTCTCGCAGCCTTCAGCTTCCTGCTCGACTTCGATGCCGCTGATCAGCTGATCCGCGCTCAGGCTCCGGAGAAGGCAGCGTGGGGCGTCGCCCTCGGCCTCACAGTCACCTTGGTCTGGCTGTACGTCGAGATCCTGCGCCTGCTGAGCTACTTCAGTCGCGACTGACAACTCGCAGTAACAAGAATGGCCTCCGCGATGCGGGGGCCATTTCTTTTGTCATAGTGCGTTCTGTCGACGCCTGCTCGCGAAGAACCACGCCGCAGGCCCGACGATCGGCAGGATGACGGCGAGGGCAGACCATCCGATTTTTGCGACCGGATCGGCATCGGACCTCACGATGGACACCACCGCAGTCACCGTGAGAACGATCCACAACAGCATGAACACAGACCAAGCGATGTCGAAACCGATCGGCACCGTCGGATTGTGAGTCTCTTCATTCACGTCAAACTCCTCCATTCCCGCTCCCGTCCCCCGTAGACGAGTCCAGGGAGGCACTGGCATTAACCGTATAGACAGGGTCTCCCTCCTTCGGACAAACCGAGTTTGACTGTGTGTCATGTCTGAAAAGAAGGTGTGGTTCATTACCGGCGCTGGTCGAGGAATGGGTGTCGACATCGCCCAAGCCGCGCTCGCCGCCGGACATTCGGTCGTCGCGACGGGACGAAACGCGGACCGGGTCGAGAAGGCTATCGGTGCACATGAGGAGCTACTCGCCGTTGCTCTCGATATCACCTCAACCGAAGCGGCGCAGGCGGCAGCTGCGACTGCAGTCGAACGATTCGGTCGAATCGACGTGTTGGTCAACAACGCCGGAAACTTCTACGCCGGTTACTTCGAGAACATCAGTCCTGAACAGTTCCGGGCGCAGATGGAAACCAATTTTTTCGGCCCGCTCAACGTGACTCGTGCTGTCCTCCCCGTCATGCGGCGCCAGCGCAGAGGTCAGGTCATCACCATCACGTCCACTGCCGGGCTGATCGGTCAGGAGTTCTGCGCCGCCTACGCCGCATCGAAGTTCGCTCTGGAAGGGTGGATGGAGTCTCTGCACTTCGATCTCGAGCCGTACGGCATCAGCACGATGGCTGTGGAGCCCGGGTTCTTCCGGACGGAACTGTTGGTCGAAGGCTCGTCCACGATCTGGCCCGAGCTCGAGATCGAGGACTACGCGGAACGTACCGCACAGACGATCGAGGCGTGGAAGATCATGAACGGACAGCAGGGAGGCGACCCCAAGAAGCTCGCCCGAGCTCTCGTTACTCTTTCCGACTCGGAGACATTGCCGCTGCGATTCGTCGCCGGCGCTGACGCAATAAACGGAGTCGAGCAGAATCTCGTCGTCATTTCGGGCCAGATCGATGCGAACCGCGACCTGTCGGAATCTCTGTCCTACGACTCCTGACACATTCTTTTGTCGGTGCGACCGGGTTACGGTGCTTGGGATACCTAGCAGTTGCTTGGTTCCTATCGATGAAGGGCGTGCGTATATCCATGTCGACACCTGTACTCGTCTCGGACAACGGATCTGTGCGGACCGTGACGCTCAACAAGCCGGAGCGACTCAACGCTTTTGATGCCGCAGGCTTCCGGGCTCTGACCAAAGCGCTCGACGACGCGGCCGCAGATTCAAGAGTCGCGGTGGTGGTGATCGAGGGTGCGGGCAAGGCATTTTCGAGCGGAGTGGACCTGCGCGCGCTCTCCGCACCTGGGGCGGACACCGCTGATTTCGGACACGCATTTGCTCCTTTGATCGTGGCGCTGGTGGAGTTCCCGAAGCCGCTCGTCGCTGCCGTGCATGGCGCCGCTGTCGGCATCGGTCTGACGATGCTGCTCTTCTGCGACGTCGTCTACGTTGCCGACGATGCTCGGTTGCGTGCCCCGTTCACATCTCTCGGAACAGCGCCAGAAGCGGCAAGTAGTTGGATGCTGCCCAAGGTGATCGGCGCGCAACGCGCGTCCGAACTTCTGTTGACGGCCAGGTGGCTGAACGGAAAAGAAGCAGCCGAGATCGGCATTGCGGTCGCGGCAGTTCCGGCTGATCAGCTGCATCCCCGAGCGATGGAGGCTGCGTCGCAGATCGCGGGCAATGTCGGACCCGCAGTCCTGGCCGCGAAAAAGCTACTGCGCCAAGGATGGTCGGAGGAAGCCCGAGCGGCGGTCCAACGCGAAGACGATGCCGCGCGCGAGCTGATCCGCGAGTTGGGAAGTTTTGCTCAGAAATTCACGACTACCTGAAAACGGCCGCCCGGCAGAAGCCGGGCGGCCGTTTTCGACGTGCTCAGGAGATCAGCTGAGGCGCTCGATCACCATTGCCATGCCCTGTCCGCCGCCGACACACATGGTCTCGACGCCGAAGGTCTTGTCCTGCTCGCGCAGGTTGTTGATCAGGGTGTTGGTGATACGTGCACCGGTCATACCGAAGGGGTGGCCGAGTGCCAATGCACCGCCGGAGATGTTGAGCTTGTCCTCGTCGATGCCGAGCTCACGAGCAGATCCGATGACCTGGACCGCAAAAGCCTCGTTGATCTCGAACAGGTCGATGTCGGAAATCGACTTGCCCGCGAACTTCAGGGCGTTCTTGACGGCCTGGATCGGGCCGAGGCCCATGATCTCGGGGGACAGACCCGAGACGCCGGTGGAGACGATGCGGGCGAGGGGCGTCAGGCCCAGAGCCTTGGCCTTGGTGTCGGACATGATCACCAGAGCGGCAGCGCCGTCGTTGAGCGGGCAGGCGTTGCCTGCGGTGACGGTGCCGTCGGGACGGAAGACGGGCTTGAGGCCGCTGATGCCTTCGTAGGTGGTGCCGGCGCGCGGGCCGTCATCCTTGGAGACGACGGTGCCGTCGGCGAGGGTGACCGGGGTGATCTCACGCTCGAAGAAGCCACGGTTGATGGCTTCCTCTGCGCGGTTCTGGCTGCGAACAGCGAAGCGGTCCTGATCTTCGCGGCTGATGCCGGTAGCGGAGGCAACGTTCTCTGCCGTCTGGCCCATGCCCAGGTAGACGTCGGGGAGCAGTCCCTCTTCGCGAGGATCGGTCCAGGCGACTCCACCTTCGGCGAGCTTGGCGCTACGCGCCTGCGCTGCGTCGAAGAGCGGGTTCTTGGTGTTCGGCAGGCCGTCTGCGTTGCCCGTGACGAAGCTGGAGACGGACTCGACGCCGGCGGAGATGAAGACGTCGCCCTCGCCTGCGCGGATGGCGTGCAGTGCCATACGGGTGGTCTGCAGCGACGAGGAGCAGTAACGGTTGACCGTCACGCCGGGGAGGAAGTCGTAGCCCAGCTGAACTGCGACGACGCGGGCGATGTTGAAGCCCGACTGTCCGGCAGGCTGACCGCAACCCATGATGAGGTCGTCGATCTCGGTGGGATCGAGCTCGGGGATCTTCGCCAGCGCGGCTGCAACCATCTGGGTGGCGAGGTCATCGGGGCGGATGTCCTTGAGCGAACCCTTCATTGCGCGGCCGATGGGCGACCGTACTGCTGAGACGATTACTGCCTCGGGCATGAAAACTCCTTTTGTGTACTGCGTGGTCGGCGCAGACGACTGCGCGACGAGCAGGGCAAGATGAATGCAGCTTCGACTGCCAATTTACGTTGCCGACCCGAAAACAGGGGCACGGAGTCTCACTCAGTCGTCGCCAAGCTCCTGTACTGCGGGTTTCGGGTGGCCGATCCACCCAACGCGGTGCAGAGCAGTGGATACGCGGGCAGCCATCGTCTGTGCCTGTGCGGCGTCCGAGACCTGGGGGAGATCGGGGAGTGGCCCGCCAGTCCATTCGCCTAACGCCGCAGCGAGCACCGGCACGATCTGGCGGGCCGCGAGCTCGTAGCCGGCCGCCGACGGGTGGAACCGATCAGCCGAGAACATGGTGTCCGGGGAAGCGAGGAATTCTTTTGCGAGCAGATCGGCCAGCGGAACAGGATGCCCACCCGCAGCTCTCGTCGCCGACGCCTGCGCTGCCGCCAAACGATGTCCCCACTCGCGTACGACGGTTCGCAGCGGTTGTGGGATCGCGGTGACCACCCCCAGATCGGGACACGTGCCGACCACGACGACGGCGCCGCTCTCACGCAAGCGCCGTACTGCGTCACCGAGACGCCTGGCCGATGCTCGAATAGCGTTCTTGGCAGTCACGTCGTTTGCGCCGATCAGGATCACCGCCGCGTCCGGCGCCGCCCCGGCAATGAACATGGCGTCGACCTGGCCACTCAAACCGCGCGACGTGGCGCCGCCGATAGCCTTGGTGCTCAGGCGGATTCGCTTCCCGGTCTCCTCCGAGAGGAGTTTCGCGACCCGCACCCCCGGTACCTCGTCCGCGGTCACGGCGCCAACACCAGCGGCTGACGAATCGCCGAAAATCATCAGATGGAGGTCGAACGGAACGCCGCGCCACCACCGCTCCGGTGCGTCGATGCCCGGCAAATACACACCGTCCGCTTCGGGTGGTTTGGAGACATTGCGTCCGATCAAGCCGCGTGCGGCACCGGCCTGCGACATCAGGTACTGGTACGCCAACCACGTCGCCGTGCCGGCGCTCGACCCGGCCACCACTGTGGCCACCGACGCTTTCACTCCGGTCCGACTCACAGTGGTCAATCTAGCCGGATCGCCGCACCTTCGCCCGACGTCTACGCGCAGCGATTCGCCGGATCTGGGAACATGGAGCGATGCGCATCGCGGAACACGTCGTAGACCTCATCGGCAACACCCCACTCGTCAAACTCACGTCCGTCACGGGCGAGAACTACGGCACTGTGGCAGCCAAGGTCGAATACCTCAACCCGGGCGGTAGCTCCAAGGACCGTATCGCCGTCAAGATGATCGACGCGGCGGAGGCCTCCGGAGAATTGAAGCCGGGCGGCACCATCGTCGAACCGACGTCAGGCAACACCGGAATCGGTTTGGCGCTCGTCGCTCAGAAACGCGGATACAAGTGCGTGTTCGTCTGCCCCGACAAGGTCAGCGAAGACAAGCGAAACGTTCTGCGTGCTTACGGAGCCGAGGTAGTCGTCTGCCCCACAGCCGTCGCACCCGAGCACCCCAACAGTTACTACAGCGTCTCCGATCGGCTCACCCGTGAGATCCCGGGTGCCTGGAAGCCCAACCAGTACTCCAACCCGGGCGGACCGGCAAGCCACTACGAGACCACCGGCCCCGAGATCTGGGCAGACACCGACGGCAAGATCACGCACTTCGTCGCCGGCGTCGGCACCGGTGGAACCATCACCGGCACCGGCCGCTACCTCAAGGAGGTGTCGGGCGGCAAGGTCAAGGTTGTCGGCGTCGACCCCGAAGGTTCCGTCTACTCCGGCGGCACGGGTCGTCCGTACCTGGTCGAAGGTGTCGGCGAAGATTTCTGGCCCACGGCTTACGATCCGTCCATTCCGGACGAGATCATCGCCGTGTCGGATGCGGACTCCTTCGAGATGACGCGTCGTCTGGCCCGTGAAGAAGGCCTGCTGGTCGGTGGATCGTGCGGCATGGCTGTCGTCGCGGCACTCGAGGTCGCCAAGCGCGAAGGCCCCGACGCACTTGTTGTCGTACTCCTTCCCGACGGTGGCCGCGGCTACCTGTCCAAGATCTTCAACGATCAGTGGATGGCGTCGTACGGCTTCCTGCGGACTCCGCTCGACGGCAAGGCAAACGTCCCCACCGTGGGCGACGTGCTGCGCGGAAAGTCGGGAGAACTGCCCGATCTCGTGCACACGCACCCATCGGAAACCTTGCGTGACGCCATCGAGATCCTGCGTGAATACGGTGTGTCACAGATGCCGGTGGTTGGTGCCGAACCGCCCGTCATGGCAGGTGAGGTGGCCGGCAGTGTCACCGAACGTGATCTGCTCAGCGCAGTATTCGAAGGCCGTGCGCAACTTGCCGATTCGGTCGAAAAGCACATGAGTGCGCCGTTCCCGCTCATCGGATCGGGCGAGCCGGTCTCGGCCGCGACCAAGGCACTCGGCGATACTGACGCCCTCATGGTCGTCGACGACGGTAAGCCCGTCGGTGTCATCACCCGCCACGACCTTTTGGGATTCCTCAGCGCCGGATCCTGAGACATCCGAGTTTGTCCCCCGGAAGGTAGGGTCAGCGCCCATGGGGGACAAACTCGTCGGATATATCGGTGTTCTTGCGGCAGTGCTGGTGACAACGGCGTGTAGTTCGACGGTTGCCGGCACTCCGCAAGCAGCATCGGGGGCAAAGGTAGCGGTGTCGACTAGCGCCCCGTCTGGGAAGTCGACTACCACCAAAACGGCGCCGACGACGGTTAGGCCGACGGCATCGCTCGCTCCGGCCTTCTCAGGCTCGGTGAAATGCTCGACCCTCATGCCGGCAGTCCGTGACATCGTCGAACCGTACGGCGCCCCCAACGACATGCCGAACGGGTGCATCTGGATGGACGGCGGCAGGTCCATCGCCATCACGTCCTTTACGATGACCAACTCGCAGAGTACGCGCGACACGATGGCAAAAAGTGGATACGACCTGCAGGACCCGCGACTGAGAAGTTTGGGTGCGGTTGCCAAAGGTGGTCTGACGATCACTGTTCTCTCACCCGAACACATGACCATGGTGATGTACAGCCCCGACCTCACCGAGACCGCCGCGTTGGATGCGGCAATCAGAGTCGTGGAGTTGGTCGAGAACTGACACAGCCGCCCTGCATCGGCGAGGTGGCTACTAGTCTGGTGGGCATGAGCGAGCAACGCAGCAAGGCCGACAACATCAGCTGGCAGGGTTTCTCCACGAAAGCGGTACACGCGGGCTACGAGCCCGATCCGCTGACCGGTGCCGTCAACGTTCCGATCTACGCGAGTTCGACCTTCGCGCAAGACGGTGTGGGTGGGATGCGCAGTGGATTCGAGTACGCGCGCACGGGCAATCCCACTCGTCGACCGCTCGAAGCGAACCTGGCGGCACTCGAATCAGGTAGCTACGGTCGGGCTTTCAGCTCGGGCATGGCTGCCACTGACTGCCTCCTCCGATCCGTTCTGCGCCCGGGTGACCACCTCGTCATCCCCGACGACGCTTACGGCGGAACCTTCCGACTCATCGACAAGGTGTTCACACAGTGGGGCATAGAGTACACCCCGGCTCCGGTCTCGGACGTCGACGCGGTACGCGCAGCGATGCGACCCAACACCAAGCTGGTGTGGGTGGAAACACCCACGAACCCATTGCTCAACATCGGTGACATCGAACTCCTGGCCGAGGTTGCGCACGAGGGCAATGCAAAGATCGTGGTGGACAACACCTTTGCATCGCCCTACTTGCAGCAGCCCCTGCAGTTGGGCGCCGACATCGCTCTGCACTCCACTACCAAGTACATCGGTGGACACTCCGATGTGGTCGGTGGCGCACTGGTCTGCGACGACGAAGAGCTCGACCACGCTTTCGGGTTCCTGCAGAACGGTTCCGGCGGCGTCCCCGGTCCGTTCGACGCCTTCCTCACGCTGCGCGGAATCAAGACACTGGCATTGCGGATGGAGCGTCACAGCGACAACGCCGAAAAGGTTGTCGAACTGCTCGACGGGCACCCCGCCGTCGCGAGCGTCATCTACCCGGGTCTCGCCTCGCATCCGTCGCACAAGGTTGCGGCCAAGCAGATGCGGCGATTCGGCGGCATGATCTCCGTGCGGCTCAAGGGTGGCAAGGCTGCTGCTCTCGACTTGTGCTCACGCACCGAAATCTTCACGCTCGCAGAATCTCTCGGCGGCGTCGAATCGCTCATCGAGTTCCCGGGCGCCATGACCCACGCGTCGACGGCCGGTTCGGCGCTCGAAGTTCCCGACGACCTGGTCCGTCTGTCGGTTGGTATCGAAGATGCCTCCGACCTGGTCGGTGATATCGAGCAGGCGCTGGCGTAACTCTGTGCTGTGCGCCTTTGTCAACCGCGGGCGGTTGACAAAGGCGCACAGTGTCAGTCGTCCGGCCACCCCGCCAGGGTGGTGACCCGGAACTCCTGGTCGACCAGGCGGGCCGGGCGATCCAGCTTGTGCAGCCAATCGATGGCGGAGCCGCTCATTCCTACGGCTACCCGGCTCAGTGCTGCTGCCTCCGCACAGGATTCGGCTATCACCGATACCGTGCGCCACATCGATGTTGCCGTCGATTCCCGGGCAAGCGGCTTGACGGTGCTGGCCGTCGCGATGCCGCACCCCGAAGGAACGGCAACCTGACACGTGGGGTCACCCGGGAGATCTTGAACCTGAATCTGCCAGCCGCCTTCCGGCGACGGTCCGGCCACGGCTATGTCTCCGCCCAAGGCAACGAGAACCCCGCAGCCGAGAAGTTGGGCTGTGGTTGCGGCGCAATGGTCAGCCGAACTGGCGCGCGCGGTGGCGGATAGATCGAGGACAACGTCGGCCGGGCTGAACACCCGGTTGCTCTCGACGCGGATCTTCCACCAGGAGTGTGGATCTCGCGAGCCTGCCGTTGGGGTGAGTTTGCCGTCGGTGAGGCGCGCGATCGCGAGTGCGTCCGTGAGGAAATGCGCAAACATCGGCGTTATGGGGGCGCCGTCGACCTCGAGAGCCGGGCCGGATCCGAATGTGTGGATCTCGGAGTCTGCGCGATCGCGATTGGTGGCCGCGTCGGCAGCGCTCAGATAACCCCGCACGAGACTGGCGGCGGAGGCGAGGGCACCGGGATCGGTGACGACTACGCGGGCCTGGACGCCCCAGGTGAGCCATTCGGTTGCGGCGCGTGGTGCGTTCACGAACCGTTCGAGACGGCGTCCGGAACTCCGAACCCGCTGGCTACGACCAGTCGTGATGCGGCCGCATGCTTCGAGGTGGTGTCGGTGGAGATGGCCGTCGTGGTGGAACTGTCGGTGGGGTTGGAAACGAGGGATAAGCCACCACTTGCGATGGCGCCCGCAACAGCCGTCGCAGCAAGCGCGAGGTGAACGGGTCGGTATGCCGAGGTGCGAGCCCGAGTGGGCCGTGTCCGATCGTCGCTCATGTCCACAGCCTGCCCGCCGAACCTGAGAAAAGCCTTGGGGTATGTGGTCATTTGGGTAACGTCTGACGTGATAAATGAGACATTGGTTACAGGTTGGTGTGCCACCGGGGATATCGAATGCATGTTCGAAACCCTAGGCGGTGCCACCGACAGGTTCGGCCGGCTCGTGGATCGATCAGTTACCGGAGGTTTTTGATGGCAGTGAGTGTCCTGGCGATCACTGTGTCGATCGGTACTGCACTGGGGGTGATAGGAGCAACACTGGGGACGCCCGCAGAGGCGAATGCAGCTCCCGCCGCGGAAATCTCACTCGCGGCCTGGGGCGGGCCGGTGCGAGCACAAGAGAATCCGGAAGGGCTTGTGCCCTCGGTGCCGTCCAATTTTCCCGGTGCTGCTCTGGCGCCGGTTGGCGCGGTCGCGGTATTTGCTCCGTGGGTCAAGAAAGCGGGCGCAATCTGCCCGGAGATCACGCCGGCGGTGGTGGCATCTCTGTATTCGACGCGCAGTGGCTTTCAATACGGCCCCGGCGCAGAAGTGTCAGACGAGGGTGGGCGCGGACCTGGCCGATTCACCACAGCAGCGTGGACGGCGTACGGCAAGGACGGCGACGGCGACGGCAAGATGGACATCTTCGGTGTCGCAGACCCCGTGATGACGTCCGGCTACCGACTGTGTGAACTGGTGAAGCAGGCCCAGTCGTGGCAGCAATCAGGGGAGGTCCAGGGCGATACCGTCGAACTGGCGCTGGCAGCCTACGACGTCGGGCCCGAGGCAGTGCGGGCAGCGCACGGCGTTCCGCAGGATCAGACTGCGGCACCCTTCGTCGCGCAGGTCACGTCCTTGCAGGATTCCTTTGCCCTGATGCTTGCGCCGTTCAATTACAACAATCTTGCGGCCGCGGTAGGCGGTGTAGTCCAAGCCGGACTGAAATTCCTCGGACTGCCGTACGTGTGGGGCGGAGGAAACATCAACGGTCCGTCGATGGGCGGGTTCGACTGCTCGGGACTGACGTCGTACGCCATCCACGCCGCAACCGGGATCACTTTGCCACGCACGTCGGAAACCCAATGGGGTGTTGGCGTCGAGATTCCCCTCGATCAAGCGCAACCAGGTGATCTGCTGTTCGGAAACTGGCAGGCAGGCGGCCCCGGACACGTCGCGATCTACGTCGGAAACGGGCAGATGCTGCACGCGCCGACCTTCGGTGACGTAGTGAAAGTCGGTCCGATCTTCGCCGGTATGAAGGCGCGACGAGTGATCTAGGCAAGAAAAAACGTCGCCCGGACGAGTATATGTCCGGGCGACGTTTGTTTCGTGTGTAACCGATCAGCTGTGGTACGGCTCCGCGCTAACGAGGGTGACCTTCATGGTGCCGCCGTTAGGCAGGTTGTACTCGCGAGTCTCGCCTTCCTTGGCCTCGAGAAGTGCGCTACCCAGCGGAGAGTTGGGGGAGTACACCTCGAGCTTGGCGTCACGCGCGCCCTCTTCGCGGGTTGCGATCAGGAAGGTCTCGGTGTCGCTCTCGTCGCCGTCGTAGTACACCTTCACTACCGAACCCGGGAGTGCAACACCGGACTGAGTGGGTGCTTCGCCGACCTTTGCGCTGTTGAGCAGATCCTGAAGCTGGCGGATACGAGCTTCCTGCTGCCCCTGATCTTCGCGTGCAGCGTGGTAGCCGCCGTTCTCCTTCAGATCGCCCTCTTCGCGACGCTCGTTGATCTCGGCGGCGATGATGGGGCGGTACGCGATGAGCTGGTCGAGTTCCTTCTTGAGCCTGTCATGTGATTCCTGCGTAAGCCAGGTCACCTGGGTCTCGGTCATCTCGATCACTCCCTAGTAGTCGGAGCCGGGGGCTCCCTCGACAGATCACTGCGACAGCACTGAACTCACTGCAACAGCAATAAACAACGGCTCGAACGCGCCTGGGCTAGGCGTGATCTTGCCGTCAGCGCTGCGTTCGACGCCAACCTGGCCGTCAATGCAGCAATACACGGTTCCACCCGGAACCGTGTACCAAGCAATTCTATCACGCAGGACTACCCGCCCTGTCGGAACTCAAACGTCGGGCAGGGCGGGTAGTAGGCGCAGTCAGTTTTTGGTCAGATACTCCGGGACGTCGAGGCTGCATCCGAAGACGTCGGCCATGCCTGGTGGGAGGGACGTTTTGATCTCGGTGTTGAACTCCAAGGTCTGGTACGTCGTAGCCGGAACGTAAACCTCGCGTCGACCGGTTTCGGATCCGCCCTTGGAGCGGGCGCGAACGATGCACACAGCTTCCTGGCTCGGATCGTCACGCGTGACGGTGAACCGGATCTTCATGGTCGAGTCGTCGGCGATGTCGTACGAGATCGTCTCGGTCGTGATCTCTTTCACCGAAAATTTGGTGTATCCGACGTAGGCGATACCGGTGCCCACAACGATGACGAGGGCGGTCAGAGCCCACACGATCCACTTCTTGGAACCGCCCGTGCGAGTCGCGCTCGGGTACCGATCTTGGGGAAGCGTATTACTCATCACTCTGCTCTCGAAGACTCGAGTTCGTGTTCTACGCAACCGCGGACTGGGGTCATGGCTGCATCAGGAACTCTCGGGTGGAACTATAGAGGACGCGCCCACTGGCGCTGCCGGTAGGTTTGACGGCAAGAGTTCGGAGCAGACGCCGGTAACGGCTACAGGTGAAGTTGAGGTGAACGAACACGTGAGCGGATTCCGGCTCATGGCCGTCCATGCCCATCCCGACGACGAGTCGAGCAAGGGTGCGGCCACCACCGCCCGTTATGCAGCCGAAGGCCATGAAGTGATGGTCCTGACGCTCACCGGGGGTGAACGTGGCGACATTCTCAACCCGGCCATGGATGTCCCCGGCGTCCGCGACCGCATCAGCGAGGTGCGCCAGGAAGAAATGGCGGAAGCTGCGCGGATTCTGGGCGTCAAGCACCGCTGGCTGGGCTTCGTCGACTCGGGCCTGCCCGAGGGTGATCCGTTGCCGCCGCTTCCGGAGGGCTGCTTTGCGCTGGTGCCGCTCGAGGAATCGACGCGCGCACTCGTCAAGGTGTTCCGCGAATTCCGTCCACACGTCATCACGACGTACGACGAGAACGGTGGATACCCGCACCCCGACCACATTCGGTGCCACGAGGTGTCGATGGCTGCGTACGAAGCGGCTGCCGACCCGGAATATCATCCCGAGGACGGCGAACCGTGGGAGATCAAGAAGGTCTATTACTCGCACGGCTTCATCCGTAAGCGTCTCGAACTTTTCCAAGAGGAGTACGAGCGCCGCGGCGAGCCGTTCCCCATGGCGGATTGGCTCAAGAAGTGGAAGACCGAGCGCGGTGACATGATGGTCCGGGTCACCACCCAGATCGCCTGCGGCGATTACTTCCCCCAGCGCGACGACGCTTTGCGTGCGCATGCGACGCAGATCGACCCCAATGGTTCGTTCTTTGCGGTGCCGCTCGATATTCAGCAGAAGATCTGGCCCACAGAAGAATTCGAACTCGCGAAGACGCGGGTTTCTACGTCCATCCCGGAAACCGACCTGTTCGCAGGTCTTGAAGAGGACGTCTGAAAGTGAATGCACTATCCGCCGAGTTGGTAATCGGCACAACACAATTGCTTGCACAGAGCCCGAGTAACCCCTCCGGGCCCGAGTTCGGCAAGTCGTCGCCGGTCGGACTGGTTGTCGTCTTGGCATTGTTCATCGGTGTGATCCTGTTGGTCGTGTCGATGAACCGTCAGCTCAAGAAGTTGCCGGAAACTTTCGAACCCGAACACCCGGAAGCCGATCAGCAGTTGGATGAAGGAACGGATCGTGGTGCGATCGCCACGCCGGAAACGGATGCCGGCGACGCATCAGCCGAGAAGACTCCCAAGCACGATTCCTGACGCGAGCGAGGTAGGGCACATGGACCCACGGATGAAGAACAATCTGGGTGCGTCCACCAGTCCCTACCTTCGTCAGCACGCCGACAATCCGGTCCACTGGCAGCAGTGGGGGCCGGAGGCCATGGAGTGGGCACGCGAACGTAACGTGCCGATTCTGTTGTCGATCGGATACTCGGCGTGCCACTGGTGCCACGTGATGGCCCACGAATCGTTCGAGAACGGCGACATCGCGGCGGTCATGAACGACAACTTCGTCTGTGTGAAGGTGGACCGCGAAGAGCGGCCTGACATCGACGCCGTCTACATGAATGCCACGGTCGCGATGACCGGTCAGGGTGGCTGGCCGATGACGTGTTTCCTGACTCCTGACGGTTCGCCGTTCTACTGCGGCACGTACTACCCGCCGGCGCCGCGCGGTGGAATGCCTTCGTTCATACAGCTTCTCGAAGCGATTGCCGAGACATTTGCCAACCGTCGCGGCGAGGTCGACGATGCTGCGTCGTCGATCGTGACGGAGTTGGCGCGCGCGTCGGGTGGAATCCCGTACAGCGGTGCGCCGATCGATGCCGCGCTCCTCGACGCAGCGGGCCAGGCAGTATTGGTGGATGAGGACCTGCCCCGCGGCGGTTTCGGCGGCGCCCCGAAGTTTCCGCCGTCCGCGTTGCTCGAAGGACTGCTGCGGCAGTTCGAGCGGACCGGTTCGAACAATATTCTCGGTGGACTGCAGCGCACTGGTGAAGCCATGGCGCGCGGCGGCATCTACGACCAGTTGGGCGGCGGTTTCTCCCGTTACTCCGTCGACGCGGAGTGGGTGGTTCCGCATTTCGAGAAGATGCTCTACGACAATGCGTTGCTGCTCCGGTTCTACGCGCACTGGGTACGTCGGACGGGTTCCGAGTTGGCAGCCCGCATCACGGAGGAAACCGCAGGATTTATTCTCGGCGATCTGCGAACCGAAAACGGCTGCTTCGCTTCGGCTCTGGACGCGGACACCAACGGCGTCGAAGGATCGACCTATGTGTGGACGCCCAGCCAGCTGATCGATGCGCTCGGCGAGGACGACGGACGGTGGGCGGCAGAGTTGTTCCGCGTCACCGACGACGGAACCTTCGAAGAAGGTGCATCGGTGTTGCAGTTGCTCAGCGATCCCGACGATTGCTCGCGCTGGCAGAAGGTTTCCGACGCACTGCGCGCAGTGCGAAAAGACCGTCCGCAGCCTGGCCGAGACGACAAAGTCGTGACCGCATGGAACGGGCTCAGCATCACCGCCTTGACGGAAGCCGGGCTTGCACTGAATCGACCCGAATGGATTGACGCTGCACGGGTGTGCGCGCACACCCTTCTCGGCCTGCATCTCGTTGACGGCAGATTGCGCCGCGCATCTCTCGGTGGCGTTGTCGGTGAGCCGGCCGGGGTCCTCGAGGACTACGCAGCCCTGGCCACCGGACTCCTCGCGCTGTACCAGGCAACCGGGGAATCGGAGTGGTTCGACACCGCCCGGCAGTTGCTCGACCTCACTCTCGATCATTTTGCCGACCCAGCCGAGCCCGGAAGTTGGTTCGACACAGCAGATTTTGCCGAAAGCTTGGTGACCCGACCCCGCGATCCGATGGACGGCGCAACACCGTCGGGAGCGTCAACTGTCACGGAGGCGCTGTTGACGGCGGCTGCGCTCACCGAACCCGAGCGCGCCTCCCGCTATGCCCAAGCCGTATCCGACTCCCTTGCACGCGCATCGTTGCCGCTCGAGCGTGCTCCGCGCTCGGCCGGGCATTGGCTTGCGGTGGCGGAAGCGTCGCTGCGCGGGCCGATCCAGGTAGCTGTTGTGGGTGACGGTGATCTGCTGGACGCGGCCCGTCGCCTCGCCCCCGGCGGCGCCGTGATCGTCGCAGGTGAGCCGGATTCCTCACCGCTGCTGGCAGATCGGCCGTTGGTCGACGGCGCTCAAGCGGCCTACGTCTGCCGAGGCTTCGTCTGTGACCGCCCGGTCACAGACGAAGCAGGCTTGGCGCTTGCGCTGGCGCACTGAGCGGGTCAGGACTTGGCGTGCCGCTTTGCCAACATCCAGCGCGAGATCTTCATGTCGCGCGCCTTCCGCTCGATGGTCAGTAGATCCAGTGGTGCGCTGAACTTCTGAACTGCCATCGATTTGACGCTGCTGAACTCGCGCAGTCCGTCTGCCCCGTGGATGCGGCCGAATCCGGAATCACCGACACCGCCGAACGGGAGGGCGGCGATTCCGGCAAATCCGAGAACCGAATTGACGGTGACCACACCACATTCGAGTTTCTCGGCAATTGCCCGCCCCTTCGATGTGCTCTTCGTGAACACCGACGCGCCCAATCCGTACTTCGACGCGTTGGCGCGCTCGATGCCTTCGTTCATGTCGGCAACCTTGTTCACCACGACGCTCGGTCCGAACGTTTCCTCGGTGACCGCGGTGGAATCTTCCGGTACGTCGGTCAGGACGATCGGGTCTATGAACGGGCCACGGAAGGACTCGAGGCCGCCGAGAACAGCTTTGGCTCCTCGGCCGAGCGCGTCTTCGATCTGACCTCGCACGATCGCCGTCTGCTTGCCCAGCGTCATGGGGCCGTAGGTCGAACCGGCGTGGGCATCGCGCAGCGCCGCAGTGAGTTTCGACAGGAAGGCGTCGTAGACCGGGGCGGCGACGTAGATGCGCTCGACACCGGCGCAGGTTTGCCCGGCGTTGCCGACCGCACCGAATGCCGCGAAGGCTACGGCGGCATCAAGGTTGGCGTCGGAATCCACCAGCATGGCGTCCTTGCCGCCGCACTCGGCAACCAGGGGAGTCAGGGTATCGGCGCAGGCAGCCATGACGCGTTTTGCGGTGGCCGTCGAACCGGTGAACGCAATCTTGTTCACCCCGGACGAACACAGCAGTGCGCCGGTCTTGCCGTCGCCGGTAATCGTTTGGAGGACAGGGTGTCCGGGTGCGGCGAGGTTCCACAGCCGAGCCAGTTCGACGCCGACGCCTGGTGAGAGTTCGCTTGGCTTGAAGACGACGGCGTTTCCGGCGGCCAGTGCGTAGCCGATCGACCCCATCGGTGTGTACAGCGGATAGTTCCACGGACCGATCACACCGACGACGCCCATCGGCCGATAGCCGACGGAAGCGGATTGGTTGGCGCTGATCAAGCCTGCACCGACGCGTCTGCGGCGCAACACCTTCTGTGCGTTGCGGGCGGCCCAGTCGAGATGTTCGACTGCCAACATCACTTCGAGTAGCGCGTCGTCGCTCGGCTTTCCGGTTTCCGTGGAGATGATCGACGCCATCGAATCCGCATGGGAGGCAATGGCAGCCCGGAAGTCACCGAGGACTTTCTTTCGCCCTGCAAAACCGAGTTGATCCCACCACGCCGCTGCGGTGTGTGCTGCGGCCACGGCCTTGTCGACCGCCTGCTGATCGGCGACGGGGTACTGCGCGATCACGGTGTCATCGCGAGGGTCGAGGCTCGCGAAGGTGGGATCGCCTGACGTCGGATCTGTGGACGTGCTGTGTCGGCCGAGCTGTTCGGTCATATTTCTCAGATCCTCCAGGAGTCGACGCATCACATATATGTGATGTGATTTACTGTGCTGGTAGTCACAGTATGCGTCGGACGGAGCTCCGACAAGCCTCCAGCCATTTCTCACCCGGGAGTTTTCGATGCACATGGATTTCACGCAGGAGCAGTCTGATTTTGCCAAGTCGGTGGCCGCGTTCTGCAAGAAGGAAAGCGGTACGCGCGAGCAGCGAGACCTGCTGACCGATCACGGAGCGCACAACCACAATCAGGCGTACTACGAGAAAATGGCGGAACTGGGATGGCTTGGACTGACCGTGCCGGAGGAGTACGGCGGATCGGCCGGCAGCACGGTTGACCTGTGCATCTTCCTCGAGGAAGCGGCCAAGGGGATGGCGCCGATCGGCGGACTCGGCCCGACGGTCATCACGGGGGCGGCGTACGAGAAGTTCGGCAGTCCGGCGCAGAAGGAAGCGGTACTCGGCGGCATCGTCCGAGGGGCTTCGCAGTCGATCTCGATGTCGGAACCCGAGGCGGGCTCGGACGTCGGTAACTTGAGTTGCCGTGCCGAGAAGGTCGACGGTGGATGGCTGATCAACGGACAGAAGACGTGGTGCTCCAATGCGCACTTCGCCGAGAACATCCTGCTCGTCGCGCGTACGTCGAGAGGTGAGGGCAAGCACGAGGGCCTGACGATGTTCCACGTTCCGGCAGATATTTCCGGCCTGAAGATCAGCGGAATCGACACGATGGGCGGCAAGGAGGTCAACGACCTCTACTTCACCGACGTCCTGCTGCCTGACGACGCTGTGGTCGGCGAGGTCGGCAACGGCTGGCGTCAACTCATGGCGGGGCTCAATATCGAACGGCTCATCCTGGCGGCGATGATGCTCGGAACGGCGCAGCGGGCTTTCGATGACACCCTCGAATTCATCACCACCCGTAAGCAATTCGGGCGTCCTGTCGGTTCGTTCCAGGCGCTTCGGCACCGCGTCGCGGATCTGGCTACGGAGATCGAATGCGGCCGACTGCTGGTCTACAGCGTCGCCAGGATGGTCGACGCCAATCCGACGAAGATGTTCCCGCGCGAGGCGTCGATGGCAAAACTGAAGCTCACCGAAACCGCCAAGAAGGTTGCGCTCGAGGGCATGCAGATGATGGGCGGGTACGGTTACGCCACGGAATTCGACATGGAGCATCATGTGCGAAAGACTCTGGTGTCTTCCATTTATGGTGGTACCAACGAGATTCAGCGAGACATCATCGGCAAAACGTACGGACTGTGAGGATCGGTTGTGGCAACGTCTGCACGCACTCGGAGGGCGACGTCTGAGCTGAGGAGACGGCCACAGCTGTCCGAGGATGTGGCGAACCATGTTCGCAACCTCATCATGTCCGGGGAGGTTCGTCCGGGCGAGTTCGTTCGCCTCGACGAAACCGCAGCCGACCTCGGGGTCAGCGTCACGCCAGTTCGGGAGGCTCTGGTCGCGTTGCGCGGCGAGGGGATGGTCGAGTTGGTTCCCCACCGTGGCTATCTGGTATCGCCGCTCAGTCGCCAGGACATCGAAGACATCTTCTGGTTGCAGGGGCAGATTGCGGTCAAATTGGCGTTGCGGGCCGCTGACAAGATCACCGCTGACCAGCTTGCAGAGTTGGTCGAGCTCAATGCCGATTTACGGGCAGCGGTCGACGCGTCGGATGCTGCTGCGATCGAGCAGTGCGAATTCCAATTTCACCGCCTGATCAATCTTGCCGCGGGCGGGGCAAAATTGGCGTGGTTCCTGTTCGGTGCAATCCGCTACACCCCGGCGCGGCTGTACGCGACCGACGCGGGCTGGGGTGAGCTTGCGGTGTCGAGCCACGACAAGTTGATCGAGGCGTTCGAGAAACGAGACCTCGAGCAAGTGGACGCGCAGATGCGAGTTCAGTTCTCCGACGGTGCCGCTCGTCTGCTCGCCCACCTCGACAACATCGGCCTCTGGGACTGAGCTTCGAGTAGGGCCCTCAGGACGGCGGCATTGCCGGAGCGAGCAGGATCGCCGCACATTCGGCAACCAGTTCGTCTTCCGTGACGTCGATGTATCCGTCGAGCCATGCGCTCAGCGTTTGAGCGAGGCCGCCGACCAGGAAGGTTGCCGTCAGCGTCAGCTGGCCGCTGTCGCCGAGTCGGTAGAAGCTCTTGGCGTTGGCGGCGAGGAGACCGATGAATATCGTGGTCGACGCCCGGCGTTTCTCGACGAGGAGCGGGCTTGTGAGCGCGCTCGAGAAGAGTAGTCGCCCGCGCCTTGGGTCGCGGGCAACGGTGCGGACGATGTTGGCTATGGCCGCCACTGCCTTGTCTCGTTCGGCGTCGGCCGCGTCCACTGCTGCCTGGGTGGAGACGGCGATATCCGTGATGACCGTGTCGTACACCGCGGAGATCAGGGCGTCGCGGTCGGTGAAGCTCTCGTAGAAGTACCGGGCAGCTACACCAGCCTGTTTGCACACCCCACGCACTGTCAGTTCGGGTTCGGCTGATCCCATCAGTTCGAGCCCGGCTTCGATCAGCGTCTCGCGGCGCGCAGCGACGCGGAGGGCGCCGTCGACGCCACCGTACAAACGCGGTTGGTCATTCATGTAGACCATCTTGGCATCTCGAAGCTATTGACATCGTGAGGTTTCAGCGCTTCACTCATCTGAGAACACGCGTTCGCAGATATCCGACTCGAAGGGGTTAATGCCGTGACGGTGAGTAGAGATTCGATCGACATCGATGCTGAGGTCGAGAAGGCGATGTCCGGGTTGGGACTGTTGGCCGCCGGCGCAAACGTGATCATGCAACTTGCGCGCCCCGCGGTGGGTTACGGCGTGTACGAGAGCAAGGTCGAGACCGGCAGGTTGGACCGTCATCCGGTCAAGCGCACTCGCACAACGCTGACCTACCTGGCGGTGGCAAGCCTCGCCACCGAGGACGAGAAGAAGCACTACCGGCGCGCAGTCAACGGGGCACACAAGTATGTCCGTTCGGACGAGAACAGTGCCGTCGAGTACAACGCGTTCGACCCCGAACTCCAGTTGTGGGTTGCTGCCTGCCTGTACCGCGGCTTTGAGGACGTCTACAAGGCACTGTACGGAGATCTCGACCCCGCAACCCAGGACGCCTTCTATCAACGTAGTTCAAGTTTTGGCACCACCCTCCAGATGCGCCGCGACATGTGGCCGGTGGATCGAGACGCATTCGAGGAATACTGGAACGAGAACCTGAACAAGGTCAGCATCGACGACACGATCCGTGAGCACCTGTACGGGATCGCATCGGCTACTTTCACCCCGAAGCTGTTGCATCCCTTGGTCGGCCCGCTCAATCGCTTTCTCACGACGGGATTCCTGCCGCAATCCTTCCGGGACGAAATGCGCCTCCCGTGGTCCGAACGGAGGCAGCGCGGATTCGACCGATCGATGCGCGTCGCGGCGGCAGTCAATCGAGTTACCCCGAAGGTTGTTCGTATGTTCCCGTACAACTTCTACCTGTGGGATCTGCGTCGTCGAATTGTCAAGGGGATTCCGTTGGTGTGACGGGACAGTCCACAGTTCAGACGAGGTTCTTGCTTCGCTTGATCCGGCGACGGAGGTCGCGCATCTGAATGGTGTTGCCTGCCTGTCGGATCGATCGAGGTATGAATCTGTTGACGAAGGACACGAAGATGAAGAGATGTTCGAAGCGTCGACGGTCGTCCTCGGTCCACTCGAGTCCGAGTTGGTCACGGTAGATCGGGGGAAGAAACCCGATTGTCAGAAATCGCAGCAGGTTTCGAAACACCAGGCGCAGTGGCCAGGCAATCATGCGTAAGTCGATCAGATCGTTCAGATACCGGCTGGTGCGTTCGTCGATGATCACACGTTCACAGCCGAGGTTCCAGTACCGTTCGAAATCCGCGCGCGTGGCCGGCCACATCTCTTCGGTGACCTGCAGAGTGGTTCCCAGAGTAGAGGCGGATTGGTAGAACGACTCCGCTTGTTCTTCGGACATCACACCGTGCAGCAACTGGTGACTGTCTTCGAATCCGATGAACAGGCAAGCCGCGACCCATAATTGGAGTTCACGGTTGAAGGCGTTGTACTTGACCGGGCTGTTTGCATCTGACCGTACGTGCCGGTGCACCGAGTTGACTGCTTCGCGGTACGCCAGACGCTCTTCCTCGTTACCCAGAATCGCCACAGTCAGATATTGCGTGGTGGTCCGCGCGCGTTTCCACGGATGTGCCGTCAGAGCACCTGATTCGACCTTGCTTTCCATGACGCCGTACGCCACTTCCGGCCAGCCGAGTTGCAGGACGACGTTGGCGGCGGCGCCGGCAAACGACCAGAAGTCGAGCGCATCGGTGATGTGAGCAGGTTTCCGGGCCCACCGCCGGCGCAGGCCGGTGATAGTGATTCGCGTCTGATCGGTTCGAAGTGACGACTCGGTCTGTTCGGAATCCAGGTAATGAGTGGGCATCGACCCTCCTATTTCGTCTCTACGTTGCTGACGAGCCACTGGTCGTTCGACCGGACCATCGAGATGACCATCCGATACTTCTGCGCATTCCCTTGCGGCGCAGCAACATTTTTGGCTTCCTGATCGACGAACACCAGAACTGTTGCCGATGAACTGTCCATGGACTCGATACCTACGTGTGCCGCCGTAGCGGTTGCCTGCCCCTGCCCGCCGGCGACGACATCGCGCAGCGAATCGACCATGGTTCGGTAAGTACCGGCAAACTCGTCGGTCGACATGGAGGCAATCGAGTCCTTGTTCGCGTCCAGATCCTGGTAATCGAAGGAAGACATGATGACCGAGTATTCGCCGGCAGTGTCGAGAGCTTCCTGGCGCAGAGTGTTGTCCTGGCTTTCCGAATACATCTGAAATCCCCACGCCGCCACTGCTGCGACCAGTGCCAGAGCCAACACGGCAGTCAGGGCGGTGCGCGGCGTCTTCAGGCGTCGCAGCAACGACGGACGGTCCGGCTGGTCGCCCGATTCCTGCTCGGTCGTTTCCATCAGTGTGCTTTCAGCGGGTGCCATTTCCCAGTCCTTCCAACATCGATCTCCAATAGTTCAGTGCGTCTACGCCGGTCGGAATGAGAATGGGATCATCGACAACCGGCGGGCCGATCGGCGTGCCGGGGATGGTGGCATTCTGCAATCCGAGATCGTTCGGTCGCGGAGCATTCCGCGCTCCGCGTTGGACCAGATCATCGGCCGGTGGGCAGTACATCGCGAGGTTCGGGCTGGTGGGGGAGAGATCACCGACTTCGCGCCTGGGAGTGTCGTAGTTGCATACCGGTCCTTGTGTGGCGACCAGCGCAAAATCGGCGCGATCACCCTTCACGATCGAAGCCAGATCCGCGAGGCCTCGAGGGATCGTGACCAATCCCGTTTCCAGGGCATCCGTGCGGTCGGAGATGATCGGAGCAACTGTCACGAGATTGGCCAACACGGATCCAAAAGTGTTGTGGTACTGGTCGAACAACTGTTGTGCACTGCTCAACGCTGCCGGTGAATGATCGGTGAGGTAGATCAGTACCGGCGCGTTGGAATCGAGTTGCTCGGTGAAGTTCTTGGCAGCCGACATCCCGCGGACAAACGAATCCGATTGTGTTGACATGGAATCAACCAAGGTCGAGGTGCGTGAGAGCAGCGCCGCGAGTTCCGCGGACTGATCGTTCAACTGTGCGGACAGCGTCCCACCGTTCTCGATCATCGTGGACAGACTTGGGCCGAGTCCGTTGAACGAGTTTCCCAATTCGGTTCCGATGTCGCTGATCGCCTGCGGATCGAGACCCTCGAGCACATCCGACGCCTGAAGCATCAACTGGCTCATCTGAACCGGCTGTTGATCCGCCGGCATCGCGATCTCGTCGCCGTCCTGAAGGTAAGGTCCCTGATCGGTGTTGGGATAGATGTCCACGTTCTGAATTCCGGCGGCAGTTCCCATCGTCACTTTGGCAACACTGTCGGCGGGTATCTCGGCGTTTTCGTTGAGCGAGAGCTCTACGCGAGCGGAACGGGTACTCGAGTCGAGAGCAACCTCGCTGACCTTTCCCACCTGCACCCCGCGGTACGTGACCACCGTTCCCGCGGTCAGGCCGAAAGCGTCGGACATGGTGGCGTGAAGCCGGATGTGATCTCCGAAACCTTGTGGACCGACGACGTAGACGATGCCGAACGGAATGACGACGGCAGCGGTGAGCGCAAACAAGACAAGTTGCACGAGCGCAAGACGTTTCATCGTCGGCCTCCCTGCAGAAGATCGGTCAGAGTTCCGGGCGCCGCGATAGCTGCTGCGCCGCCGGCCATCCCACCGGTCCAGAGTTTGTCGATCGTGCCGGGAATGTCGAGGGCGCCGTCGAACATCAGGTAGTCGCCGCGCACCGCATAGGTGAAACTTTCGAGCATTCCGTTCATATTTGCCAGTGTCTGGCCCATCTCGGAGTTGAACGAATCGAGAGTCCCGACAACGGTCGACGCATCCTTGAGCATGCTGTCGAACCCGCCCGGAGAGGAGTCGAGAATCGTGTTCGCGTTGACGGCGAGTTGAACCGTCGAGTTCAACAGGCTGGAAATCTGATCCTTCTGACCGACAAGAATCGACACCACCTGAGGGACGGAATCCAAATAGTTGTCGATGATCTCGCGTTGTCCGGCGAGCTGCGAGGAGACCCGAGCGGCGAGATCGACGGCCTCGTTGAACTCGTCCTGATGACTACTGGCTTCCGCCATGAGGGAGGTGAGAGTATCGGTCAGGGAGCGCACCTCACCGGACCGGCCGGAGAACGCAGTGTTGAGTTCTCTCACGACGGTATCGAGTTGGTCGATGCCGCTCCCGGTGAGAACTGTCCCGAGTGTCGCGAGTGCACTTTCCACCTGCGGGCCGATCTCGGTGCGGGACTCCGGAATGGTGTCACCGTCGCTCAACACCGAACTCGATGGTACTTCCGGCAGAAGTAGTCGAATGAACGGATTACCCAGCGCTGAGGGAAGTTCGACGGATGCTTCGACATTGTCCGGCAACTGAGTCGCAGTGTCCAGACTCAGACTCACCCGGGCTCCGACCACGTCTGCGGACAGTGCGGATACCCGTCCGATCACCTTCTGACCACTGCGGACGTCGGCTCCCAGAACAAGACCGTCAGCGCCCGCCAACTGCACTGCCACGGTGTACGCATCACCGTCTGCCGAGCGGCCCAACGGAAGATCCTGGATTCCGGCGCTGCAACCGCCGAACGCAAAGACCACCGCGCAACCAACACCGACTGCCGCGACTGCGGTGAGTATCCGAACAGACTGCCGCATCAGTTGCCACCTCCCGAGGCCACGCCGCCGGATACCGCAGACGCGATTCCGAGCGGATCGGACGCACTGAGCGGGAAGGAAATGGGGTTGGTGAAGCCGGCACCGGTGCAGATCGGCAGCTTGTACGTCTCGCACAACGGTTGCGCCACAGCAAATTGCGTCAGTGCTGTCGAGACATTGAGTCGAATACGTCCACGCTGATCGGGGCCGATGGTGCCGGACAGGTTTGCCATCATCAACGGCACAAGGTCCATGAATTCGGCGAGACCCGGTTGTTTTGCCGCCAGTACGTCGCCGAGGACCGCAACGTTGCCGGCGATGGCACCGACGTCGTCGCCGTGAGTGGTCATGAAGCGCTCCAGCTGATCGAACACCACCCGCAAATCCTGAAGTGGTTGGGAGATGTCCATGTTCTGGCTCGACCACTGATCACCCAATTGGCCCAAGTCGCCGACAAGTTCGTCGAGACTGACCTGCCGGGCGTCGAGAGCGGCCATCAAGGTGCTGAGGTTGTCGACGAGTGCGCCGATGTCTTCGGACCGAGCACCGACTACTCCCGTTGCCGTACTGAGGTTTCGGATTGCCATGTTGAACTGATCGCCCTGGCCCGCCCACCCGGCCGCACCGCGACTGACAAGATCCCCGAGATTGCCGCCATCGCCCGCAAACGCTTCGGCCAAGGTGCTGACACTTCCCATCAAACCGTCGAAATCGATTGGGGAATGTGCGCGTTCGACGGGAATCTGATCGCCGTCTTCCAAAGTGTCTCCGCCGGTGTACGCCGGTCCGAGTTCGATGTGGCGATCACTGATCACCGAAGGATTGAGAACATACGCCGACGCATCTGCCGGAAGTTCCACGGAGGTCGGCATGGACATCGCCACCCGAACCGATGTTCCGCGGGGCTCGACCGACGTGACTGTCCCGACGCCGACACCGAGAACTGTGACCTTGCTTCCCTCGTAGATCCCCCCGACGTAACTGAAATCGGCGTAGACGGTCTTCGACTGATCGGTTCGTCCGAAGATGTACCAGCCTGGCAGCGCGATCGCGAGGGTCACGACGAGCAGGGCAGTGACGGCTTTTCGTGGATTCACTTGCAGCCCTCCATGATGCCGAGCGCGCAGAGCAGATTGTCCGGGATCACGGCTGCCGGTGCGTTGACGTCGGTCCAGTCGCCCGTGCCGGTGGCGTCGGTGACCGAGCGCAACGCAGACGGAAGACGTGTCATCAGCAGGTCGATCTGATCGGCATTGTTCTTCAGCGTTGTGGTGACGGCGACCAGGTTGTCTGTCAGTGCTCCGAATTCGCCCTCGCGTGCGGTGAACGTAGTGGACAGCTTCGAGATGATGATCGTCAGGTTGTCGACGAGTTGAGTGAGGGCGTCCTTGCGCATGGCAAGTGTGCGCACGATGGTCTGAGCGTTTGCGGCCGTGTTCACTATCGAATCAGTCTGCGCCACAGCCATGTCCGACAGCTCTCGCGACATCGTCAGGATTTGGTCGATCTGCTCGCCGTTCTGTGCGAAGGCTGCGGAGGCACCACTGATTCCGGCCAGCGCTCGGCCGACCTGATCGGAGTCGGTCGGAATCACCTGCGAGAGAGTGTCCATCATCGACTCCATCGCTTGCAGATCTACGCCGGTTGCCGCGTGGGTTGCGTCGGCGCTGACGTCGTCGAGGCTGTACGGCACCGTTGTTCGCGAGAGTGGGATGACGCGTCCGTCGTTGTCGTCCACAACACCGGCAGGCACCACTTCGAGGTAACGCTTACCCAGGACGGTCTTGAGTCGGACGGTGGCGGTGCTCTGGTTGCCCAACGGTTGATCCTTGTCCAGGCGGAAGCTGACGATCACGTGGTCTCCGGCAAGTTCGATGGAATCCACCCGTCCGGCGGGAACTCCGGCTACGTACACCGGGTCGGTGTCGGAAAGGCCACTGGCATTGGCAAATTCAGCTGTGTATGCCGACGTTCGAACGTTGTACCAGAGTTTCGGAATACCCAGCGCGGCAGCCAGTCCGACCACCAGAACACAGATCCCGAGGCTGCCCAACGCCAAAGCAGTTCCGCTGCCGCTCTGGCGACGGTCCCCTTTGAACAGAAAGAGCATGATGCCGACAAAAACGTCGATCAGCTTGACCAGAAACATCATGAGCACACCGGCGAATGTGTTGCGCCGAAGATGTTGGCTTCCACGTCCCCTGCCTTCAGTGTGAAATTGCACAGATAAAGATTGATGAAACTTCCGTAGCTGCCGATCCTGTTTGCGGCATCGGCAAACTGGGGGAGGTTCGCGACAAGTCGATTGAATTCGTCGGTGCTCGCAATCCAACCGGCGGTCACATTTTCGAGTTGCGCAACCGTCGTGCCGAAAGATCCGTTCGATCCGGTCATCAGCTGAGCCAACGACGAGACGGTGCGGTTTCCCTGATCCAGAAGTGTGGCAAGTTGGTCGTTCTGTTCGACAACCGAGGTACTGAGACCGTTCAAACCGTCAAGGAGGCTGACCATTTCGGGTTGGCGATCGTCGACGGAGGCGAGGAGTGTGTTCATGTTCGTCAACAGTTGCGCAAAAACATCTTGGCGGTCGACGAGACCTGATGTAATGACGGCGATCTGGTCGAGAAGCGCGGAGATCGCGCCGCCTTGCCCGTTGAACGTTTCGACAAAACTCCGAGTGAGTGTGTTGACCTGCTCGGGTTGTAATGCGGCAAACAGTGGTTTGAAGCCGTTCATCAACGCGGTCAGGTTGATCGGGGGCGTTGTCTGCGTCAGCGGAACAGTCCCACCAGGTTCCAGCGTTCTCGCTGACACCGATGCTGGTCCCGATTGCGCACCGTCATTGTGAGTCAGAGCGAGGTAGCGGGCGCCCAACATGTCGCCGTAGCGGACGGTAGCCCGAACATCGGACGCGAGAGAATACTGCGATTCGATCTCCACGTCGACGATCGCTTTGGCTGTGCCACCACCGTTGTCGCCGAACGCAACCGAGTCCACCCTGCCGATCCGGACACCCGACATGGTCACCGGATTACCGGGATTCAAGCCCTCCACGTCCGTGAACTCGAACGAATAGGAAGCGGTGTCCCCACGAACCGGTACCGACAACGTGTTTGCCACGAACGACGCGCACGCGAGCCCGGTGATACAGAACAGTGACAAGCGAACTACCTGAGCGGTCCGAATTTTCACGGAATACTCACCTCGTTACCCCGGACCAACGGCCCCAACATGAGAGTTGTTGCGGGGTTGGGAGCGGTGGCCTCGCCGGCCGTGTTGTCGAGTGGCGTGTTGTCGAGTGGCGGGTTGCCGACCAGCTGATCCTCGAGAATGAGAAGCGCTGAGGCTTCCTCAGCGCCACCGGTAACCGGCACCAGATTGGTGCCCGAACTCAGATTGGTACCCGAACACTGCGCGCCGCGCTCGTCCACGTACTGAGGGCAATCCTCGCCTGTGTACGGAAGCGGATCGGCAAACGTGGGAACTGCTGTGATGTTGAATTTTCCGGTGGAGAATACCCGCGCACCGGCGGCGCCGAAAGCGCCGGCATTGGCCAGAGTGGAGCGTAGGCCTTCGGGGTTGGCTGCTGTTGTTGCGAGTATCTTTCCGGTGGAGTCGATGACGGTGATGATGTTGCCGGTGTTCTCGTCGACAAAGTTGTCGAGCGTCGCGGCGAAGACCGCGGCCGCACTCATCGATCTCTCGAGGTTTTCCTGGTTGGCGACCATGCTGTTGGAGACTGACGTGGCCGCTGCCAGGGTGTCGAGTATGTCGGGAGTTGCGCGGTCCAATGCGTCGACAACCGACGTGAATTCCGGTGTCGAATCGAGGAATTGGTATGCCGCCGGTGTCAGCACTGACGAGGCGGCGCTGAGATTGTCGATAGTGGCACCGATTTCGGCGCCGTTCCCGTCCAAGGCCTGACCCAGCGCGGTCAGAGCGGTGTGCATTTTCTCGGGGCGCATCGCGGTGAGTACCGACACCAGTTCGGTGTACACGTCGTAGAGTGCGACGGCTTCGGGACCGGTGTCCATGGGGATGGTGTCGCCCTGCGACAGCGTTGTCTGACTCTGGGCATTCGGATTGTCGACAAGCTGCATGTAGATGTCGCCGAAAAATGTCCGGGGTACTACTCGTGCCACGACGTCTGCCGGGATCTTCGACGCTTCACCGGTATCGATCTGCAGCTGCACCACCGATTCTGTAGTACCCGAATCGATGTCGCCGATGCGGCCGATATTGACCCCGTGGTATCGAACTGGGGCCTCGCCACTGATCAACCCGGCGTCGGCAGGAACCGCGACGTACACATCGGTGCTGCGTTCGAGATTGCCCGAGCCGCGCAACACCATGGCGACTGCGGCGACGACGGCTACCGCTATAGCCACCGCGCCGCGCAGTGCGTAGGCCATCTTGGTGCGCGTAGTAAGTCTGTCCACGGCTCAGACCCCCATTCCGGGGATTTGGGGAACGAGACCCCACAGGCCGAAAGTCATGATGACGTCCAGGATTCCGATCGCCAGGATTGCAGTGCGGAGCGCGCGGCCGGCCGCCTGACCCACACCCGCCGGTCCACCGGAGGCGTAATATCCGTAGGCGCAGTGCACCAGCGCCACAACGGCTGCGAAGACCACGGCTTTGAGACCGGAGTAGAGAAGATCCTGTGGGGAGATCGCGAGGTGGAAGAAGTAGTCGTACGTTCCCGCCGATGCGCCGTTGAAGAACACGACGACAAGGCGGGTCGACAGGTAGCTGGCCAGCAGACCGATCATGTAGATCGGAATGACGCAGATCATTGCCGCGATCACCCGAGTGCCGGCGAGGAACGGGATGGATCTGATCGCCATCGAGTCCAAGGCATCGATCTCGTCGGAGATGCGCATGGCGCCGATTTGCGCGGTAAAGCCCGTTCCGACCTTGGCGGCCAACGCAATTGCAACAACAACCGGCGCAAGTTCACGTGTGTTGGCAACGGCCGACAGCATTCCGGACAGTGAGGTCATGCCCACGAGTTCGAGTCCTCGATGCATTTCGACACCCAGCATCATTGCGGCTGCCAGGGACATCGCGAACACGATGCCGATAGTTCCGCCGCCCGACAGCAGCGAGTTCGTGCCGAAGCTGACTTCGCTGATCTGGCCGAGTACATGCTTGCGATACTTGGTGAGGGCAAACGGAATTGACGCGACTGTACGGACGTAGAACGTCACATGCTGACCGAGCGACACCAAACCGTCGGCAGCGGTCCGCAGCGGTCTGCTCGCCTGGTGGGCTCTGATCCGTAGATCGACGAGCGACATCAGAATTCACCGACTGCCGGAACTATCACGGTATACAGCGCGGACAGAACCGTGTTGGCGATGAAGACCAGAGCAAAGGCGATGACCACGGCTTCGTTGACGGCATCGGCGACGCCGCGGGGGCCGCCCTTGGCATGGAGTCCTTTGAAGGTGGCGACCAAAGTCGAAGCGATACCGAAGATCGCGGCCTTGACCAAGGCCATGACAAAGTCGGATGACCGGCCGTACTGGCTGAACGTCGCCATGAATGTTCCGGCAGGCAGATGCTGAACGTAGATGTGGTAGAGGTAGCACGCAATCACTCCGCCGAACGTGACCATGGAACATAGAGCTAGGGAAACAACTACCGCTGCAACCAATCTCGGAGCAACAAGACGCTCGATGACGTCGATACCCATGACTTCCATGGCGTCGATCTCTTCGCGGATCTTCCGTGAGCCCAGATCGGTGCAGATTGCCGATCCGGCAACCCCTGCCATCATCAGCGCGCACACCAGTGCTGCGGCCTGACCCACGATGATGAACGCGACAACTGCACCGGAGTAACCGCCTGCGCCGATTCGCCCCGCGAGCTCACCGACCGATACCGCGATGAAGACGCCGATCGGGATCATGAGCAGCAGGGACGGACCGGTGCTCACCCTGCCGATGAAGAGCGTTTGAGTTATCGTCTCGTGCAACGAGAGCCGCCTGCGGATGATGGCCGTGAACAGGCCGAACAGTGCCTGCACCGAGAATCCGATCAGGTAGCCGCCCTCGAGCGCTACGTCTCGTACCGGGCCTTTCGAGGCTGGCAGTTCGTACGTCACCTGGTTCTATTCCTTTGCAGCTCAAGTTCTTTCATTGAAGATGTCGAGTGTGTTCAGGCGTCGAGACGGGCCGACGTGCAGGGGTGCGATCGTGGCGGATTATGTGTGAATCATTTCACAGCAACTCGCGTGCGGCAATAGTTATGTGAATGGGAATTCTTCTCAGAACTTATCTGGTTGGCGACGGAAACTTGATATAACTACAGTTGAAAGCTGCATCTTCGAGTGCGTGCACGGTAGGTGCGCGCAAGATGTGTATGACTATTCTCGATACGGAAGCAGGCCGGAGACAGTGACAACAAGAGACCTGAGGGTTGCTCCGGCCGTCGGTCGGAGTCGTGCGGTCGAAGCAAAGAAGAGACCGAAAGACCGCAAGGCACAAATTGCGGCCGCAGCGGCAATCGCCTTCAGTGAGCGCGGCTACCACGGTGTCAGTGTCGAAGACATCGCGTCGTCGGTGGGCATCTCGCCCTCGGCTCTCTACCGCCACTTTCCGAAGAAGTACGCACTGTTTCAGTATTCGGCGCTGTCGTTGATGGAAGCGCTCACCGAGGCTCTCGATGCGGTGGACAGCAGCGGGCAAGATGCCGATCGGCTTCCGCGCGATCTGCTGGCTGTAATCCGAACCACGATCAGCAATCGCCGGACCGCGGGTATCTACCGTTGGGAGAGCAGGTTTCTCGAACCATCAGACAAAGCGGTGATTCGCGAGCATTCGATTCTGATCAATCGCCGGGTGGGTGCCCATTTGTCACCGTCGGACACTCCGGTCAGTGAGCGCGACGCAAGGCTTGTGGTGGCCGCGATGTTCAGCGCGATCGGAAGCATCACGGCCCACAATCTCGTATTGCCGCAGAAGACAATTGAACGCATCCTGCTGAGTGCATGTGTGGCGATAGATCAGGCGAGATTTGCGCGAGGTCGCCAGGACAATCCACAAAGCCGCCGCTCGGTGCTTGCGCCGCTGGGGGACAACAAGCGGGAGCGTCTACTGCATGAAGCGGTGCGGCTCTTCGACTCCCATGGCTACCACGACGTCAAGATCGAAGAGATAGCTGCCGCAGCTGGTTTGAACGCGTCCGGCATGTACCGATACTTCCCGAGCAAAGCCGACCTTCTCTCCGCCATCTTCTACCGGGCTGCAGATCGCCTGGACGTCGCTACGGTGTCGGTGCTGGACGCGTCGGATTCGCCGGCCGAGGCACTGGCATCACTGTCGTTGATGTATGTCGACTTGTCTTTTGCGCAACACGAGTTGATGTCCATCTACTTCTCCGAGATGCGCAATCTGTTGCCCAGTCATCGAAATGACTTGAAGAGTCGGCAAAAACTCTACGTGGTCGAATGGGCGCGATTGCTCCGTGAGATCCGACCGGAGCTCACGGAGCCCGAGAGCATGTTCGTCGTGCATGCTGCGCTGAACGTGGTTCCCGATGTCGGCCGTCTGCTCGGATTCGATCCTGGGCCGGAGAATGTGTGGAAAGTTCACTGCTTGGTTTCGGCAGTTCTGTTCGGTGGACCAGCGCAGCGGTGATGCGTCAGTTGAAGACGACGAGCCAGACGGCGATGTAGTGGCAGATTGCCGCGACGACCGTTGCGGCGTGGAAGAACTCGTGATGTCCGAACGTCGTGGGCCACGGGTTCGGCCATTTGGTGGCGTAGAGAATTGCTCCGACGCTGTAGAGGATTCCGCCGACGAGTAACAGCACCATCGGCGCGACGCCAACCTGGTGGGTCATCTCACCGGCGACGGGCACGATGGCCCATCCCAGAATCAGGTACAGCGGCACACCCACCCACTTAGGGGCTGTCGGCCACAGCATCTTGAGCGCAACGCCTGCGAGTGCACCAGCCCAGACGACCGCAAGGACGACAGTGCCGGTCTCGCTGGGCAAGCCCAGCATCGCAAACGGTGTGTAGCTGCCCGCGATGAACAGGAAGATCATCGAATGGTCGGCGCGCTTCATCCAGATGCGGGCGTCGACGGTTTTCCAGTGGATGCGGTGATAGGTCGCGCTGATGCCGAAAAGGCCACAGATGGTGATGCTGTAGATCGCCGTGGCCAAGGCCGCCTTGGCTCCGACTTGAGCGCCCGCCACCGCGACGAGAACGATGCCCGCTACGACGGAAACGCAGAGTGCCCACAGATGGATCCATCCGCGCATGCGTGGTTTGACCGGAAGTGCATCCAACCCGAGTGCTGTCATCGTTTAACTCCTTTCGGCAACGCTGCCAGAACCTACGGTACCGTAGGTTACGTGTCAGTAGCATAACCTACCTGCAGCTTTTCGACGCGCCCATAAAGCGTGACGGCGCTCGCAAGTGGGGACAAGGTCCCGGCGTAGTCTTTGTCACCATGGTGATGTCACGGTGAAGGTGCGCGGACTGCTGTACAGCATCTACGAGCGACGGCTCTTGAAGCATTTGGATGGACTCACCCATCCGAGGCACGTCGCGGTGATGTGTGACGGTAACCGACGCTGGGCGCGCGAGAACGGTTTCACGGACGTCAGTCACGGGCACCGGATGGGCGCACTCAAGATCTCCGAACTGCTCGACTGGTGCGATGCCGCCGGAATCGAGATGGCAACGATCTACCTACTCTCCACCGAGAATCTGCGCCGGGACCCCGAAGAGTTGGACACACTCCTCGAAATCATCACCGATGTGGTCGAGGAGATTTCCGGGCCGAGCAAGAACTGGAGCGTGCAGATCGTCGGCGCTCTGGATCTGTTGCCGGCCGAGCAGTCGCGGCGCCTTCGTGATGCCGCGGACGGAACCGAAGGCCGCACCGGAACTCACGTCAACATCGCGATCGGATACGGCGGCCGCCAGGAGATCGCCGACGCCGTTCAGTCGCTGCTGAGTGAGAAGCTCAGCCAAGGACTCAGTGGCGACGAACTGGTCCAGGCGATCACCGTCGACGGTATCGACAGTCACCTCTATACGTCAGGTCAGCCCGATCCCGACCTGGTGATCCGCACGTCGGGGGAGCAGCGGCTTTCGGGATTCCTGTTGTGGCAGAGTGCCTATTCGGAGATTTGGTTCACCGAGGCGTACTGGCCCGAGTTCCGCCGGGTCGACTTCCTCCGGGCCCTTCGTGACTATGCGGCAAGGCACCGCCGGTTCGGCGCCTGAGCAGTATCAGAGCTTGCGCAGGCGCAGCCGGTTGATCGTGTGATCGGAGTCCTTGCGCAACACCAGCGTTGCTCGCGGACGGGTGGGGAGGATGTTCTCCACCAGGTTCGGTTGATTGATCGAGTTCCAGATGTCCTTGGCGGCGCTGGTCGCGTCGCGGTCCGATAGTCCCGAGTAGTGGTGGAAGTGCGCGTTCGGGTCGGCAAACGACGTTTTCCGTAGTGCCAGGAACCGTTCGATGTACCAAGCTTCGATGTCCTCGATCCGGGCATCGACGTAGATGGAGAAGTCGAACAGATCCGAGACCATCAGACGCGGACCGGTCTGCAGCACGTTGAGGCCCTCGATGATGAGGATGTCGGGCTGACGGATCAGGTGGAATTGGCCGGGGATGATGTCGTACAGAGTATGCGAATAGACCGGGGCCGCTACCTCTTCGGCGCCCGATTTCACCTCGGTCACGAATCGCAGGAGTTTGCGGCGATCGTAGCTCTCGGGAAAACCCTTGCGGTGCATCATGCCCCGACGGTGCAGTTCTTTGGTGGGGTACAAGAACCCGTCGGTGGTGACAAGATCGACGCGCGGGTGATGGTCCCATCGGGCCAGGAGTGCTTGCAGCACACGGGCCGTCGTGGATTTGCCGACGGCCACCGAACCGGCCACGCCGATGACGAAGGGAACTTGTCGATCGGGGTGTTTCTCGCCGAGGAACGTTGCGGTAGCGGCAAACAGTCGCTGCCTTGCGGCAACCTGTAGGTGGATCAGTCGAGCCAGCGGGAGGTACACCTCGGCAACTTCCTCGAGGTCGATCTGCTCACCGAGGCCGCGGAGGCCGTACAGTTCGTCCTCCGTCAGGACGAGCGGAGTCGACTTACGCAGTGTGCGCCACTGCTTACGGTCGAACTCGACATACGGGCTGGATTCGCCGGCGCGTGCCATCAGCGCAGCTCGCCGGTGCCGAGGAACTGTGATGCCGTTGGTACGGGCGAAGCGTGCGAGCAAGCCAGGCGCGAGTGCGCACGATCCAAGTGCATAACCGAATTGTGCTTGGTGCCACGTAAGGAGTTGTCGTCGGGTCGCATTCCGGGCGCGGGCGCTAGGCTTGTGCCTTATGGATCCAGACTCGCTCGTTCGCCGATATCTGCTGCTGGGACTAGGTTTCGATCGACTCGAGGAAGGGTTTGTCGACGCGTTCACCGGCGATCCGGCACTCCGTCAGCAAGTTGAAAATGCAACGAAGCCCGATCCGGGCGTACTCGCCCGCACCGCTCGAGAGCTTCGCGCCGAGTTGCCGGCAAGTGGTCTGAACGCCGACCGGGCTCACTTCATCGACGTTCACCTACGGGCTCTCGAATGCTCCGGCCGCAAGTTCGCGGGCGAGGAGATCGGGTTTGTCGACGAGGTCGAGGCCTACTTCGACGTGCGAATTTCGAAGGGAAACGAAGACGCATACGGCGATGCTCACCGCCTGATGGGTGAGGTGCTACCAGGCCCGGGAACGCTGGTGGAGCGCGTGCAGGCACATCGCAAGGCCGACGAGATTCCGGCTGCGAAACTGGCCGAGTGCGTCGACGCGATGTCCAGTGCCCTGCGTGATCTGGTGCGTGGCACGTTCCCGCTGCCGGCGTCGGAAACCGTCGAATACGAAGTGGTGGGGGACAAGCCGTGGTCCGGGTTCAACTACTACCTCGGTGACTATCGCTCCAAAGTTGCGATCAATTCCGATCTCCCACAGTTCATGGCGAATCTGCCGAGACTGATTGCCCACGAGTCGTATCCGGGCCATCACACCGAACATTGCCGCAAGGAAGCCGGATTGGTGGGTGCCGGGCAACTCGAGCAGACGCTCTTCCTGGTGAACACGCCGCAGTGCCTCATGGCAGAGGGCCTGGCGGATTTGGCACTCGAAGCGATAGTCGGCCACGACTGGGGACTGTGGGCGCAGGAGATCTACGCGGATCTGGGGCTGGCATTCGACGGAGAGAAGGCCCAGCAACTGTCGGCGGCATCGGGCCAGCTGATCAGCGTGCGGCAGGACGCTGCGCTGATGCTGCACGACGAGGGACGCAGCCACGACGACGTTGCCGGATTCCTCGAGCGGTGGTCACTGTCGACGCCGGAGCGGGCACGGCAGTCGCTGCGATTCCTGTCCTCCCCGTTGTGGCGGGCGTACACCAGCACGTACGTCGAGGGATACCGGTTGCTCGGCGGGTGGCTCGATCAGGCTGCAACGCCAGCCGACCGCACAGACCGATTCCGGCGTCTGTTGGACGAGCCGCTGGTGCCGAGCTCACTGCGTTCGGCACCGGGTGGAGACACGTCGGGTGACCTTCGTAGACTGGACACATTCGATCCCGCATCCACCTTGGAGATTCCTCGATGACCGCTGTGCCTGGCTCCGACGTCAACTCTGCACCACTCGCCGAACTCGACCCCGAGGTCGCCGAAGCTATGGCGGGTGAATTGGCTCGTCAGCGCGACACTCTCGAGATGATCGCGTCGGAGAACTTCGTCCCCCGCTCGGTTCTGCAGGCTCAGGGCAGTGTCCTGACCAACAAGTACGCCGAAGGCTACCCGGGACGCCGTTACTACGGTGGCTGCGAGAACGTCGACATCATCGAGGACCTCGCGCGTAACCGCGCCAAGGAACTCTTCGGCGCCGAGTTCGCCAACGTGCAGCCCCACTCGGGCGCACAGGCCAACGCTGCCGTTCTGATGGCCCTGATGAACCCGGGTGAGAAGCTGCTCGGCCTCGACCTCGCTCACGGTGGTCACCTCACACACGGCATGAAGCTCAACTTCTCCGGCAAGTTGTACGACGTCGCGTCCTACGGCGTCAGCAAGGAAGATCACCGCATCGACATGGACGAGGTGCGTTCCATCGCCCTCGCCGAGAAGCCCAAGGTCATCGTCGCCGGTTGGTCCGCGTACCCGCGTCAGCAGGACTTCGCAGCCTTCCGTGCCATCGCCGACGAGGTCGGCGCGTACCTGTGGGTCGACATGGCGCACTTCGCCGGTCTGGTTGCAGCTGGTCTGCACCCGTCGCCCGTCCCGTACGCCGACGTCGTGTCCTCCACCGTCCACAAGACCCTCGGTGGCCCGCGCTCCGGCCTGATCCTGGCGAAGAAGGAATGGGCCAAGAAGCTCAACTCCGCAGTCTTCCCCGGCCAGCAGGGTGGACCGCTCATGCACGCCATCGCAGCCAAGGCCGTCACCTTCAAGATCGCTGCCGGTGAAGAGTTCAAGGACCGTCAGGTACGCACCCTCTCCGGCGCCCGCATCCTCGCCGAGCGTCTCGGCAACAAGGACGTCGCAGATCAGGGCATCAGCGTTCTGACCGGTGGAACCGACGTCCACCTCGTTCTCGTGGACCTGCGCAACTCCAAGCTCGACGGCCAGCAGGGTGAGGATCTTCTGCACGAGGTCGGCATCACCGTCAACCGCAACGCAGTTCCGTTCGATCCCCGCCCGCCGATGACCACGTCAGGTCTGCGTATCGGTACCGCAGCCTTGGCTACTCGCGGATTCGGCGACGCCGAGTTCACCGAGGTCGCCGACATCATCGGCACCGCCCTCGCCGGCGATGCCGATCTGGTTGCCCTGCGCGCCCGCGTTGCCAAGCTCGCTCTCGACGTTCCGTTGTACGACGGCCTCGAGGACTGGGGCTTGCTCAGCAAGAACGTCTAAGCAGTAGTTCCCGACAGCCCGGTACCCGTTGTGGTGCCGGGCTGTCGGCGTTCTTACGGCGCCTACGATGGGCCAATGGCTCAGTCGCGGACAGTTGCATTGGCACTCGGTTCCGGTGGCGCGCGAGGCTACGCCCACATCGGTGTCATCCAGGTGCTCGAGGAACGTGGCTACTCGATAGTCGGGGTGGCAGGTTCGTCGATGGGCGCGTTGATCGGGGGGTTGTACGCAGCCGGAAAGCTGGACGAATTCACCGAGTGGGCGACGACGTTGAAGGCCCGCGACGTTGTTCGGTTGCTCGACGTATCCATGTCAGCGCCCGGGGCCATCCACGCGGAGAAGGTACTCGGGCGGGTTCGAGAGATCCTGGGCGAAACGTGCATCGAAGACATGCGCATCCCGTTCACCGCCGTGGCCACCGACCTGGCTGCGGGTAGGTCTGTGTGGTTTCAGCACGGGCCGGTCGACGCCGCGATTCGTGCGTCCATCGCTATCCCCGGAGTCATCACTCCCTTGGTTCTCAACGGCCGGGTGCTGGTGGACGGCGGCATCCTCGATCCTCTTCCCGTCGCGCCGACGCTCTCGATTCGTGCAGACCTGACGATCGGTGTCAGTTTGGGCGCGGACGCCCGTGAGAATCGCACGCCCGCTCGGGTGGGTACGGAGCCACGGCCCGTCGACGAGTGGGTCGGCCGATTCAAACGGGGCACCGCCCAGTTTCTCGATCGGGAGACAGTGAAGTCTGTGGTGTCTCGATTCGGTGGTCACTCGACGGGCCTGGGTCTTGAAGAGGTGGGCCTGGACGAGGTGAGTGTGGACGAGGTGAGCCTGGACGAGGGAGTCGTCGATACGGGTCGTGATATCGCTCCGAAGATCGGGCGTTTGGAGATCATGGGTCGTTCACTCGAGGTCGTGCAGTCCGCGCTGGCCAGGTACCAGCTCGCCGTGTATCCACCGGACATTCTTATCCAGGTACCCCGCAAATCGGCCAGGAGTCTCGACTTTGCGCGGGCTACCGAGATGATCGCGATCGGTCGGGTTTTGACCGAGTCGGCGCTCGATGCCGAGGATTTCTGAGCTCACGCGCCGATAGTGCGGACGGCGTCGACAAGCACCGCTGTGGCGGTAAATGACACGAGTGGCATTTTGTAACCTGGCGTTCACGCATTGTGTGTCGGAATTCGTGGCGGGATGGCCCGAAGCACAGTACCGTCGGCAGTATCGAGTAGCGCAGAAGTTACTTGTGCGGGAGGTTCTGATCGTGACTGAAACATTCAGTGCGAGAGGGCCGGCGCCCGGCCCTCGTGTCACCTGACACAAGAGCCGACCGGTCCAGCGAGAACTAGTTTGTGCGGCGTAGCGCAGACCTAGGAGCCCACCGTGACTGCATCACGCTCCGTTTCTGCCCACTCGGTTCCGGGCAGTATTTCAGCCGGTAATTCAGCCGGGAGTCATTCGGTAGATGCACTTCGCACGTATGTCTTGGATACGTCGGTCTTACTGTCCGATCCGTGGGCCGTCACCAGATTTGCCGAGCACAATGTGGTTCTGCCCCTTGTTGTGGTCAGTGAACTCGAAGGCAAGCGACATCATCACGAACTGGGATGGTTTGCGCGAGAAGCACTCCGCATGCTCGACGACCTCCGGATCGAATACGGCCGGCTCGACCGTCCGGTGCCGATCGGTAGCGAGAACGGTACCTTGCAAGTCGAACTCAATCACACTGATCCCGCAGTACTCCCCGTCGGATTCCGCACGGACAGTAATGATTCGAGGATACTTGCCTGCGCGCTCAATCTTGCGGCCGAAGGCAAAGATGTAGTCCTGGTCAGCAAAGACATTCCGCTCCGAGTCAAAGCGGGCGCCGTGGGGCTTCCCGCCGACGAGTACCACGCGCACGACGTCGTTCCCTCCGGGTGGACCGGTATGACTGAGTGTGATGTCGCGTCGACGGACATCGACGAACTGTTCTCCGAGGGCTTTCTCGATCTCGAGGAGGGGCGAGATCTGCCGTGTCACACCGGGGTTCGGCTGCTCGGCGGTTCGTCCAGTGCCTTGGGGAGGGTGACACCGGACAAACGGATTCAGCTTGTCCGCGGTGAGCGTGAGGCATTCGGTCTGCACGGCCGCAGCGCCGAGCAGCGGATTGCACTGGAACTGCTGATGGACGAAAGCATCGGAATCGTCTCTCTCGGCGGTAAAGCGGGTACCGGAAAGTCTGCGCTGGCCTTGACCGCGGGACTCGAAGCGGTGCTCGAGCGTCGAAGCCAACGCAAGGTGGTGGTCTTCCGGCCACTGTATGCCGTTGGCGGACAGGAACTCGGATATCTCCCGGGCAGCGAGAGTGAGAAGATGGGCCCGTGGGCTCAGGCCGTCTTCGACACACTCGACGGGTTGGCGTCACCCGAAGTTCTCGAAGAGGTCCAAGCTCGGGGGATGTTGGAAGTCTTGCCGCTCACGCACATTCGTGGACGTTCTCTGCACGATTCGTTCGTGATCGTCGACGAGGCGCAGTCCCTCGAACGAAATGTGTTGCTGACGGTGCTTTCTCGACTCGGAACCGGATCGCGAGTGGTGTTGACGCATGACGTCGCGCAGCGTGACAACCTGCGAGTCGGCCGCCACGACGGTGTTGCCGCCGTGATCGAAAAGCTGAAGGGGCATCCACTGTTTGCGCACATCACGCTCACTCGAAGCGAGCGTTCGCCGATCGCCGAGTTGGTTACCGAAATGTTGGAGGAGTTCGGACCGACTCCCTGAGAATAGTTCTCCCCGTGCGGCATGCTTGCCGCACGGGGAGTGGCTCAGTTCTCCAGCGGTCCCAATTCCGCGTTGAGGACTTCCTGGACCACTCGCATAGCAGCGAGTCCGGCCGGGGCGCCGCAGTACGCGCTGGCATGTATCACTGTTTCGACGATCTCGGTGCGCGTCAAGCCATTTCGCAAAGCGGCACGGACGTGGCCTTTCAGTTCGTTCTCCGCCCGTAGGGCGATCAGCATTCCCAGATTGATCAGGCTGCGACTGCGTCGATCGAGGCCTGGACGCGTCCACACAGATCCCCACACGTTGGCCGTCACGAAGTTCTGCAATTCTTCGCTGTCGGTTCCGCGGGTGCGCTCGAACGCTGCGTCGACAAAATCGGCACCCATGACTTCTGTGCGCACGGCCAGTCCGGCGTCGAAGGAATCGGATGTGTTGTATTCGGTCATCGGGCGAGTGCTCTCTTCCGGCAGGTGTTGTCAGGCCGGAGCCAGCCTACTGCGAGAGCCGATACCCAACACTGCCTGCCCGATCGCGGTCACCACACCCCACGCAACGTCGCGCAGCGAGAAGTAGTCCCGCCACACGGCGATCTTGCCGTCGCGTAATTCGAAAGTTCCACACACCCAGAACTCGATGCGCAGTGGTCCGACGGTCAGGATGTCGGTGCGTTCGGTGAGGACGGTGAACTCGTCGCCGATGATGTGATGCATGTCGGCCTCGAACTTGAGTGACGGCTTCGTGACCATTCGAAGCGCCCGGACCACGGCATTTCTCCCGCGCAACGTCGGCAGCGAGACGTTCTGCCAGATGATGTCCTCGGTCATCAACTCGGCGGCGCCGTCCACATCGAAATCGGTGAGGGCGCGGAACATCTTTCGAACTGTGGTGACCGAATCAGTGTTCATCGAAACCCCTGTTCATCACGAGCCTGTGTTCATTCGGTGCTCTGACAAATGTGCCCAAACCGTCGCTGTCGAAGTATCCCAAGGTTAGCGAGTTTCCGTCGAATATGGCTCGGGATGGTTCTGTTCGAGCGACTATCTGGGAGATCCCGTGAGGTCAGCTACCGAATCCGGTGAACTCGAGTGATTCAAGGGATCCTGTGGTGGGTTGTTCGGGTGTGATCGGGGCCTCGGCGACGTTGACGGTAACGACAAGGGTCAGGTCGGGATTGACGCCGTTGGTGGCGTTGAGGGTGAACGTGTAAGAGCCTGCAGCGGCGGGTGTTCCGGACAGTGTTCCGTTAGTGAAAACCATGCCGGTGGGCAGTTTTGCCGGGTCGATCACTGTGATGGTGGGGGCAGGGTTACCGGTGACGGTGAATTCACGGGTAAGTGCTGTTCCGGCAACAGCATCGAGCGTCACGGGTCCGGCATCGGTGAACATCGGGGCGGCGGGTGCTGCTGCGACGATGAGGGTGGCGTTGAGCGTTGCCGGATTTCCGACGCCGTTGGTGGCGCTGACCGTGAAGGGGAACGATCCTTCGGTGGTGGGTGTTCCGGTCAGAGCCCCAGTTTCACTGAGCGTGAGTCCGGCCGGGAGTCCGGTGGCGGTGACAACGGGGGTGGGGTTTCCGGTGGTGGTGAACGCGTGGGAGATTGCTGTTCCGGCAATACCGTTTACGGTGACGGGGCCCGCATCGGTGAACGCAGAAGCGGTTGCAGTTTTCAATGCCAATGAACGGTTGCCGCCGCCGGCGATGGCGGTGTAGCCGGTACCGGTCGGGGCGGGAAGCTGCCCACCACCGCTGCTTCCCCATTCTGCGATGGTGCCGTCGGCAGTCAAAGCCAGTGAATGGAAGTCGCCGCCACCGATGGCGGTGTAGCCGTTGCCCCTTGGGACGGTGCCTAACCCGTTGCCACTTTGTCCCCAGGTTGTGATCGTGCCGTCGGCGGTCAACGCCAACCCATGGAAACCTCCTGAAGCAATAGTGGTGTAGCCGTTACCGGTCGGAGTGTTGGTCTGACCTTCGTAGTTGTATCCCCAGCCGACGATGGCGCCGTCGGCGGTCAACGCCAACGAATGAAGGCTGCCGGCTGCGATGGCTTTATAGCCGTTGCCAGGAAGCGTGTTGGCCTGTTTCCAGTAGTTGTAACCCCAGCCCACGACGGTGCCGTCGGCGGTCAACGCCAACGAATGGTAACCGCCGGCCGCGATGGCTTTGTAGCCGTTACCAACTGGGATGTTAGCGAGTTGCCCGAGGCTGCTGGCTCCCCAAGCCACGATGGTGCCGTCGGCGGTTAAGGCCACTGAATGAAAGGCGCCGACGGCGATGGCTTTGTAGCCGCTGCCGGCCGGGATGTTGTCGAGTTGACCGTCATTGTTGTTCCCCCACCCCACGATGGAGCCGTCGGCGGTCAACGCCAACGAATGGGAGTAGCCGGCCGCGATGGCGGTGTAACCGCCTCCCGCCGGGAAGTTGTCGAGCTGCCCGTTGTCGTTGTTTCCCCCTACCCCGTAGCCCCAACCTGTGATTGTGCCGGGATCGGTGACCGGCACACCTTCCGCCGCGGCAGTGGTCGCAGCGGCGAGGGCGAGTGCTCCAGCGGCAATGAGAGCGGTGAGCCCTCGCAGTCGTCTGCCTCGGTGAGGTCTGTGACGGTGATCGAGTGGTGCCATCGTGGTGTGCCTTTCCTGGCGGATTCCGCCGGGAGGGCGGTGCGGCCACGGTTAGTGACCACGCAGTGACGATAACGGGCGGGGAGGCACAAAACGCCCATTTTTGCTGGCCATTTTAGGCCAGAGGGCATTGATGGCCGAAAATGGCCTTTTTGTGCCGAGCTGTGAACAGCGCGCCCCACGCGGCCCAAGGCAAGCATTTGAATCAGTGCGAATTGAATGTGCCGGTGCGGAATTAGCCCGCGGTGATCCGTTGTTGAGGCATGCAGCAGTCGCGGAGTGTCGCGACACTCGACGAAGGAGCACAAGAATATGCGCATCGGAATTATCGGAGCTGGTCAGATCGGTGGAACGCTTACCCGCAGGCTGACCGCGCTTGGTCACGACGTGCGCGTCTCGAACTCTCGGACGCCCGACACTCTGGCAGACCTCGAGGCGGAAACCGGTGCAAAAGCGGTACTGAACACCGAAGCCGCCGAAGGTGCAGACCTGGTGATCGTGAGCATCCCGCAGAAGAACGTCGTGGACCTTCCCGCCGGCATTCTCGCGGGCGCTGCCGACGGCGCTCCGGTGATCGAGACCAACAACTACTACCCGCAGCAGCGAGACGGATTGATCGCCGCAATCGAAGACGGTCAGGCAGAAAGCGATTGGGTGCAAGAGCGCCTCGGAGTTCCGGTCTTCAAGGCATTTAACGGAATCTGGTGGAAGCACCTGCTCGAGAAGGGTCTACCGGAAGGGTCGAGCGGCCGCATCGCGCTCCCCATCGCCGGTGACGACGAGCTGAAGAAGCAGGTTGTCTTCGACCTGATCAATCAGCTCGGCTTCGACCCCGTCGATGCGGGCACTATCGAAGACTCGTGGCGTCAGCAGCCGGGAACTCCGGTCTACGGCAAGGATTTTGGTCGCGACGCTACGTTGAAGGCGCTGGCGGAGGCAACTCCCGAGCGCACGGACGAGTGGCGGGCTGTCGCGGAGTGACTGACTGACCTGTGCCTCGCGGCGGTTCCCGAATGCGGAACCGCCGCGGGGCCGGTGGGTTAGTCCTTGACCTTCGCCATCGCGAGCACGTCGAGGCGCTTGTCGAGCTCGGCTTCGCTGAGCTTGTCCGGAACCAGTCCCCGCTCGAGCACAACCTGCCGAATCGTCTTTTTCTCCTTCAATGCTTGCTTGGCAACGGACGCGGCTTCCTCGTATCCGATAGCCGAGTTGAGTGGCGTCACGATGGACGGCGAGGACTCGGCGAGGGTCTTGAGGTGTTCCTCGTGCGCAACCAAACCGCTGACACACTTGTCCGCGAACAATCGAGAAACGTTGGCCAGCAACGTGAATGACTCGAGTAGATTACGTGCCATCATCGGGATGTAGACGTTGAGTTCGAAAGCGCCGGCAGCGCCGCCCCACGCGATGGCTGCGTCGTTTCCGATCACCTGTGCGGCTACCTGCGTAACAGCCTCCGGCAGAACCGGATTGACCTTGCCCGGCATGATCGAGCTACCCGGCTGCAAGTCGGGGAGCGCTATCTCGCCGAGGCCCGTCAACGGTCCCGAACCCATCCAGCGAATATCGTTGGCGATCTTCGTCAGTGAGACCGCGATGGTGCGCAGGGCACCTGACGCTTCCACCAGTCCGTCACGGGCAGCCTGCGCCTCGAAGCTGTTCTTTGCCGGGGTCAATGCGTCGACGCCTGTCGACTTGACCAGTTCTGCAACAACTTTGGGCCCGAATCCGTCCGGCGCGTTGAGTCCGGTACCTACTGCGGTGCCGCCGATCGGTAGTTCGCCGAGTCGGGGGAGCGTTGCCTTGATTCGTTCGATGCCTGCCTCGATCTGGCGGGCGTAACCGCCGAACTCCTGGCCGAGGGTCACCGGAACTGCGTCCATCAGGTGGGTGCGTCCGGACTTGACGACGGACTTCCACTCCGCGGACTTCGCGGCGAGTGCAGCGTGCAAATGCTCCAGAGCAGGAACAAGATCCGTGACGGCGGCTTCCGTCGCTGCGACGTGCGTGGCCGTCGGGAAGGTGTCGTTGGAGGACTGTGACATGTTGACGTGATCGTTCGGATGCACATCCACGTCGTTGGCCTGTGAGATCGACGCGATGACCTCGTTGGCATTCATGTTGGAACTGGTGCCGGAGCCGGTCTGAAAGACATCGATGGGGAACTGCTCGTCGTGCTTGCCGTCGGCGATTTCATTGGCTGCCGAGATGATGGCATCGGCCTTGTCCGCGTCGAGCAGGCCAAGATCTTTGTTGACCTGCGCACACGCGGCTTTGAGAAGGCCCATCGCACGAATCTGGGTGCGCTCGAGAGGTCGGCCGCTGATCGGGAAATTCTCGACTGCGCGTTGGGTTTGCGCTCGCCACAGTGCGTCGATGGGCACCCGAACTTCACCCATGGTGTCGTGTTCGATCCGGAACTGCTGTTCGTTGCTTTCCGTCATGGTTCCAGAGTAGGGGCCTTCGGCCCCTGTGCGCCTTTTTGGTAGCGGTGACTACCAGAAAGGCGCACAGGGCGGAGCCTGTCAGAACGTCGGCGGAACCGCGCCCTCTTCGCCGTCGAAGTCCACCGAGCTGTACTCGCGGAGCTTCTCGAGGCGGTGGTACGCGTCGATCATGCGGACGGTGCCGGACTTGCTGCGCATCACGATGGACTGCGTACTGGCGCCGCCGCCGTAGTAGCGGACACCGCGCAGCAGGTCACCGTCGGTGACGCCGGTGGCGCAGAAGAAGACGTTCTCGCCCGAGACCAGATCTTCGGTGGTCAGGATGCGATCGAGATCGTGACCGGCGTCGATGGCCTTCTGACGCTCTTCGTCGTCGGTGGGAGCCAGCTTGCCCTGCAACGATCCGCCCATGCAGCGCATGGCCGCAGCGGCGATGATGCCCTCAGGGGTGCCGCCGATGCCGACGAGCATGTCGGTGCCGGACTCCGGACGCGCTGCGGCGATAGCGCCGGCAACGTCACCGTCGGAGATCAGGCGGATCCGAGCGCCCGTGTCGCGAACGTCCTGGATCAGCTGGTTGTGGCGAGGACGGTCCAGGATGCAGATCGTGATGTCGGAGACCGACGCCTTCTTGACCTTGGCGACGCGCTTGATGTTCTCGGCGATCGGCGCGCTGATGTCGATGACATCTGCAGCGTCCGGTCCGACAGCGATCTTCTCCATGTAGAACACAGCAGACGGATCGAACATCGCGCCGCGCTCGGCAACAGCCAACACCGAGATGGCGTTGGGCATGCCCTTGGACATCAGCGTGGTTCCGTCAACCGGATCGACAGCGAAGTCGCAGTCCGGGCCGTCGCCGTTGCCGACCTCTTCGCCGTTGAACAGCATCGGCGCTTCGTCCTTCTCGCCTTCGCCGATCACAACGATGCCGCGCATGGACACCGAAGAAACGAGCTGACGCATCGCGTCGACGGCAGCTCCGTCGCCGCCTTCCTTGTCGCCGCGTCCTACCCAGCGACCTGCAGCCATCGCGCCGGCTTCGGTGACTCGGACCAATTCGAGAGCAAGGTTACGGTCCGGGGTCTCACGATGAATGCTGCTGGCCGTCATGTGCGGTGCCTCCTGGCGCGGTCGCGGTCGACGGGGTGTGTCGACGCAAGTGGTTTCTACAGGCCTGATTGTCCCAGATGGGAGCCACTGTGTGCGCTGCTGGGTCAGGGGCGTGGTGATTTGTCACGCTTAGGGGTACCGGGAATCGTTACAAGCGGCCGGTACCTGGATACTGGGAGTGTGGCATCGAAGAAACCCCGCATTCTCGAAGACAACAAAGACATGGTCTGGTCTCTCGTACCGCTGGTGCTGTTTTGCATCATCATCGCGGGCATCGCCAGCCAGTGCACGTTCAGCCCGGGAGGCCCCACTCAGGGACCGATCCCGAGCGTCGACATCGACGCAGCGCTGAACTACGACGCCAAGGAACTGGGTTTCCCGATCCGCAAACCTGTAGTTCCCGAGGGCTGGACCCCGAACTCGGGTAGTCGGAAAGTGATCACCGGCGACGGCGGCGGCGATTCCAGCACTGTGGGATTCATCACGACCAACGGTAGCTACATTCAGCTGACGCAGAGCAATGCCGAAGAATTCCCCCTGGTGTCCTACGTAGCAGGCGGACAGCGTTTCGCGACGGGTGTCGAGGACATCGACGGCCATACCTGGAACGTCTTCGGCGGCGAGGGCGTCGAATCGATCTGGGTTACCGACGTCGACGGAGTTCGTCTCCTGATCACCGGCGCCGCTCCGGCCGAGGACTTCACGACCTTGGCGCGCAACGCCGGCCAGGCCGAGCCGATCGTTCCCTAGACCAGCCGGTCTACTCGTCCGACCCGGACAGCCTCTACTCGTCCGACCCGGACAGTGCCGTCTCCACACGAGCCCTAGCGCCCGCCAGGTGCTCCTCACAGCGCTTGGCGAGCGCTTCGCCACGCTCCCACAGGGCCAACGAGGCGTCGAGGTCCAGACCGCCCTGCTCGAGGATCTTCACGACGCCCACCAGTTCGTCGCGGGCAGCTTCGTACCCGAGTTCGCTGATGTCGACGTCTGCGGGGTTGTTCTCGGCGTTGCTCATTTTTCTCTTCCCATTACTGCGGCGCGAACAGCGCCGTCTGCAAGTCGAACTCGTATCTGAGTGCCGGGCGGCGCATCCTCGACCGAGCGCAGCACTTCCGGATCTCCGTCGGCGATGATGCGCTGCACCACGGCATAGCCCCGGGCCAGTGTGGCTGCCGGACCAAGAGTTGTCAGGCGTGCCCGCAAGTGCTCGACGGTTCGTGATTCGGAGTCGATCAGCCTGGTGACATCGCGTCGGCCTGCGGCTTGCAGTCGTTCGATTTCCTCGGCCCGACGGTCGATGGCCAGTAGCGGCGACGCCATCACGGGGCGGGTGCGCAGTTGCTCGATGAGGTGCGATTCGCGCTTGACCCAGCTGCGTAGCGCTGCGGCACTGCGATCACGGAGTTCGGAGACCAGCGCTGCTTCCGCAACGGCATCGGGAACTACCCGCTTGGCAGCATCGGTAGGGGTGGCGGCGCGAAGGTCGGCGACGTGGTCGCTCAACGGACTGTCGGGTTCGTGGCCGATTGCGCTGACGACAGGCGTCGTACAGGCGACGATGGCCCGGCACAACGCTTCGTCGGAGAACGGAAGCAGATCTTCGACGCTTCCGCCGCCGCGCGCGAGGATGATGACATCGACTTCGGGGTTCGCGTCGAGATCCTTCAGGGCTTCGATGATCTGAGGCACGGCTGTCGGACCTTGAACTGCGGTGTTGCGCACTGCAATTGCGACAGCGGGCCAGCGACGATGGGCGACGGACACGACGTCCTTCTCGGCAGCACTGGCTCGTCCGGTGATCAGCCCGATTGTCCCGGGCAGGAACGGCAACGGACGCTTGAGCCGGGGATCGAACAGCCCCTCGGCGGCAAGCAGTGCGCGTAGTCGTTCGATGCGCGCGAGCAGTTCACCGATGCCGACGGCCCGGATCTCGGTTACGCGCAGCGAGACGGTGCCGCGTCCGGTGTAGAACGAGAGCTTCCCGAACATCACTACCCGAGAACCTTCCGTCAACGGGACGGGAGAGTTGTGCAGTAGTTGCGGTGAGCACGTCACGGACAACGACATGTCGGCCGACGGATCACGAAGAACCAGAAACGCCGTCCGGGTGCCGGGGCGCGCATTGATCTGGGTGATCTGGCCCTCGACCCAAATGCTGCCGAGACGGTCGATCCATCCTGCGACCTTGGCCGAGACGGTACGAACCGGCCACGGTTGTTCGGGGGAGCTGGCACCCGAACCTGTCGGGCGTTGCTGTGCGGGCGGACGCTGGGCGGAAGTCACTTTGCCTTGGCTGTGGTGATGCGGTTGGTCAACATGGTGACGTACGGCGCGCGCGAACGAGTTGCGTTCTCGTAGTCGAGCAGCGTCGTCAGGTTCTCGACGCTCAACGACTTGATGCGGGCACGCAGCTCCGCGAGCGTGAGGTTGGCGTAGTCCAGTTCGGCAACAATGGGCGGTTCCGACGCCGCAGTGTTATCGGTATCACTGTCGAGATCAGCCTCCGCGTCCGGTTGGGGCGCGGTATCAGCTGTGGGATCGACCGAGTAGAGAGCGAACCGTCCGGCGTTGGTCGGGCTCTCCCGAGTCTTCGGCGACGACGGCTTCACGTCCTCGTCGAAAACGGCCCACTCCGGCTGCTCGTCGTCGCCGGACCAGCTGAGCAGCGCAAACGCCTGATCGCCCTTGATTGCGAGCGACGTGATGGACTGCTGTAGCCGCATGCTCGTCTGGAGCATCTGACTGACGGCGGTCATGGGCAGGGCGACTGCGGTTTCCGGAAGCTTCTTGGCTTCTTCCAACGCGGTGACGGCGAGTCCTGCAGCCACACGTGCCACGAACGGGGGTCGAATCATTCCAACAGCTTGCCGTAAAGCACCGACAATCGGTAGCCGACTCGGCGCTAGCGCGGAGGTAGACCTTCGCCGAAGTGTTGCACAAGGAAGCTGCCAGTAGGCTGGTGCCATGTCTTCGGCTGTTCCTCTCAATCTCGGTATCGCGCACTCCGCGGATTCGGCGTCCATTCGCAAGGGCACAGGCAAGCGGGTACTTCTCGCTGAGCCACGCGGCTACTGCGCCGGCGTCGACCGGGCGGTGGAGACCGTCGAAAAGGCGCTGGAAAAGCATGGCGCGCCCATCTACGTGCGCAAGGAAATTGTTCACAACCGTCACGTCGTCGAGACGTTGGAAGATCAGGGAGTGATCTTCGTCGACGAAACCGACGAGGTTCCCGAGGGTTCCCTTCTGGTCTTCTCCGCGCACGGCGTCTCACCGGCCGTCCACGAATCGGCTGCCGAACGCAATCTGCGCACCATCGACGCGACGTGCCCACTGGTCACCAAGGTGCACCAGGAAGCAAAGCGGTTTGCACGAGACGACTACGACATCCTGCTCATCGGCCACGAAGGCCATGAGGAAGTCGAAGGCACCGCAGGTGAGGCACCCAACCACGTCACGATCGTCGACGGCCCCGACTCTGTGGATGCGGTCACTGTCCGCGACGAGAACAAAGTGATCTGGCTGTCGCAGACCACGTTGAGCGTCGACGAGACGATGCAGACTGTCGCTCGTCTGCGAGATCGCTTCCCGAATCTGCAGGATCCGCCGTCCGACGACATCTGCTACGCGACGCAGAACCGTCAGGTCGCGGTCAAGGCCATGGCGCCCGAATGCGATCTGGTGATCGTGGTCGGCTCGCGCAACTCCTCGAACTCGGTTCGGTTGGTCGAGGTCGCACTCGGTGCGGGCGCCCGGGCGTCGTACCTGGTCGACTATGCCCGTGAAGTTGATCTGAGCTGGCTCGAGGGCGTCGAGACGGTCGGAATCACGTCCGGCGCTTCCGTCCCGGAGGTGCTGGTTCGCGGAGTGATCGACCTGCTGGCAGATCATGGTTTCAAGGATGTGCAGTCGGTGACCACAGCCAACGAGACGCTGGTGTTTGCGCTCCCGCGCGAGCTGCGAGCAGCTCGCACCTAGTAGTCGCTACGAAAAACCCCGAACCAGCACACACAGGTTCGGGGTTTTTCGTTTGGTACAAGTGCGTCAGGTCGGCGTTTCGTCGCGGTCGCGGTAACGCACGCGCGGAGCCGGGTAGGCCGGCAGGTCCGCGCCCGCTGGGCGCCGACGCGGGGGGAGCGGCACGTCGTCGGCCCCACCTGAGGCAAAGAACGGTTCCATGCGTTCTTCGGAGGGGCGACCGGCTTCAGTGGTACGACGCTCTCCATACGACGGGTACTCGCGGCGCTCGTACGAAGGGGAGTCGCTCCGCTCGCTGACCGGTTGGTTGCGTCGCGGCGGTTGGTAGCGATCGTGGTCGACGGGAGCGGAGCTACGACGCGGTGGTGTGCGATCAGGCGCGGCAGCCGGGCGGTACGACGGCCGCTCGTTGTAGACGGGACGTTCGCTGTACGCCGGGCGCTCGACGTCGCGTCGCCGGGGTTGCGGCGGGATCAGGTCGGTTGCCTCTGCGGCATCCGGTCGGCTCGGTTCCGGCCGACGGCGACGACGTTGCGCAGAATCGTCGCCCGTACTACGTGAGCTCTTGGCCGGCGGCGTGTCGCGCCGGGTTCGAGTGGATCGAACCGGACCCGTCGGACGCTGCTGCAGCAGGAAGTAACGCAGGCAGCCGATAATCAGGACCACGATGCTGGTAGCCAGCATGACGGGAAAGCGGTCTACCAGCGGGTATGCGATGTTGATGGCAATGTCGCGGAGTGAAGTGCTGTTTTCCTTGCCGATCAGGGTCTGAGCAACCGGTACCGCGACCAGAAGCAGGAGTGGGGGCTGCGCCATCGCCGTGAACAGTGACTTGTTTGCGGCGGCAACCACGGCGAACAGGCAACCGAGGAAGTAGAACGTCGAGAAGACGGAGGTCAGCTCGCCGCCACCGCCGGATGCATCGATCAGGACACCGATCGAAGTGACTCCGGCAGCGAGCAGAATGACTCCCCACCAGGGCAGGCCGGGGACTGTGACGACCAGAGATCGTTTGTCCAGCGGTACCCCGGAGCGAGCACGTTGGGTTGCAGACACACATTGACATTAGCCGCTTTCTCGGTGTGAGCAGTGTTTGTGCCGGTCGTGGCTTCGGGTTTATCTGTCGGTGGGGTCCTCTACCGTCATGGGAATGAAGATCCTGCACACGTCCGATTGGCACATAGGTCGCACTTTCCATGGTGTGGACTTGTTGGCCGATCAGGCGAGTGTGTTGAACACCATTGCGGCTCTGGTCCGTGAACACGGCGTGGACGTCGTGGTTGTTCCGGGGGATATCTACGATCGCTCCATTCCCAGTTCCGATGCGGTCACGGTGTGTAATCGAGGGTTCGAGGCCATACGTGATGCCGGGGCGATCATCGTCGCCACGTCCGGCAATCATGATTCGGCCGTGCGCTTGGGTGCCGGTGCGTCGTTTGCCGCGGCCGGCGGGCTGCATCTGATCACTCGAGTTGGTCAGGTCGATTCACCGGTTGTGGTCGAGGACGAGTTCGGTCCCGTGGTGTTCTACGGAATCCCGTACCTCGAACCGGAGATCACGAGAGTCGAGTTGGATGTTCCTCGTGCGCGTAGCCACTCGGACGTTCTCGGGGCGGCTATGGCCCGGGTGCGGGCAGACCTGACGGGTCGGCAAGAGAGTGACCCGAAAACCCGGTCGGTGCTTTTGGCACATGCCTTTGTAGTCGGCGGCGAGGCGACGGGTGAGGAGCGTTCCATTTCTGTGGGTGGCGTCGAGACGGTGTCGGCAGCGGAGTTCGACGGTGTCGATTACGTCGCGCTGGGGCATCTCCATTCGCCGCAGATGTTGTCGGAGCGGGTCTGGTATTCAGGTTCGCCTTTGCCGTACTCGTTCGGTGAGCGCAGCCATAGGAAAGCGGCGTTGTTGGTTGAACTCGACGGCAGCGGCCTCGTCTCGACGTCGCGTCTCGATCTTCCGATTGTTCGGGGATTGCGACAGTTGACGGGCACCCTCGAGGTGTTGCTGAGCTCGTCGGATTACGACGATGCCGAGGATTGTTACGTCTCGGCGCTGCTTACCGATCCGGTTCGCCCGATCGATGCGATGCGCGCGTTGCACACGAGGTTCCCGTTTGCCGTCCATCTCGAATGGCAGCGGCCAGAAGGTAATTCGGAACTCAAATACCGCGACGCAGTGCGTGGTCGAGACGATATCGAAATCGCCCGGGGGTTTGTTTCCGCGGTCCGCAGCGAGCCTACCGAGGGCGAAATCTCTCTGATGAAAGCTGCACTCGGTTCGGCTGATCGAGCCGACGAAGCCACAGCTGAACTGGGCGTGAGCGCGTGAGACTTCATACGCTCGAGGTCAGGGCCTTCGGCCCGTTCGCTGACGCCGTCACGGTCGATTTCGACAGGCTGGGGGCCGACGGACTTTTCCTGTTGCACGGTGATACCGGCGCGGGCAAAACCACTGTCCTCGACGCCGTTGCCTTTGCGTTGTACGGCCGCGTGCCCGGTGCTCGAAACGAGGGCAAGCGGTTGCTGTCCGATCATGCTCCGGTCGGGTCCGTACCGCAGGTGACGCTCGAAGCGACCATCAGCGGTCGACGCCTCAAACTTGTTCGTAGTCCCGAGTTTTCGCGTCCGAAAAAACGTGGATCCGGTTCGATCGTCGAGAACGCCAAGGCAACTCTGACGTGGCTCGACGGCCGCGGCGAGAACCTCTCGCGAATTCCGGATATCGGCGACGAGATCAACCGACTGATGGGAATGAGCGCCGATCAGTTCTTCCAGGTTGTTCTGCTACCGCAGGGTGAGTTCGCCAAATTCCTTCGCGCCGAGAACGAGGAGCGCGGCAAGCTGCTCGAGCGACTGTTCGACACCAAGAAATTTGTGTCGGTCGAGGCGTGGTTCGACGAGAAGAAGAAAGCCAGTGCCAGCGCTCTCGCCGACAAAGAGCAGGCCGTGCAGGTCTTACTTGCGCGCGTCGAGACTGCGGCGGGTTTGGAAGTGGGAGCGGAAGCGCATCCGCTCGAATGGTCGCGCAAGTTGCTCGCGGAGGCGCAAGACGGCCGCGATCTGGCAAACGGAGTACTCGAGAAGTCCAAAGCTGCTGCAGCGGAGGCAAACCGAATTCTCGGGGTTGCCGAGCGTACTGCGGATTTGGTGCGCCGTCGAGACCGTGCGCGCGCAGAGATCATTGCACTGGACGAGGGGTCGGCAGACCTGGCGGTCATTGCAGACGAGTTGGCTACAGCCACACGGGCGCAACCGGTTTCGGTAATCTCTCAGGATTCGGATTCGGCGCAACGGGCAATGGCGTCGGCACTCGCACAGGCTGAGAAGGCGGTGACGCTCTACTCCGAGCACGGCGGTCCCGACATCTTCGGTGGGGGAGGGTGGCCGGCGCGAGACGGTGAGCGCGGCGAGGTCTTGGCCCAGGTCCGAGACTGGCGAGACGAGATCGTGCGACTGGATTCGGTGGCAGAGCAGGCGCGGATCGCGGATGCGGCGGAGTCGGAGATCGGCACACTGTCGGCGCGGCACGCCAAGATGATCGCCCGCACCGAGGATATCGCCCGCCAGCGCGCGCAGCTGCCGGAACAATTGAGCTCTGCCGCATCGGAACTCGCCGATGCGCAGCGCTGCGAAGCGTCGTTGCCGGGCCTTCGAGCTGCCTATGCAGCGGCGGCGGACAGTGCTTCGGCTGCGCGCGACATCGTTGGTGTGCGGGCAAGGGCCGAGGCAATGCGCGGCACAGTGCTTGATGCGCGGGACGCCCATCAAGCGGCGCGCGGTCGCTGGCTTGATCGCGTGCAAACGCGTATCGAGGGAATGGCGGCGGAACTGGCCGGTTCACTGAAACCGGGTGACGCGTGCCAGGTGTGTGGTTCTCCGGAGCATCCCGCACTTGCGCAGCCCGGAACCGACACCGTGACCGAGGTGGACGTGGAGAAAGCGGTAGTTCTCGAACGCGCCGCAGAAGGTGCTTTGACGGTCGTTCTCGAGCAGGAGAGCGCTCTGGCGTTGGAGATCGAGCGTTTGATCGCCCGCGGCGGCGACGGTGATGTCACGGAACTCGAGGCAGTGCGAGAGCGGGCACAAGCGGCGCTCGAGAGTGCAACATCCATGGCGCGTCGGGCAGCCGATTTGGCTGCAAAGGCAGCGGAACTCAGCGGCCGCGACAACACACTCGAGCAGGAGTCCTCAGCGTTGGCCACGGAAGCGGCCACAGTCATCGAGCGTATCTCTGCTCTGACGCTGCGAGCGCAGGAGATTCGCGCCGCGATTGTCTCGGCAGCGGGCGAGGATTCGAGCATCTCCGCCAGGCGGGCCCGGTTCGAGACCTGGGCAAACGCAGCTGTGACGGCTTCGGAAGCCCGCGACGACGCGGCCCGAGCTCGAGCTCGAGCTGTCGAGTTGTCGGCAAAACTGGTGGATGCGGCACGCTCCGCTGGTTTCGAGTCGGCTCCGGCCGCGCTGGCAGCTGTTCGGACGCCGGCACGCATCGCGGCTCTAGAGGCTGAGGTTGCCCGGGCACGTGATCGCAGAGTAGCCGCGAGGTCAGTTCTCGACGATCCGGAGGTTGCTGCTACGGCTGATGTTGCGACTGTGGACGTGGATGGACCGGCGCTGGTTTCGCGTGAATGTGCGGCGGCGGTCAACGAGGCTGTGGCAGCGGCGTCCTTGGCCGAGAATCGGGTTTCGGACCTCGAGCGGCTCAACGGCCAGCTCGAGAAAGCCTACGAGGCAATCGCGCCGCAGCGTGCGCGCCACGACGAGTTGGCGGCGCTGGCAGACGTGATCGCGGGCAAGGGGCAGAACAACCGCAAGATGTCATTGCGGTCGTATGTGTTGGCGTCGCGACTCGAGGAAGTTGCACTGTCCGCGTCGGTTCGCCTGCGTCGAATGTCCGGTGGACGATACGAATTCGTTCACAGTGACGAAGCCGGATCCCGTGGTCGCCGCGGTGGGCTCGGGCTTGATATCCGTGACGATTTCACGGGCGTCGTGCGGTCGGCAAAAACGCTGTCGGGCGGTGAGTCCTTCTTGGCGTCGCTGTCTTTGGCATTGGGGCTTGCCGATGTTGTCGCGGCTGAATCCGGTGGCGTTGTGCTGGACACCATGTTCATCGACGAGGGATTCGGAACGCTCGATGCAGACACACTCGACTCGGTGATGGGTGTTCTGGACGAACTTCGCGACGGTGGACGTGTTGTCGGGATAGTCAGTCACGTCGACGAAATGCGACAGCGAATCCCGAGTCGCCTGCACGTCATTCGGGGACGTGCAGGCTCCTCGGTGGAACTGATTGCCGGCTGATCAGGCCTTCTGGTCTCCGGCGGTGTTTGCGCCGTTCTCGGACTGTTCGACCAGATCGGCCGCGTCGCCCTTCGGCATAGGTTCGTTGTCGGTTGCGCGTTCGTCGATCTGCTCGCCGATGTAGCGGATGACGACGGCGGCGACAGCGGCCACGGGGACTGCGAGGAATGCGCCGATGATTCCGTAGAGGGAGCTACCCGCCGCGACGGCGAGAAGCACGATAACGGCATGGAGCTTCATCGACTTGCTTTGCAGGACAGGCTGAAGGACGTTTCCTTCGATTTGCTGCACCAGCAGGATGATGATCAACACGATGATCGCCGTGGTCAGGCCGTTGGCTACCAACGCAACCAACACCGCAAGGGCGCCGGCAACAAATGCGCCCACAATCGGAATGAAGCCGCCGATGAAGGTGAGAATCGCGAGCACGGGTGCCAGAGGGACGCCGAGGATCAACAGTCCGGCGCCGATGAACACTGCGTCGATCAGACTCACCAGAGCCTGGGTGCGGATGAATCCACCAAGGGTGTCCCACATGCGCGTCAGAACTTCTTCGAGGTGCCGTCCGGCCTTTCCGCCGCCCACCGCATGGAGCCACGGGATGAACCGCGGGCCGTCCTTGATGAAGAAGAACGACAGGACCAGAACGAGGCCCAGGGTGACGAGAAGGGAACCAGCGGTACTCACGCCACTGAAAACGCCTGAGGCGATAGCGGTTCCACTTTCCTGGACCTTGGCGACAACTGAATGGATGGCGTTGTCGATCTGATCGTCTTGCAAGTTCAGCGGCGGTCCTTGGAGCCAGTCCTGAACTTGGTTGATGCCCTCGGTTGTCTTGTTCGCGAGTTCAGGGGCCTGCCCGACTACCGACGGGATGATCCCGGCGATCACACCGGCGAGCACTCCGATCGACAGCAGCAGGGTGATGCCGGCGGCCGCTGCCGGCGGTAATCCGCGTTTGACCATTTCGCGAGTTGGCGGCCACATGACAGTCGCAAGGACAATCGCCAGAGCCACGGGCAGCACGATTACCCACAGCTTTTCGACGAGCCAGCCGAAAATCAATGCGCCGATCGAAATGGATGCCAAGACCAATGACCATTTGGCGAGCCACAGGCCGCCCTGTCCGATGATCTCGCCGCGGTCGCGTGTACGCGCGGGAGCCGGCCCAGCTACCTCGTTGCCTTGCTCGCTCACTGATCGTCCTTTCGGTCGGCGTGGGGTTCTCCCCGCCGATGTAATTGACGTGGTTCCGCTTGCCTGATCGTAACGCTGTCCGATTTGGTGCAGTACGCGCGACGCTAACGGTTGATCGGTATCTGGCGGCGACGGTGCGCGGCTACCATTTCCGTTATGAGAATTGCAGCAGCAGTTGTGGCAGCAACAATCGTCGTTCTGGGTCTCACCGCGTGCAGTGAGGAACAGACGAACGATGCACAGGACAAGGTCAACAGCGCGATCACCAGTGGGCAGCAGGCTTTCGAGACTGCAAAAGAGTCAGCGGGCAATGCCATCGATCAGGGAAAATCTGCCCTGTTCGTGGCAACGTTCCGCGGTGCGTACGCGCCGTTGGCGGCTGATCGTGATGACGCGGACATCGAGAAGATCCTGACGACAACGTGTGACGAAGTCGCCAAGGGCACCGACGAGGCAGAAGTGAAGGCAGAGATCATCACTCTGGCGGAAAACAACGGAACTGTTCCGACTCAGGAGCAGGCCGACCACATTTTCTCTCTGGCCAAGGCAGCCTGCCCCTGATCGTCAGTCAGCAGCAGCGGGCACCAGGATTGCTGTCCGCTGCTGCGTGACGTCGACGCCAGAACTCGCGCTCGCTCAGAAGCGGCGCATCGGCGTGGTTCCGCCGTGTGTGTTCGACGTACCGGGCGTAGTCCAGATCGCCCATCACCGAACGGATCCACCACAGGATGCCGCGCAGGGTTGTTGCGACGTGTGCAGTCATGATCAGTGCCCACCCGCATGTGCGGCGCCGGGTGCGCGAACTTTACCGGCCTTGATGAGCTCGTCCCATTCCTTCTGAACTTCCTTTTCTGCCGGTGTCGGGATGAAGCTCGCGGGGCCGAAGATCTTCGACGGCTCCTCGGGGGATTCGGTAGTGGGTAGGCCGCCGGCCCTGATTGCCTTGATGCACACGATGATTCCGGCAATAACCACGACGATGACGAGTGACGCGAAGATGATCGACAACGTGCCCTGAATGAACGTGTTGCGAATGACGGCGTCGATTGCTTCGGGAGTCTTCGCGGAGCCGTGCGACGTCTCGCCGGCGGCTTTTGCGTCCTTGAACACGTTGTGCTGAGCCCAGTATCCGATTGCCGGATTGTCGGAGAAGATCTTCTGCCACGACGCCGTCATGGTGACGATCAAGTCCCATACCAACGGAACTCCGGGGATCCAGGCCCACTTGAACAGTCCCTTTTTCATCACGATCGTCATGACCACTGTCAGTGCGATGGCTGCGAGTAGCTGATTGGCGATTCCGAACAGGGGGAAGAGCGTGTTGATGCCGCCGAGTGGATCGGTGACGCCCATCAGCAGGATTGCGCCCCAGGCCGCAACAACGATCAGGGAGCAGAGCCACGCACCGATGCGCCACGACGGATCCTTGAACTTCTTTGCGGGACCGCCGAAGTTACCCAGTGAGTCCGAGAGCATGAACCGCGCAACTCGGGTGCCGGCGTCGATGGTCGTGAGAATGAAGAGCGCCTCGAACATGATCGCGAAGTGATACCAGAACGATTTCAGTGAGTCACCACCGAACACGTCGCTGAGGACTTCGGACATGCCGAACGCCAGCGTCGGAGCGCCGCCCGTTCTCGAGATGATCGATTCTTCTCCGACGGCCTCAGCTGCCTGAGACAGGACGTCGGGGGAGATGGGAGCGATTCCGAGGGGCAGGTTGTTGACGTATTCTGCTGCGGTTTCCGGTGTTCCGCCGGTCAGTGCGGCGGGAGCGTTGAGCGCGAAGTACAGGTGCTGATCGAGGATGCAGGCGGTAACCAGGGCCATGATGGCGACAAACGATTCGGTCAGCATGCCGCCGTAGCCGATCATCCTGGTCTGGCTTTCCTTCTCCAGCAGCTTCGGTGTGGTTCCCGACGCGATCAGTGCGTGGAACCCCGAGAGTGCGCCGCAGGCGATGGTGATGAACAGGAACGGGAACAGCGCGCCGGCAAAGGCAGGGCCCTCTCCGTTGGAAGCGAAGGGCGTAACGGCAGGCATGTTCAGTGCTGGTCGCGCAACCAGAATTCCGATGGCCAGCAGGGCAATTGTGCCGACCTTCATGAACGTCGACAGGTAGTCGCGGGGTGCGAGGAGAAGCCACACGGGCAGGACGGAGGCGGCAAATCCGTACGCGATCATCAGCCACGCGATGGTGACCTTGGACAGCGTGAACCAGTCTGCGCCCCAACCGGTATCGGCGACCCAGCCGCCGGAGACGATGGCCAGCAGCAGCAGGACCACGCCGATCAGCGACACCTCGGAGACCTTGCCGGGGCGAAGGTAACGCAGGTAGACGCCCATGAACAGTGCGATGGGGATGGTCATCGCGATAGAGAAGACGCCCCAGGGACTTTCGGCGAGCGCGTTGACAACCACAAGTCCGAGAACGGCGATGAGGATGATCATGATGACAAAAACGCCGATCAGTGCCGCGACGCCGCCGACGAGGCCGAGTTCTTCACGAGCCATCTGACCGAGGCTGCGGCCGCGTCGTTTGGACGAGATCCACAGAACCAGGAAATCCTGTACGGCACCGGCAAAGACGACTCCGATGATGATCCACAGAGTGCCTGGCAGATAACCCATTTGCGCGGCCAGGACCGGACCGACCAGTGGGCCGGCGCCCGCGATGGCTGCGAAGTGGTGACCGAAGAGAACCCGTCGATCCGTCGGCATGTAGTCCGCGCCGTTTTCCATGATTTCGGCAGGGGTGGCGACGTCGTCGCGTGGTTTGACGATTTTGCGTTCGATCAACCGCGCGTAGAACCGATAGGCGATCAGGTAGGTGCAGATTGCGGCCAACACGAACCAGACGGCGCTGATGTGTTCGTTTCGCACTATCGCGATCATGTACCAGGCGAGGCCGCCTACCAGTCCGATGACCAGGAACACGAAGCGCGCAGTCGGTGAGATGGGGGTGCGGTCCACCACGCCGACGGGTGGCAGGTCAGGGTCTGTTTTCAGGTACTCGACATTCGGTTCCGGCGCCGTCGTCAGGCTCATCGTCGAACTCCGTCCACTAGTGCAGATGTGGCCGCCGTCACAGCGGGCCATCTGTCACTGTAGGACTAGAAGAGTGAATCCGCGCGGCACCTGGCCGGTATTTCAGAATCGATGGGCGTCGGCGTCGATCCAGTCGGTGAGCCAGCTTTGTGGCGGCGAGTCGAGGAGTTCGCCGGGCATGAGCCAGTCGAAGAGATCGGCATACGTCCGGGTTGTGAGGCCGTCGATCCGGCGGTTGAGCATCGCCGGTTCCAGCTGATCGAAGGAGTCGATACCCATCGACGCGATCATCTGTTGCGCGCTTGCGACGGTTGCCTTCTGGAATCGATACACGCGTTCGCTCTTGTCGGGGATGTCGAGGGCGCGGGTGCGGGCCGGGTCTTGAGTCGCAACGCCGACGGGACAGCGGTTGGTGTGGCACATCTGGGCCTGAATACAGCCAACGGCAAACATCATGGCGCGGGCGGCCATCGTGAAATCGGCTCCCTGAATGATGCGTTTGACGATGTCGGAGCCGCTGGCAACCTTGCCGGACGCGCCGACCTTCACGAGACCCCGTAATCCCGTCCCCACCAACGCATTGTGGACCAACATCAATCCCTCGGTCAGCGGCATACCCATGTGGTCCTCGAACTCGACCGGACCTGCTCCGGTTCCGCCCTCGGAACCGTCGACGATGATGAAGTCGGGCGTGACGCCGCGCTCGATCATCGCCTTGCAGATGCCGAGGAACTCACGACGCGAGCCCACGCAGAGTTTCAGTCCGACCGGCTTGCCGCCGGACAATGTCCGCAGAGTGTGAACGAAGTCGACCAGTTCGACAGGGGTGCTGAATGTGGTGTGCGCAGGCGGCGATATGACGGTCTGGCCGACGGGAACGCCTCGGGTGTCGGCGATTTCGGGGGTGACCTTGACTCCGGGAAGTACCCCACCCAATCCGGGCTTGGCGCCTTGCGAGAGCTTGATCGAGATGGCCTTCACCTGGTCAAGAGCCGCACGCTCGGCAAAGCGGTCCGGATCAAATTGCCCGTCAGCGGTTCGGCACCCGAAGTATCCCGACGCGATTTCCCAGATCAGATCGCCGCCGTGTTTGCGGTGATACGGACTGATGGCTCCTTCGCCGGTGTCGTGGGCAAATCCGCCCTTCGCGGCGCCGGCGTTGAGTGCCTCGATTGCGTTGGCGGACAACGACCCGAAGCTCATCGCGGAGACGTTCAGAAGAGCGATGTCGTACGGTTTGGTGCAATCGCGTCCGCCGAGACGCACTCGCGGAATAGTGTCGGGGGCCTTGCGGGCCCGGATCGAATGTGTCATGAACTCGTAGCCGATTGCATTGACGTCGCGCTCGGTCCCGAACGGTTCCTCGGCCAGAGTGCCTTTGGCGCGTTCGTAGACCAGATCGCGTGTCTCGCGATCGAATGGCGTTCCATCGGTGGATGATTCGACGAAGTACTGCTGAATCTCCGGTCGAATCTTTTCGAGCAGAAAGCGGGCGTGTCCGATGACGGGATAGTTGCGCAGAATGCTGTGCCGCCGTTGACTCAGGTCGTAGGTGCCCACCATTGCCACAGCGAGCGCGACAACCGCGATCACCCACCATCCCGGCGAGACGACGCTCGCGAGCGTCGCCGTTCCGAGTCCGACAATCCATATGGCGAGCACAATCAGCATCCGAGTCACTTCGAGAGCGTAGGCGCTCACCACGACACAGCGACGCGCGCTTCCATTAGGTTCTGCAGTAGAGAACCGAAACCGAATCTTTGGGGGATTGATGACCGAACCGCAGGAACCTAAACCGACTTACGGCGAGACACCGAGTTACGACCAATCGGGCAACGCCGGTCAGCAGTATCAGCAGTACCCGACCGAGCAGTATCCGTCAGGTCAGCAGTACGGCACGCCGCAGCAGTACGCCGCCCCGCAGTCCTACGCGCAGCCTCAATACGGTCCGCCGAAATCGAATGCAGGCTGGGCCGTCGCCGCGATCATCTTCTTCTGGCCCGTCGCGTTTGCCGCGTTCAATCATCTGCACGATATCTACCCGAAGTGGGCGATGGGCGATCACCAGGGCGCGCAGTACGCGTCGGAGCGGGTGAAGAAGCTCGGACAGATCGCGCTCTTGATTGCCGTCATCGGATGGATTCTGCTGATCGCGTTCTACGTCATCTTCCTGGTCGCGGTCGTGGCGTCCGTCGACAACTACAACTACAACTGATCACCTGCGGCGACGTGACGGTGGGGCGAGTACCCGTCGCGTCGCCGCGAGGCCGTAGAATCCACAGACCGTGAGCCTTACCCTCGGAATCGTCGGACTGCCCAACGTCGGCAAGTCCACCCTTTTCAATGCACTGACCAACAACGACGTGTTGGCTGCGAACTACCCGTTCGCGACCATCGAACCCAACGTCGGCCTGGTCGAGCTGCCCGATCCGCGGCTGCAGAAGCTTGCCGAGATCTTCGGCTCCGAGCGCATCCTTCCCGCGACCGTGTCGTTCGTCGACATCGCCGGAATCGTGAAGGGCGCCTCCGAGGGCGCAGGCCTTGGCAACAAGTTCCTCGCCAACATTCGTGAAGCTGACGCAATCTGCCAGGTAGTGCGCGTTTTCGCCGACGACGACGTCATTCACGTCGACGGCAAGGTCGACCCGGCCTCCGATATCGAGGTCATCGAGACCGAGCTCGTGATCGCAGACATGCAGACACTCGAGAAGGCTCTCCCGCGTCTGGACAAGGAAGCTCGCAAGAACAAGGAGCTCAAGCCGGCCCACGACGAGGCACTCAAGGCTCAGGCCTTCCTCAACGAGGGCACGACGCTCTTCAGCGTCAAGGACAAGCTCGACTTCTCGCTGCTGCGTGAACTGAGCCTGCTCACCACCAAGCCCTTCCTCTACGTTTTCAACGCCGACGAGTCTGTGCTCACCGACGCAGCGAAGGTCGAAGAACTGCGCGCATCCGTCGCTCCGGCCGACGCCGTGTTCCTCGATGCAAAGGTCGAGCAGGAACTCCTCGAGCTCGACGAGGAAGACCGCCAGGAAATGCTCGACTCGATCGGTCAGACCGAGCCGGGCCTGCACGCTCTCGCGCGCACCGGCTTCCACACCCTCGGACTGCAGACCTACCTGACGGCTGGTCCGAAGGAAGCGCGCGCCTGGACCATCCACAAGGGCGATACCGCGCCCCAGGCTGCCGGCGTCATTCACACCGACTTCGAGCGAGGCTTCATCAAGGCTGAAATCGTGTCCTTCGACGACCTCGTCGAGGCGGGTTCCATGGCCGCAGCCAAGGCTGCCGGCAAGGTCCGCATGGAGGGTAAGGACTACATCATGGCCGACGGCGATGTGGTGGAGTTCCGCTTCAACGTCTAAATCCTCTGTACTGTCGCAGGGCGATTATGCGCTCGCGTGGGTTATCAGCCGCGCGTATGCATAATCGCCCTGCGGCGTCTGGTCCTCACCCTGCTGGAATTTCGCTGAGCGTCCGACGTGTGACAAACCGACGCGCTTTCCCCGACAACGGATCGTTGAATTCGAGTTCCCGCGCGAGCAATTGGAGTGGGAGGGAATGATCGTCCGGGGCGTCGGGCAACAGGTCGGGGTATCGCCGGTCGCCCAGGATCCCGGCGCCGAGAGCCGCCAAATGCACCCGCAACTGATGCATCCGTCCGGAGTGCGGACGTAGAACCGTGTGCAGCACAGTACGTCCGGAGGCGCTCACGCCCGTCCCTCGCGCCTCGATCATGGTCTCGGAGTTAGGTTCACGGCTGTCGTCGACGAGGACCCGCAACTCGCCGCGCCGAGCTTCGATGTGGTTGCGGTAGACGAGGGGACCGTTGGATTCGCTGAGCCCCGGTGCGCCCTGGACCCACCGGGGCGGTCGCGCCGACACCGCCTCGTAGACCTTCGTGACCTGCCGCTTCTCGAACAGTGACTGGTACGCGCCGCGCGTCGCGGGGCGGGCCGAGAACATCACCACTCCTGCGGTGCCGCGGTCGAGTCGATGGATCGGGGTCAGATCTGGGTTGTCGAGGCGGACTCGCAGTCGGACGAGCGCCGACTCGCGCAGGTAACGCCCGCTGGGGGTGGTCGGGAGAAAATGTGGTTTGTCGATCACGACGAGATCGTCGTCGACGTGCAGGATCTCTTCGTGGAACGGCACCGGGTCCTCCGCCGGTAACTCGCGGTAATACCAGACGAACCGGTGCGCGCTGAGCTCGGTGCTCCGGCAGATCGGGTGGCCGTCGATACCCACGAACTCGCCGTCGTCGAACCGCCGATACAGGTTTTCGGCGTCCAGATGGTCGAACTTCGCCACGACGTACTCGGCGATCGTCGCCCACGGCCCGGACGGTGGGATGTGTAGGCGCGTCGGGCCAACTCCGTTCTTGACGGGCAGCGGTGGGGACATGGACACGCAGGTCATCATCCCATCGACTGCTGATCAGCGGTGATTCGGTGTGGGCCTTGACGGAGACGTCCCCGCGGGGACGCCGGGATCCATCTCGGAGCGGTGGCCACCCAGAGATTCTCGGTTCAGGAAAATCCGAAGTGCGCGTCCGATTCCTACACGCGACGACCCGAGGCCCTCAGCCGGGACAGCTGTTCGACCAACCTGAGGCGATGTTCCCTGAACCTCCGGACTGCATCACCGTTGCCGGTGAGTTCCGCGTCAGCCAGTAGGTATTCACAGTTGTCCAGCTGATCCGCCAAGGTCATCACCTGAAGTCGCCTTTCATCGCCTGAATAAGTACCGATTCAGAATGCGGGCGGGGGACGGCTGGAGACATCCGCTGAACTACCTATCCAGGTACCTATAACGGCGTCCTCGCCATCGTCGGTAACGATCCAGCGACACCTGCGGTCAAAGTTGCGCATGGTTCGCCTGTTGTCGTAGATACTTCACCGGTGAATCCGACAAAACGGACCGTCCTTTCTGCTGTATCGATGGTGATGCTTGTTGTCGCGGGATTGCTCGTCGCAGCCCCGGCCAGCGGCGCCGAACCGCCCGCCTGGCGATACACAATGGTGGCGTTCAGCAATGCCAGCGATCGCGACATGGATGTATTCGAGTCCGCGGACGGCACTGGATTCCAACTCGTCAAACCGTCGGCGTATCGGCCCCCGTCCGGGCTGGTACGTGATCCGAGCATCTTCCGGAATACAGACGGAATGTATTACCTCACCTACACAACGGGCGGAACGAGTATCGGCTTCGCACGCAGTAGCGACCGCATCACCTGGACACCTCTGGCGAACTATTCACTCCCGTTCTGCTGTGCCTTCATGCCAGGCACCGGGGACGGCACGGGTTCAGCGAGCCCGCCGGGTTTCTCGGGGTCGGCCGGCTTCAGCGACGGCCCGTCGTTGTCACCGTTCGTCACCAAAGCCTGGGCGCCCGAGTGGTTCGTCGACGGCGGCCGCGTCAACGTCATCGTGTCGATGTCGACCGGTGGAGGATTTGTGCCGTATCTGATGACGGCGCTGGAACCGTCGCTGCGGTTGTGGAGCCTGCCTGTTCCGCTCGCCGGGATCGGTGCGGACCACATCGACACCACCGTGGTCAAGGTGGGATCGACCTATCATGCGTTCACCAAGAACGAGACGAAGAAGGTTGTCGAGCATGCGGTCGCGCCGTCGGCGACGGGGCCCTATTCCTTTGTCCCGCCGGGAAATTGGGGCACCTTGGTGGAGGGCCCAGCCTTGGCCCAGTTGCCGGACGGCACCTGGCGGCTCTATCTCGACGCCTATACCGAGGGGAAGTATCTCTATTCCGACAGCACGGATGGGTTGAGCACGTGGTCTGACGCGCAAGAGCTTCCGGGCCTGTCCGGGACGGTGCGCCATATCGGAGTGATGAGAGAGCCGGCGTAGCGGCGCCTACCCGCAGGGCTGCAGATTCAGGCTGCGGGGACGTGCTCCCTGACGTCCTGCGCCTGTGCCGTCATCCAATCAGCCAGCACTTGGCAGCCCGTGCGTCCGCTGGCGTCGAAGGCCTCGCTCGCATAGCTGACATGCCGGCCGCCACGGGGGTTCCGGATCTGAAAGCGTCGCCAGCTCACAAGGCTCGGTAGGTATCCGAGGACTTCGAGGAAGGCGGTGCGTAGGCGCCGTAGATCTTTGCGCCATTGGCTCGGGCTGAAGCGAGTCTTCTGCGCGTTCTGAAATGTGTTGCTGCGGAGTAGTTCCCACACCTTGTTCGCCCAAACTCGCGCTTGGGTGAAGGACATCCAGCCGGTGAGGTCGGCGATATCACGAATGTAGCTGTCGTCGCTGGCATTGCAGATCAAGTCCTGCGGATGCCCGATCCACTTGGCCGGAATCCAGGACGGAATTTCCGGTCCGTCGCCGGCGACGCCGTACCCGTCGCAACCTGGGAGAACCCCCACTGGTTGCTGCGGATCGGAGATCAGCCCGATCCCGATGATGTTGCTGCCGTTCGCTTCTGGCAGGGCGGCGCGAATAACCGAGCATCCCTGGGAGTATCCGATGAGCATGACGGGTCCGCGGACCTCGGCGAGAGCTGCCAAGAGTGCCCGGGCGCCCATTTCGGTGCTCCGGCGAAAACTGGAGCCGCCGTCGGCAACAGGTCCGTACGATGCGGGGTAACTCACCCACTTCGCGTCGAACCGATCGTCGAGTTCACGTGTGACAGCGCTCAGTAGTCCGACAACGTGGGTGCGGGTGTCACCGTCGTACGACTCGCCGGTGCCGCCGACTGCAAAAACCGTTACCTCTGTCATGTTCACCATGGTCTACGGCAATTCTGAGAGGTCTGCGATCAAAGCCTGAGAGAACGCTGGCAATCCCGATATCCTGCAGAATCGTTATAAAGGGCGCACCATCAAAGCTATGACGACGGCATATCGCTCTCGGAAGAAGAAGGTTTCCATCGTCGGCGCCGGCAGTGTCGGCACGGCTATCGCCTATGCGTGCCTCATTCGCGGATCAGCGGACGTACTGGCCCTCTACGACACAAACGCCGCGAAGGTGCGAGCGGAAGTGCTCGATCTCAACCACGGCACTCAGTTCACCCCACCGTGTTCGGTGGACGGTGGTGACGACATCGCGGTCACCGCAGGGTCCGATCTGGTTGTAGTGACAGCCGGAGCCAAACAGAAACCCGGCCAGTCCCGTCTCGAGTTGGCGGCGGTCAACGTCAAGATCGTGCAGACCTTGACGGAGCAACTTCTCTCGCAGTCGCCCGAAGCAATCATTCTTTTTGTCAGCAATCCCGTCGACATCGCGACGTACGCGGCGGTTCAGGCCGCGGGTCGGCCGTACCGTCACCGGATTTTCGGATCCGGGACGGTGTTGGATACAGCACGTCTGCGCTTTCTCATGGCGTCGAAGTTGGGCGTGGCGGTCGAGAATGTGCACGCCTTCATCGTTGGCGAGCATGGGGACTCCGAAATTCCGTTGTGGTCCAGCGCCACCATCGGCGGGGTTCCGGCGACGGCATTTGTGGGTCCTTCGGGGAACACACTCGACAGCGCGATCCGTGACGAGGTCGCGACCGCGGTGGTGCAAAGCGCGTATCAGATCATCGAGGGCAAGGGCGCGACCAATCTGGCCATCGGATTGTCGAGCGCCTTCATGGTGGAGGTGGTGTTGCGCGACGAGCAGCGGGTGCTGCCGATTTCGACCCTGCAGAACGGGGTGCACGACCTCGAAGGGGTATGTCTGTCGTTGCCAACGCTGGTTGGTGGCGGCGGAGCCGGCCGAGTGCTGGAGGTGCCGTTGTCGGAAGGTGAACGCGAGGGTCTGCATGCGTCGGCGCGGGCATTGCGCGACGTTCAGGATTCTCTCGGATTGTGAAGTGCTGCCGTGACGTATATCGGGCATATAGGATCGGTTAATGATTAGTTTTCTGATTCGCGCCGCGATATTCCTCGGGTCTGCCGCGGTCGGACTTCTTGTTGCGACGTGGTTGCTTTCGGGGTTTTCTGTGAGCGCGTCGGGTTTCATCACGGCGGTTGTCATCTTTGCGATCGCGCAGTCGGTCCTGTCGCCGTTCATCGCCAAAATGGCTAAGCGCCACGCGCCGGCATTCCTCGGCGGAATCGGGTTGGTCTCGACTTTCGTCGCTCTGCTGATCGCATCGATTTTCGGCGGGCTGACAATCACCGGTGTGTCGACGTGGATTATGAGCACGGTCCTCGTGTGGCTTGTCACGGCCCTCGCGACTCTGCTGCTGCCACTCATCTTCGTGCGTAAGAAAGTTGCGGAGAAGAAGGCTTAGCGATGCACCCGGATATCGGAATGGACTACACAGTCCTGGACTGTCCGGATCCGGCTGCGCTGGCACGCTTCTACGAACAGGTTCTCGGATGGAGAATTGTTCGCGCGGAGGATGATTGGCACGTCATCGAAGGCCTGCCAGGTCAACGACTCGCGTTTCAACTTGCCCTGGGTTTTGTTCCGGTGGACTGGCCGAAGGTGGGTGTGGGAATCCACCTCGATCTCCTGGTAGAGGCTTTCGACCCGGCCGAGGAGTGGGTACTGAGCCTCGGAGCGCAACGCGTCGACGGGATTGCTGAGCATCCGACTTTCCGGGTCTACCGCGACCCGGTCGGCCATCACTTCTGCCTGTGCCTGCGCGATTGAGTTCTGTCTCGACGGCGGCAGCGTCACGGTGGATAATTCCGTCAGACTGATCGCCCCGAGAACTTCTGGAGAGACGACTATGGCTTCACCGAATTCCGACGAGTTTCTTGTCGAACGCTCCGCTGTGATCAATGCGGAGGCTGCCACAGTCTTCGATCTGATCAACGACTTCCACCGCTGGACCACCTGGTCCCCGTGGGAAGGACTGGACCCGGCGATGCAGCGGACATACTCGGGACCGGATTCCGGTGTTGGTGCGTCGTACGCCTGGTCTGGCAACAAGAAGGCCGGTTCAGGCTCGATGAAGATCACCGAATCGGTGCCGGGTAGCCGTGTTGTCTTGGATCTTTCGTTCCTCAAACCGTTCAAAGCGCAGAACGTCACGACGTTTCTTCTCGAACCGCAGGACAGTTCGACTCGGGTGACATGGCAAATGACAGGGAAGAAGAACTTCTTCTTCAAGATTTTCGGATTCGTTTTCAGCATGGACAAGATGGTGGGCAAGGACTTCGAGAAGGGCCTTGCACAGTTGAAAGCCGAAGCCGAAAAGGGCTGATGCCGCGGTGGTACCGTCACCCGGTGTTACGGATGACGCCCACCGACGCCCAAACTTTCTGGATTTCGGAAAAGATCCCCAACGATCAACTCCTGCTGTACTGCTTCGAGGGGCAATCGGAATCGCTCGAGGATGTACGACGCGCGGTCCTCGATCGCGCGTCGTCGATTCCGGATCTGTGCGTGCGGATTCGTGAAGTGCCGTGGCATCTGGATTATCCGCTGTGGGAACCGATGCCGGTCGACCAGTCGTTGGTCGTGACGCATCGACTTCCCGACTCTTCGTGGGAGCAGTGCATCAACGCGATCGAGGTGTTGCTCGAGAACCACGTCAATCCGCGCGCGACACCCTGGCTGCTGCATCTTTTCGAAGGCGTGCGCGGCGCACCGCGCTGCGACGGCCCTGCGTTGATTGCCGTTCTGCAAGTGGCTCATTCGCTGGCGGACGGCAAGCGGGCGAGTGCTGTTGCCCGCACGCTGTTCTCGGCAGACGAGCCGAAAAGCACAGAGATCGACAGACGCTCGATCAGTTCGGTAGAAATACTCGCCCGGGCAGCACTGCGCCTGCCCAGCCAGATCTACCGACTGTTTCGCGACGGCCGCGCGGGTCATCAGGCTCAGCTGCAACTCCAGGCCGATACCGAGTCGGGAGTTGTTGCGCCGCAGGCCCCGAACCGTCCGAAGGTTACCTCGAACATCGCCCCGGATGCGCACAGGCTTGTTCGGATGGTCGTGCGCGACGCGGCGGATCTCCGAGCCGACGGGGTCTCCGTGACAGTGGGGGCGATGACGGCTATCTCGGTGGCCATGACCAAGTACCTGCTGGCCGCCGATGGCGTCGTTCCTCCTGAGTTGGGCGCGGAGGTCACTATCGCGAAGGACGGAAAACCGAAATCGCGCAACCACTTCCGCAACGCAGGTGTCGGTTTGTTTCCGGAGGTGACCGATCTTCGAGAGCGCGCCGACCGCATCACCGAATCCCTGGCCGAGCGCCGGGTGCGAGCAGCACACCCGTCCAGCGCGGCGTCGGACCGGGCACTCGAGGCTGTTCCGGGGCCGCTGATTCGTTGGGGCGTGCAGCAATACGACTTCACCGCGATTCCCGAGACGGTGACGGGTAATACGGTGGTGTCGAGTGTTGCTCGCGGAGCCGCGGACTTGGTGTTCGGCGGCGCAGCGGTGCGATTCACGGCAGGGTTTCCGAGCCTGTCGCCGGTCATGTCACTCACTCACGGTGTCCATGGAATCGGTGACACCGTGACCATCAGCATCACAACCAGTCCGTCGGCGATTGCGGATATCGATCACTACGAACAGTTGATGCACGACGCGATCGACGAGGTGCGCGATACCTTTGCGCGGCGGGTCTGATGTACTGGCGCTATGGGATTCACGCGCGCGGAGTTGGAGTCGTATCGCGACGCCGAGATCGACGATCTGATCGGGCCGGGTTGCCGATTGCTGTTCGTGGGTATCAACCCGGGATTGTGGACGGCGGCAACTGGTGCGCATTTTGCGAGGCCGGGTAATCGTTTCTATCCGGCGTTGTTGCGGGCAGGCATCATCGAACGCCCGATTGATCCGTCAGACGGTATGTCGGCAGCAGACACACAACACCTGATCGATCGGGGAGTGGGCATCACGAATCTCGCTGTGCGGGCAACGGCGCGCGCCGATGAATTGACGCCGGAGGAGCTGGCAGCGGGTGGAGTTCGGGTGCGAAACGTCGTGCAGGACACCAAGCCTGTTGTTGTTGCCTTCGCCGGGATCACCGCCTATCGAACAGCTTTCGGCAACAAGAAGGCCAAGGCCGGCCATCAGGACCATGATTTCGAGGGGGCGAAACTCTGGATCGTGCCCAATCCGAGTGGGCTCAATGCGCACGAAACGGTGGATACGCTCGCCGCTAAATACCGCGATGCGGCCCGGGACGCCGGAATCCTGTAACTGATAGCGGAGTTCGGTAAAAGCGGCGTGAACTAGGCGCTACAGTGCAGATATGTCATTTCTTTACAATATCTTTGTAGTTATTCACCTGCTCGGTATGGCGGCCCTTGTCGGTAGCTATTTCACAGTCCTGAAGGCTCCGAAGATCACCGAGGTCATGGTCTGGGGCGCGCGCATCCAGTTCCTGTCCGGTCTCATCATCGTCGGACTCGGCGAAGGTGCCCTGGACAAGAACTACATTCACGCGAAGATCGCTGTGAAGCTTGTACTTTCACTGGCCATCGTCGCGTTGGCGGAGATCACGCGGGCCAGGCAGAAGAAGGGGCAGCCAAACCCCAACCTGGTACACGTGGTCGGTGGACTGTCCGTCGTGACTGTTTTTGTGGCTGCTCTCTGGACCTGACAAACCCACAAACAAGCCCCGGCGAATCGGAATTCGCCGGGGCTCTTTGCATTGAACTGTCTACAGACCCGGACGCTTGCCGATCGTCAGGGTTACTTCACCGGTATGGGCAAAGAAGTCGTTGCCCTTGTCGTCTACGACGATGAACGCGGGGAAGTCCTCTACGTCGATCTTCCAGACGGCTTCCATACCCAGTTCGGCGTACTCGAGGATGTCGACCTTCTTGATGCAGTCGAGTGCCAGACGAGCCGCCGGTCCACCGATCGATCCGAGGTAGAAACCGCCGTGGGTGTTGCACGCGTCGGTGACCTGCTTGGACCGGTTTCCCTTGGCCAGCATGATCATCGAGCCACCGGCGGCCTGGAACTGCTCGACGTACGAGTCCATACGGCCGGCCGTGGTCGGGCCGAACGAACCGGAGGCCATTCCATCCGGAGTCTTGGCAGGTCCGGCGTAGTACACCGGGTGATCCTTGAGGTACTGCGGCATTTCCTCGCCGGCGTCGAGGCGCTCTTTGATCTTGGCGTGCGCGATGTCGCGGGCCACGACCAACGGACCGGTGAGCGACAGACGCGTCTTCACCGGGTGCTTGGACAGCTCGGCGAGGATCTCGGCCATGGGCTTGGTGAGGTCGATCTTGACCGCTGCGCCCTTGCCGGTTCCGGAGATTCCGTCGGTTTCGGAGTCGAGCTGCGCGTCGGTGACCTCGGGCAGGAAACGGCCCGGGTTGAATTCGAGCTGTTCGAGGAAGACACCTTCGGGCGTGATCTTGGCCTTGGCCTGACGGTCTGCGGAGCACGACACGGCAATGGCAACGGGCAGCGAAGCGCCGTGGCGGGGGAGACGGACGACGCGGACGTCGTGGCAGAAGTACTTACCGCCGAACTGTGCGCCGATGCCGATCTTCTGCGTGAGCTCGAAGACCTTCTTCTCGAGTTCGTGATCGCGGAAGCCGCGGCCCGTGATGGCGCCTTCGGTGGGGAGCTCGTCGAGGTAGTGCGCGGACGCGTACTTGGCCGTCTTCATCGCGAACTCGGCAGACGTGCCGCCGACGACGATCGCGAGGTGGTACGGCGGGCACGCTGCGGTACCGAGCGAGCGGATCTTTGCCTCGAGGAACTGCATCATCGAGTCGGGGTTCAGGATCGCTTTGGTTTCCTGGTACAGGTAGGACTTGTTTGCGCTGCCGCCGCCCTTGGCCATGAACAGGAATTTGTACGAGTTCTCGTGTCCGGCAGCAGTATCGGCATACAGCTCGATCTGTGCGGGGAGGTTGTTTCCGGTGTTCTTCTCGTCCCACATCGTGATGGGGGCGTTCTGCGAGTAACGCAGGTTGAGGCGTGTGTAGGCGTCGTACACACCGCGGGCGATGGACTGCTCGTCATCACCGGGGGTCAATACGTGCTGTCCGCGCTTGCCCATGACGATTGCGGTACCGGTGTCCTGGCACATCGGGAGAACACCAGCGGCTGCGATGTTTGCGTTCTTCAGGAGATCGAGAGCAACGAACTTGTCGTTGTTGGACGCTTCGGGATCGTCGAGGATGCTCGCCAGCTGCGTCAGGTGGTCGGTGCGCAGGTAGTGGGAGATGTCGTGCAGAGCCGTTTCGGTCAGCAGACGCATCGCTTCGGGCTCGACCTTCAGGAAGGTCCGACCGTCCGGGCCTTCGACTGTCGACACCCCTTCAGTGGTGAGCAGTCGGTACTCGGTGGTGTCCTCACCGATCGGCAACAGGTCCTCATAGAGGAAGTCGGCCATCTTTTCTCCTGAACAAGGGTGCGTGCGAAGGTCTCGTTCAGGTTATCGTTGGGGGTTTTCCTCGATTACGCCGGGCGGTCGGACGGTAGTCGTGACTGGGTCGTTTGCCCTCGAAACGGAACATTTCGGGCAATAATGTCCATCTGTGCTCGGCAACTCGAGGGACGTTTTCATGAGAGGTATCCGCATAGCGCGTGCATTGATCGGTGCTGCGACGGCCGCAACCGTTCTCTTTGTCGTGTCGTCGCCGGCAGTGGCCGAGACGGGCGGTCCACGCGTGATCAGCGCCGTACCCGCGCAAGGCCGCCTCGTCGACGTCGTCGTGTATTCACCGTCGATGGATCGCGGAATTCCGGTCCAGGTGCTTCGCCCGGCCGACACGTCGACGCCCGCGCCGACGCTGTATCTGCTCAACGGGGTGGATGGTGGGAAGAACGACGCGACATGGTCGGTACGTACCGACGTGCCGGAGTTCTTCGCCGACAAGCACGTCAACGTGGTCACTCCGTTGGACGGGGCGTTCAGCTATTACACCGATTGGTTGCGGCCGGATCCGGGGCTCGCACAGATCAACGACAACAACGGCGTGAACAGGTGGACCACGTTTCTCACGTCGGAACTGCCGCACGTGATCGACGAGTATTTCGATACGACGGGCGAGAACGCACTCGGGGGGATCTCGATGGCGGGTACATCTGTGTTGAATCTGGCGATGAGTGCGCCGACGGTCTACAACAGCGTCGCTTCGTTCAGTGGCTGCGCGATGACCAGTCCCGGTCCGGGACAGGATTTCGTCAAAGTGGTCGTCGGGATCGGTGGGGGTAACCCCGAGAACATGTGGGGGCCGTACAACGACCCCGCGTGGGTTGCACACGATCCGGTGGTGAATGCGGAGAAGCTACCGCGAATTCCGATGTACATCACGACCGCAACGGGCATCCCCGGCCCGTACGACACGTTGGCAGATCCGCGAATCGACAACGACGTCGCGGTGCTGGCAGCGACGCTGGCTCTGGGTGGGGGCATCGAGGCTGCGACACATTTCTGCACAATGCAGTTGGCGGATCGCACCACCGCACTGGGCATGGATAACATCCGATACAACATCAAACCGGCCGGTACCCACTCGTGGGGCTACTGGCAGGACGACCTGCACGATTCGTGGCCGATGTTTGCCGCGTCCCTCGGCTTGTAAGGACTTTTGCATGCGTATGTCTCAGATCGCACTGGCGTGCGCCGTGTCGCTGGCGTCGGTAGTGGCTCTCCCGATCGTTGCGAGCGCGGACGAAGCAGCGCCGCCGGCACAAACCGTGTCCGCCGATGCGTCGCCGCGAATCGCCGCGACCACGTCGGTGTCGGAGCGGGAAGTGCTGCTCGACGTCGACAGTCCGGCGATGGGCCGCACGATGGCCGTGCGGGTGTTTCTCCCGGCCGATAGTTCGGAGCCTCGGCCCGTTCTGTACCTGCTCGACGGAAACTCGGGCCAGATCGAGGACAACAACTGGTTCGAACCGACGAAGGGCAATGCTCGGGAGTTCTTCGCGGACAAGAACGTTTTTGTGGTTGCGCCGATCGGCGGAACCGGAACCATGTACACCGATTGGCAGGAAGACCACCCGAAATTCGGCAAGCTCAAGTGGGAGACTTTCCTGACCAAGGAATTGCCGCCATTGATCGACGGGGCGTTCGACACCAGTGGGCGCAACGCGATCGGTGGCATCTCGATGGGGGCCGAGGCCGCGCTCATGCTTGCCCAGCGGGCACCGGATCTGTACGACGGGGTAGCTGCCTACAGTGGGTGCTACACGACGGTGGGTGGATTCGGTAAGGCTCTGACGGATCTTGTTGTCATCAACGGAATGGCCACATCGGAGCAGATGTGGGGTCCGGTGGACAGCCCCGCGTGGCGCGAGCACGACATCTTTGCCAACGCGGACAAGCTTCGCGGCACAAAGGTGTACCTGTCATCGGGCACAGGATTGCCGGGTCCCCACGAAACACTCGAGACGCCCGACCTTGCTCGGGTCGTTGTCGTCGGTGGTGTCATGGAACTCGGCGCCAATCTGTGTACCGATCAGATTTCCGGTGTGCTCCGCAGTCACGGCGTCGACGTCACGCGCAGCGCGCAACCGGTGGGCACACACGGTTGGCCGTATTGGTCCGACGAACTGGCGCGTTCCTGGCCGGTGATCGAGTCGGCTCTGTTCGACTGAACTACCCGATGATTTCCGGCGGCCGCGACGGTCTATCCCTGTGAAGACCGTCCCGACCTAAGGAGTAGTCATGCCCTCGATCACCCCGTGCCTGTGGTTCGACACGCAAGCGGAGGAAGCAGCACAGTTCTACATCTCGGTTTTCGGCAAAGGGAAAATCATCGGAATCGAGCGATACGGCGAGGGATCGCCGTCCGGTCAACCGGCAGGGTCGGTCATGACGGTGGTGTTCGAACTCGACGGACAGCGGTTCACCGGGTTGAACGGCGGACCGATGTTCACGTTCTCGGAGGCGGTGTCGTTCGAGATTCCGTGCGCCGACCAGGCTGAAGTCGACCACTACTGGTCGGCTCTGACCGAGGGCGGTGAGGAAAGCCAGTGCGGTTGGCTCAAGGACAAGTTCGGTCTGTCGTGGCAGGTGGTGCCGAACCGATTGATCGAATTGATGCAGGATCCCGATCGCGCAAAAGCCCAGCGTGTGATGGACGCGATGATGCAGATGAAGAAGATCGACGTGGCAGAACTCGAACGTGCCGCACTCTGAGAGTCGACTGTGAGTGTCGACGCAAACCTGGCGGGCAGGTCAGCAGCGTCGGTACACTTGAATGAGTGAATTTTCAGCTAACTGCGGAGATGGGTGACGGCCTTATATGAGTTTTTCAACCGTGTCTGATGCTGCTGTTCTGAACACGGCCCCGTCTACCTCGCGTCCTCGCGTCCACGCGTACATCGACATCGCAGTGGTCATCGCGGTCCTGGTGGGAACCAATCTGATTGCGCACTTCACCACGGTGTGGGCGAGCATCGCGACGGTTCCGATCTCGGCGCTTGTGCTCCTCGCGATGAGCAAGCGCAGAGGGCTGGGTTGGGCGGAGTTGGGCCTGTCCCCGAAGCATCTCAAAAGCGGTTCGAAGTACGCACTCATCGCAGTCGGACTGGTTCTGACTGTCGTGGCCGTCGGCGCGTTGCTGCCGCTGACCAGGCCGTTCTTCATGGCTGATCGTTACGCAACCATTTCGGGCGCCATCATCGCGTCGATGATCATCATTCCCCTGCAGACCGTCATTCCGGAGGAATTGGCATTCCGCGGTGTCCTGCACGGGACGCTTAACCGGGTCAGTGGCTTCCGGGGCGTCGCTGCAGCGGGTTCGTTGACGTTCGGGCTGTGGCACATCGCGTCGTCGATGGGTCTGACCAGTGGAAACGCGGGGCTGTCCGGCTTCCTCGGTAATGGGGTCGTCGGCCAGATCGCCGGTATTCTCGGCGCGGTTCTGGCCACCGCAGCGGCCGGTCTCGTCTTCACGTGGCTTCGCCATCGAAGTGGCAGTCTTCTTGCGCCCATCGCATTGCACTGGTCCCTGAACGGCGCGGGCGCTTTGGCCGCAGCGTTCGTGTGGCACGCCACCATGAACTGATCCGGACAATTCGAACGCGCGGTATCGCCGCGACTGTGATTTGCTCAATGAGTGATACAGCTGCATCGGGGCCATATCTTCCACATTTCCGGTAGCCCGACGGTCGAGGGCACGGCCGACGCGCTCGTCTCCCTCCCCGACGGTGTGCTCGCGATCGACGACGCCGGTGTTGTGGCTTTCTGTGGTGAATTCGACGCGTTGCCGCAGCATCTGCACGGCGGCGACGTCCACGATCATCGCCCAGGGTTTCTGCTCCCCGGATTCATCGACACTCACGTTCACTTTCCGCAGATCTACGCCGGTGACGCCTACGGCGGTGGACAACTACTCGAGTGGCTCGATCTCTGCGTGTTCCCCTCGGAATCACGATTGGCCGATCCGGAATTTGCCGCGCACGCCGCTGCCGCGTTCTGCGCTCGCCGGATAGCCACCGGAACTACCGCGGCAATGGTCTTCGGTTCCGCTTTTCCGCACGCGCAGGACGCGTTGTTCGCGGAAACTCAGCGAACCGGGCTTCGCCTCGTCAGCGGCCGTGGCATCCAAACCACGGGGCCCGAATCTGCAGCCGCGCTCATCACGTCCGAGGACGACGCGATCACGCTGACCCGCGACGAGATCGATCGGTGGCACGGTGCGGACACCGGTGACGTTGACACTGCTCTCCTGCACGTTGCCGTCGTACCGCGGTTTTCCCTGGCCGTAACGACGGAGACCTTGAAGAATCTGGGGGAGTTGTACGACTCGGTGCGAGGCCGTGGCGTGTACTTCCACAGTCACCTCAACGAGAACAACAGGCCGGGCACAGGCGAAGTGGCGACGACGCTCGAGCGTTACCAGGTTCAGTCGTACCTCGATACGTACGACGGCAAGTTCCTGCCAGGCTCCGAAGTCGGTGGCAAGTCTTTCCTCGGACCCCGCGCAATTCTTGCGCACTCCGTCCACTGCCAGGATTCCGAATTGGCTCGGATGGCGGAGACCGGAACGTCGATTGCTCATTGCCCGACGTCGCAGCAGTTCCTCGGTTCCGGCACGATGCCGTGGAAGCGAACGGTGGCGGCGGGAGTCAACATCGCGATCGGTTCGGACTTCGGCGGCGGCGACGAATTCCTCCTGTCGCGGGTTCTGGGCGACGCTTTCAAAGTGCACATCTCGGAGGAGGGCGACAGCGCGCTTTCGCTCCACCCGGCCGAATTGCTGTTCACGGGAACACTGGCCGGAGCGCGTGCGCTGGACATGGAGAACCGCATCGGAAACCTCGACGCCGGTAAAGAGGCAGATTTCCTCGTCGTTGATCCGGCCGGGTGGCCGGCGCTGGGCAGTCTGATCAACTTCGGCACGCGGTCGCCTGATCCGATTCTGGCGCGTGATCAAACTCTGTTCGGATTGTTGATGGCGATGCGTGAGCCGGCGATCTCGCACGTGTACGTCCAGGGTCGCAGGGTGTCGACCTGACGTGTCCGGTTCGGCGACGGTTGTCACGGCCTATCACCGCCCCGAGAACGGTGGCGACGAGCTGTTCGCTGAGTGGGCCGCTCAGGCCGTCGTAACGGCAAAATCGGCTCGGGGTTATCTCGGCAGCGCAGTCAGTGACGGTTCAGAGCTTTCCGATTACGGTGTGTCCCATACCTTTTCCGGCGTCGACGAGCTGCATGGCTGGCTCGACTCTCCTGAGCATGCACGCGTCGTGAAGGACGGTGTGGCGCGCGGGGTCCGGGCCAAGAGTTCGGACCTTGTCCTTGTGGACGATGCCGTGCCGCCGCCCGGCATCGGCGTGTACGACCACACGGTTGTCGCCGGACGGCAAGACGAATTTCTGCGGACCCAGCATCGCCTGATCGCGGAAAGTTCGCGTTTCTCGGGGTACGAGAGTGCATTGCTGCTGTGCTCGACTGCCGATGCGACGCGGTGGCAATCGGTTCTGCGCTTCCGGACGGAACCGCAACTGTCCGCGTGGATGCGATCGGAGCAGCGGGCGGCGGTGTTGCCTGCGCTTCGCGAGGAGTTGGCGGAAGACTTCACCGAATCCGTGCGCTCCACCCCTTTCGGCACGATCTTGCGCACCGAGAACGGGCAGACGCGGGCGACTCCGAACTGGAAGACCGCGATGATCATTCTTCTGGTCCTCTACCCGACAGTGATGACGTTGTCGCGATTTCTCGGTCCGGTGCTCGACGGGATCGGCGCACCGCCCTGGCTGTCGATGTGGCTGAGCCAGATCGTCAGCGTCGGGGCGATGACGTGGTTCCTGATGCCGGCGGCGACGCGTCGGTTCGGTCGATGGCTCGACCCGTTCGACGGAGCGAAACTACGCACGAACGTCCTCGGCACCGCCGCTGTCCTGGCGATATATGCCGGGACGCTCGGGCTGTTCGCTTCCGTGAAGTGGTTGCAGTTCTGGGACTACTTCGACTGAATCCTGCCGCGCCGGAAGTACGTGATCGGTCCGAAAAAGTTGATCGCGATGATCGATGCCCATTTGGCCTTACTGCCGTTGACCGCAGCACGATCGCGCTTCGCGAGATCGGCCCAGGCGGCGATTGCCAGAATCGACTGGATCGACCCCATCACGATCACAATGCGTCGTTGGCGCGGTGAGAGTTCACTCCATGACTTCTTGTTGCGGCTCATGACATCAACTGTGCCCGATGCGTCTGCAACGGCCCGGACATTTGGTGTGAATAGCATCACGTTCTGGGAGGTCGGGTTTGTTTCGGGCTTCGTTTCGATCGGCCTCGACAGGCATCAATGTTCTGTTAATCGCAGCCGTGGCTGAAGAGTTGCGCGGCATGGCGTCCGTGCGCCGATCGGCCTCGCGGGGAATCGTCCCATTCCTGGTCAGGGCGGCGCTAGTGCTGAAACAGGAACAATTAAGTTAGGCTTACCAACATCATTTGGCCGAATTGAGAGATTGCGAAGTAGTAACCACTAATGGAAACCGTGTTCGGATATCGTTAAAAATAGGGCGAATTATCTCGATCGGATCACGCCTCCTGGGCGTTACCTGTGAATATGCGTTTGCCGCCTAGGTCCGAAGATGTAACGTCCCGGACACATTTGGTGTCGCGGAAGTAACGGAAGACCTCTAGTCTTAGCCCAGCAGGTCAGCAAGAGGGCCTGTTAGACCACTGATGTTTCATCTTCGACAGGAGTTAACACATGACCAGCGCTGAACTCTCGGGCCAGTTCTCTTTCATCACCGACTTCCTCAGCAACGCATCTGACCTGTTCAGTGCTCTGACGTTCTTCACGTCGCTCAGCTGATAACTTCCGGCCGCTACGGCCGATGACGATGGCCCTCGAAACGAAAGTTTCGGGGGCCATCGTTTTTGTTGTCGCTGGTCACGGCGGTGGTGTGGCTGGTGTTGGTCAAGTGCAAGGCAGTGGCCTTGTGACTGTGGTGCAATCGAGTGAATAAAGAAACTCGACTTTCCGCCTAGATCGGGCGGGATACGCCGATGATCGGAGCAGTGTGCACGTCTCACGAAGAAGTTTGTTCAAGTACGCGGCCGCAGGTTCTGCCGCCGCTGGACTGGCCGCGCTCAGTGGCACGGCGACGGTGGCCAATGCCGGCTCGCTCGGAACTCTGCTCGACTACTCCGCCGGGGTCCCGTCGGCGCAGTCGATTCGGGCGGGCGGCTACGCGGGCGCGATCCGCTACGTATCCGACCGCCGCCCTGACGCAAACTGGATGGTGGGGAAGCCAGTCAAGGCGGGTGAAGTGAACGCTCTGACAGCAGCGGGACTGCAGGTCGTGTCCTGCTATCAGTTCGGAAAAAGTGCGACGGCCGATTGGCGTGAAGGCCGCGAAGGCGGCAAGAGGCATGCAACACGGGGCCTCGAATTGCACCGCCAAGCGGGTGGACCCGAGGGGCGTCCGATCTACGCGTCCATCGACGACAACCCGTCGCCGGCCGAGATCAACAACCTCATCAGGCCCTATCTCGAGGGATGGGCGTCGGTGGTCGGCAATCAGAATCTTGGTATCTACGGAAACACCGGCGTGCTCGACGCGATGATCGGCGTGGGGGTCGGAACCTGGTACTGGCAACATAATTGGGGCTCGCCGAAGGGCTACGTCCATCCTCGGGCGCACCTGCATCAGTTCGAGATCGACAAGCGCACGGTCGACGGTATCGGCGTCGACCTGAATTCGATCCTTGCCCTCGACTACGGGCAGTGGTCATTGGCCGGTTCGATCGTGCCCAACATTCCGATCGGCTCTATCGCACCATAGCGCCGAATTTTGCCAACCAGGCGCGGGCATCCTCGGGAAGGTTGCCCGCGGCTTCGGCGGCCAAGCACCAGGCTTTGGTCATCGCCAGGAAATTCATCGGGTTGTATGCGTCTTCCTCGCGGGAGAACAATCCGTCTCCGGCGTAGTGCAGGATCGTGATGTTCGCGGCGCCGTGAGTGGATCCGTCGCCCGGGTCTTCCATAGGATTGTCGATTTCGCAGATGATCCACCCGCGCTCCTCGTCGATCACGTACCAGTTTGCGGGGAACTCCGTCATGCGTTTTCCCGGGAACTCGGTCATCGTGCGGGTGACCCACTTGCGCACGGCCTCACGGCCGTTGAGGGTCCCGAAGGCATGCTCGACGTAGACGACGTCTTCGGTGAACATGTCGGCAAACGCATTCCAATCGCCGCTGCGCGTGCATTCGACGACGGTGTTCTGGAAACCCGTAAAGGCCTGATCGAGTTCAGCGCGTGTCCATGCCATGTGTGACTCCTCGGGTAGACGACCGAGTCAAATTAGAACATGTTCTCGTGTCCGAGAGGTGCGGATTCGGCCGATCTTGTGTTGCGGTACCGTCGTTGACGGGTCGGGACCCGTATTTGCGAGAGGAAATATTTTCATGGAGTTTCTCATCGACTTCATCTACACCCTGCTGTCGAAGCTGCAGATTGCCGGCAGCATCGAAGGCGCTTCGGAGAAGTAGTACCTCCCGCAGTTCTTACGGCCGTGTCATTCTTGCGGCCGCGACGTGGTTGATTCCCTGTGCGGCGCTTTCCGTTTGGGAATCAACCACGCGAAGATCATCGCTACGGCCGCCGCGACAATCGAAATCACGAACGTGGCTTTGAACATATCGAGCGTGGGGTAGACGCGGTCGTGGACCATGATGGTGGCACCGGCAAGCACAACGCTCACCACGGCGGCGGAACTCGAGGTTCCGATCGACCGCATCAGTGAGTTCAAACCATTCGCGGCAGCCGATTCCGTGATCGGAACCGAGCTCATGATGAGGGCCGGCATCGCCGAGAATGTCAGTCCCACACCAGCTCCGATCACCATTCCGGCCAGCGCGACTTGCCACACCGCGGACGTCGCGAAGAGGGCGGCGACGTAACCGAGTCCGATGACCAGCGATCCGGTCAGCAAGGTGATGCGCGGACCCTTCCAATCCGAGATGCGGGCGGAAACGGGGGAGAGCGCCATCATCACCAATCCGGCGGGTGCGAGTACCAGGCCGGTGGTCACCATCGACAATCCGAATCCGTAGCCGGTGTCCTTCGGAGCCATGAGAAGTTGTGGCAGCGACAGCGAATTCCCGTACATCGAAAAGCCGATGGCAATGGATGCGAGGTTGGTGAACAGCACTTGTTTACGTGCCGCGATTCGCAGATTCACCAGCGGCGCACTGCGTCTGAGCTCCCAGAAGCCCCACGCCACGAAGATGACGACCGACGACGCCAGTAGCCCCAGGGTCTTGGGATCGGTCCATCCCCATGTGCCGCCCTTGGTGATCGGCAGGAGCAGGGCGATCAGGGCAGCGGCCAGGCCGAGGGCGCCGACGAAGTCGAAACGTCCCGGCTTGCGGACGGATGACTCGGGAATGACGAAGAACACCAACAACATACAGAGGCAACCCAGAGCCGCGGACACGACAAACAGGAAGTGCCAATCGGCGCTCTGAGCGATGAGCGCGGCGATGGGAAGGCCGACAGCGCCGCCGACGCCCAGGGTGGCGCTCATGACGGCCATCGCGCCGCCCACCTTCTTCGGTGGCAGAACGTCACGCAGGATGGCAATGCCCAGCGGGATGGCACCAACGGAGGCGCCTTGGAGCGCGCGCCCGATCACCAGCACGATGAGCGACGACGACAGCGCGCAGATGACGGAACCGAGAACCACCAGGCCGAGACTGACCAGGATCATGCGTTTCTTGCCGAACATGTCGCCGAGGCGGCCGCTGATCGGGGTGATGACAGCAGCGGCGAGAAGCGTAGCGGTGATGGCCCACGACGTGTCGGCCGGCGACGCGTTCAGCAGGCTCGGTAGCTGAGGGATGATCGGGACGACCAGCGTCTGCATCAGGGCGACGACGATCCCGCACAGGCCGAGGACAGTGAGGATCAATCGTGGGCGCGGGGACACTGTCGCGTCGACGGCTGTATCCGCGTTCGACGGATGGGCGTGAACGGACATTCGGCTCCCGAAGTATGTGGGTAGCGCTTGCCACCTATTCTGTGCACGCTACACATTCTGTGTATCCTGCACAACGTGACGAATGCGCACGGACAAAAGCCGGACCCAGACCGCGACCTTGTCGACATCGAATACGAGTTGACGCTGTTGTCGCGGTATCACGCCCTGGCACAGCGCGCCGAACTTCATCTGGACCGCTCGGCATACCTGCTACTCGGGCGCCTGGAACTACAACAACCGATGAGCTTGAAAGAGCTGTCCTGCGCCTTCGGATTGGACATCTCGACCATCAATCGGCAGATCGGCGCTCTCCGTCGCCAAGGCTTGGTCGAACGCGTCGAAGACCCGGACGGCGGACTCGCGAGAAAGGTCCGCCCCACCGAGTCCGGTCTGGCACAACTGCGCGCAGACCGTGAACATTCGACTGCCGGTGTGGCAAAGGTGGTGCGAAACTGGACGCCGGAGTCGCGTCGGGCGTTGGGTGACCTACTGCGGCACTTGAACCAATCGGTGGAAGAACTCGAAGGTCGGACCTGGCCGCGGCCGGCACCCGACGATCACGTCTGAGTGTGAGCTAGCGTCGAATCCGGTTCGGGCGCAATCACAACCAGTTTCGGCCGGTCGTCCGGCGACGAGTGATTTCCGCGCCACGACATCAGTGACCACCGAGACAGCGCGGAAAACGCCGATCCGAGACTGGCAAAGGAACCAGAGCTCAGGATCGACCCGGCCGAACCGATGCTGCCGATCGACAGTATCGAGAAGGCGCTGCCGATCGACAAGATCGAGTGAGTGCTACCGATCGAAAGAATCGATCCTTCGGAGCGGATCGACAGAATTGATCTGGAATGTCCCATTCCTTGGTCTATCACGAGCACTGCACACACAAAAGAGGCCCGCCGAAAATTCGGCGAGCCTCTTTGCGTCGTTTGTGGATCAAGCCACTGCGAACATACCTACGGTCGGCAGGAAGCTGCAGGTGATGCGATCTGCGCCTTCGGGCTGGGTGGTCAGCGAACCGCTGATCACGGACAGCACGCGTCCCGGGCCGGTGTCGGCGATAGCCGACAGGGTGGCGGGGCCGTCCGGGTTGATGCGAGCGGCCGTGGTGAGATTCTGCGTAGCGCTGCGACCGTTGTCGATGTTGATCCAGGTGACCGTCAGCGGGACGGGCTGGTCATCGGTGGCCGGAGCAGTGCCGAGCGCGGTGAAGACAAACCCGGCCTGACCTGCGGCAGGTCCCGGAGGCGGCAGGTGTGCCGGGCCGGGAACGGCAAGTGCGGTGCCGACGGAATCAGCCGTCGCGGAGATGCAGCCCTTACCAAGAGTCGGGTACAGGAACTGTGCGATGACGGGTGCGTTCTCGTCCGGAATCGCCGGTCCGCCGCCGCCGCTGCCGTCGAGGAAGGTGATGACCTTCTCGAGCGTCGCCTTGATCTCGGGCGGGAGTCCGGCGGAATTGAGAATCGCGCGAGCCTGTGCGAGCAGATCGGCCTGCGGATTGCCGGCAACCTGGGTGACGCCCTGGGCGTCGACGGGTCCTGCGGCTGCGCCGATGATGGCGGGAGCAAACGATGCCAGGAACTCGATCGGCACACTGTCCGGTGTGGGGGCGGGAGCCGGATCGGCCATTGCCTGTGCCGGCAAAGCCAGTCCTGCTGCTGCGGCAATTGCGACGGCGGTGAACGCCTTACGCATACCTCGGGTTCGAAGCACTGTTTCCCCATCCTTAGTCAGACCGCGCAGGCGCCGTAGCGACCGCGTTGACGGCTCGAGGGGTCACTCTATGTAAGAGAGCCCCGGGTTGTACAGCCGTTCAGTTTCTGAGCAGCTACGGATCCCGGTGGAGTCTATTACATGACTGGCCTCGAAATGATTGCTTGCAGACCATACCCTGTGACAGAAGTGATCAATGTGAATATTGATGCAACTGTTATGTCGGTTCAGGCGGTTTCAGACGTCAGTTTTTTGCCGAATCTGCGACGAGCGCATCGATCTTCCGAGCAAACTTCACGTCGAGCTCGGTAATGCCGCCCGCCGAATGTGTCGACAGTGTGTAGGTGACTTTCCGCCACCGGACGTCCATGTCGGGATGATGATCGGCGGCTTCGGCAGCTGCGGCGACGTACTGAAGCAGCGCGACGGCTTCGGGAAATGTCGCGGATTCGACCACCCGCGCGATTGCATTATCGGATCTGTGCCAGTCGGGCAGTTCCGCGAGAGCAGCGTCGATCGCGGAATCGGACATCACGGAAGCCATACTCCATCATGGTGTCATGAGCGACGAGGCTGCAAGGGGTGGCGGGGCTCCCGACGAGTACGAGATAGTGGCCGGTGCAATCTTCCGTGATGGCCGGTTGTTGCTGGCGCAGCGCATCCGCCCGCCGGAGTTGGCGGGGATGTGGGAGCTTCCGGGTGGCAAAGTCGAGGCGTTCGAGACGCCGCAACACGCTCTCGAGAGAGAACTGGCAGAAGAATTAGGTGTTGTTGTCCGCTGCGGGCGTCGAATCGGCGTCGACGTTGCACTGGGTCGCGGACGAGTTCTGCGAGCGTATCGAGTGGACATCCTGGCCGGGGAGCCCGCGGCACTGGATCATGCGCAGCTTGCGTGGGTGGACGCCGACGATCTGGAAAAGTTCGACATGGTGGTGAACGATCAGGCGTGGATACCGGATCTGCTCACCGAATTGCGCAGGCTCAGGCTGCCCGAGCCATCTTGAGGCCGACCTTGAGTTCCTTCTTGGAGGCGCCGTTGTTCTCGAGCTTCCGCATCCGCATGATCACAACCGGGCACTTCACGCAGCGAGTCTTCTTGCGGCAGCACTTCTTCTTGGGCTTGAGCTGCGAAACTTTGCTTGGCTTAACTTTTCCCATGTGGCACTGCGTCTTTCCTTCAACGGCGATGGCGGAGAACCGCACTGCAGACAAGGTTAGCGTAACCTTAAAAGCGCTGAATTGCCAGCAAAAGATTTACCTGCTTCAGTAGTGGCGAAAATCACTATCTGCAGGTCGTGGCCGTGATAGAGGACGCACTTTGCGCGAGCAGGTCTTCGGAGCGAGTAGTATTTACTAGGCCGCGGTGCCTTCTCGAGGCGATTCGTGCACGTACTCGGATCACACATTCGTGCAGCGGCCACCAGAAGAGCCGTGCGATGCGAGTTTCGCGTGGCCGATTACTTAGCCGAATTACTCAGCCAGGAGAGCCATCGCGTGACCACCACCAGCTTCCGTAACGTTGCCATCGTCGCACACGTCGACCACGGCAAGACCACCCTCGTTGACGCCATGCTTCGTCAGTCCGGCGCCTTCGAGGAGCGCGCCGAGCTGGTCGATCGCGTCATGGACTCAGGAGACCTCGAGCGCGAGAAGGGAATCACGATTCTCGCGAAGAACACCTCCGTACACAAGCGCAACGACGACGGCTCGATCACCGTCATCAACGTCATCGACACCCCCGGCCACGCCGACTTCGGTGGAGAGGTCGAGCGCGGCCTGTCCATGGTCGACGGTGTCGTTCTGCTCGTCGACGCTTCCGAGGGCCCGCTTCCTCAGACACGCTTCGTGCTGCGCAAGGCGCTTGCTGCGTCGCTGCCCGTCATCCTGGTCGTCAACAAGACCGACCGCCCTGACGCCCGCATCGAAGAGGTTGTCTCAGAGGCACAGGATCTGCTCCTCGACCTCGCATCGGACCTGTCCGACGAAGCCGCCGAAGCCGCTGAGCTCGCGCTCGGTCTCCCCGTCCTCTACGCCTCCGGCCGTGAGGGCAAGGCCTCGACCGTGCAGCCCGAAAACGGCCAGGCACCCGACGCTGAAGACCTCACCGCACTTTTCCAGGTCTTGATGGAGTACGTCCCGGCCCCCAAGGGCACGTCCGACGCACCCCTGCAGGCTCACGTCACCAACCTCGACGCGTCCGCATTCCTCGGCCGCCTCGCGCTGGTTCGTATCCACAACGGTGAGCTGCGCAAGGGCCAGACAGTGTCCTGGTGCCGCGAGGTCGACGGCGAGCCCGTCATCACCAAGACCAAGATCACCGAACTGCTCACCACCATCGGTGTCGAGCGCGTTCCGGCAGAGGTTGCCTACGCAGGCGACATCTGCGCAGTGGCAGGCTTCCCGGACATCATGATCGGCGACACCCTCGCTGATCTCGAGAACCCGGTGCCGCTGCCCCGCATCACCGTCGATCAGCCGGCCATCTCGGTCACGATCGGCACCAACACGTCGCCGCTCGTCGGCCGCGTCAAGGGTCACAAGCTGACCTCGCGCATGGTCAAGGCTCGCCTCGACCAGGAGCTCGTCGGTAACGTCTCGCTCAAGGTCCTCGACATCGGTCGCCCCGATGCATGGGAGGTCCAGGGTCGTGGAGAGCTCGCTCTCGCCATCCTCGTCGAGCAGATGCGTCGCGAGGGCTTCGAGCTCACCGTCGGTAAGCCGCAGGTTGTCACCCAGGTCGTCGACGGCAAGGTCCACGAGCCGTTCGAAGAGCTGACCATCGACAGCCCGGAGGAATACCTCGGCGCCATCACGCAGCTACTCGCAAACCGCAAGGGCAAGATGGTCCAGATGTCGAACCACGGCCAGGGCTGGGTTCGCATGGAGTTCATCGTTCCTTCGCGTGGGCTCATCGGTTTCCGTACGGAATTCCTCACGGATACCCGCGGAACCGGTATCGCCAACGCCGTGTTCGACGGTTACGGCCCGTGGGCCGGCGAGATCCGTGCGCGCCACACCGGTTCGCTCGTTTCGGACCGCTCCGGCTCCGTCACCCCGTTCGCCATGATCCAGTTGGCTGACCGTGGAACGTTCTTCGTCGAGCCCGGCGCAGACACCTACGAGGGCATGGTCGTGGGCATCAACCCGCGTCAGGAAGACCTCGACATCAACGTCACCCGCGAGAAGAAGCTGACCAATATGCGTCAGTCTTCCGCAGACGTGATGGAGACCCTCGCAAAGCCGATCAAGCTCGAACTCGAAGCAGCCATGGAATTCTGCTCCGGCGACGAGTGCGTCGAGGTCACCCCGGAGGACGTCCGCGTCCGCAAGGTGCACCTCAACGCAACCGAGCGCGCTCGTGAGCGTTCACGCAGCAAGTCCCGCGACAAGGCTTCTCTGTAGTCTTTCGCAGTAACAATCATGACAAGGCGAATGTGCCTTTTGCTCGGTGTTCTTCCGGCAAAAGGTACATTCGCCTTCATGGTTTCCAGGCATCGTGTTGGTTGGGAAACCGTGGACTCAGGCTGCGCGTGCCTGAAAACGGAAGGATATCTCTGTGGTTGCTGGACGTCGGTACCTGGCGTTGGCCGTGGCGGTGACAGCGTTGTCTCTGACGGCGTGCACTGCTGATCCACCGCCGCCTGTCGAGAGCACCGAGACGGTCAAGCCGACTACGACGCCCGTCACGCCGGCAATGCGGGTGGTGTCGGTGGCTATCGACCAGGTGGGTGACGGATTCAATCCCCACCTCCTCGCCGATTTGTCCCCGGTGAACTCTGCCGTCGGTAACTTGGTGTTGCCCAGCGTATTTCGTCCGATCAGCTCGCCCGTGCAGCCCGGCCAGGCCGAGTGGGTCCTCGACGACTCGTTGGCCGTTTCCGCGGAAGTTGTCTCGGAGGCGCCGTTCACGATTCGCTATCAGCTCCGCAACGAAGCGCAGTGGTCCGACGGCGCACCGATCGCCGCCGAGGATTTCCGCTACCTGTGGCAGCAGATGATTTCGGTTCCCGGTGTTGTGAACCCGGCCGGGTACCAATTGATTTCGGACGTCACCTCGTCCGGTGGAGGCAAGACCGTGAACGTCGTGATGCGCGCGGCGTATCCGGCGTGGCGTGAACTCTTCACGGATCTTCTTCCATCCCACCTTGTGAAGGACACCCCCGGCGGTTTCAGTACCGGTTTGAGTGAGGGAATTCCGGTGTCGGGGGCGCACTTCCACGTGCGCTCCGTCGACCGTGGCCGAGACGAGATCATCCTCGAACGCAATGACAGGTTCTGGGGAGAGCCGTCGGACCCGGATCAGATCGTGATGCGCCGGGCCGGGTCGGCTGCGCAGTTGGCTGAAGCGATGCGCACCGACGATTCGCAGATCGCGCAGATTCATGCGGGTAGTGCTACCGACATTCAGCTGTCGGCGGTTCCGGGAGTGAGTACGGCCTTTACGTTTGTGCCGCGCACCCTCGACATGACGGTCAACGGACGCAGTGCCATGTTTGCCGATGTCCGGGTCCGCAAAGCTGTTCTGGGACTTCTGGATTCCGATCTTCTGGCAGTAGTGGCCGCGGGCAGTGAATCTGCTGCGGTTCCGGCAAAAGCGCAGATCCTCTCGCCGTCCGATCCCGGCTACGTACCGACGGCGCCGCCCAAGCAGAGTCGTGAGCGTTCGATGGAGCAATTGGTGGAATCCGGCTACGTCGTCGTGCCGCCGGCGGGACCGGTCGTGGTCGGGGGAACAAACGGAAGCGTCGTCCGTGACGGCAAGCCGCTCGAACTGACGCTCGGGGCGCCGGAGAACGACGACATCGCGATCGCGGTGGCCAACACCGCTGCCGATGAACTGCGGGACGCAGGAATTGCGGCCACCGTGAAATCCCTTCCGGCAGAAGAGCTGTACGGTAAGGAGCTCACGACGGGGAGCGTAGACATGGTGGTCGGCTGGATCCGCGCCGGCGTCGACCCTGCCACGTCGTTGGCGTCTCGGTTCAGTTGCCCCCTGACTCCCACCGTGCCGGTAACCACTACCGAGACTCCGGAGTCGACGTCTACCGCGCCGACGCCGACTACGGCCCGCGAGTCCGATTCGGAAGCGCCGAGCAATATTTCAGGACTGTGCGACCCTTCGCTGCAGCCGCGGATCGACGAAGCTCTCAGCGGGATCGGTGATTTCGGGGCGCTGATCGCCGACGCCGAGCCCAAGTTGTGGGATCTCGCGGCGGTTCTGCCCATCGTGCAGGACCGCACGTTGGCCGCACTCGGAACCGGCGTCGAAGGTGTCACCCTGACCAGTCCGGTTCAGGTTGGAATATTCGGTGACGCAACCAACTGGGTGAGGGTGAAGGAATGACCGTCGTAAAGAAGAGACTGCTGCTGGTTCACGCGCATCCCGACGACGAAACGATCACCACCGGCGGCACCATCGCCAGGTACGTCGACGAAGGTGCCGAGGTGACCGTCCTGACCTGTACGTTGGGTGAGGAAGGGGAGGTAATCGGTGATCGGTGGGCCGGACTGGTTGCCGACGCCGCTGATCAACTCGGCGGCTACCGGATTGCGGAGCTGACCGCGGCGTTGTCCCGTCTCGGTGTGAGTGAACCCCGATTCCTTCTGGGAGCCGGTCACTTTCGTGATTCCGGAATGGCCGGGACACCGTCAGCTGCCAATCCGCGGGCGTTCGTCAACGCCGATCTCGACGTTGCGGTTCGCGCCGTGGTCGAGGTGATCCGGGAACTGCGCCCACATGTGGTGATCACGTACGACACCAACGGCGGGTACGGCCATCCCGATCACATTCAAGCCAATGCCATCACAACCGCTGCCGTTGCCGCGGCCGGAACATCGGTCTATCCCGAGGCCGGCGAGCCGTGGAGCCCTCAGAAGTTCTACTGGACCGTGACCGAACGTAGCTCTCTGGAGCGGGCAATCGCGTCGATCGCTCAGGTGCCGGCGCAGTGGCGGCTACCTGAGCCCGGTGAGCTTCCCTGTGTGGTCGACGCGGACGTCACGACGGCGATCGATGTGAGCGCCGTTGTCGAGTCCAAGGCCGCCGCGCTGTCCGCGCACGCCACGCAGGTGACTGTCGCGCCGAGCCGCACCGAGTTCGCGTTGTCCAACAACGTCGTACAGCCCATCGTGCCGGTCGAGCATTTTGTGCTTGTCCGCGGCGAGTTGGGCCCGGTTGATGCAGACGGCCGTGAGGGCGACCTCTTCGGTGGGATCTCATGACCAGTGCTTCACCGGACGCAGTCGAAACACCCGACGGTAGATTTGCGTTTCTCGACCCGGTCATCCTCGGCGTCTTGATCTTCGACGGATTTCTGTGCGCCGTACTGTCGGTGATTTTTCTCCCGAGCTACCTCGGCACCACACCGTTTCCGGTCAGCATCCTGGTGGCAGCCGTGTTCAACCTCGGGTTGGTCATCGCGGCGCGGACAGTGACGACAACCGGTAAGGCAGCGCTTCCGCTGGCCGGTTGGATCGCCGGATTCCTTTTCTGCATGGTTGGCGGGCCAGGCGGCGACGTTCTGGTGTTGTCGTCGCCGCTCACTTTCCTGCTGCTTGTCGGCGCGCTGGCACCGGCGATCGTCTTTTTGTTTCGAGTGGCAGGCAAGGCTCTCGCGTCTATCGATACTTCGAAGCGTTCATAAGGGACACTTGCAGTGTGGCTGAACTAGATCTTGCGGGCGTCACCATCGCCCTGACCGCGGAGCGTCGTTCGGAAGAATTTGCGACGCTCCTCGAACGGCGAGGTGCGGAGACGGTCCGGACCCCGGTGATTCATGTGCTTCCTCTGGTCGACGACGCTGATCTGCGAGTTCAGACCGAGGCATTGATTGCGGATCCGCCGGAACTCGTGGTGATCAGCACGGGAATCGGGTTCCGCGGTTGGCTGGAGGCGGTGGAGTCGTGGGATCTGACGGAGCAGTTTCTCGGCGCGCTGAACCGGACTCGCATCGTGGCTCGCGGTCCGAAGGCGATGGGGGCGATCCGCGGCGCGGGCTTGCGTGAGGAATGGTCGCCGTCGGGGGAGTCGTCCGAGGAAGTGCTGACGCACTTGGCCGGCGAGGGCGTCGACGGCGTTCGCGTGGCCGTTCAACTGCACGGGATCATCACCGAATGGGAACCGCTGACCGATCTGAGTGCGTCGTTGACCGACATCGGCGCGGTGGTCACGGCAGTCTCGGTCTACCGGTGGATTCGGCCGCCGGATCAGTCGCAGGTGCGTGCACTGGTCTCCGCTGTGCGTTCAGGCAGTATCGACGCGCTCACTTTCACCAGCGCCCCGGCAGTGTCGTCCATGCTCAGCACGGCCAAGGAGATGGGGGAGTTGGAACGCTTCGTCGCGGCGATGCGAGACAACGTGCCCACCTATTGCGTCGGCCCGGTGACGGCCGCACCGTTGGAACTTCTGGGCGTGCCCACCATCCAACCGGAACGCTCGCGCCTCGGTGCGTTGGCGCGGTTGATCATCGAGGATTTGCCCAGACGTCGCGCGCTCCGGGCGTGACGGCTTCGATCAGACCCCACGCGCTCTCGGCGGGCAGGTCGATTACGTCGTAGCCGCCGGTGCCTGCCGGGGTTGCGGCGATGACGGTGGCAACTCCGGCGCGTCGCTGGAAGAACGTTTCACGAACCGTCCAGCCGATCACGCCGTCGGCTTCGAGGCTGTGCCGTTTGCGGTCGAGGGAGCCGCTGCGGGTGATGAGCCAGCCGGGTAGTACTGCGTGGCCCAGTCCGTTGTACCGGTCGTAGGCAAGCCCCGCTCCGCCCACAGCGAGCACGACGACGGCGACCCAGACATAGGTGGGCACGTGAACTCCGAAGATCAGGCAGACCACTGCCGCGACCGCAACGGCCACAGCAGGGAACAGGGCTCGGGTGTATCGGCGGCGGCGGGCCGCCCCGCCGTGGGGAATGAGCGGAACGGACGCCTGCCGGCTGTCGCCGATGACCGTTGCCATGACGCGTTCCGCTTCGGCCCGTGGGCCTTGCGGCAGCAGGAGCGAGGATTCTTTTTTCTCCGCACTCACTCCCGTCATGATCGCGTCCAGGCGCGCACCGCCTGCAAGTCGAAGCAGGAGCGGTTCTTTGAGCGTCGTACCGCGCAGCCGGGCCCGGTCCAACGTTGTCGCCCTGGTCTTGAGCAGCCCGTGGCTGACGTGCAGGATGCGACCGTTGTCGGTGAGCGTCATGTCGCCGAACGCGATCAGATACTGAATGCACGCAAAGGCGCTGGAGAGGATGAGCAGTGCGACCAGCAGAACAATGACCAGCACGGTGATGCCGAGGCCTTCGAGCGATTCGACGCCTCCGGTGACCGCGGACGACTTCGCGATCGCAGAGCCGATTCCGTATTGGAACGCGATGCCGACGATTGCCGCGATGATCGCGATGCCGGTGAACGAGAAGGGCGCAAACCGAACCCAGCTCACGTGCCAGTGCCCGATTTCGACGTCCGCGGACACCGGCGCGGTCGGTGTATCGGGTGTGGGCGTGCCCCGAGACTCGCTCAGCAAGGCTCCGCGTAGATCCGGAACCAGCGCACTCGAGAGTGCGTTGAGCTCGAATTTGTTGGAATCGTGGCCGTTTCCGGCACGCTGCCCCGTGCCGATTCGCACGATCGACAGCCCCAACACGCGGTGCAGGACTCCGGCTTCGACATCGACAGACCGGATGCGACTGCGCGGCACCGAGAGCAGCTTCTTCTGGAAGACGCCGGTGCGTAGCTGAACGTGGACGGGGCCGATGCGATAGGTGGTGGTGAAATACCGCAGGAGGCCGTAGATCACGAGCAGCGTGACAACACCGAATCCCCAGTAGTGGTTGCCGCTCTGGCTGCCGAGAACAAAGGAAATCAGCAGGACCGGAAGCAGTTTGACCACTTCGTTGATCGGATGGACCAGCAGCATCCGTCGGTCGAGGCGAAGCCACGGCTGTTCCTGCTCCGCGGCCTCGGCGGCTGCGGATTCTGCTTCGTCGGGAATGTCGATCATGAGTTTGTCGATTTCGTTCATGTCGCGTCGCTCGAATTGGTCCCGGCGATTGCAGTCAGTTGTGCAACTGTACGGTCGGCCACGTCCTGATCGAGGGCGGAGATCTTCACGGCACCTGCCGACGACGCAGTCGTCACGGTGACGGTAGCGAGCCCCAGCATCCGGTCGATGGGGCCACGTTCGGTGTCGACGGTCTGGACCCGCGAGATCGGGGCGATGCGTCGTTCCTGCGTGAACCAGCCGGTGCGGGTGTACACGGCGGTGTCGCTGATTTCCCAGCGATGCACCCGGTAACGCCACATCGGCACCATCAGAATGTGTACCGCTGCGCAGAACACGGTGACCGCACCTACCGCCCCCACCACCCAGGTCGGCAGGCCGGAGATCAGGATCGCGCAGACAATTTCGGCGATGATGACCGGCGCCCAGAAAAGCGCTGCGGTGATGGCCCACAATCTGGGTGCTTTGGTGCTCGGACGCCACAGCGGATCGGCCATGGTGATGGTGTTAGACGCGGTCATGGTGCTTACTTTGGTCGAGTTGAGGCGTTCTGTCGACAACCACCCTATGGTGGAGTGTGGCGACCATGAAGGGAGCACGTGATGACTGAACAAGATTCGGCATTCAGCGCGGAGGCACCGGAGTCCGATGCTCTGGAACAGGCAACACCGGTAGATCCGAACACTCCCGACGAACCTGACCTGACCGATATTCCGCTCGACGCACCGGCGGCCGATGTTGTCGATCAGCGGCGTGAAGTTGCGATCGACGAGGAGTATCCACCTAGTTGAGTCCTGGTACTTCCGGCACCGAGTGGCAGTAGTCGTCGGGTATGGCGCATGATCGCTAGGTGAACCGAACTGGTGATGACTCCGTCAAACCCACCATGCTTCCGATGCCTGGACTGTCCGCGTCGGCAACTGGGACCGCGTCGCCTAGCCCATCAGCGATGCGACGCGTGCTGCGCCGCGCTCGCGACGGCGCGACGCTGAACGTGGACGAGGCAACGACGCTGCTGCAGGCCCGGGGAACCGACCTCGCGGACCTGTGCGCGTCGGCGGCCAAGGTTCGGGACGCGGGTTTGTTAGCCGCCGGCCGCCCGAATACGGTGACGTACTCGCGCAAGGTGTTCATTCCGCTGACCCACCTGTGCCAGGACAAGTGCCACTACTGCACGTTTGTCAAGGTCCCTGGCAAGTTGCGGGCCGAGGGACGCGGCATGTACCTCGAACCGGATGAGATCCTCGAGATTGCCCGTCAGGGCGCTGAATTAGGTTGCAAGGAAGCGCTGTTCACCTTGGGGGATCGTCCGGAAGCGCGCTGGCCGGAAGCAAAGCAGTGGCTCGACGAGCGTGGATACGACTCGACTCTGGACTACCTGCGGGCGATGTCGATTCGGGTGCTCGAGGAAACAGGACTTCTTCCGCACCTGAACCCCGGTGTGATGAGCTGGCAGGAACTTTCGCGCCTCAAGCCGGTGGCGCCGTCGATGGGCATGATGCTCGAGACCACCGCTACCAGGCTGTTCATGGACAAGGGTGAATGCCATTACGGCAGCCCGGACAAGGACCCGGCCGTCCGGTTGCGGACCCTGACCGATGCCGGTCGCCTCAACGTGCCGTTCACCACCGGCATTCTGGTCGGCATCGGCGAGAACTTTGCCGAGCGGGCCGAGTCGATCATGGCGATCCGTAAGTCGCAGAAGGCTTTCGGTCATATTCAGGAAGTCATCATCCAGAACTTCCTGGCCAAGCCCGATACCGCGATGCGAGACTCCCCGGACGCCTCGCTTGACGAGTTCCTGGCTGCGATCGCCGTTGCGCGTCTGCTGCTCGGTCCGTCGATGCGGATTCAGAGTCCGCCGAATCTGGTCTCGAACAGCGAGTGCCTTGCGCTTCTCGGCGCGGGCGTCGACGACTGGGGCGGGGTATCGCCCCTGACTCCGGATCACGTCAACCCCGAGCGTCCGTGGCCCAACCTCGAGACTCTGGCAGCGATCAGTGCGGAAGGCGGCTTCACGCTCACCGAACGCACCGCCGCTCAGCCCGCCTATGTTCTGGCCGGTGCTCCCTGGATCGACCCGCGGATCGCCGGTCACGTTCAGGCACTTGCCGATCCGAAGACCGGACTGGCCAAACTCGACACCAAGCCGGTGGGCCGGCCGTGGCAGGAACCGGACGAATCCTGGGAGTCGAGCGGACGAGTCGACCTCAACACCGAGATCGACACCGACGGCCGCAACACCGAGACTCGCAGCGACCTGGGCAGTGCCTTCGGTGACTGGGAAACCGTGCGTGAGCAGGTTCTGGAATTGAGTGCTCCGGTTCGCGTCGACACGGATCTTCTTGCGGCACTGCGCAGTGCCGAGCGTGATCCCGCCGGGTGCTCGGACGACGAATACCTGGCGCTGGCCACCGCCGAGGGCCCAGGGCTGGAAGCCGTTGTGGCACTGGCAGATGCGCTCCGCAAGGATGCCATCGGCGAAGACGTCACCTACGTCGTGAATCGGAACATCAACTTCACCAACATCTGCTACACCGGCTGCCGATTCTGCGCATTTGCGCAGCGCAAGGGCGACGCCGACGCTTTCACGCTGTCGGCCGAGGAAGTAGCAGACCGGGCGTGGGAGGCGCACGTCGCCGGCGCCACCGAAGTCTGCATGCAGGGCGGAATCGACCCGGAACTACCGGTCACCGGTTACGCGGATCTGGTGCGTGCGGTCAAGAAGCGCGTGCCGTCGATGCACGTCCACGCGTTCTCGCCGATGGAAATCGTCAACGGTGCTTCACGTAGTGGTGAGAGCATCCGCGACTGGCTCACTGCGCTGCGCGAAGCCGGTCTCGACACGATTCCCGGCACCGCGGCGGAGATCCTCGACGACGAGGTGCGCTGGATCCTGACCAAGGGCAAATTGCCTACGGCCGAGTGGATCGAAGTGGTCACCACGGCGCACGAAGTGGGCCTGCGATCGAGTTCGACCATGATGTACGGGCACGTCGATCAGCCGCACCACTGGGTCGGCCACCTCAACGTGCTGCGTGGAATCCAGGACCGTACAGGTGGATTCACGGAGTTCGTGCTGCTGCCTTTCGTGCATCAGAGCGCCCCGCTGTATCTGGCGGGTGCGTCCCGTCCCGGCCCGACCATTCGCGACAACCGCGCGGCGCACGCGCTTGCCCGCATCATGCTGCACGGGCGGATCTCCAACATCCAGACCAGCTGGGTCAAGCTGGGTATCACCGGAACGCAGATGATGCTCAACGGCGGCGCCAACGACCTCGGCGGAACCCTGATGGAAGAGACCATCTCCCGGATGGCCGGGTCCGAGCACGGCAGCGAGAAGACCGTCGCAGAACTGCGGGCGATCGCCGAAGGCATCGGTCGACCGGCTCGTGAGCGCACCACCACGCACGCGCGTCGTGACGGGGTGGCCGTCTGATGCCAGACATCCTGGGTGATCGCCGAGTTGTCGAGGTACTCGACCGAGCGGTCTGGGGCATCAACCCCGTGCTCGACCTCGCGTACAGCGATCCGTTCGGCATCAAGCGTCGTAGTTTCGAACCCACGGATCCCGAGCGCAGCGCGGCAGAGGCAGTTCTCGACGCCGTTGCCTGGGTTCTGGACGTGATCAAGTTCCCCGGAACCGCGGCGTGGTCCGTCATGACTGATGGGCAGCGATCGAAGTGGTGGACCACCCGCCTTGGCGCCCTCAACACGGTCGCTGTGGCATTTCCCGGAATTTTCGGGGTTTTGCTCAACCGGTTTCCGATCCAGGACTTGCTGGCCTTTGCCAACCAGGCTGTCGTCCTGGTGGCCGTCGCCCGCGAGCACGGCGTGACGGAACGTGATCAGCAGGTTGATCTCCTGGCATCCGTTCTGTGTCGCCGAGAAGTCAGCACTCGCGATCTGCTGAATGATGAGGACTTCACCGAAAAGGCTGTCACCAGCACAGATGGGACATGGCGACCATTCGCTCTGATCGGAACGCTGTGGCAAACCGCACAAACTTTTCGAGCAATCGGCGACGAACTGCATAAGCGCCCCCTGCGCACCAAACCGTATGAGATCGTCGGAAAGATTCCGGTGATCGGCGTGGTCGCGGACTATTTCGGCGAGCGCGGCGCGCTTGTGCGGGCAGCATCCGCGGGCGAGAAGTGGATCGCGATTCGGTCGCGGAACGCCACCACAGTAGGCTGAAATGTGTTAAGTCGCTTGCGCGCAGCAGGCGCACCTCTGGAAGGCAGGGAGAGAAGGCAGTGACCTACACGATTGCTGAACCGTGTGTAGATGTGATGGACAAGGCATGTATCGAAGAATGCCCCGTCGACTGCATCTACGAGGGTGGACGCATGCTCTACATCCACCCCGACGAATGTGTCGACTGCGGCGCGTGTGAACCTGTCTGCCCTGTCGAAGCGATCTTCTACGAAGACGACGTTCCGGAGCAGTGGAGCCCCTACATCAGCGCAAACGTCGATTTCTTCGACAACCTCGGCTCACCGGGTGGAGCCGCCAAGCTCGGCAAGGTCGACTACGACACGCCGTTCATCAAGGCGCTGCCTCCCATGGGTGAGGAATAGAGATCTTGTCTCGTACTCCGGTGGCCGCCGGGCTTCCCGATTTTCCCTGGGATTCCCTGGCGGATGTCACAGCCACGGCACACGCACATCCCGACGGCATCGTGAATCTGTCGGTGGGCACCCCGGTGGATCCGGTGGACCCGCTCATCCAGGAAGCTCTTGCATCCGTTGCGGAGATTCCGGGTTATCCGACCACCCACGGCACCCTCTCCCTGCGTGAGGCGATCGCCGAGTCACTCGATCGGCGATACAACATCCCCGATATCGATCCGGCGGCAGTGCTGCCCGCGATCGGTACCAAGGAAATGATCGCGTGGCTGCCGACCCTTCTGGGTCTGGGCGGCGACGATCTTGTGGTCATTCCGGAGTTGGCATACCCCACCTACGAGGTTGCCGCGAAGCTCGCAGGCGCTCGGATCTTGCGGGCCGACGGCTTGAACAAGCTCGGTCCCGAATCGGCGTCGCTGATCTTCGTGAACTCACCGTCCAACCCCACCGGCAAGGTTCTCGGTCTCGAGCACCTGCAGAAGGTGGTGGCGTGGGCACGTGAGCGCGGAGCCATCGTCGTATCCGACGAGTGCTACCTCGGCCTGACCTGGGAATCGGACGCACTGTCCATCCTCGATCCCCGCGTCAATGACGGTGACCTCACCGGTCTGCTGGCCGTGCATTCACTGTCGAAGACGTCGAATCTCGCGAGCTACCGCGCCGGTTTTGTCACCGGAGATCCGGCATTGGTCGCGGAACTTCTCGAGGTCCGCAAGCACGCTGGAATGATTCTGCCGCTGCCCATCCAGGCCGCGATGGAAGCCGCGCTCGGCGACGATCTGCACGAGAATGTGCAGCGTGAGCGTTACCGTGAGCGTCGGACCATCCTGCTCGACGCGGTGCGCAGTGCAGGATTCACCGTCGACAATTCCGAAGCCGGCCTGTACCTGTGGGCTACGCGGGGCGAGGCCTGCCGGGACACTGTTGCCTGGTTCGCGGAGCGAGGCATCCTGGTTGCGCCGGGCGAGTTCTACGGCCCGACCGGCGGTCAGCACGTGCGGATCGCACTGACCGCCACGGACGAGCGGATTGCCGCTGCGGCAAAGCGGCTGACGACAAGCCTTTAGTGGCCCTTAAAGGCTTCGGCTAACCACCAGGATCCGCCGTCGCTGCTGATCTTGGCGTCGATGACAAGCGGGCCACTACGTGGCCCGCTTACCCATGTACGCACGGCGTCCAGGTCTCGGGCCGTGCGTACCGTGAGGCCGTCGGCGCCGTAACCGCGGGCAATGGCCGCGAGATCGGTGTCCGGGAAGGTCACGGTAGTGCGGTCAGTGTCTGGGTCGGTGAAATGATGGACTTCGGCCCCGTACGCGCTGTCGTTGTAGACCACGATCAGCAGGGGAAGTTTCAGCCGCGCAACGGTTTCCAGCTCCGAAATGCCCATCAGGAAGCCGCCGTCGCCGAGGGCCGCGACGGGCAGACGATCCGGCTGCGCCAACGCGGTGCCGATAGCGGTGGCCAATCCCAATCCGATGGACTGGAAAGCCTGCGTGAAACAGAACCCGAAGTGATCCGGCACCGACAGGTAGGCGCTGGGGTATCCCATGAAGTTCCCCGAATCCACGGACACCGTGCGCTCCGTGGGGAGGATGGTGTCGAGTTCGAGTGAGAGCAACCGGGGATCTATCGAGTGCTCGGTGCTGAGATCCTCGAACGGAACCTGACTCCACTTCGATTCGGTCGCAATTGAATCCCGAACTGCATCGGTGCGGTAGCCGACCCGGACGGGTGCCTTGTCGAGTGCGTCCAAGGCGTCGATGGCCGTGGCCGCGCTGTCGCCGACGATGCCCAGATGGATCGGCCGGTGGGCACCCAGTGCGGCGGAGTCGAGATCGATTTGAACAACCGTCGTGTCTTTGCCGATCAGATGTCCCTGGCGCATGGTCCACATGTTGAGCGCGCATCCCCATCCGACAACAAGGTCGGCGCCGGCGATGAGTTCCGCGGATCGAGGGGACGAGAACCCGCCGGAGATGCCGAGGGAGAAGGGATCCGAGTGGAACAAGCCGTTAGCAACGGCAGATGTCGCAACCAACGCGCCGGTGTGGCGGGCAAGTTCCGCGATCTCAGGTCCGGCGTCACGAGCACCGCGTCCGGCCACGAAAACGGGGCGGTCGGCGGCGGCAAGTAGTTCGAGGAACTTTTCGAGCGCGATCCCATCCGGCCGAATATGTTGGAGTGCAGGCGCATTGGGTGGCATGTTTGCACTGGCCGCGATCTGGCTTTGCACATCGAGCGGAAGATTCAGTACGACGGTGCGGCGCTCGCGCCAAGCGGTAGTGAACGCTCGAACGGTATCCGCGACAGCAGAATCCGCGCTGTGTACCCGCTCGGCCACTGCGCCTACGCTCCGAGCGAGACCGTCCTGGTCGATCTTGAAGTTGGATTGCACTGCCGCGCCGGCGGTATCGGCGGTCAGCACGATGAGCGGGGTGCGACTCTTGGCGGCTTCGGTGATGCCGGTCAGAGCATTGGTCAAACCACATCCCTGATGGGTGGTGACCACAGCGACCGTTCCGGACATGCGCGCGTAGGCATCGGCCATGGTGGCAGCGCCGCCCTCGTGCCGGGCGGCGACAAACGGAACTCCGTGCCGCCGTAGCGCATTGGTGACGGTGAAGTTTCCGCTGCCGACTACCCCGAACGTATACCCGACGCCCAACTCTGCGAGGGTGCGTCCGACGAGGTCGGCAACGGTATTCACGAGCGTCACGAGCGCTCGACCAATGCAAAGACCCGGGCCGGACTGCCGGTTCCCCCGACGATCGGCAGGGGTGAGACAACCAGCACGGCGCCGAGTGTCGGCAGCTTGTCGACATTCAGCAACTGGGTGAGTCCGTATTTGTTGTTGCCCAACAGGTAGTAGTGCGCCGGAAACATCGGCTCGAAACCGCCTGCGGCGCCGGCATCGATTCCCACCGTCTCCACTCCGAAACCGCTGATCGGACTCGATTCGGCCAGCCACTTCGCTGCCGCTGCCGAGATACCCGGTGTGTGCGGGCCGTCGGCGTCGGCGTTGGCAAAGCGCTCCGGGTCGCCCACCCGCGAACCCCATCCGGTGCGCAGGATCAGCCACGCGCCCTCGGGAAGGGGCCCGTTCGCTGATTCCCAGGCTTCGATGTGCTCGGGTTCGAGCACGAAGTCCGCGTTCTTCTCGACCTCGGCGGTGACGTCGATGACGGCGATGGGGCCGATCAACCGGTTCGGCGGGATCTGATCGACGCTCAGGCCGTCGCGGCCGCTCACCCAGTGCGTCGGCGCATCGAGGTGGGTTCCGGTGTGCTCACCGGTATGCAGATTGTTCCAGCTCCACATCGGTCCGGCGTCGTCGAAATTGCTGACGGGTTCGAGGCTGGCGGGGATGGTGTTGGCAAACGGCTCGGGCAGCGACAGGACCGGGGTGGTGGAACTCAAGGGGGCGGTGAGGTCGACGATCTGGATGGACTGTGAACCGATTTTTGTGAGCAGGTCGTTCAGTGTGGTCATGAGCCATCCTTCGATTCGAGCGCTGCGGGTGTATTCGCACACTATCGAGGGCATTCCAGGGGAGATACTGAAGGTAGGCGTTTTTCGGTTACGGAGGGCGATATGGACGGCGTTACCGCAGTTCCGATTCCGGCCAACGAGCCGGTTCATTCCTATGCGCCCGGCAGCCCCGAGCGGAAAAGGCTCCGATCGGCTTTGCGGACTGTGTCCGACGAGCACCTCGAGATACCGCATGTGATCGGTGGAGTGGAGGTGCGCGGCTCGGGTGCGTCGGTTGATGTTGTCGAACCGCACCGCCGCGCCCACGTCCTCGGCACGTTTCAGAACGGCACCGGCGAAGACGCTGCCCGGGCGATCGAGGCCGCGTCCGCAGCAGCGCCGGGTTGGCGCGAACTGTCGTTCGACGACCGAGCTGCCGTGCTTTTGAGAGCTGCCGACCTTCTGTCCGGGCCCTGGCGCGAGCGGATCGCGGCGGCAACGATGTTGGGTCAGTCGAAGTCGGTGCAGCAGGCCGAGATTGACGCTCCTTGCGAGTTGGTGGACTTCTGGCGATTCAACGTGCACTTCGCGCGTCAGATCCTGGAGGAACAGCCGCAGTCGTCGCCGGGCGTCTGGAATCGGATGGACTACCGGCCGCTCGAGGGGTTTGTCTACGCAGTCACGCCGTTCAATTTCACCGCGATTGCCGGCAATCTTCCGACCGCCCCGGCGCTGATGGGCAACACCGTTCTCTGGAAGCCGTCACCAACTCAGAGCGTGGCGGCGTATCTGACGCTGCAACTGCTCGAAGAAGCGGGTCTGCCTCCTGGCGTGATCAATCTGGTGACCGGCGACGGCCCGGACATTTCCGCAGTGGCACTGCAGGATCGACGTCTCGCGGGAATTCACTTCACAGGTTCGACCCGAACATTCAAGTCACTGTGGGCGCAGGTAGGTGCGAACATCGACAAATATGCAGGTTATCCGCGTCTGGTCGGCGAGACCGGCGGCAAGGACTTTGTTGTCGCGCATTCCTCGGCGGACCCGGAGATCCTCACGACTGCGCTGATCCGAGGTGCCTACGAATACCAAGGTCAGAAGTGTTCGGCGGCCTCACGCGCCTACATCCCCCGAAGTCTGTGGACATCGATGCGGGACGGCTTTCTCGGGCAGGTCGACGCAATCAGCTACGGCGACGTCAACGATCTCGAGAACTTCGGCGGCGCCGTCATCGACCGTCGGGCGTTCGACAAGAGTGCGGCGGCAATCGAACGGGCGGGGGCCACCGCCGGTATCACGATCGCGGTCGGCGGCAAGTCCGACGACAGCGTCGGATACTTCGTGCGGCCGACGGTCCTGCTGGTGGACGATCCACGTGACCAGGCCATGACCGACGAGTATTTCGGTCCGATCCTCTCGATTCACGTCTACGACGACGATTCCTTTGCCCAGATCCTGGAAGAGGTGGATGCTGCGACGCCATACGCGTTGACGGGATCGATTTTTGCCACCGACCGAGCGGCAGTAGCTCAGGCAACCGCCGCATTGCGATTCACGGCCGGCAATTTCTACGTCAACGACAAGCCGAGCGGAGCGGTAGTGGGGCAACAACCTTTTGGTGGCGCCCGCGGATCCGGCACCAACGACAAGGCGGGTTCGCCCATCAACCTGTTGCGCTGGGTGTCGGCCCGTACGGTCAAGGAAACCTTTGTCGCTCCGACGGACTACCGATATCCGCACCAGGGGAACGAGACGTGAAACCGTCTGCTGTGCTTACCAATTCGCTACGCCCCGTCATCCTGGCGGCCGCTCGTTCTCCTCGATGCGAGCATGCGATTACCCGGGCGCCGCTCAGCTGTCAAGTGGTGAACCGGTTTGTCGCTGGCCGCGAGCGCAGCGACGCGATAGCGGTGGTGAGCCGATTACTCGACGACGGCCGGTACGTCTCCGTCGACTTCCTGGGAGAGAACGTGACGGACGCAGGGTCGGCGCGGGCAACCGTGCACGAATATCTGTCGCTGATCGAGGAATTGGGGAAGTTTTCCGGCGCGCTTGCTCCGGTACCGCGGGTCGAGGTGTCGGTGAAACTGTCGTCGTTGGGCGCAGAGTTGAATACCGACGTAGCCGCCGAAAACGCTCGAACTATTTGCGCGGCAGCGCAGTCCGCCGGGGTGTGGGTGACCGTGGACGCGGAGGACCACACCACCACCGATGCGACGCTCGCGACCGTGCGATCGTTGCGCGCCGATTTCCCGTGGCTGGGCACTGTCCTGCAGGCCTACCTGCGGCGCACCGAATCGGATTGCCTCACTTTCGATGATGCGCGGATCCGGCTGTGCAAGGGTGCGTACAACGAGCCCGAGGCGGTGGCCTATATCCGGCGCGAGGATGTGACGGCGTCGTACCTGCGGTGTCTCGATATCCTGTGCCGGGGAACGGGATACCCGATGGTGGCGTCGCATGATCCGGTGGTGATCGCGGCGGCGGCGCGGATGTTTTGTGGTGTCGAGCGATTCGAGTACCAGATGTTGTTCGGTATCCGGGAACCCGAGCAAGCACGGCTGGTTGCCGAGGGGCAGCATGTCCGGACATATGTTCCGTACGGCTCCGCGTGGTACCCGTATTTCATGCGCAGGCTCGCGGAACGGCCGGCGAATCTTGCGTTCTTCCTGCGCTCGGTCGTGGCCAGACAGTGATGCTGCGACGCAGTGGGATTTCTGCGTTGTGAGATGCTGTCAAAATGCTGCTTCGATCACTGAATCCCCTTGCCATCGCCCGCGGCGACGACGTCGACGACGCGATCACCATCGGGGATACGGTTCTCTCGCGCAGCCATATTCTCGGCGCTGCCACGTCGGTTGCAGAGCGGGTTGCGCAGGCCGAGCGTGTTGCGGTGCTGGCGACTCCCACGGCAAAGACCATTCTGGCGGTAGTCGGAGCGCTCATCGCAGGCGTCACTGTTGTGCCTGTGCCACCGGATTCGGGAACAGCCGAACGTGAACACATACTGAAGGACTCCGGCGCCCAGGCGTGGCTGGGGGAGACCGACGAATTGTGCGTCGGCCTGCCGGTAGTTCCGGTTCGCCTGCACGCCCGTTCGTGGCACAGCTACCCGGAACCGGCGCCGCAGTCCACTGCATTTGTCCTCTACACCTCGGGAACGACCGGACCGCCGAAGGGTGTGTTGCTGAGTCGGCGGGCAATTGCCGCAGGTCTCGATGCCTTGGCGGAGGCCTGGCAGTGGACACACCGAGACACCGTTGTCCACGGATTGCCTCTTTTTCACGTCCACGGACTGATCCTGGGCGTGCTCGGACCACTACGAGTGGGCAGCCGGTTGGTCCACACTGTGAAACCGACACCGCAGGCTTACGCGGACGCCGGCGGCTCCCTCTATTTCGGGGTGCCGACGGTGTGGTCGCGAATTGCCGACGACGAAGCGTCGGCGCGGGCGTTGGCTTCGGCCCGGCTGCTCGTCTCCGGTAGCGCACCGCTGCCCGTGCCGGTATTCGAGAAGCTGCGCGCCCTCACCGGCCACGCGCCTATCGAGCGGTACGGAATGAGCGAGACCATGCTGACCCTCAGCACCCGTGCGGACGGCGAGCGTCGGCCAGGCTGGGTGGGTTTACCGGTGCGCGGGGTCGAGACCCGGTTGCGCGACGAGGCCGGCAACGACGTGCCTCACGACGGCGAGAGCATCGGTGGACTTCAGGTTCGTGGACCCATGCTGTTCGACGGCTACCTCAATCGCCCTGATGCCACTGCCGAATCGTGGACCGAGGACGGTTTCTTCAAGACCGGTGACGTCGCGGTCGTCGACGAGGGGGGATTCCACCGCATCGTGGGCCGTGAATCCATCGATCTGATCAAGACGGGCGGCTTCCGAGTGGGGGCCGGCGAGATCGAGACGGCCATCCTGGGGCATCCCGGTGTCGCTGAGGTCGCGGTTGTCGGCGTTCCCGATCCTGACCTCGGTCAGCGGATCGTGGCATGGGTTGTTCGGCGGCCCTCAACACCCGAGGTCACAGAACCGGACCTCGTGGATCTGGTGGGTGCGCAGTTGTCCGCGCACAAGCGTCCACGCGAAATTCGGTTTGTCGACACCCTGCCGCGGAACGCGATGGGCAAGGTGCAAAAGCGCTTGTTACTGCCCGAATAATCTTGTTTGGTTGGTTTTTCTGTGTTTTTCGCTACACTACCCGCCGGTAAGACTTGCTCCAGTTGCGTGCGCAACTGGCATCGGAGGGACAGGTTTCATGGCGGGCGGACGGCATTCGAGCGCTGACAGCGGGCGATCATTCGGTTTTTACGCAGTCGGCGGGATGGTTGCGCTGGCGCTCGTTGCCACCGGAATTGTCGTCTTCAAGTCCGTGCAACCCGATACCTGCGACAGCGTCGAAGACTTCACCCTGGCAGCAGACCCGTCCATAGCGCCGTCGATATCCGAGGTGTTGGCCGGAACCACCCCGGAGCAGACGGACTGCATGCACGTCGTTGTCGAAGCAGCACTGCCAGGCGACGTGGTCGGACGATTGGGTAAGGGCGCCGATGCACCGGATCTGTGGATTCCGGACTCCACGTCGTGGATCAGCAAAGCAGCTCTCACTGCGGCCGGTCCGGTTGCCGCCGCCGGCGGTTCCATCGCGACGTCTCCAGTGGTGCTGGCATCCGGAGGTGAGGAGTTTGCCGACTGGCTGTCGGTGCTCCAAGTGCCCGATCTTGCGCTCGGCAATCCGCTGTCCACCGGAATCGCGTCCGCTCCGATCCAGGCTGCACTGGCCGAGAGCGGGAGCGGCGCGGATGCTGTTCGCACGGCTTTGGTGCCGCACGCCCAGGCCGAAAGTGTGCGCGCCGAGGACCAGCCTGTCGGCGCGAAGATGCTGACCGAACTTGTCACTACCGGCAAGGTAGGGGTGTCGACCGAACAGCAGGTCACCCAGTTCGCAAACACCGCCATCAGCGCGACGGTACCGTCCACCGGAACTGTGCTGATGGACTATCCGTTGGTGGTAAGTGCCTCGGCGCCCGATCGTCATTACGCCGCGGCGCAGAAAGCAAAAGTCCTCGCGACGCTCTTCGAGAGCCCGGAGTCACAGGAAATACTGGCTCGCAACGGTTTTCGCGACCCGTCCGGCCAGGGACAGGTAGATGGGGGCGTCGGAGCTGTCCAGGCCTTGCCGGTGCCGGACCAAGCCGCACTCGACAAGACGCTCGGATCCTGGGCATTGTTGGCTAAACCGATCCGTACTCTCGTCGCGATCGACGTGTCGTCGTCGATGGACTTCCCGGCCGCCGGTGGGAAGACCCGCATGGACCTCACGACAGCTGCCGCGCTCACCGGCAACCAGGTGTTCCCGGACAGTGTCGCAGCCGGACTCTGGGCCTTCTCCCAGGGCATGAACGGAACCCAGGACTACCAGGAACTGGTTCCGATTCGCCGCTACGACACCATGGTTGGTGGATTAACGCAGCGAAGCCTCATGGCAGAGCAGACCAAGACCTTGACGAAACTCAAGCGCGGCGCAACGGGCCTCTACGACACCACACTCGCGGCGTTTCGGAAGGTTCAGGAATCGTACGACCCGCGCGCGGTCAACAGTGTGATCATCCTGACCGACGGTGCCAACGAGGATCCCGACAGCATCACGCGCGAGCAGTTGCTCGACGTGCTCGAACGGGAGCAGGACCCAGCGCGACCGGTGATCATCGTGACCATCGGAATCACCGACGACGCCGATGCGGCTGCGCTGGCAGACATTTCACGGGTGACCGGCGGGTCCACCTACATCGCCCGTGATCCGTCGGAAATTTCCGGCGTGTTTGTCAACGCATTGGCTCACCGCGGCGCTTAGCGCGTCAGGACGAGCGCATCACCGTCGGTGACGGCAATGGTGTGTTCGCTGTGCGCTGTGCGTGATCCGTCGGCCGAGCGGATGGTCCATCCGTCGTCGTCGAAGATGATCTTGTCGGTTGTGAGAGCGAACCACGGTTCGATCGCGAGGGTCAGTCCGCGTCGCAGTTTCATGCCGCGACCTGCGCGTCCGATGTTGGGGATGTGCGGATCTTCGTGCATGGTGCGGCCGAGTCCGTGTCCACCGAATTCGGTGTTCACCGGGTAGCCGTAATCGGCTGCGACAGCGCCGATCGCAGCGGAGATGTCGCCGAGGCGATTGCCTGGCCGGGCGACTGCAATAGCTGCGGTGAGGGCACGTTCGGTGGCTTCGATGAGGCGTTGGTCCTCGGCGCGGGGAACGCCGACGATGAGACTGCGCGCCGAGTCTGCAACCCACCCGTCGATGGAGACCGCGATGTCCATGGTCAGCAGATCGCCGTCCTGTAGCACGTAGTCGTGCGGAAGTCCGTGCAGCACTGCGTCGTTGACGGAAAGGCAGATGACGTTGCGGAAGGGTCCACGTCCGAAGGACGGTGAGTAGTCCCAGTAGCAGGACACGGCGCCGCGTTCTTCGATCAGGTGGCGGGCGCGGTGCTCGAGGTCGAGGAGATTGACTCCGGGCTTGGCGCGAGCAGCGAGATCGGCGAGTAGTTCGGCGATGAACGCGCCGGTGACGCGCATTGCTTCGATCTCGTTGGTTGTTTTCAGTTCCACCACAGGAATTTCCTTTCGGGCCGGTATTAAAATACCACCATACGGTACTCTGGTCGCATGGTGCGACTTCCGTTAACTCCGGCCCAGCTTGCTGTCGGTCAGCAGTTGGGCGCCTATCTGCGTCAGGCCCGCGGTGGTCGCACGCTTGTCGATGTGGCGGAGGCCGCCGCGATTTCGCCGGAAACACTGCGCAAGATCGAGACCGGGCGCATGCCGACGCCGGCGTTTGTCACGATTGCCGCACTCGCCGATGTGCTCTCGGTGCCACTCGATGAGCTTGCCCGGATCTGCCTCGCCCGCGTGACTGTTTAGGCGGCTTCGGGGCTGACCCACGGTATCGGAAGTGGCGGGGCGACCGACGAATACCGGTGGCCGGTAGGCGTTGTGGTCGTGAAGGAGTGCCTGGTGCCGGGTGCGTGATCGTCGGTTTCGGCGTACCAGTCCAATCCCTGTTTGGCGTAATTGCATGCCGCGCACAGTCCTGCACCGTTGACTGCGCTGGTGGCGCCGCCTCTCTGGTGGTCGCGAATGTGGTCGCGATGACGAACGGGTGCGTCGCACCACGGTGTGCGGCAGCTTCGATCGCGGAGGTCGATCAACTGCGCCAGTCCCTTCGGGAAGATTCTGGACTTGGACTCCATAGCTGTCAGCTCTCCCGTGGAGGGGCAGGCATAGAGCCTCCGGATGTCTTTGCCGGACTGCGCAATCCACTCTCGGGCAATGCCGGCGGGGATAGGCCCGTAGCCGTTGACGTGTGCGGGGTCTGTGGCATCGCCGAAGAGTGTTTGGTCGGAAATCACAAGATTCACGGTGACGGGTGTGGGCGTTGCGCGCCCGATTCCGGTGACTCGCTCGACGAGGAGATCCGCCATGATCTGAGCGCGAGTGCGATCATCGCCACGCGCGAGGATGGAATCTGCATCTCGCATTAATGTGGCGTGAACGGCAACCCCTTCCGAGACCGGGAGCAGAACACTGAGGTAGCACATAGTGTCGGGCGCCGGGCGTGATGTCACCCGGCGGTCACCCACGGCTTTGCGGGCGCGCCGGACTACGCTTTCGGCATCTACCTCGGCGGTGCGTGCGCGGATTCTGGCGGTCAATTGTTGGTCTCCGCAGCCGGCCAGGTTATCTGCGTCGCAGCAGAACTCGCGATCGAGTGCGGCGCGATCTTGGACTGTGAGGCAGGCGGTTTCGCGCATGAGGATGGTGGCCCGCTGCTCGTTGATGGCGCCGTAGATCAGGAGTCTGAGTGTGTAGGGCATCTCGTCGTTCAGTGCGCGTGCAAGGCTCAGGTGTTGAGTGCCCGACCAGACTGATTCGCGTCTAGCGAGAGCAACTTGGGCGTTGATTCCGCGACCCTGATGTGCAACTGGAACGCCGCGTTCGCCACGGTCTTTGCGAGTGGAAGCATCCAGATCAGCAGCTAGCAATGCTTGTGCGCCTGCACAACTGGCTTTCAGTTCCTCGAGTGCACGCAGCAAGTCAACTCGTGCTGCATTGTCGACGGAACGATCCATGTCGATCAGTACTGAACGAAACTGTGTAATCGTGTGGTCGGAAACTGCGGTCGTCATCATTGCCCCCCGGTAATGTCGAACGTGCATTCGATCTTACCGTCGAACATCCACCTGCGCAATAGTTTTGGCTTGCTGATCTGTTTGGATCAAAGTGGGCGCGCGATCATGCCGCTTGCGCGCACGTACATTTTGCGACTCCCTCAGGGGTTTTGTATCCCGCGCCGATCTAACTCCGAGCGAAACTGCATCGTGTTAGAAGATTCTTAATGCCCCGCGTTGCGACGATGTCACGGTTTGTTCTCCGTGCCTAATTTTTGGTGTGGGTGAGTTCTCGGGGTACTGAGACTTAATTCCATGTGATTGGTGTATTTCAGGCTAATGTAGGCGAGCTGGAAATAAACCTGAGTGGAGGAGTCTGATGACGGAGCCCGTGCCCAATCTGAGGGAGTTCGCGGCTCGACTTGCCCAGGGGCCAGCTTTCCTGATTATCGGTGAAAGCTCGGAGTTGCACCCTGAGAGTCTCGGCATTAACTACAGTTGGAGCGGCGTCTACACTTCGCAAGTCGATGAGGCAATTGCAGCCGAGTTCCGGGCGGAGTGGCGGACGGCAACCTCCGTAGGTGCAATGTCATCCCCACCGTCGCGTAGCCAGACTGATTTGCAGATTCGCTATCTATTTGGCGGGCGACACCTACCTGAAGGTGAGCGGCCGCCGTCAGATCCGCTCGAAGAAGCGGACGCGCGTATGCGCTGCATCCATGAATTGTCACGCCTAGTTAGCGAGACTGTTACGCCTAGGGGCGTAATTGTAATCGATGGCTGGACCCCCGGCGATCGACTTGCAAATAGTGACTTGATACCGAGTCTGCGTGATCTCGGCCCCGAACAGGTTCATCTCTTTTCGGGAGCAGTGTGGTCTGGCGACCCGTTTGTCGTGAGCCTCGTGAAGGCTGGCCAGTTGGTGTTGCATCGAGAGTCGCTCGATGAGGCCTTTACCGAGCTCGCTGAAGCGGGTGCGATCTCAACTGTGGCCACGACAGGGTCCACCCGTGGCGCACAACACGTTATTGCCCTCGGTGATGGTTTCGTTCAGATCGATATTCACACATGGAACCAGATCCGCAGGTCGGCACGTCCAATCGATCTTGAGTTACTTACGCCACCGGTTTTCAGCTCACAAGCGGCGCGTTACCACGAGTTTCGCAGCTTCGCGGGTGCTACGGAAGGACTGCCTCGATGGCGTGGTATCGCGGCAGGTATGAATATTCGTCGGGACTTCGAGAGAGTTTTGGCGGCCAAAGTCGCCGAGGCATTGAAAGAACGGGATCTCACACCGCCAATTGTTGTACGTGGACAGACCGCGACAGGAAAGAGCGTTGCTCTAGCAGCGTTGGCAATGGATTTAGCGCGAACAGGCAACCTAGCCGTTTTGCACCAATCTCGTCATACCGCGAGGCCTACACTCGATGATATCGACTCTTACGCGTCATGGGCGGAGGCGCGGGGCGCGAAAGCGACAGTGCTCGTGTGGGACGGGATGGTACACCCGGATGAGTATTCCGCTCTTTGGCGTCAGCTACGCAGTCGGGGTCGCAAGGTTTTGATAGTTGGTTCGGCGTATCTCGCTAAGTTTGACAGCTCAATTCCAATCGACGCTTCGGCGGAGCTCACCGAAAGCGAATCGACCCAACTGCGAGCGCTTCTGAAGACTTTTGACGTGGATGTACCAACGCCCAAGTTTCGGTTGGACACTAGCTTCCTTGCCTTTCTGTACCACGCCCTCCCTGAGTCGCATTTCACTCTCCGCAGGGGTCTAGCTCACGAGATGCGTGCTGCAGAAGTAGGGATGGAGGTACTCGTTCGTGAGCGTGGTGCGAATGTTTCGCCCGGCGACCGACTTACAACTATGGCTGCAGCGCTCCAGGCAGCAGGGCTCCAACTTGACACTCTCTTTCCCAGCACCGCGGATGGTGACAAGCCCCTAAGGGAACAGGCTTTTGGGGAGCGAAGTTCGATCCAAAAAGTGACTACGTTGGTGCTCGTGGCTGGCCGTCACGGAGTGCCGGTTCCGATCGACCTTGCACTGCGCATACTCGGTCGGGAGGGTTCGCAGAGTATCCGGGATGCACTTCATTCGTTCGATATCATCCGCGATATTGACGACGATAATGGCGAATATTTCTTGAGTGCTCGGTCGCACCTGGAGGCAGAACTTCTCGCTCGCCACGAGATCTCTCTTGAGGTCGAGATCGAGGTCATCACTGAGGCGATACGGAACGTTCGAGTGCACGAGGTTCACGGCGGCGCAGCCGACGAGGTTCAATTCGTTGTTTCATTGCTGGATCGAATCAGTCCGAATGCGCAGGCCGCACAGTATAGGCCCTACTACGGTGCGATATCTGAGGCGTTGTGTGTGCGACGAGAGCAGACGGGTGCTGTCCACCCACGTTTGGTTCTCCAAGAATCGAATTTTGCACGGGGTTATGTCCATTGGCGAAATGAGGTTGGTGACGGCACGTCTGATGACCGCATTGCCGACCTTGAGCACAACCGTGATCTGCTTGACGAGGTTCTGTCGGACAGCACGTTCTCTGCCATGATGCGCCTATCGCTCACTGTCGAACTGGCTTCGACCCTGGGCGCAATAATGCACGAGATTTCTAAGGACTCCGCTCCCGCGAGAACGTCAGGTCTTGTAGGCCGCCTTGACGACATACTTACGGCAGTTCTCCGGGCGAGGGCAATCGATCCAGGAAATTTGCACCCCGTCGACGTATTGGCGTGGTCGACGCGTGATGCGATCAGGACTGAGGCGCTGTCGCCGCGTGATCGACTTAACCGTCTCGCGAACGCCGTTGCTACCCTTGACTCAATCGACCGGGAATCGATTAGCGAACGGCAGCGGGCCAAATTAGATAGACGTGGCGCAGAACTCAATACACTTCTGAGTGATGACGATGCGGTTTGGGCGCATCTCAGCCGCTTGGAGAGCAATACGGACCCAGCGGCGACCTACTTCTTAGCGAAGTTCGAAGCGGAGAGCGGTCTTGCAGGGGAGGTTGCCGCGCTCAACCGCCTGCAGAGCGCGCCGTTAATCACACGCCTTGACTGGCGCTGCGCGCAGATGCTTCTGGAATTGACGTGGCGCAGAATCACCGGAAAACGGCTGCTGGGTGGTGAGCGTGTACCGGTCCATCTTTCAGACGTGGACCTTCAAACTTTGATGCAGCTAACTGTCGAACTCAGTGACGCAGATCTGCCGGATCGATACAAGCTGCTCTTCGTACAGGCACTAGTACAGTTCACGCTAGGCTACTATTCGGATGCGACCGGCACGTTTCGGGAAGTAAACCGGCTGACTCAGCAGCTCGCCAAACGCATTAACACGCAAGTACTCCTAGCTGAACCGTCGGGTGTGCCAAGGATTTTCACAGGTCGGGTTCAATGGGCGGATACTCGTCGTGGCGAAGTTTGGGTAAACGAACTCGGAACGAGTGTTGCTTTTGAGCCACGTCTATTTTCCGCCTCACAGGAGTTCGCAAGAAACCAACAACTACCAGCCTTCATTATTGGTTTCAAACTGACACGCGGACCTGTCGCCGAACCACGTAATATGTATCGAGATGAGCGGCAGCGATGACCGATCCGTTCAGCGTAGTCGCCAGAAACAAGCTGCTCTGCTGCGGTGTGGAATTGGAATACCACAAGCCGCCCGATCTGAACCCGAAACGGCCGACCGTAGCTGACTTTGATGCCTTGGTTACGGAGTACTACACGCTGTTTCGCGAAAATATGCGCGGGGATGTCGCCTTTCTCTTGTCAATTGAGAGAAAGCGTGAAGTCGTCGAGTTTGACAACGCAGTATATCTACTGCGCACGGCGAAGCAGCATACAGACAATCCGAAAGCAACTGCCTTCTATGATAGTTGGACCGGCACTAGGACATTTCAAACTGCGGCCGAAGCCTTGGCTGTTTGCTTTACAAATGCGCTTTTGCAACTGGTGGTAGTGAGCAACCTTGTGCGGCGAGATTCGGAACTTACCGAGGCGTGGAAAAGTCGGGCATCCATCGAACCCGCGTCGATATTCGAGGCCGTATGTGACGACCTCAAGGTTCGCTTCTCTGTAGCTAACAAGAAGAGGCTGATTCGTAATGTGACGAACCGTGTTCAGCGTCTGCGCGCAGATGTAGACACACGTGTTGCTACAGAGGGTTTCTGCGTCGAGGAGATTGTCGCTCAGTCCATTTCATTGCCTGTACCGTATGTCGAAATTCTAGACAGACTCGGCCTCATCGGCGCGAGCAACGCATCGGCGGCGTTGCTGATGGCTTACTCGGTCCAGGCATCCACTAACCTTACAGGCGATGAGTTCCTCCTCAGAGTGGAGGAGACTTGGAAAGTGGCGACTTCGCGATTTGGAGCTGTCCATGACCGAGCGGATGTAGTCCGTCAAACTGTCCGGCCATCTCGTTGATCAGATGGGTGCGAAGAATTCTCTAGCGTGCGGATCTCCGCTTGTGAGAACAGTCGGGTTGATGTTGATCCTTGCGCCACCGCGAGTTTGCGTATCCAAGCGCGGCGATCACCGCAAAAAGGACTGCCGTCGAGATCAACTGATCCCGGGCGTCTTCGTCGAACAGCATGAGGACAACAAACGCTCCGAGCATCGCCAGTGTGGCGTAACTCAGGTACGGGAACAGCCACATGCGGATGGTCAGTTTGCCTTCGGCTTCGAGTTGCTTCCGCAGCCGAAGGTGGGAGATCACGATGAAAATCCAGATGACGAGCAAAGCGGCGCCGACTGCATTGAGCAGGATGCCGAGGAGGTCGTCTGGCAGAAGCCAGTTGAGCATGACGGAGACGAAGCCGAAGAACACGGACAGCAATACCGCATTGGTCGGAACTCCCGTGCTCGAGAGTTTGGCCATGAATGCGGGGCCGTCGCCGCGTCGTGACAGAGAGAAGGCCATGCGTGAGGTGCCGTAGATGTTGGCGTTGAAAGCCGACAGCAAGGCAACAACCACAACAAGTTCCATGAAGCCGGCAACACCGGGGATGTTGGCCAGATTGAGGACGGAGACAAAGGGACTTGTCTCGAGATCGGGATCGTTCCACGGCAGAACCAACACCATGATCGAGATAGCGCCGATGTAGAAGACGCTGATACGCCAGACGACGCTGCGGACGGCGAGCGCGATGGAGCGTTCCGGATTCTCCGATTCCGCCGCGGCGATGGTGACGATTTCGATACCGCCGAACGCGAAGGCAACAACAAGAAGGCCGGCAGCGACACCCGAGAACCCGTTGGGCATGAACCCGCCCTGGCCGAAGAGGTTCGAGGTTCCCACCGGGTCAGTATCGGGAAGCAGGCCGAACACCAGCAGTACACCGATGATCAGGAAGCCGATGATGACGGTGACTTTGATTGCCGCGAACCAGAATTCGAACTCGCCGAAGTTACTGACCTTGGCCAGGTTCACGATGGCAAAGAACACCACGAAGACCAGCGCGATCATCCATTGCGGTATCGACGGCAGCCATTCGTTGACGATGGCGGACGCCCCGGTGATCTCGGCGCCCAGAACCATGATGAGCATGAACCAGTAGAGCCAGCCCATCACGAAACCGGCCCACTCGCCGATCCCGAGGCGCGCGTAATGCGAGAACGAACCACTGGCGGGAATCGCAGCACCCATCTCGCCGAGCATTCGCATCACGAAGACGACTACGGCGCCCGCGATGATGTAGGACAGTAGGACCGCGGGACCGGCCGTCGCGATACCGACGCCCGTTCCGAGAAACAGGCCGGCGCCGATGGCCGAGCCCAGGCCCATCATCGTCAGATGGCGGACCTTGAGACCCTGGCCGAGAGCGGTGGTCGTTTCTTCGGGGGCGTCGGTATTACTCATCAGTCGTTGGCGTGAAGTGCGGCATTCAATTCGACGCCGGTGCCCTTCCACGGCACGACCTCGACGGCACCAGAAACGGAGTTGCGACGGAACAGCAGGTTGGACTTGCCGCTCAGAGCCAATGCCTTGACGACGGTTCCGTCGGGGCCGGTGACCTTGGTGCCTGCGGTGACGTACAGACCGGCTTCGAGGACGCAGTCGTCCCCGAGGGAGATGCCGAGTCCGGCGTTGGCGCCGAGGAGGCAACGCTTGCCGACGGAGATCGTTTCCTTGCCGCCACCGGACAGGGTGCCCATGATGGACGCGCCGCCACCCACATCGGAACCGTCGTCGACGACAACGCCTGCGGAGATGCGGCCTTCGACCATGGAGTTACCGAGTGTGCCGGCGTTGAAGTTCACGAAGCCTTCGTGCATGACAGTGGTGCCCGAGGCAAGGTGTGCGCCCAGGCGGACACGGTCGGCGTCGGCGATACGGACACCCGAGGGGACGACGTAGTCGACCATGCGGGGGAACTTGTCGACGCTGAAGACGGTGACAACGCCGCGGATGCGCAGACGCGAGCGGACCTGCTCGAAGCCTTCGACAGCGCAGGGCCCGAAGTTGGTCCACACAACGTTGGCGAGGAGGCCGAACTGGCCGTCGAGGTTGACGCCGTGCGGCGCAACGAGGCGGTGGGAAAGCAGGTGAAGGCGCAGGTAGACGTCGTACGCGTCGACGGGAGCCTTGGAGAGGTCAGCGATGGTGGTGCGGACGATGACCTGCGAAACCTCGCGTGCCTCGTCGGTTCCCGCCAGCAGTGCGAGATCGGAAGGAATGTCAGTTCCCTCGACGTTCTCGGTACCGGTCGTCTCGAATGTTCCCAGCTCCGGTGCGGGGAACCAGGTGTCGAGGACGGTACCGTCCGCGGTCACGTTGGCGATACCTACTGCTGATGCTCCGTGTGCGCTCACAGGACTAGAGATTACTGGGTGCGCTGGCTGCGGGCTTAGGCTGGTGGCCGTGAGCATCCTCGATCTTGCCTCCGACCCCATCGATCTGACGGCCGCTCTGGTCGACATTCCCAGCGTTTCCCACGACGAATCCGCTATCGCGGACGCCGTCGAGGTTGCGTTGCGCGAGCAGACCAGCGGCTTCGAGATCATTCGCAACGGCAATGCGGTTCTGGCCCGGACGTCGCGCGGATTGCCGAGTCGGGTGATGCTTGCCGGTCATCTCGACACAGTTCCGATTGCGGACAATGTTCCGTCTCGTCGTGAGGGTGACATCTTGCACGGGTGCGGCACCGTGGACATGAAATCCGGCGACGCAGTGTTCCTGCATCTCGCGGCGACGATCGAGAATTTGGCCCACGACCTGACGCTGGTGTTCTACGACTGCGAGGAAATCGCCGCCGCCTACAACGGCCTCGGACGGATCGAACGCGAGATCCCGCAATGGCTTGCGGCGGATGTCGCGATTCTGGGCGAGCCGACGGCCGGGTTCATTGAGGCCGGGTGTCAGGGAACGATGCGCGTGCGCTTGACCGCGTCAGGTACCAGGGCGCATTCGGCCCGGTCCTGGTTGGGGGACAACGCGATTCACAAGTTCGGTACTGCGTTGGAGCGGATGTCGGCCTATTCGCCGCGTTCGGTGGATATCGACGGTTGTGTCTACCGCGAGGGGCTCTCAGCCGTGCGGATCTCCGGCGGCGTCGCGGGGAACGTGGTGCCGGACGCAGCCGAGATGGACGTCAACTTTCGGTTCGCACCCGATCGCAGTGAGGCGCAGGCCGAGGCTCACGTGCGGGAAGTCTTCGACGGCTTGGATCTCGGATTCGAGATCACGGACTCGTCGCCCGGCGCTCTGCCTGGCCTGGCGAACCCGTCGGCGGCCGCGTTGATCGAGGCTGCGGGCGGACAGTTCCGGGCCAAGTACGGCTGGACCGATGTGTCCAGATTCTCGGCTCTCGGCATTCCCGCGGTGAATTACGGCCCCGGCGATCCGAACCTGGCGCACAAGCGTGACGAGCACGTCCCGGTGCAGCAGATCACCGACGTCGCGGCCGTGCTGAGGAAGTATTTGTCGGCCTGAGCGTTAGCCTTGCGTGCATGGCACCAGAGAAGAATTCAGCCTCCAAGAAGCACAGTTCGTCGATCAAGCACCGCGGTCCTGTTCAACTCCGACGCAAACGCAAGGATGAGAAAACCACCACGGACCAGCGTCTGCTCGACAAACGCGGCCCCACCGACTGGGTCCATACCGATCCGTGGCGTGTGCTGCGCATCCAGAGCGAATTCATCGAAGGTTTCGGGGCGCTCGCTGAGGTCCCTCGTGCGGTCACCGTGTTCGGTTCGGCACGCACCGCTCTCGATCATCCCGAATACCAGGCCGGCCGTGAGCTGGGAACGGCGTTGGCCGAAGCCGGGTACGCCGTCATCACCGGTGGTGGGCCGGGAGTCATGGAAGCCGCCAACCGCGGTTGCAGCGAGGCCGGTGGCTACTCGATCGGACTCGGCATCGAGTTGCCGTTCGAGCAGGGGCTCAACGAGTGGGTCGACCTCGGCATCAACTTCCGGTACTTCTTTGCCCGCAAGACGATGTTCGTGAAGTACTCGCAGGCTTTCATCTGCTTGCCTGGCGGCTTCGGAACGCTGGACGAATTGTTCGAAGCTCTTACTTTGGTGCAGACCCATAAGGTCACGCGCTTCCCGATTGTCCTGTTCGGCACGGAGTACTGGTCCGGATTGGTCGAGTGGATCCGAAACACACTCGAGCATGACGGAAAGATCTCCGAAGGTGATGTGAATCTGCTGCACGTCACTGACAGTGTGGAAGAAGCAGTCCGGATAGTCGCCGAAGCCAATCTAGGCGTCGACGAGGCCGCCGATCTGGGGAAAGAAGAAGAATGGTGACCGATTCCGACAAGAAGTACTCGATCTGCGTCTACTGTGCGTCGGGTCCGGTGGACGAGTCGTTCCTGGCTTTGGCCGCCGAGGTGGGCACCGCGATCGGTCGACGTGGGTGGCAGTTGGTTTCGGGTGGTGGCAACGTCTCGATGATGGGTGCTGTCGCGGAGTCGGCTCGGGCTGCGGGCGCGTGGACCGTCGGCGTCATCCCGAAGGCGTTGGTGCACAAGGAAGTTGCGGACGTCGACGCGGACGAGTTGATCGTCACCGACACGATGCGTCAGCGCAAGCAGTTGATGGAAGACAACGCGGACGCGTTCATCACCTTGCCCGGCGGTATCGGGACGTTGGAGGAGTTGTTCGAAACGTGGACCGCCGGCTACCTCGGGATGCACAGCAAGCCTGTGGTCCTGCTTGATCCGGTGGGGCACTACACCGGACTGCTCGAATGGTTGGACAAATTGGACGGCACGGGGTTTGTGGGCCGGAAAGCTTTGGATACGTTGCTGGTCAGGACTGATGTCGAGGCTGCGCTCGACGCTTGTGTGAACTCCTGACCAAGTGCGTGACGGGCCACCTTACCGTGGAGTAAGGTGGCCCCGGGGGTGGCCGTCGAGTCGCCGGATACGTGATTGGGGAGACATGAGTTCGGAAGCACGCGACAAAGTTGGCATGCTGGATCTGGCGGTGAAACTCCCGTCGATGATCACCGAGGTGCCGATACTCCTGAAGGGGGCGTCCGGCCTGCTGCGCAAGCCTTCGGCCGCGATGTCCATCGGACTCATTCTCCAGCAGAACGCCGCAGCACATCCGACTCGTCCGTTTATCCGGTTCGAGGGCCATGCAACAAGTTACGACGACGCCAACGCGCAGGTCAACCGATATGCCGACGTGTTGCGCACGCGCGGCGTCCAACGCGGCGACGTCGTGGCGATCCTCGGCAAGAACACTCCGGAATCGCTGCTGATCGCCTTGGCTGCCGTCAAACTCGGTGCGGCAGCGGGAATGCTGAATTACAACCAGCGTGATGACGTTCTTGCACACAGTCTTACGCTGCTCGGCGCACGCGTGCTCGTTGTCGCCGATGCGAGCGAAGAAGCGCTCGAATCATTGCCGGAAGGGTTTACCGGACCGCCGCAACTTCTGGTCAGCGAGCTCGACGACCTGGCAAAAACGGCCGACGCAACCAATCCGGCTGTGACGGCCCAGATTCTTGCGAAGGAAAAAGCGTTCTACATCTTCACCTCGGGTACTACCGGAATGCCCAAGGCCAGCTTGATGACTCACTTCCGCTGGCTCAAGTCCATGTCCGGTCTCGGGCTCATGGGTGTCCGGTTACGTCCGTCCGACACGCTGTACTGCTGCTTGCCGCTCTATCACAACAATGCTTTGACGGTGTCGTTGTCTTCGGTGCTGGCTTCGGGTGCGACGCTTGCCATCGGCCGGCAGTTCTCGGCGTCGAGATTCTGGGACGATATCGCGCTCAACAAAGCCACGGCCTTCACCTACATCGGAGAATTGTGCCGGTACCTGCTCAATCAGCCCGAGAAGCCCACCGACCGTGACAATTCCGTTCAACTGATGGTCGGAAACGGGCTGCGGCCGGAAATCTGGAAGGAGTTCACGGAGCGTTTCGGTATTGCGCGAGTCGCCGAGTTCTACGGTGCAAGCGAATGCAATATCGCCTTTGTGAACGCGCTCAACGTCGATCGGACGGCCGGAATCTGCCCGTTGCCGCATGCCGTCGTCGAATTCGACGAGGAAACCGGTAAGGCGTTGCGTGGTCCGGACGGACGGTTGCGCAAAGTCTCGACGGGGTCCGTTGGACTACTGCTTTCCAAAATCACCGACCGAGCTCCGTTCGACGGGTACACCGATGAAGCCGCGACCAACAGCAAATTGGTGCGGGGTGGTTTCAAGGACGGTGACACCTGGTTCGACACCGGCGACCTCGTGCGCAAGCAGGGGTGGAGCCATGTGGCCTTTGTCGATCGACTCGGTGACACATTCCGGTGGAAGGGTGAGAACGTCGCAACCACCGAGGTCGAGGGTGCGCTCAGTTCACATCCGGTGATCGAAGAGGCCGTTGTCTACGGCGTCGAGATCCCGGGTACCGACGGGCGGGCCGGTATGGCAGCAGTGACCCTGCGCGACGGTCATTCCTTCGACGGCGGTGACATCGCCACCCATTTGTACGGAAAGCTCCCCAGCTACGCCGTGCCGCTGTTCGTTCGCATCGTCGACTCCCTCGAACACACCAGCACGTTCAAATCGCGCAAGGTGGAGTTGCGCAACGACGGATACGACGTCGGCGCAGACACCCTGCACGTCCTCGCCGGCCGTGAGAGCGGCTACAGCGATTCGTACGACGGTTACGTCGACGAGGTGGCCGCAGGCTCGGTACCCAAGGGCTAGACCGCGTTCCGTCATGCCAGTATGAAAGGCATGTCTTCATTGGCCGGTTCATCCGCGCAGTCAGATCCGGCGCCCACTCTGTGCGGTCGACCGGTCGCGGTCGACCGTGCATTGGTCATGGCGATCGTCAACCGAACACCCGACTCGTTCTACGACAAAGGTGCGACGTTCTCGGATTCTGCCGCGATGGCTGCGGTGGATCGGGCGGTCGACGAAGGCGCCGATCTGGTCGATATCGGGGGAGTGAAGGCCGGCCCCGGCGATCTGGTCGACACCGACGAGGAGGTCAGGCGCGTCATTCCCTTTGTCGCGGCGATCCGGGACAAGTTCCCGGATTTGTTGATCAGCATCGACACGTGGCGCAGCGACGTCGCCCGTCTCGCGCGTAAGGAAGGTGCCGATCTGATCAACGACACCTGGGCCGGCGCCGATCCGGAATTGGTGATGGTCGCTGCTGAAACCGGTGCGGGCATCGTGTGTTCACACACCGGCGGTGCGGTGCCGCGGACGCGTCCGCACCGCGTCCGATACACCGATGTGGTTGCCGATGTGGTGAGCGAGGTTGTCACCGCCGCCGAACGAGCCCTTGCATTAGGCGTGCCACGCGATGCGATTCTGATCGATCCGACCCACGACTTCGGCAAGAACACCTTTCACGGGCTCGAGTTGTTGCGAAAAGTGGACATTCTTGTAAACACCGGGTGGCCAGTGCTGATGGCGCTGAGCAATAAGGACTTTATCGGGGAGACTCTGGGGGTAGAGCTTTCCGAGAGGCTGGAGGGAACATTGGCAGCGACAGCAATGGCCGCGGCGGGCGGTGCCCGAGTGTTCCGGGTGCACGAGGTGGCATCTACGCGCCGCGTGGTCGACATGGTGGCGGCAATTCAGGGCCGACGCGCCCCTGTTCGAACAGTTCGGGGGCTGGCATGAGCATTACCGGCACTGGGTCCACGCGCACGTGGTCCGAAGCCAACAGTTGGGATCACCCCAGTTGGACGGTCGAGGAACTCGAGCGAGCCAAAGCAGGCCGCACCGTCTCCGTGGTGCTTCCGGCGCTCAACGAGGAGGAGACCGTCGCATCGGTGGTCGACACCATTCATCCGTTGCTCGGCGGGTTGGTGGACGAACTTGTCGTCCTAGATTCCGGGTCTACCGACCGCACCGCGAAGCGGGCACGGGCCGCAGGCGCACGGGTGATCAGCCGCGAGTCCGCGGTGCCGTCGCTCCCTCCCGCCGCCGGCAAAGGCGAAGTCCTGTGGCGTTCCATCGCGGCCACCACGGGTGATCTGATCGCGTTCGTGGATTCCGATCTCATCAATCCGGACCCGGCGTTTGTTCCGAAGCTGTTGGGTCCATTGCTCACCGTCGACGGTATTCACCTGGTGAAGGGGTATTACCGGCGTCCGTTGCGCGTCAGCGGGACAGAAGACGCCAACGGTGGTGGGCGGGTCACCGAGTTGGTGGCGCGGCCGATGCTGGCTGCCTTGCGACCAGAACTCACGGCCGTTCTGCAACCACTGGGCGGTGAGTACGCCGGAACCCGGGAGCTGCTCTCCGCCGTGCCGTTCGCACCCGGCTACGGAGTCGAGATCGGGCTGTTGCTCGATACATACGACACCCTGGGGCTCAGCGCGATCGGTCAGGTCAATCTCGGTGTCCGGAAACATCGCAATCGGCCGCTTGCCGATCTGGGCGTGATGAGTCGGCAGATCATCGGGACGATGCTGCGGCGCTGTGGCATCGAGGATTCCGGCGCCGGATTGACGCAGTTCCTGGTCGACGGTGATTCGTTTGCACCGGCTACCACCGAGGTGTCGTTGCTCGACCGACCGCCGATGAATTCGATTATCCGCAGCGCGGGGGTCTGACCGCAGCGGAACGTGTATGGGAGTATCGGGGCATGTTGACGATCCTCCTGTACCTGATTGTCATGGCGCTTGTCGGCGGGATGATTTTCCTTGCCGCGAGTGCAGTATTCGGGCGCTCGGAAGAACTGCCGCCGCTTCCTCCCGGCACCACAGCGGCTGTGCTTCCCGCGGAAGGTGTGACAAGCGCCGACGTCGACGCATTACGATTTCAGCAGGTTCTGCGCGGGTACAAGGCCAGTGAAGTGGATTGGGCCCTGCACCGGCTCGGGATGGAAATCGACTCTCTCCGTGCGCAATTGGAAGCAAGATCGGATGCTGCCCCAGAAGTGGAGGACCAGGAGGTGGCGGCCGTGAGTGACTCGGCGGCGGCGACCGTGAGTGAGCGCCCGGACGATGTCTGACGGAATTGTTCGCTGCGACTGGGTGATCGAATCACCTGGAGACACGCTGTACCGCGATTACCACGACCAGGAATGGGGGCAACCCCTCCACGGTCGTGACGCCCTGTTCGAGCGACTCGCACTCGAAGCATTTCAATCAGGATTGTCGTGGATCACGATTTTGCGAAAGCGTGAGGCTTTCCGATCGGCGTTCGACGGATTTGTTCCCGGGAAAGTCGCCGAATACGGCCAAGCGGACGTTGACCGCTTGCTCGCGGATTCCTCGATAATTCGCAATCGGGCCAAAATCGAGGCAACAATTTCCAATGCGCGAGTTCTCGTGAATTCACCGGAATTGGATCTCGATGCGTTGCTCTGGTCGTTTGCACCGCCCCGCCGCACCGCACGACTCGCTTCAATTGCAGACGTTCCCGCTATCACCGAAGAATCAACCGCCATGGCCAAGGAACTCAAACGGCTTGGCTTCAAGTTTATCGGCCCTACCACGGCATATGCGCTCATGCAGGCCACCGGAATGGTTGACGATCACATTGCCGAATGTTGGGTTCCACCGGTAGTGCCGTAGTAGTGCGGACACGCGTAAATGTGACTCAGATTCCCGGTTCGGGGGCGGATAGGGAACAATGGAGGCTACGAGCCTCGCTGATCGTTGGCGGGGCGCACCGTTTTGTCGACGCGCAGTGAAGTGCAGCGCAGATCTGGAGGGAGCAGAGGATGGCGGCCATGAAGCCCCGGACCGGGGACGGTCCCCTCGAAGCAACCAAAGAGGGACGAGGAATCGTCATGCGGGTTCCACTCGAGGGTGGCGGACGCCTTGTCGTCGAGCTGACCCCGGATGAAGCTGCTGCGCTGGGTGTGGAACTTACAAACGTCACCAGCTAGTCGGGTCCAGGTAGGAAATGCACCCAGGCTCCGCAACCGATCTTCGGTGCGGGGCCTGAAGTGTGTGTTGGTCTGGGCGCGTGTACGAGTCGAGCCGGAAGGGCAGTTGTGTGCTTGCCGAAGTGATCGATCTGCTGGCGTGCCCGCAGTGCTATGTGGACCAGCAGTGCAGTCTTGAACTCGATCTGATCGACCGCGCCCTCGAATGTGCCCGAGGCCACCGATTCGACATCGCCAGGCAGGGCTACGTTTCCCTGATCAGCGGTGGGTCCACCAAATTCACCGGCGACAGCGCCGAGATGATTGCGGCCAGATCCAGGCTGCTCGGTAGTGGGCATTTTGATCCGCTGATGGAAGCGGTTACGGCGGCGTGTGCTCGCTCAGGGGGTGTCGACCCGGCGCGGATTGTCGAAATCGGTTCCGGCACAGGACAATATCTCGAGCATGTGATCAGCGGACTCCCGGATTCTCGGGGAATTGCCCTCGACGTCTCGAAATTCGCGGCCCGGCGAGCAGCCAAGGTCCACGACAGAATCGGGTCGATCGTCGCGGACGTGTGGCAGCCCCTGCCGATTCGTGACGGCGTGCTCTCTCACGTGCTCTGTGTGTTCGCTCCGCGCAACGGTGAGCAGTCCCACCGCGTTCTGGCCGACGAGGGCGTTCTCGTGGTTCTGACGCCCACGGACAGGCATCTGCGTGAGCTGATCGAGTTGCTCGGCATGGTTCGCGTCGACGACAAGAAAGTGGAACGGCTCGGATCGTCCATGGCCGGACTGTTCGAGCGTGAACACTCCGAGGGCGTCGAGTTCACCATGCACCTCACGCACGACGAGGTTCTCGATCTGGTGGGCATGGGGCCTTCCGCGCGGCATCTTACGGCGCAGCAACTCGAAGCCTCGGTAGCGGAACTGCCCGAACTCACACCGATCACCGCGTCTGCGACGATCTCCAGTTACCGCAAGGTCAACCACGGCGTCTGATCGCGTCGTCGTAGACGTCGATGGTTTGTCTGGCGATCTCGGCCCACGAGAAATGCTCGATCGCGCGGACCCGGCCGGCCCGCCCCATCGCGTCGGCACCCGTTTTGTCGGCAACAACCTCGTTGACCGTCGCGGCCAAGGATTCCTCGAAGGCAGCAGGCTCGTACGCGTTGTAGTGGACGAGTCGCCCGGTCACGCCGTCGTCGACCACCTCGGGGATTCCGCCCACATCCGAAGCGACAACAGCGGTTTCGCAGGCCATGGCTTCGAGGTTGACGATCCCCAACGGCTCGTACATCGACGGGCAAACGAAGACTGTTGCGGCCGAAAGTATTTCGCGGATCTGTTCGGTGGGCAGCATCTCGCGAACCCAGAACACGTTGCCGCGGTGCGCGGCGAGGGCCGCTACTGCCTGCTCCGTCTCGGCCGCTATTTCCGGTGTATCGGGAGCGCCAGCACACAGGACAAGCTGGATGGACGGGTCGAAATCGTGTGCCGCCGCGATCAGGTGGCCGACGCCCTTCTGACGTGTGATGCGGCCGACGAACGCCACGATCGGTTGGCTGACATCGACGCCGATCGCCGTCAACGCAGACGCTTCGCCGGTTCCGGCCGGACCGGGATGCCACACACTCGTGTCGATCCCGTTGCGAACCACATGGATACGGCTCGGATCGAGCGACGGGTACGCGTCGAGGACGTCGGCGCGCATCCCGGCACTGACCGCGATGACAGCGTCGGCATGCTCCACGGCCGTGCGCTCGGACCACGACGAGACGCGGTAGCCGCCGCCCAACTGCTCGGCCTTCCACGGACGCCGGGGTTCGAGCGAATGCGCGGTCAGAATGTGGGGGACGTCGTAGAGCGCCGACGCCAGATGCCCGGCCAGTCCGGTGTACCAGGTATGGGAATGGACAATATCGACACCGCTTGCGGCCGCAGCCATCCGAAGCTCGGTGGACAGCGTTGTCAACGCGGGGTTGGCGCCGTCCAACGCGGGATCGGGGGAGTGGACGATCGCGTCGTCGCGCGGCGCTCCCATGCAGTGAACGTCGACGTCGACGAGCCGTTTCAACTGAGCGACCAGCTCGGTGACGTGCACGCCTGCACCGCCGTAGATCTCCGGTGGGTATTCCTTGGTCATCATCGCGACTCGCACCGGCTAAACCTAACCGCCCGTGGTCGATCCGGCTACCGGCCGGCGCACTTCGAGAGTGTCGCGGACCGCTTCGCTAGCGGGACTACCGGAGTGCGGATAGGTTAAGCGTGTGAGAAGCCAGCCGCATGTGCTTGGAATCGTGCTCGCCGGGGGCGAGGGCAAACGTCTCTATCCGCTGACGGCGGATAGAGCTAAACCAGCGGTGCCGTTCGGCGGCGCCTATCGACTGATCGACTTCGTGTTGAGCAACCTGGTGAACGCGGGCTATCTGCGTCTCTGTGTGCTCACGCAATACAAGTCGCATTCACTCGACCGACATATATCGCAGACGTGGCGGTTGTCCGGGTTTGCGGGTGAGTACATCACCCCGGTCCCGGCGCAGCAGCGACTCGGGCCGCGCTGGTACACCGGCAGCGCCGACGCAATCCTGCAGTCGCTCAACCTCGTTTACGACGAAGACCCCGAGTACATCGTGGTGTTCGGCGCCGACCACGTGTACCGCATGGACCCCGAGCAGATGGTGCAGCACCACATCGACTCCGGTGCGGGAGTGACCGTCGCCGGTATCCGGGTGCCGCGCAGTGAGGCGTTTGCCTTCGGTTGCATCGACAGCGACGAGTCGGGGCGCATCACGCAGTTCCTCGAGAAGCCGGCTCATCCGCCCGGCACCCCCGACGACCCCAATTCCACCTTTGCCTCCATGGGTAACTACGTGTTCACCACGAAGGTATTGGTCGACGCCATCCGCGCAGACTCCGAGAACTCCGATTCCGATCACGACATGGGCGGCGACATCATCCCCGCCCTCGTCGCAGCCGGCGAAGCCTCGGTATACGACTTCAAGGACAACGTCGTTCCAGGAGCAACCGACCGCGACCGCGGCTACTGGCGCGACGTCGGTACCCTCGACGCCTTCTACGACGCACACATGGACCTCGTCTCCGTCCACCCCATCTTCAACCTGTACAACCGCCGCTGGCCCATCCGCGGCGCCACCGAGAACCTGGCACCGGCCAAGTTCGTGAAGGGCGGCCTCGCTCAGGAGTCGATAGTCGGCGCCGGATCGATCCTGTCCGCCGCCACGGTGCGCAACTCGGTTCTCAGCTCGAACGTGATGATCGAGGACGGCGCCACCGTCGAAGGAAGCGTCCTGATGCCAGGAGTGCGCATCGGTAAGGGAGCAGTCGTGCGCCGAGCCATCCTCGACAAGAACGTTGTTGTCGGTGACGGCGAAATCATCGGCGTCGACCTCGAACGAGACCGCGAACGATTTGCGATCAGCTCCGGTGGAGTCGTCGCAATCGGTAAGGGTGTCTGGATCTAGCTAGAGGCTAGATCTTGCTGGCGCAGAGCAGTCCTTCACCGAGCGGAAGCAACACCCGAACCAGACGCTTGTCGTCCGCGATGGCCTTGGCGGCTTCGCGGACGGCCACCGTCGTGGCATCACGGGCCGACGGGTCGGCGACGCGACCACCCGCAAGAGCGTCGTGCAGCACGATCACACCGCCCGGACGCAGCAACCGGATACCTTCACGCACGTAGTGCGGCTGATCGACCGGGGTGCAATCGACGAAGACCAAGTCGTATCCACCGTCGGCGAGGCGCGGCAACACGTCGAGTGCATTGCCGTTGATCAACCGGGTGCGAGCGGGAGCGATTCCACTTTCACGGAACGTCAATTTGGCTGCGCGCTGATGCTCGGGCTCGCTGTCGATAGTGGTCAGGACACCGTCGTCGCGCATACCGTGCAGCAACCACAGGCTGCTCACACCGGCTCCTGTACCGACCTCGACCGCCGTCCTCGCGCCGAGCATGCGGGCGAACATCGCCAGTGTCGCGCCGACTGCGGGCGTCACGGGTGCGGTGCCGAGGTCCAACGCTCGGTCCCGCGCCGCGGTAAAAATCTCGTCCTCGGAAACAACGTCCTCGACGTGGCGGAGTATCTGTTCGGCGTGGGTCACGCTCATGAGGTTATCGGGCCGGTCGCATTGACGCTGCAAGGCGCGCACCCTGACAGATTCTCAGGAATCCCTCAGCCTCTTCATATGGCATGCACACCGCGGTACGAGAGGGTATGTACATCGCCGGAAGTGCACGGAACATCCGGCGGCGATGGATGAGCTGATCAAAGGTGATCCGGGAACAAAACACCTCGGTGTTCGGTTGTTCGAATCATCACGTTAGCTGACCGCGCGGTGCGAAAAGACCAGGAGGATCCACTTATTTTCCAGATCAACGACGAGCCTCGCCCTCGAGAGTCGGAAGTAATGACGACGGAATCGGCTGTGGATTCCGAATTGATCGGTACTGCTGTTTTCGACGCAACGGGTGAGAAGTCGGCCATGCCGTCGTGGGACGAACTCGTCCGCCAACACGGTGACCGCGTGTACCGCCTTGCGTACCGCCTGTCAGGCGACGCGCAGGACGCAGAAGATCTGACCCAGGACACGTTCATTCGTGTGTTCCGTTCCCTCTCCGACTACCAGCCGGGCACGTTCGAAGGCTGGCTGCACCGCATCACGACCAACCTGTTCCTCGACATGGTTCGCCGACGCAACCGCATCCGCATGGAAGCGCTCCCGGAGGACTACGACCGCGTACCGTCGGCCGGTCCGGACCCCGAGCAGATTTACCACGACGCCCGTCTCGACGCCGATCTTCAGGCCGCACTGGACTCCTTGGCACCGGATTTCCGGGCCGCTGTTGTGCTGTGTGACATCGAAGGTCTGTCGTACGAAGAAATCGGTGCCACACTGGGAGTCAAGCTCGGAACGGTTCGGAGCCGTATCCACCGTGGACGACAAGCGATTCGCGATCATCTGGCAGCAGCACAACGCGCCGGTGATTCCGAACGTGTCGGCGTCTGACGGGGGAACGTTGGTCAATCATCTGGAGGGACGAATGACGGAGGCGCGGGCACCCCGCCAGTTCGGTTCGACCGAACACCTGGCAAGTGAGGCAATTGCCGCCTACGTCGACGGAGAACTTCGCATGCAGGCCTACCTTCGGGCCTCACACCACATCTCCCTGTGTGCTGAATGCGCGGCTGCAGTCGATGCACAGCAACAGGCCCGTGGTGCGCTCCGGCGGAGCGGCGAGATGACGATGCCACTGTCGCTTGTCGGACTGCTCAGCGCAATTCCGACCTGCACCACCAATACTGCCGATACCTCACCGGGATCGGACGCCGGTTTCGGCGCTATCGGCAAACGCCTTTCACGCCGCTGGCGTAAATGACCTGTCCTTTCGGCCCAGTCAGCGACGCCGTGCATCCGCCGATCAGTGATACTGGAACGCGTGACTGACGGACAGAGGGGGCATTCCGGCGTGGATACCGATACTTCGGCGAACGGTTCGGTTACTTCGGCAAACGGTTCGGTGGATCGACCGGCAGACGCGCCTGTTCTGGAACCCCGCCCGGTGTATCGGCCGCAGATCGATCCGGCGTCGCAGCAGGCATTCAGTAGGCCGAGCGGCGTCGACGGTTCCTTCTCCCAGGCCGCTGCCCGGAGCGTGCAGACGCCCGGTGTTGTAGTCGGTTCGCCCGATCCGGTTCTCGCAGAGGCGTTCGGTCGCCCCGAGGGCGCCACGGAATCCATCGGTCGTGATCCCGAAGCCGACACGGAATCCGAACCCGAAGACGAAGTCCCGAACGACCCGTGGCGTGATCCGGCGTCGTCGGTGGCTCTTGGTTCGCCCGCGCAGGAAACCCAACCCGAAAGTTTGCCTCCCGCACCGAAACTGGATGTCCGAGACGTACTGTTCGGGCGTAAGGTCGCGCCATCCGCGCTGGCTGCACTCGCCGGAATGGCACTTGTGATTGCCCTGGTGGGCGGACTGCTCGCGACGGTGATCACTGCCGACCGAAGTTCCCTCACCAGTTCGCACGTCACGTTGGTGCAATCCGGTGGTGGTGAACAGCCGCAATCCGACGTCGCGAAGGTCGCCGACGCGGTGCTGCCGTCCGTTGTCTCCATCCAAGTTGCCGTCGGCGATCAGGGAAGCACCGGTTCGGGCGTCGTGATCGACGACAAGGGATACATTGTCACCAACAACCACGTGATCTCTTCGGCCGCTCCGCCGGCCCAGAACGCTCGGATCCAGGTCATCTTTTCCGACGGCACCAAGACCGACGCTCAGATTGTCGGCCGCGACGTGAAGACGGACCTCGCGGTGCTGAAGGTGTCGGCGAGCAATCTGACGGTTGCACAACTCGGGCGCTCCGAAGACGTCCAGGTAGGTGACGACGTCGTGGCCGTCGGTTCCCCGTTGGGTTTGAGCAAGACTGTGACACGCGGAATCGTCAGCGCCCTGAATCGCCCGTTGCGGTTGTCCGGAGAGGGCACCGATACCAACGCGGTGATCGACGCCGTCCAGACGGATGCAGCCATCAACCACGGCAATTCCGGTGGCGCTCTGGTGGATGCGGAAGCCCGCGTCATCGGTATCAACACCGCGATGCTCAGCGAATCGGGCGGTTCCGTCGGTCTCGGTTTTGCGATCCCGATCGACACGGTCACCGAGGTGGCGCAGGCCATCATCCGTGACGGTTCGGTACGCCACCCGGATATCGGCGTCAATGTTCGCACCGTCGTCAACGACGCCACCAGTGGTGCTGCGGTCGCCAACGTCCGTGACGGAAGCCCGGCGCAACAAGCCGGAATCGTCGAGGGTGACGTCATCGTCAAGGTCGGGGACAGGCAAGTGACAGGCGCCGACGAATTTGTTGTGGCGGTCAACGCCGCGTCGATCGGTCAGCCGGTCAACGTCGCGTTGATCCGCGAGGGACGCCAGGTAGACATATCGGTCACGCCGGTTTCGGACTGAGGGAACCTACGAGGTTGCTGTGAGGTTGATCCGGACCTGCGCGCAACAACCGGACACACAGTAGGCTTGCCCTGTGTTTGGCAACATCGGTTGGGGCGAGTTCATGATCCTCCTCGTAGCGGCTCTGGTCATTTTGGGACCTGAGCGGCTTCCGGGCGCGGTCTCCTGGGTTACACGATCACTGAGGCAGGTACGTGAATATGCTTCCGGAGCCCAGAATCAGCTCAAGGAAGAACTGGGCACCGACTTCGAGGATCTGCGTAAACCACTCGCAGATCTGAACAAGCTGCGCGGGATGACCCCGCGCGCTGTGATCACCCAGCATCTTCTCGACGGAGACGACTCCCTCTTCACCGGAGACTTCGACAAGAAGTCCCAAAGCGGTGTCAAGCCCCAGGGCGGCAGCGGTGTGAAGCCCCAGAGTGGCGCTCAGGAACCGATGTCACTCACGAAGGACAAGCCTCTCGCAGCCGGAGAGCGACCACCGGTCGACCTCGACGCAACCTGAGCGCAACCCGCTACATATTGCGCACAGTGTTGATGCCGAGCGACATTCCGGCGAGTCCGCGCTGACGGACGGCCAACTTGTCCGCGATCTCCGTCAATGCCTTCGCGGCAGCGCTCTCCGGTGCACTCAGCACGATCGGCGTGCCGGCGTCACCGGCTTCACGAACCGACGGATCGAGCGGAATCTGGCCGAGCAGCGGAACCTTCGCGCCGACTGCCTTGGTGAGGCGATCGGATACCGTCTGGCCGCCGCCCGTTCCGAAGACATCCATGCGGGTGCCGTCCGGCAGTTCGAGCCACGACATGTTCTCGACGACGCCGGCAACACGCTGACGGGTCTGTAGTGCGATGGCACCGGCGCGCTCGGCAACCTCGGCGGCTGCTTGCTGCGGAGTGGTGACCACCAGAATCTCGGCGCTCGGGATGAGCTGGGCCACCGAGATGGCGATGTCACCCGTTCCGGGCGGAAGGTCAAGCAGAAGGATGTCCAGATCGCCCCAGAAGACATCGGCCAGGAACTGCTGAAGCGCGCGGTGCAGCATCGGGCCACGCCACACGACCGGGGTGTTGCCCTGAGTGAACTGGGCGATGGAAATCATCTTCACGTCATGCGCGACGGGCGGCATGATCATCTTCTCGACCTGCGTTGGCTTGGCGTCGGTACCGAGCATACGAGGGATGGAATGACCGTAGATATCGGCGTCGAGAACACCGACGGACAGGCCGCGTGCTGCTAGTGCCGCCGCGAGATTGACTGTCACACTGGACTTTCCGACGCCACCCTTGCCGGAGGCCACGGCGTACACACGGGTGAGGGAGCCGGGCTGGGCGAAGGGGATCACCGGTTCGGCGGAGTCGCCGCGCAGCGACTTGCGAAGTTCCGTGCGCTGCGCGTCGTCCATCACGTCGAGTTCGACGCGAATGGCACCAACACCGGCGACGTCGGCAACTGCCTTGGTGACGCGCTCGGTGATCTCGGTGCGCATCGGGCACCCTGCGGTGGTGAGGTAGATCCCGATGTCGACGCTGTTGTCTTGCGCGAGCGTGATGTTCCTGACCATCCCCAATTCGGTGATGGGTTTGCGGATCTCAGGGTCGAGAACTCGCGCGAGCGCGGAGCGAACGTCGGACTCGGTCAGTGCGGACATGACTCCATGGTAGGTGTCGGCAGATCAGTGAATGCGAGGCAGGTCCGATGCGGCGGGCACGATGCCGGTGGAGTAACCGGCAGTCCAGGCCAGGACGTTGGCGACATAGGCAGCCGAGTTGTTGTAGCGATGGATTGCTTTGGCAGCCTGGGTGAGGTCCTGCATGTTCAATCCGCCGTCGCACAGGTACTTTCCGGTGGTCAGTGCCGAGTCGAAGAGGTTCTGCGGATCGGAGATGCCGTCACCGTTGCCGTCGCCGGCGTACTGCGTCCACGTGGACGGGATGAACTGCATCGGGCCGACTGCGCGGTCGTAGACGGTGTCGCCGTCGAGTGCGCCGCCGTCGGTGTCCATGATCACGGCCTGGCCGGGGAGGCTGCCGTTGAGGGGCAGTCCGATGACAGGCTCGAACAGGTTGCCGTTTGCGTCGGCGTCCTTGCCGTCGTGGGCGTGGCCGGATTCGACGCGGCCGATTCCGGCCATCAGGGTCCACTGCATGTTGCAGGTGGGGTTCTCGACAGCGAGGATGCGCTCGGCGTTCTGATAGGCGGCGACGCTCACGCTGGGGATGCCGAGGGCGCCTTCGGCCATCGAAGCGGGCAGTGGGGGTGTGGCCTGGACCGGTGCGAGCGGGGCGGGCTCGGCAACTACCGGCGCTGCGGCCAGGTCGGCGACGGGAAGGATCTGAGCTTGCGGCTCCTGCGTGGCCGGGGTCTCGAGTGACCCTACGGCGGTTTCGGCGCTGGCGGCATTGACGAAAGGCATATCGGATGCCGCTCCGGCGGAGTTCGCTGCTGTAACCAAACCGATAGGAATGAGGCCGGAAAGCGCGATGACCGAGTTGCGACGGATGTGCGAATCTGTCTTCTTGTTGTGCCGACCCACTGTTACTGCCTCCTGGACCCCGAAATCGGGGTTTTCCGTTCAATGACGGAATCGAGGCTACCTGATTTGTTGCACTTCCGTTACTCAACCGTGATCTAAGTGGGCAGATCTGTGCCGTCGACGCAGTTCAATCGTGATTTTTCCGGCGCGAGCGTTATCGCGACGTGACCGTTATGCGACGGGCATGAACGGCAAACCCGGCAGCAGTGGTGCGGGTGCGGGTGCGGGCGCGGGTGCCGGTGCGGCAGCGGGTGAGGGCGCCACGGCAGCGGGCGCGGCGTCGGATGTAGTCGCCGGGACGGACGACGGAGATGTTGTCGTGGCGTCGGTGGCGGGGGCCGGCCCGGTGGTCGACGCCTCAGCGGTCGGCATGGCGCACGGCAGGTGGATTCCGGGCTGCAACTGCGCGAGTGCTACGGGATCCGGGAGGATCACGCACATGTCGTCTGGCCACGTCCAGCCTGTCGGCGTCAGAATCGGCCACACGAGGCCGCGTGACGTGAGTACGGGCAGTGGGATGATCGGTCCGGTCGGAGCCTGTGGGTTGGTGGCAGGACCGGGCGCGGCGGGTGAGGCCAGCCCGGGTGCTGACGGGTTCGGTGTGGTGGGGAGTACTCCGGGTGGGATCAGCGCTTGGAGATCCGGCGAGAGTGCCGGCATGTCAGGCAGGCCGGGGAGTAGTGGCGCGGGAGTAGCTGCGGACGTTGCCTGATCGCCGTCCTTCTTCTCGGCCGTCGGATCGACTGCCGCCGCAGCAGCGAGAATGGCCGCAGTGGACGTGGCGTCGGAGCTACCGGCGTTGATGCTCCCGGTGTTGATTCCGCCGGTGTACGGCAGCGATCCGGACGGGAGGACTCCACTCTTGTACGCCGTCGACCACATGATCACGTTTGCGGCGTACGCCGCGGAATTGTTGTATCGGAGAACGGCTTTGGTCTCCTGATCGAGGTTGCGGAGATCGAGCCCGCCGCTGCAGAGATATTTGGCCGCCGAGAGTGCCGCGTCGAACACGTTGTTGGGATCGGTAACACCGTCGCCGTTGCCGTCACTGGCGTAGTGCGCCCACGTCGACGGAATGAACTGCATGGGGCCGACGGCGCGGTCGTGGGTCGGGTCGCCGTCGATCAGGCCCTTGTCGGTGTCGGTGATGATCTGGTTGCCGGCCAGGCGGCCGTCCAGCACCGGGCCGAAGATCGGCGTCACAGTGGTGCCGACAGGGGTGGTGCGTCCACCGTTGGCATGGCCCGATTCGATTCGGCCGATACCGGCCAGAAGATGCCACGGGACGCCGCAGCCTGGTGCCTCCGTCATCATCACCAGTTCCGCGGAGCGGTAGGCGTTGAGGACGATCTCGGGGATGCCCAGTGAGGTCAGGACAACTGTTGCGGCTGCGGGGTCCAGTGCGGTGGTTGTTGCGGTAGTGCTCGGTGGTGCCGATCGTTGCGTTCGCACCGTGCGAGGTGTCGGAAGGAAATCGGGGCTGTCCGCTGCGTTCACGGCGTTACCTGCGAGCGCAATGGGTATCGGTGATCCCGTTGCAGGGGCACTACCTGCGGTAAGGGCTGCCGGTCCGGTGGCCGCGAGTAGGCCCCCCAGTAGCGTGGACGCTGCGATCAATCCTCGTACGCGCACGATTCCCCTTTGCTGGTAGCCCGGGTTCGGAGTACCCACCGATATATATAAGAGTCTGTGACTTACGTTACATATCGGTCTCGGTCTATGCAGCAAAACTCAGTAAACCCTCAGCTAAGAATCCCGGCTGTCGAGACTCTTTTTCGAGGAACCTGATTCGCGATGCTTCTTCTTCTGGGGCGGTTCGTGTTCGGCGGTGAGGAGCAATTTGATCTCGTCGAGTTCGCGTCGCAGATAGTCACGAGTCGCGACTTCGCCGAGGGAGATACGCAGAGCAGCGAGTTCCCGGGCGAGGAACTCTGTGTCGGCTTTGGTCTGTTCGGCGCGAATCCGGTCCTCTTCGAGCGAGACCTTGTCTCGGTTCTCCTGCCGATTCTGGGCCAGGAGGATCAACGGTGCCGCATACGCGGCCTGCGTCGAGAACGCCAGGTTGAGCAGGATGAACGGATAGGGATCCCACTGCAAGCTGACCGCAAAGACATTGAGTGCGATCCAAACGATGACGATGATCGTCTGAATCGCCAGGTAGCGACCCGTGCCGAGGAAACGCGCAATACGCTCGCTGACCCGGCCCACCGCTTCGACATCGAAGTCGATGTGGAACCGCCGACTCCCACGGGGAGTCTCTAGGCGCTGACGGGCGCTGGAAGACCGATCGCTCATCGGACCAACCCCTCGTCGTCGGAATCGTCTTCGCGCCAGTCCTCGGGCAGAAGGTGATCGAGAACGTCGTCGACGGTGACCGCGCCGATCAGGTGGTTCTCGTCGTCCACCACCGGTCCGCACACCAGGTTGTACGTCGCGAAGTATCGCGTCACGACAGCAAGCGAATCGTCGGCGCCGAGACTGGGTAGGTCGCTGTCCAGAATTCCGCCGACCAGGCTTGCCGGCGGTTCACGTAACAACTTCTGCAGATGAACACACCCGAGGTAGCGTCCGGTCGGCGTGGCCGTCGGCGGGCGCACGACAAATACCATGCTGGACAACGCGGGCGTGACGTCGTAATTGCGGGCCCGGGCGAGAGCTTCCGCCACCGTGGTCGACGCCGTCAGCACCACTGGTTCCGGCGTCATCAAACCACCAGCCGTATCGGGGGAGTGTTCGAGGAGTCGGCGCACCGGTTCCGAGTCCTGCGGGTCCATCAACTGCAGCAACGATTCCGCCTCGGTTTCGGGCAACTCGCCCAGGAGGTCGGCGGCGTCGTCCGGGTCCATCGCCTCGAGGAGGTCGGCCGCGCGTTCCACTTCGAGGTGCATGAGGAGATCGGTCTGATCGTCGGCAGGCAGTTCCTGCACGACGTCGGCGAGACGCTCGTCGTCGAGAGCTACGGCTAGCTCGTGTCGGCGCTTTTCCGGAAGTTCACGCATCGCGTTGGCGACGTCGGCCGGACGCATGCCCTCGTACTGCAGCAGCAGGTGGGCGACGCCCTGCCCCGGCAGTGACAGGTCACTCTGGGTAAGGCCGGCAACGTGCTGCCAGTCCACGATGTGGATCGCGGCCCGGCGGCCCAGGCGTCCGCGATGGCCACGGACCGCCACCTTCGACACCACCCAATCGCGGGTGCGCCTCGATTCGATACCCAGATCGACAACAACGGCGTCGACGCCGTGGAGTTCGGTCAACTCCGGGTCGTCCACTCGCACATGTGAATCGAGTACCTGTGCAAGAGCGAGAACTTCGCCGGGGCGCTGGGTGAATCTCCGGATACTGACATTGCCGGTCGTCAGTGTGACGGCACTCGGTTCGATCGCGGTGACACGCAACATCGGCACGAAAATGCGTTTGCGCGTGAACATTTCGATCACCAAACCGAGCACCCGCGGTTGCTGGCGACCGATGCGGACCGTGATCACGACATCGCGCACTCGCCCGATCGACTCACCGTCGGGGCCGAGGACAACCAGGCCGGCCAGCCTGGCTGCAAATACCTTGCCTGCTGCTGCCATGATTGCAAGGCTAATTCCTCACGCGTCATTATCTGCAACAGAGACGCCGAAAACGTACGAGTCGATACCTCTGAAGGGCACTCAAAAGAGATGACATCACGTAACCGATCCCGCCGATCAGTTCTCGCCGTTCCCGGCAGCAGTCGCAAGATGATCGACAAGGCAAAGGGACTGCCGGCCGACGAGATCTTCCTCGACCTCGAAGACGCGGTCGCACCGTTGGCGAAGCAGGCCGCACGCGAAGCCGTCGGTGACGCGCTGGCCGAGGACGGATGGGGCAAGCAGGTCAAGGTGGTTCGGGTGAACGACTGGACCACCGAATGGACGTACGCCGATGTTGTCGAGGTTGTCGGCCGGGCGGGTGCTCACCTCGACGCGATTCTGCTGCCCAAAGTTCCCGATGCGAGCCACGTGCAGGCACTTGATCTGTTGTTGACTCAGGTGGAAAAGGCCAACGGCCTCGAAGTGGGACGAATCGGCATCGAACCCCAGATCGAGAACGCGATCGGCCTGACCAACATCGATGCGATTGCCACGGCCAGCCCGCGGGTCGAGGCGTTGGTCTTCGGGCCGGCAGATTTCATGGCGAGCTTGAACATGCGCACCCTGGTGGTCGGAGAGCAGCCGGACGGCTACGACCGTGGTGACGCCTATCACCACATCCTGATGACCATTCTGATGGCTGCGCGGGCGCACGGGGTTCAGGCCATCGACGGTCCGTACCTCCAGATTCGTGACGTCGAGGCGTTCACGCGCAGCGCTGCCCGCACTGCAGCATTGGGTTTCGACGGCAAATGGGTACTGCACCCGACTCAGATCGAAGCGGCCAACGAGGTGTTCAGCCCGAGGCAATCAGATTACGATCGCGCTGAATTGATCTTGGACGCCTACGCATTCCACACCTCCGCGGCCGGCGGTGGGCGGGGAGCCGTGATGCTCGGCGACGAGATGATCGACGAGGCAAGTCGCAAGATGGCGCTGGTGATTTCCGCGAAAGGCCGGGCAGCGGGTATGGCCCGGACAACGGAATTCACTCCACCAGAACACGCCTGATCAGCCGTGGTCGAACAAATCGGGTAGGTAAAGGGCACAATAGGTTTGTATGTCTCGCGTTGTTCAGTCACGGATGACGCGCCCGAAACAAGGAGCACGATCACCCATGTCCAATCCGCTCGCACAATCGCCGAATGGGTCGCGCCGTGGAGCGTTGCCGACACCACCTTCGGGCTGGCCGATCGGGTCGTACCCCACCTACGCGGAGGCGCAGCGCGCCGTCGATTACCTGTCCGATCAGGAATTCTCGGTCCAGGACGTCACCATCGTCGGTGTGAATCTGATGCAGGTCGAACGGGTTCTCGGCCGGCTCACGTGGCCCAAGGTGATCGGCGGCGGTCTGGTGTCCGGCGCGTGGCTGGGCGTGTTCTTCGGCCTTCTCCTGGGTCTTTTCACGACCAGCTTCATCGGGCCACTGATCACGGGCATCGTCGGCGGCATCATCTTCGGCGTGATCACAACAACCATCCCGTACGCAGCGACGCGCGGCCAGCGAGATTTTGCCTCGACCATGCAGTTGGTGGCCGGTCGGTACGACGTGCTGTGTGAGCCGAAGACCGCCGAGGCTGCCCGCGATCTCCTCGCGAAGCTCGCGATCTGATCGGTTCAGTGCACGGTGAGCGCGAGGGAACCGTGACGCGTGTACTGACCGATCGCGCCCTCGGTCGGGCGACCCTTGCGCGTCAGTTCCTGCTGGAGCGGGCTGACGTCACTGCCCTCGAAGCCGTCGAACACCTGGCCGGTCTGCAGGCGCAGGCCCCGACGCCGCCGTACCTTGCTCTGTGGGCCCGTGTCAAAAACTTTGCGGCAGAAGAGTTGTCGACACTGATCGAGCGTCGGCAGGTGGTGCGTCTGGTTGCGATGCGCGGAACGGTATTTGTGATGTCGGCCGCTGATGCCGCATCCTTCCGTGGCACGGTTCAGTCGATTATGGACCGTGATCTGCACACCAACACCGCGCACCGGGCGGCGCTGAGCGGAATGGATCTGGCCGCTCTTGCGCAGGCCGGCCGCGAACTTGTTTCCGAGGGGCCACTTACGCAGATGCAGATGAGGCCGCTTCTGGCCGAACGCTTTCCAGGGCGCTCTCCGGAAGGACTCGCGCACGGGATCAGGGGACTCTTGCCGATGGTCCAGGTACCGCCTCGCGGGTTGTGGGGTAGATCGGGACCGCCCGCGTTGACCACGCTGGAGAGTTGGCTGGGCACAGAGCTGGATTCGACTCCTGTTCCAGACGCCCTGGTGTTGCGCTATCTCGCTGCCTTCGGTCCGGCGAGTGTGAAGGACGCCCAGGCGTGGTCGGGATTAACCAGGCTGGCAGAGGTTTTCGAGCGACTACGTCCGAACCTGATGACGTTCGTGAACGAGAAGGGGACGGAACTGTTCGACCTGCCAGGCGCTCCACGCCCGGACGACGGCACACCACCCGTCCGGATCTTGGCTCCGTTCGACAACATTTTGCTCTCGCATGCGGATCGCTCGCGAATCATGGATGAGCAGTACCGAACTCGGGTCTTCACGGTGAACGGAATAATCAAACCCGCCGTGCTGGTACGAGGGAAGGTTGTGGGATTCGCCGCAGAATCCGCGAAAGGTGATACCGCGCGATTGACGGTGTCACTGTTTTCGCAGCAGTCGAAAACCGCCATGTCATCCATCGAGAGGGAAGCGCGTTCATTGCTGCGATTTCTGCATCCGGCGATCTCCAAGCACGAGATATCCGTCGAAATTCTCACCTAGCAAAACAGGCGTTCTGAAGCGCCCCGGCCTCTGCGCTGCGATCAGCGCCGTGATGGTGCTTAGATGGACGCGTGTCTGACAGTGTTGTGTCCTCCGTCCGCGCGCACCTCGTTGCCAATATCGAGGGGCCGGAGCCGGCTGCGGCCTCGGTGACGTTCCTGGGTGTCGAGCCGCTGGACGTGCTCAGATTCGAATCTCCCGACTCAGTGGTGCACTACGCAACACTGGGGTGCTCGCGGCACCCCATGGGCGATCCGGGTGATCTGGTCGCCGATCCCACACGCGGACCTCGGGCGGAACTGGTGCTCTCGCTGCGCGGCGGCACCGGTATTGCGTCGGGAATCGCGCGCACCTTGGCTGTTCTGGCGGCGGCCCCGTCGGTCGAGGGCATCGTGTTGCTCGACGATGCGCTGCTCGACCTCGGGGAGCCCCTGTGGAAGGGCGCAGCTTTTACTGCAGTCCTTCTCAGTGACAGCGGGATTGAAGATCTGACGCTCCCCGAGCCGATGGATCCGGTTCGGTTCCTCGCCGTGGTCCCCATAACCGGAACCGAAGCAGCCTGGGTCCGTTTGCGCGGTGCAGGTGCACTACGTGAAGCCTGGGCTGAGGCGGGCATCGACGTTCGAGATCCGCACCGAGCGGCGGCGTCGCTCTAACTGCCGCGTCGCTCCGATCTTATTGTGCGGCTTCGTTATCGAGAAGGTCGGCCAGATTCTCCAGGCTGGCCTGCTGGGATCGGCCGAATGCCTTGGTGACAAGCGGGTCTGCCATTCTGCCGAACACTCCGCCAAGGCCACTTTCGCTGTCGAGTCGATAGGTGACGCGCGTGCCCTTCTCGACTTCCTCGCACGTTGTGGTCAGCGTGAAAGCGACGGGGCTTTTGACAGACTTTGCCGAACTTCGCTTGGGCGCATCGTATTCCGTGAACTCGGCGGTCCAGTCGATGCGCTTGCCGAGTATTCGGCTGGCTCCCTGCCAGCGGGTCCCCACTCCTATCGGGCCGTCCGTGATCTGCCGGGATTCGACAATCGAGTTGTCCCAGTTCGGCCAATTCTCAGCGGTGCTGAGGTACTGAAAGACTTCTGGAACCGGGCGCGAAACGATTACTGACTGCTCAACTGTAGGCATCGTAGCTCCTCCGAATTTGCTTGTGGCAAGGTATTTTTCGGGTGCGGTGATTTCGATGCGAGGGACCCGCGGGTACACGTGATACGTGTTGGTACCCACAACTCATTGTCCGCTTGCACTGTGGCTAAGTACAGAGTCAGAGCCAGTTGTTTCGGCGGAACAGAAAGAACAACCCGACGCATACCGACGCGATGAACACCATCACCATCGGATATCCGTATTGCGAACCCAGTTCCGGCATGTTCTCGAAATTCATGCCGTAGATGCCGGCAATTCCGGTCGGTACGGCCGCGATAGCCACCCATGCCGAAATCTTGCGCATGTCGGTGTTCTGCTGCACCGCGATCTTTGCCAGAGCAGCGTCCACGAGCGAACTCAGTACTTCGTCGTACTCGGAGATGCGTTCGGAGACGATGGTGTGATGGTCTCGGACGTCGCGGAAATAGCGTCTGATCTCCTTGGGGACCAACCCGCCTGCGGGTTGTGTCAGTTGCAGGAGTGGCATGCCGAGCGGGGTGACCGACCGTCGAAGTTCGACGATTTCCCGTTTCAGCAGGTAGATGTGCTCAACCGCCACACTATTACGTGGGTTGAACACCAACTCTTCCATGTTGTCGACGTCCTGCTCCACCAGTTGTGTCACCGACAGGTACGTGTCGACGACGTGGTCGGTGATGGCATGGAGAACGGACCACGGTCCCATGGCGAGACGCTCGGGTAGCTGTTCGAGGGCTTTGCGGACACTCGCCAGTTCGGAATGGTCACCGTGCCGAACAGTGACGACAAAGTCCGGACCGACGAACACCATGATCTCGCCGGTCTCCACGATTTCGTTAGCCGTCTCCACGGAATCGTGCGGAACGTAGACAACGGTTCGAAGGACGAGAAACATGACGTCGTCGTAGCGTTCGAGTTTGGGTCGCTCGTGTGCGTGGACGGCATCCTCGACCATCAACTCGTGTAGGCCGAAAGTCTTTGCCACGTCCTGCATTTGGGATTCGTCGGGAGCATGGATCCCAACCCAGACGAATCCCTTTCCGCGTCGGCGCACTTCATCGAGAGCGGCGTTGTGAGTGAACTTTCCCGGGAGCCTGGTGCCGTCCACGTACACAGCACAATCCACAATGGCACGAGCTGCGGGGACGGGAATCCTCGGCAACGGTGGCGGAGCTGATTTGCCGTTCGACCAGTTCGGTAGTGACGGCACTGTGTCTACTCCCTCCGCAGATAGGCGAAGCGCACTATTGCTGCCGCGCAATCGTACGTCAGGATCTCAGGCAATCGACCGGAGCGAGATGGTCTTGCGGATTGCTGACAGACTGGAGCGGTGCGAATAGACCTTCACACCCACTCAAACGCATCAGATGGCACGGACACCCCCGCCGAACTGGTGCGCGCTGCTGCCCACTCCGGACTCGACGTTGTCGCGCTCACCGATCACGACACCACCGCCGGCTGGGCGGAGGCGGAGCGCGCACTGCCTGCCGGGCTCGGACTCGTCCGTGGCATGGAAATGTCGTGCGAAGGCGAAGGTGAGGACGGGTGGCCGGTCGCGGTGCACCTCCTGGCGTACCTGTTCGACCCGGACCACCCCGAGTTCGCCAAGGAACGCGAGCGGCTACGCGGCGAACGGGTCGAAAGAATCCGCACGATGGCGACTCTGATGGCCCGCGACGGGCTGCCGATCGACCCGGACGAAATCCTCGCGTCGGCTGGTCCTTCTGTGGGGCGTCCGCACATCGCAGCGGCTCTGCTGCGGGCCGGCGTGGTCTCGAGCATCGGTGAAGCCTTCAAGGACTTGTTGGCAACCCGCGGGCGCTACGACGTCCCGAAATACGACACGCCGATCGACTACGCCGTTGAACTGGTCGCAGCGGCCGGGGGAGTGACGGTGATCGCTCACGGTCGTGCGCGCACCCGTGGTCGTGTTCTCGCTCTAGGCCACATTCGCGATCTGGCGGCCTCCGGACTCGGCGGACTCGAAGTCGATCACCCGGATCATGCGCCCGCAGATCGGACTCTCCTTCGCGGACTGGCCGGCGAACTCGGCCTCGCGGTGACCGGATCATCGGACTACCACGGAGACAACAAGACGATCGACCTCGGCGACGAGCTCACCGACCCCGCCGACTTCGAGGAATTGATGTCGGCGGCAACAGGCGTCGAGGTGCTGAAACACTGATGTTGGACACGACGCTCTACCTCACGGTTTTCATCACTCTCTTTGTCATCATGGACCCGCCCGGAGTCATTCCGGTGTTCCTGTCCCTGGTCGGCCGCAAGGACCGTGCCGACCGTAATCGCGCGGCGTGGCAGGCCCCGGCAGTGTCACTCGCCGTTATTTCCGTCTTCGCGGTCGGCGGGCAGGCAATCCTCAACTATCTGCACATCGGAATACCCGCGTTGCAGGGCGCCGGCGGATTGCTCCTTCTGCTGATCGCTCTCGAACTACTCACCGGCAAGACGTCCAACCGTCCGCAGGGCGCCGACGACGTCAACGTGGCCCTGGTTCCGCTGGGTACGCCCATGATGGCCGGCCCCGGCGCGATCGCCGCGGTCATCGTCTTTGTCGCCCAGGCAGACGGTGACGCGGCGTCGTACTTTGCGATCGCCTTGGCGATCATCTCGATTCATCTCGTTCTGTTCATAGTGCTGCGATTCTCGACCGCATTGATCCGTGTGCTCGGTGTTGGCGGAATCTCGCTGCTGGCCCGCATCGCAGGTTTGCTGCTTGCCGCCATCGCCGTTCAACTCATCGCGGAGTCCGTCCGCGGATTCATCACGGGAGCGTAGATCGTGACTTACGACAACAACGGTTACGACAACAACAGCTACGACGCATACCGGGACGACAATGCCTACGACAACTCGTACGACTACGACGACCGCTATGACGATTACTACGATGCTCCGGACACCAAGCAGTGGGCGTTGATTCGTGGTCTGCGTGCGCTCAGTGGGACCGTCGCGGCTGGAATCGTTGTTCTCACAGTCGTGGTGATCGCGTCGGCGTATCTGGGAGGCAATCGGGGCTTTCCCGGACCGGGCACCACATCGATCACCGCGCACATCGTGGCGTCGGTAGTGGCGCTGGTCGCACAGATCTTCTGTGACCGTCGCCGCGGCGTTGCCGCAATAGCCGCGTCCGTGGTTGTGCTCGTAACTGCCGGGGTGCTGCTGGTGACGCAGTGGTGGGGTTAGGGACCGAAGGATTTGATTGTGATCGCGCGCAGGTGGCAAACTGGAGGGACTTCGTAGGCGGCGCCACAGCCCGGCCATGAAGAAATTGCATGGATCTGCCAGGGCTCACCCGCCCAACACCATGACGCTTCGGATGTATTGCGGCCAACTTTCTTGCGCACCCGAATGCTCTTCTTCTCTGCAGTTGTTCACGGAAGAAAAGACTCTGACCGTTGCTAACGTTCTGTTTCGGCCGTCAGATCACTACTTCCCAGTAACCCAGCCCCGAGTGCGGCTGGTCATATCAGGAGTGTCATTGTGTCCCTTGTGACTGAAGCCATCAACGTACCCAAGGTCGAGCTGACCGACGAAGAAATCTTTGCCGCTCACGTCGGTGGCAAACTGTCGGTCGAGACCACCGCGCCGCTCGATACGCAGCGCGCTCTGTCGATCGCGTACACGCCGGGTGTGGCTCAGGTGAGCCGCGCCATCGCCGCTGACGAGACCCTTGCCGATCGCTACACGTGGACCAACCGACTGGTTGTCGTCGTCAGTGACGGCACGGCGGTTCTCGGTCTGGGCGATATCGGACCCCGCGCATCGTTGCCCGTCATGGAGGGCAAGTCCGCTCTCTTCAAGAGCTTTGCCGGACTGAACTCCATCCCGCTGGTGCTCGACACCACCGATCCCGACGCGATTGTCGAGACCCTGATCCGTCTGCGTCCGAGCTTCGGCGCGGTCAACCTCGAGGACATCTCGGCGCCGCGCTGCTTCGAGATCGAAAAGCGGGTCATCGAGGCACTTGACTGCCCCGTCATGCACGACGATCAGCACGGCACCGCGATTGTGGTTCTTGCTGCGCTCAAGGGCGCCGTGAAGGTGCAGAGCCGCGACATCACCACGCTCAAGGTTGTCATCTCCGGTGCGGGTGCAGCGGGTGTCGCGTGTGCGAACATTCTGCTCGCCGCCGGTATCAGCGATGTCGTCGTGCTCGACTCGAAGGGCATCATCTCGAGCGAGCGCAGCGACCTCAACGAGATCAAGGTAGAGCTGGCGTCGCGCACCAACCCGCGCAGTGTCCACGGCGGTGCCGTCGAGGCTTTGGCCGGAGCGGACGTCTTCCTCGGTGTCTCGGCGGGCAAGATCCCCGAGGAGCTCATCGCGTCGATGGCTCCCGAGTCGATCGTGTTTGCGCTCTCGAACCCGGATCCGGAGATTCACCCGGAGACCGCGTCGAAGTACGCGGCGATCGTGGCTACCGGCCGCAGTGACTTCCCGAACCAGATCAACAATGTGCTTGCCTTCCCCGGTGTGTTCAAGGGCGCGCTCGACGCCGGCGCCCGTCGCATCACCGAAGGTATGAAGCTCGCTGCCGCCGAGGCGATCCTGTCGGTGGTCGGCGACGAGTTGGCCGTGGACAAGATTGTTCCGAGCCCACTCGACCCTCGCGTGGCGACCGCAGTTGCGGAAGCCGTCGCGGCCGCAGCGCACGCTGAGGGCGTGACCAGCTAAGAGGGACTCCTCGAAAGCCCCGATCGAAACCCGCACACAAGGTTTCGGTCGGGGTTTTTGCGTGGGCAGCTACACGCGTGCGAGGTTCGGGGTGCGTCGCAGTCTGCCGGTTCCCGGGACGGAAGCCCACACGACCAGTGCAAGTACGCCGTCCACGACAAGCGCAACCACCGCGACCAAGATTGCGCCGACAACAACGCGGTCGTACTTGTACAGCGCGATTCCGTCGAAGATGTACCGTCCGATGCCGCCCAGATTGACGTAGGCGGCAACAGTCGCGGTCGCGATGACTTGCAGTGTGGCGTTTCGGAGCCCACCCAGAATGAGCGGAAGCGCATTGGGAACCTCGACGCGTAGCAGTACTTGCGTCTCGGTCATCCCCATTGCGCGCGCCGCGTCGACGACGTCACGGTCGACACTGGCGATGCCGGCATACGTTCCGGCTAGCAATGGCGGAATGCCGAGGATGACCAGTGCGAGGATCGGGGGCATCACTCCCAGTCCCATGAGCAGGACGAGGAACGTCAGCAAGCCGAGCGTGGGTAGTGAGCGCAGTGCGTTGACAAGACTGACCACCACGATCTGACCGCGTCGTAGATGCCCGATGATCAGGCCGATCGGGACCGCGATCACCGCGGCGAAGGCGACGGCCAGCAGGCTGTACCAAAGGTGCTGCAGGATTCGGGTGCCGATTCCGGTGTCGCCGCTCCAGTTGTCGGGATTGGTGAGGTACTCCCAGGCGCCGGTGAAGATACTCATACCGGCTCACCTTCGGCCGTGACGATCGCGGGGACCTTCGATGCGGACGGAGTTCTGGTCCACGGGGTCAGGAACCTGCCGAGCAGATACAGGATCAAATCGAGGGCCAGTGCCAGGACCACGATGGCGATGATGCCGGCCACGATCTGGTCGGGGTAGTCCCGGTCGTAGCCCTGTTTGAAGAGAACTCCCAGACCGCCGATTCCGATCAGCGAGCCCACCGACACCAGCGAAATGTTGGTCACCGCAATCACTCTGACATTTGCGATCAGAACCGGCAGCGCAAGGGGAAGTTCGACGGTCAACGCCCGGCGCAGCGCGGTGAAGCCGATGGCCGTCGAGGCATCGATGACGTTGGCGGGTACCGAATCCAATGCTTCCGGGACCGCGCGGACGAGCAGTGCGGTGGAGTACACACTGAGCGCGATGATGACATTGAGCGGATCGAGTGTCTTGAGTCCGAAAATCTGCGGGATGGTGACAAACAGTGCCAATGACGGAATGGTGAACGCAATGCTGGCCAAGGTCAACGTGATTCGGCGCAGCCATCGGATATTCCGAATTGCCGTGCCGACGGGAAGGGCAATGACCAAGCCCACCGCCAACGGCACCAGTGCGAGATACAGGTGTGTTCGTGTGTAATCCAGAACCGTCGAGAAATTGTCGATGAGCCAGCGCACGCCGCTACACCCCGAATCCTTCGGTGAAGGCGAGTCGATTGCGTTCCTGGTCCTCGCGCCGACGTTGCTCGGCCAATTTGGCCACAACCTCGGAGCCCAGAATGCCGCCGATCACCGCACCTTCGGCATCCACGGCAACACCGATTCCGGACGGTGACGAGATGGCCGCGTCGAGCGCCTGCCGAAGATCGCCGCCCGGGCCGAAGAGAGAGCCGCCGGCTGACGTCGACTGTGCCAGAGTGTGTCCGGCGCGTATGCCCTCGACACCGGTGACATCGATCCAGCCTAGGGGTGAACCGGACTCGCTGACAACGAGCACCCATTCACCCAATTCGAGTCTCAGGGATGTCAGTTCCAACTCGGTGGCCGTCCGGATGGAGTGCAGCGGCACCTCGTCCGCGCTGCGGAAGGACAGTCCTCGATATCCGCGATCACGTCCGACAAAACCGGCCACGAAATCCGTAGCCGGCGCGGCCAATACGTCGCGCGGCGCCGCCACCTGCTGCAGTCGACCGCCCGGGCCGAAGACCGCGATGTGGTCGCCCAGTTTGACGGCTTCGTCGATATCGTGCGTGACAAAGACGATGGTCTTCTTCAGTTCGCTTTGCAGGCGCAGCATTTCGGTTTGCAGGTCCTCACGAACCACCGGATCGACGGCGCTGAAGGGTTCGTCCATCAACAGAATCGGCGGATCGGCAGCCAGCGCGCGGGCGACACCCACTCGCTGCTGCTGCCCGCCGGACAACTGCGCCGGGTAGCGCGTCGCCAGTGACGGATCGAGACCCACGCGTTCGAGAACACCCAGTGCGGCTTTACGTGCGGCGCGGCGAGATTCACCCCGCAGCACCGGAACCGTTGCGACGTTGTCGACGACGGTCCGGTGCGGCAACAGCCCGGCATTCTGGATGACGTAGCCGATACCGAGTCGCAAGGTCACCGCGTCGGTCTGCGAGATGTCGCGGCCGTCGACGCGGATTGTGCCCGACGTGGGCGTGATCATCCGGTTGATCATCCGCATCGACGTTGTTTTGCCACACCCGGACGGACCGACGAACACCGTGAACGACTCGGCCTCGATGGTGAGATCGAGTCGATCAACTGCGGTGGTGCCGTCCGGGAACTGCTTGGTGACTCCCTCGAAGGTGATCACGTGGGTTACGAGACCGGCTTGTCGAGGCCCTGCGCCGAGATCCACGCCTTGGCTGCTGCGGCCGGTTCCGTCTTGGCGTCGCCGGACACCGCCACGTTGAGATCGAGCAGTTCCTCGGTGGTCAGCTTTGCCGAGACCGCGTCGAGGACGGCTGCGAGCTTGTCGGACGATGCCGATGCGCGCAGCACCGGCACGACGTTCTGGGCGGGGAAATTGTTCTTCGGGTCTTCGAGGACAACAAAGTTGTTGGCCGGAATCGACGCCGACGTCGTGAAAATGTTTGCGGCGGTGATGTCACCGGATGCGAGTGCCTTGACCGTTGCCGGGCCACCGCCGTCCGCGATCGGGACAAAATTGGAGGCCGAGATGTCGAGTCCGTAGTTTGCCTTCAACCCGGGCAGGCCGACGGGGCGCTCCTGGAATTCGGCCGGCGCGCCGAACTTGACCTCGGCGGAATGCGGCGCCAGGTCGGCGATGGTCTTCAGGTTCCACTTGTCGGCCGTTTCCTTGGTGACGACTACGGCATCTTTGTCCTCCGCCGACGCGGGCGTGGTGATGGCCAATTCGCTACCCAATGCCGCCGGCAGAGCCGCCAGGACGTCCTCGGAACTGGTCGCGGTGGCAGCGGGATCGAGATACTGCAGAAGATTGCCCGTGTAGTCGGGGATGAGGGTGATCGAGCCGTCCTTCAACGCCGGAATGTAGGCCTCGCGGCTACCGATGTTGAACGAAGTGGACACGTCGAAACCGTTGACGCGAAGTGCTTCCGCATAGATGTTGGCAATGATCTCGGACTCGGTGAAGTTTGCCGAACCCACGACGACGGTGTTGGGGTCCGAACTGCTGTCGCTGTTGTCACTGCTGCCACACGCAGTGAGCGCAGCGAGTGAGAGGACAGTTGCCGCTGCTACGAGCAGACGGCTGGAACGAAATCGTGAGGTGCGCATGTGCGTCCTTCCGTGTTTCGGGCGTCGACAACCATTCCCGTCACCCGAGTGTCACTCGAGTAGGACTGGTTACCGCGCATCGCCAGGCAAGTGTAACGATAGGTACCGACAAGGCACGGTATTCGATCAGTGGGAACGGAATGTGAGGGTTCGGTGCTATCTGCACGCGCGAGGTATTCGACAGTTGTTGCAGCAGTGCTGGTCCTGCCCGTTCTGACCGGATGCAGCACCAGCGATTCGGTGATAGGGAACGACGCCGGTGCCCCGACCGAGCAGGTAGTCGTGGCGTCGGGGGAGTCGGTGGAGGGTTCGGTCCTGGCCGAAGTGTACGCAACCGTGTTGGCGTCGTCGGGGGTGCCAAGTCGAGTCGAGGAACTCACCGGCGGACGGTCGGACGCACTTGCTGCGCTCGATGCCGCGCGTGTGACGTTGGTACCCGAGTTCACCGGTTCGCTACTGACTTACTACGAACCGCAGAATCCGGCCCGCGCCGCCGACGACGTCTTCGAAGCGTTGAGTCGTTCTCTGCCTGAGGGTCTTTCGGTTGCAGACTATGCAACCGCAGAAGACCGGGCCGTCGTGGCGTTGGGACGCGATTCCGCATCGGGGACTCAGTCGCGCACCCTCGGGGCATTTGCACCCTCGTGCGCTTTGACCGTTGCCGTTGTATCACCACGGTTTATCGAAGATGGTGCACTGGAACAATTAGCGGAAGGCGCTGACTGTACTTTTGCGCGCGTCGAGCAATCGGCAGCCGACATATCGGACACTGCTGCGACCGAACCCACCGCCTTCGGAACTACGACGCTCTCGCCTCTGGCTCAGTCAACCGCTGTCACAGTGCTGGCCGATCCGGATCACATCCTGGCTGCGCAGAACGTCGTTCCACTGTTTCGGACCGGTGCATTGAGTGATCCCGCAGTCAAAGCGCTCAGTGTTGTTGCGGGTGAACTGTCCACGACAGACCTTGCCGCGATGATCGACCAGGTCCGACGCGGGCAGGCGACGCCGTCAGCGGTGGCGCGATCCTGGTGGGACACCCGTCAATGACTGGCCGCATCGGCTGAATTGTCCGCTGCCCTGGCTCCGTGTGATTCCAGGAATTGCCCCAGATCGGCTACCGCGTCGGCGGCTTCGGTGACCAGCGACGCCTGGGCGTGCGCGACATGCCACAACCGTGCGTATTCGACCAGTGACACGTCGACGCCGGCCGCGGTGAGTTTGTCTGCGAACTCCACGACCTGAGGGTAGAGGACTTCGCCCGATCCGATGTGAATCCTTGTGGGCGGCAGTGTTTCGAGGTTTCCATGTATGGGTGCGTAGCCGGGATCTGTGCGGTTGCCGTGTCCGAGGTAGGCGTCGGCGGCGTCGAACGACCAGCCGGTGTTGACGACCAGATCGGCTTTCTTCCCGGCGCTGCGATCCCCGGGATCCACCCAGGGTGAGATCAGTGCCAACGCCCCGGGCTGTACGCCGTGACGCTCGATGAGGCGAAGTGCCGTTGCGACCGCCAAACCGCCGCCGGCGCTGTCACCGGCAATGGCAACCTGCTCGGGCCGGTAGTCGAATTCTGTGATCAGTTGCATGTACGCCGCTGCGGCGTCGTCGAGCGCTGCGGGATAAGGATTCTCGGGAGCGAGCCGGTAATCCAACGTGAAGACAGCGCGGGAAGATTCGCGTGCCAGATGTGCTGCCAGGCTGCGGTGTGTGCTCAGCGAGCCCAGCGTGTAGGCGCCGCCGTGCAAGTAGAGCACTGCCGACGGGCGTTCGGTTGCTCCGACCGTGATCCGCTCGGCGGGTCGGCAGGCGAGTTCCAGCGGACGCACAACGGCGCCCGCTGGAATCTGCTGCAGGGGAGCTCCGGCCTCGAGCAGTAAACGCTGAACCCGATACGGCAGTCGCGAGTTGAAGGCCAGACGGAAGTACGGCTTCAACAAGAAAGCGACAACGGGTAGCGGAAGGGTGAACGTGCTCACCGGCAGGGCTCCTGACTGTGTGAAAGTGGAAAGCTCAGTGGGACTTGGGCATCACGCGGCCGGCGATGGTGGCCACGACGCGTTGGTATCCCGAACCGACCAGGCGGACCCAGGCGTCGAGTGCGATGGCGTCCATGCCGATGAGGACGCGTGGCTTACCCTTGCGAACCCCGTTCACGATGGTCTTGGCTGCATCCTCAGGAGTGGTGCGCGCCAACTTACGATCGAAGAACTCGGAGAATGACGCGAGGTCCTCGCCAGGTCCGGCAGTGGCGTTGCGCGCGATGGCCGTCTTGATTCCGCCGGGGTGCACGCAGGTCACCTTCACCGGGCTCTTGGCGATCAGCATCTCCTGGCGCAGTGACTCGGTGAAGCCGCGAACTGCAAACTTTGCCGAGTTGTATGCACTCTGACCGGGCATCGACAGCAAGCCGAACAGGCTCGAGATGTTGATGATGTGGCCGTCGCCGGATGCGATGACATGCGGCAGGAATGCTTTGGTGCCGTTGACAACTCCCCAGAAATCGACATCCATGACGCGTTCGAAGTCCTTGAATTCGGACTTCTCGAAAGTGCCGTGGTACGCGATACCCGCATTGTTGTAGATCTGGTTGATCTTGCCGAAGTGGGCGGCAACCGCGTCGGCGTACTCGAGAACCGCTTCGCGCTGGGTGACGTCGAGGTGGTCCGACTTTACCTGGGCACCAAGAGCTTCCACGAGGCGGGTGGTCTCGGTGAGGCCGACGGTGTCGACGTCGGAGATCGCCAACTTCGCACCCTGCCCGGCCAGGTTCAGTGCGAGTGCGCGGCCGATACCCGATCCCGCTCCGGTGATGACAACAACCTTGCCAACAAAATCACTCATTGTGCTACTGCTTTCTCGTCGTCGAGGTCGATCTGTGATGTGGTTCCGGTGCCGACTGCGCCGAGATCGGACGTGGCGACGCTACGGTACGCCGCGAGGTCGAAATGCTTGGTGGCATTGCGGAACTGGAAGGTGAAACCGGGCCACAGGGTGGTGTTGTTTCCGTGCTTGTCCATGTACCAGCTGGCGCAACCGCCGTTGTTCCAGACGCTCTTGGACATCGCTGCCTGCAGGTCATTGTTGTACTTTTCCTGCTTGTCGCTGCGAACCTCGATGGTGCCGATGTCGTACTTGTCGATGGTGGCGATCGCGTCGACGAGGTAGTTGAGCTGCGATTCGATCATGAACACCATGGACGAGTGGCCGAGACCGGTGTTGGGGCCGACGAGGAAGAACATGTTGGGGAAGTTGGCAACGGCTGCGCCCTTGTATCCCTGCATGCCGGTGTCCTCGAAGACCTCGGCGAGCGAGCGTCCGTCCTTGCCGAAGATTCCCGCAAAGGTGGGGGAGTCGGTGACGTGAAAACCCGTGGCCACGACGATGGCGTCGATCTCACGCGTGGTTCCCGTCTTCGACACGATGCCGGTGGCGGTAACTTCCTCGACTCCTTCTGTCACCAGGTCGACGTTGTCCTGGGCAAGGGTGGGGAAGTAGTTGTTGGAGATCAGCATGCGCTTGCAGCCGATCTGGAAGTTGGGGGTGACCTTCTTGCGAAGGGCCTTGTCCTTGATCTGGGCCTTGAGATGACGCTCGGCGGCAAACTGCAGGGGCTTCATGAAGATCGGCGCCTTTGCCAGGCCGACAACCTGGGTCTCGCGCATCCAGTAGATGCCGGTGCGGCACAGCTTCTGGAAACCGGGGAGGTACTTGAACGCGAGGTGCTCGATCTTGGTGTACTCGCGATCTGCGCGGGGCAGAATCCACGGCGCGGTGCGCTGGTACACGTCGAGCTGTGACACCTTCTTGCCGATGGCCGGGACGATCTGGATGGCCGACGCTCCGGTGCCGATAACGGCGACGCGCTTGCCGGTCAGGTCGGCGTCGTGGTTCCAGCGTGAGGAGTGGAAGATCTCGCCCTTGAAGCCGTCGATGCCCTTGATGTCGGGGAGGGCGGGCTCGCACAGAGCGCCTACAGCCGACACGACGATCTTGGCGACAAACTCGCCCTTGGTGGTGGAGACCTTCCAGTGTGCGCGATCGTTGTCCCAGTGCGCGGAGAGAACGTCGCAGCCGAAGATGTGCTTGTCCAGTACCTTGTGACGGTTTGCGACGGACTGGATGTACTTGTAGATCTCGGGCTGAGTGGAGAAGGAACGCGTCCACTCGGGGTTGAGTGCAAACGAGTACGAGTACAAATGCGACGGCACGTCGCACGCAGCGCCCGGGTAGCTGTTGTCACGCCAGGTTCCGCCGACGTCGTTGCCTCGCTCGACAACTACGTAGTCGGTGATCCCGGCCTGCGCCAGTTTGATGGCAGCGCCGAGACCGGCAAAACCGCTGCCGATGATCAGCGTGTTCACGTAGCGCGTATCCGCGGCAGATGCTGAAGTATCTGTAACTGGGAGACTCATGTATGGAACGATATGCCGTTGTTGACGAACGGTCAATAGCTTATTGACGTTTATTCAGTAGTCTGTCGATTATGGACGGAGCCAAGCGCACGCGACTGAGTCCGGACGAACGCCGAGCGCAACTGATCGACCTCGGCGCTCGCATGCTCGCCGAACGGCCACTCGAACAGATATCGGTCGAAGACATTGCCGATCAAGCCGGTGTCTCCCGAGGCTTGCTGTTCCACTACTTCGCGTCCAAAAGCGAGTTCCACCTAGCGATAGTCCGGCACACCAGCCAACAGATGCTCGCCCGAACCGAGCCAATCGAAACCGATGATCCGATCGCGACATTACGGTCGGTTCTGGCATCGTACGTCGATTACGTCACTGAAAATCGCACTACGTATGTCTCGTTGTTGCGGGGAACCGCCAGCGGAGATCCGCACATGCGAGAAGTGTTCGAACAGACCCGCGACGTCATGGCGGCGCGAACTCTCGATCAGCTACCCACCATCGGGTTGCCGAGAACACCGCAGGTCGAGCTGGCAGTACGAGGCTGGATCGCGTTTGTCGAGGAAGCAACCATCAGCTGGCTCCGATCCCCGGCAATCAGCCGCGAAGAACTCATCGAGCTCACGGTGAACGCTCTGCCCGCTCTTGCGTCCGCTGCCGCAGGGCTGACCGTCACGCCGGAACTGCTGCGATAGCACCGGCGAACAGAGAAAAGGCCGGGCCTCACACTCCGTACGGAATGTGAGGCCCGGCCCCTACTTCAAGAAATCAGTTGGTCGGCAGGAATGCCTCGTCGAGGATTTCCTGCTGCTCGACGGCGTGAACCTTGCTCGAACCCGAGGAAGGTGCAGACATCGAACGACGCGAGATGCGACGGATACCGCTCAACGTGCCGGGCAGGAGTTCCGGCAGAGCCAGGCCGAGGAACGGCCATGCGCCCTGGTTGGCCGGCTCTTCCTGAACCCAGCGGTACTCGGTTGCATTCGGGTACCGGTCCAAGGTTTCCTGCAGGCGACGCTTCGGCACCGGGTACAGCTGCTCGACGCGCACGATGGCGACGTCGTTGCGGTTGTCCTTGTGCTTCTTCGCCAGGAGCTCCCAGTACAGCTTGCCGCTGACCAGCAGAACGCGCTTGACCTGATCGCGCGACTCTTCGCCGCTCTCGATGTTCGGCTCTTCGAAGACAGACCGGAACTTGCCGGTGGTGAAGTCTTCGACGTTGCTGACCGCAGCCTTGTTACGCAGCATCGACTTGGGCGTGAAGACCACCAGCGGGCGGCGGATGCCGTCGAGGTGATGGCGACGCAGCAAGTGGAAGTAGCTTGCCGGGGTGGACGGAACGGCAACCGTCATCGAACCCTCGGCGCACAGCTGGAGGAAACGCTCGATGCGGCCGGACGTGTGGTCGGGGCCCTGTCCTTCGTGGCCGTGCGGCAGAAGCAGCACGACGTCGGAGAGCTGACCCCACTTGGCTTCACCCGAGCTGATGAACTCGTCGATGATGGTCTGCGCGCCGTTGACGAAGTCACCGAACTGCGCTTCCCACAGCACAAGAGCGTCCGGGTTGCCCACGGAGTAGCCGTATTCGAAGCCCAGACCCGCGTACTCGGTGAGTGCGGAGTCGTAGACCATGAACTTGCCACCGTTGCCGGCGTTGGCAGCGATCTCGGCGATCGGGCTGTACTCGTTGCCGGTCTTCCGGTCGATCAGCACAGAGTGACGCTGCGTGAACGTTCCACGCTTGGAGTCCTGACCCGCAAGGCGAATCAGTGCGCCCTGCTCGGCCAGCGAACCGAACGCGAGCAACTCGGCGAACGCCCAGTCGACGTGACCCTCGCGGGCCATTTCGCGTCGCTTCTCCGCGACAGGCTTGACACGCGGGTGGGTGGTGAAGCCCTCCGGAACGTTGACAAACGCGTCGCCGATGCGCTCGAGAACGTCGGGAGCAACAGCCGTCGTGAGGCGAGCCGGGGGAGTCTGGTCGAGTTCGACGGACTCCGACGGTTCGGGCTGGAACTTCTCGAGCTCACGGACCTCGTTGAAGACCCGTTCGAGCTGGCCCTGGTAGTCGCGAAGTGCGTCTTCGGCTTCCTTGAGCGAGATGTCACCGCGACCGATGAGGGACTCGGTGTAGCTCTTACGAACGCTGCGCTTGGTGTCGATGACGTCGTACATCGCCGGCTGGGTCATCGACGGGTCGTCGCCCTCGTTGTGACCGCGGCGGCGGTAGCAGATGAGGTCGATGACAACGTCCTTGCCGAACTTCTCACGGAAGTCGACAGCCAGCTGAGCAACCCAGACACATGCCTCGGGGTCGTCGCCGTTGACGTGGAATACCGGTGCGGCGATCATCTTCGCGACGTCCGTGCAGTACTCGGACGAGCGTGAGTGCTCCGGTGCGGTGGTGAAACCGACCTGGTTGTTCACGACGATGTGCACGGTGCCGCCGGTGCGGTATCCGCGCAGCAGCGAGAGGTTCAACGTTTCCGCGACAACACCCTGACCGGCAAATGCCGCGTCACCGTGAAGCATGAGCGGGAGAACGGTGAAGCCCTCTTCGCCCTTGTCGAGGATGTCCTGCTTGGCGCGAACCAGGCCTTCGAGAACCGGGTCGACGGCCTCGAGGTGCGACGGGTTGGCCGTCAGGGACACGGCGATGTCGTTGTCACCGAACATCTGGATGTAGGTGCCCGAAGCGCCGAGGTGGTACTTCACGTCGCCGGAGCCGTGAGCGGCGGCCGGGTTCATGTTGCCCTCGAACTCGGTGAAGATCTTCGAGTACGGCTTGCCGACGATGTTGGCCAGCACGTTGAGGCGACCGCGGTGCGGCATGCCGATGACAACCTCGTCGAGCTGATGCTCGGCAGCCTGGTCGATGACGGCGTCCATCATCGGAATGACGGTCTCGGCACCCTCGAGCGAGAAGCGCTTCTGACCGACGTACTTGGTCTGCAGGAAGGTCTCGAAAGCCTCGGCAGCGTTGAGCTTGCTCAGGATGTACTTCTGCTGAGCAACCGTCGGCTTAGCGTGATGTCCTTCGACGCGATCCTGGATCCACTGACGCTGATCCGTCTCGAGGATGTGCGTGTACTCGACACCGACGTGGCGGCAGTACGCGTCGCGAAGCACGCTGAGCACGTCGCGCAGCTTCATCTTCTCTTTGCCGTGGAAGCCGCCGACCTTGAACTCACGGTCCAGATCCCACAGCGTCAAGCCGTGGCTGATGACGTCGAGGTCGGGGTGGCTGTGGAACTTGTCCTTGACGAACTGCAAGGGGTCCGTATCGGCCATGAGGTGGCCGCGGTCACGGTAGGCCGCGATCAGTTCGAGAACGCGGGTGTTCTTGTCGACCGCGCCTTCCGGCACGTCCTTGCGCCAGCGAACCGGCTCGTACGGGTTGCCGAGTGCGTGGAAGATCTCGTCGTAGAACTCGTCGCTGATCAGCAGGTTGTGGATCGTGCGAAGGAAATCGCCCGATTCGGCACCCTGGATGATGCGGTGGTCGTACGTCGACGTGAGCGTCATCAGCTTGCCGACGCCCATCTCGGCCAGCTTCTCGTCGCTTGCGCCCTGGAACTCGGCGGGGTACTCCATCGCGCCGGCACCGATGATGGCACCCTGGCCCTTCATCAGGCGGGGGACGGAGTGAACCGTGCCGATGCCGCCCGGGTTGGTCAACGAGATGGTGACGCCGGTGAAGTCTTCGCCGGTGAGCTTGCCTTCACGGGCGCGGCGGACGATGTCCTCGTACGCGGCGTGGAACTGGACGAAGTTCATCGCCTCGGTGTTCCGGATAGCGGCGACGACCAGTGAGCGGTTGCCGTCCTTACCGGGAAGATCGATCGCCAGTCCGAGATTGGTGTGCTCGGGGGTGACCGCATGCGGCTTGCCGTTGATCTCGGCGAAGTGGCGGTTCATGTTGGGGAACGCGTTGACGGCCTGGATGATCGCGTAGCCCAGCAGGTGGGTGAACGAGATCTTGCCGCCGCGAGTGCGCGCGAGGTGGTTGTTGATGACGATGCGGTTGTCGAACATCAGCTTCGCGGGGATCGCGCGAACGCTGGTAGCGGTCGGGATCTCGAGCGAGGCCGACATGTTCTTGACTACTGCGGCTGCCGCGCCGCGAAGAACCTTCGTCTCTTCCGCGCCGCCGGCCGGAGCCGGCTTCGCGGGAGCGGCCTTGGCGGCCGGGGCGGGCTTGGCCGCAGGCGCTGCGGCGGGCTTGGCCGCGGGCGCTGCGGCGGGCTTGGCCGCGGGCGCAGCGGCCTTCGGTGGAGCCGGGGGTGCGGGCGGAGCGGCCTTAGGAGCAGCAGGCGGAGTGCGCACAGCGGCGGGGGCGGCTGCGTTGCCGTTCGTGGCAGTTCCGTTTCCACCCCCCGTGTTCGCCGACTCCGGCGAGTAATCGGTCAAGAATTCGTGCCAACTCGGATCCACGGACGACGGATCGTCCTGGAAGCGTTGGTACATCTCGTCAACCAGCCACTGGTTCTGTCCGAATTGGGATGTAGAACTGCTGCTCACGGCAGGTGTTCGCCTCGTTTCTATTTCGGTACCCGATCAGAGCGCCTATATACATGAGATTAGCCCGAGCGTGTGACCAGCAATTGTGCGGCACACAATTTGTGATCTGTCTCACGGCGGCGCGTAATCTTTCGACTTCGCGACGCCACTCGGCGGTACAAATCTGTCACTACTGCCGTGCGACGGGGTTACCTTCGACGACAGTTCTCGCTGACAGATTATTCCCTTCGCGCGCCCTAGATGCATCCCAGAGTCTCGAGTAGTGACCATTGGCATACCGCAGGAGCGCGTGCGGGCCGTATTCAACGATACGTCCCCGGTCAACTACGACAATCAGGTCGGCACGTGCGGCCGTCGCGAGGCGGTGTGCAACAACGATCGAGGTCCTTTTCCGGGTGACCGACCGACTTGCTTCGAGGACCATTTTCTCGGTCGCGGGATCAAGCGTCGCGGTCGCTTCGTCGAGCAGCAGGAGGTCCGGGTCGACCAACTCGGCGCGCGCGAGTGCGATGAGCTGTCGCTGTCCGGCCGACAGTCCTTGCCCGCGTTCCCCGACCGGATGATTCATGCCGCCGCGCATGTCGGCGATCGCGCGCAGTGCACCGACGGCGCGTGCGGCCTGCTCGATATCGACATTCGACGCGTCAGGTCTACCGAAGGCGATGTTCTCCGCGACGCTGCCGGTGAACAGATGCGCTTCCTGCGGTACGACGCCCAACCTGTGGCGGTACTGCGATAGGTGAAAATCACGGATGTCGGTGCCGTCGACCTGCACTGATCCGCTGGTCGGATCGTAGAATCTGGCCAGAAGTTTGACCACCGTCGACTTCCCGGCGCCCGTCCGTCCGACCAGCGCCACGGTTGTTCCGGCAGGGATGTGTAGGTCGATATCGGTGAGGGCGTCGACCTCGGCGCCGGAATATCGAAAGCCGACATCCCGCAGATGAACGTCGCCGTCCAGGTGTCCGTCGAGGGAGATCAGGTCCGCGGAGTCGGCTGTTTCGATGGAACTGGGCGTCCGGAGAAGATCCCCGATTCGCTTGAGCCCGACGTTTGCCTGTTGGTAACCGTCGAACACCTGTGAGAGTTGCTGAATCGGTCCGAACAACAAGCCGAGGTACAGAACAAAGGCGATCAGAACACCCGCGGACGTCGAGCCGTCGGACACCTGACGGGCTCCGACGAAGACCACACCCGCAAGCGCGAGATCGGAGAGAAACGCGATGAACGGGAAGTACAGCGAAATTGCCCGCTGTGAACGCATCCGTGACCGGCGGTAGCTTTCGGCGCGCTCGGCAAATCGGCGTGCCGCGCCCTCTTCCCGGCGGTAGGCCTGCGCTGCCCGCAACCCGGTGATGTTCTCCTGGAAATCCGCGTTGACCATGGAGATCCGCTCGCGGGACTGGCTGTACGCCACTGCGGAGAACTTTCGGAAGATCAGGGTCGAGATGATGAGCGGCGGAATGACGGCGAGCGCCACCAACGCCAGGGTCACATCGGTGACGAGGAGGGCGATCGCGATGCCGCCTATCGTCAGGACACTCACGATTGCGGTCGACATTCCGGTCTGGATGAATGACGACAGTGCGTCGACGTCCGTGGTCATCCGGGTCATGATCCGCCCGGACAGTTCGCGCTCGTAGTAGTCGAGACCAAGCCTCTGCAGGTGTGCGTAGCTGCGGATACGTAGCCCGAACAGGACCCGCTCGCCCGCTCGGGCGGTGAGGACCGTCATCACAGCGACTATCGCCCAGCCCGCCACCACCAGCAGCGCGCCCAGTATCGCCGCGACGGTGAGAGTCCCTGAGTTCTTGTCGACAACCCCGTGGTCGATGGCGTACCGAACCAGTGACGGGAAGGCAATCGTCGCAGCGGAATCAAGAGTCAGGCACACGACGACTGCCGCCAGAATCCAGCGAACTGGACGGAGTATCCGTAGAAGTGAGAACTGCGGATCGGACTCGCGAAGTTGTGCGGTGTCGGTGGTCGGAGCCTCGCGCAGCGGTGGCAACGCGTCGAGCGCAGCCTCCAACGACGGCGTGATGGCCAGAGCACCGGCCGCACCTGCCGAATCGGCAGGCGATACCGCAGGCCACAGTTGCTCGGCAGTGGGTTCGGAGTGGTCTGGATCGAATGGTTCGATGTCGGTAAGTGCAGGGTCGATGGCTGCCGGCTCATCGCTCGAGGTGGCGAAAAGGGCCCGAAACAGTGGGCACCGCGCTTCCAACTCGTCGACCGTCCCGGAGTCGATGATCCGCCCCTGGTCGAGGACGGCAATTCGATCAGCCAGGGTCAGGGTCGATCGGCGGTGCGCAAGGATGAGAGTTGTCTGCCTCCGCCTGGCCCGGAACGCGTCGAAGATCACCGCTTCGGTGGCAGCATCGACGGCCGAGGTGGCGTCGTCGAGGATGAGGATTCGAGGGTTCACGAGTAGGGCGCGCGCGAGCGCGATGCGCTGACGTTGCCCGCCTGAGAGCGTCAGACCGCGTTCACCGACAACGGTGTCGTAACCGTCCGGAAGCGCCTCGATGAACTCGTCGGCGTGGGCCATTGCGGCCGCTGCGCGGATGTCGTCGGCGGACGCGTCCGCGCGGCCTAGGGCGATGTTGGCGGCGACGGTGTCGGAGAACAGGAACGGCTCGTCGAAGGCCAGGCCGATTGCAGCGCGGAGTTGCTCGCTGCGAAGTTCGCTGATCGGCAGCGACGCGTCGGCGCTGTCGAGACTGATGGTCCCGGACTCGGGCGCGTAGAAGCGGGGGAGCAGCAGCGACAGTGCTGTTTTTCCCGAACCGGCTGGTCCGACGACGGCGACGGTCTCGCCTGGTTTGATCTGCAGGTCGAGACCGGACAAGACACGGCGGTCGGAATCGAAGCCGAAAGTGACGTCGTCGAACGTGACCCCGAGCGGTCCGTCGGGGAGATCGAGCGGATGGTCGGGTTCGGCGATGTCGGGCCCCGCGCCGATTACGTCGTAGACGCGTTCGACGGCAGCGCGGGCGAGTTGTGCCATCACCACGACGGAGGACAGCGTGCGCGTGACCGCGGTCATCGTCACGATGTAGGTCGCGAACGCGAGGAAAGTACCGATGGTGATCTGGCCGTGGAGTGCAAGATAGCCACCGACAGCGATCACTGCCACCTGTCCCAGTTGGGGTAGTGCGGCCATCGTCGGCGTGAAACGGGAGTTGATCCGGGCGACGCGCATCCGTTCGCCATAGAGCGTTCGGCCGTGTTTCTCGAGTTGATCGATTGCTCGTTCTTCTTGCCCGAATCCCTTCACCACCCGAACCCCGGTGACGGTTTCCTCGACGTGCTGGGCGAGGTCGGCGGCGCGCTGCTGCGCCGACCAGGTGGCGGCGTAGAGGGTCGGTCGCATCAGGAAGACCACAAGCCCGACAGCGGGGATGATCGCCAGCGCGATGAGGGTGAGCAGGGGCGAGAGCCACGTCATGATGCCGATGGCCAGCACAAATTGCAGCAGGGCGCCGGCGGACATCGGGACCATCGCGAGCAGACCCTGCACGAGTTGCAGATCGGAGATCGAGCGCGAGACGACCTGCCCGGTGCGGATGTCGTCCTGCCCGCGGCCGTCGAGTCGCTGCAAGGAACCGAGCAACGCGAGTCGCAAGTCGTGCTGGACGTCGAGTGAGAGACGACCGGCCAGCATTCGTCGGCCGTACTGGCAGGCGAAGCGCACGATCGCCAAGCCGGCGATGGCAAGTGCGGTGAGTGTGATGACGGTGCCGGCGTTCTGCTCACCGGCCGCATCGAGGGCATAGCGGGTGAGCAGTGGGAAGGAAATGTCGATGGTTGCGGCGACCACCGTCACGGTGAGCGCGCCGATTGCCAGCCGGCGGTGCAGCCAGCAGGCATGGACCAGTCGGCGTATCCACCCCGGGTTGTCAGCGATCGTGTTCATCTCGATCCACGGTAGACCCGGGGGCAGACACGCTTGATCACTCAGGTGATGTCGCGCATCCTGGTGCGCAGCCAGCCGCCCCCGACGAGTGCGACGACCCATGCGGCGAGGATCATCGCTGCACCCGGCCAGGAACTCAACACGTCGATGTCGATCGAAGGCGCGGCATTGACCAGCACTCCGAGGGTGGCCGACACCGGCAGTGCCTTGCCGATACCGTCGGCACCGACGGCAAAGGCCAAGGCTCGCAGAATCCATTCACCGAAGACGAACCAGCCGACCACGGACAGCATGCCGACCACTTGTGAGCCGGCGAGCAGTGTGACGCCTGCACCGATCAGTGCCCACAGCGCGCAGGCGACTATTCCGACGCCGCAGATCGCAAACAGATCCGCGGTGAAGCTGAAGTCGCGAGTGAACAGGATCATCGCGCCGACGGCAACGACCTGCACTACCAGTGCGTATCCGACCGCGAATGCGGCAACAACACCCAATTTGGCGGCCAACACCGCGTCGCGTCCGCGGGCGGTGAGGAATGTCGTGGTGAATGTGGCGTAGGTGAATTCGTTGCCCGCGGCGGTTGCACCGAACAACGCCGCAAAGACGAGGGCGATGGTGGTGGGTCCGCCAACCGCGATGGCAGTGGACACGAGATTCACGTCGAACGCGGTGTCGGCTCGCTCGGCAATGGCCTCGACAATCGGACGAGTGAACGACGCGGCCGCGAGCGCAACAACGACTGGTGCCACAGCGAGTGCCCACCAATAGCGCAGCGAGAGGACCTTCTTGATTTCTGCTTGTGCGAGCGTCGTCACCGGTGGCCTCCCGACGGTCCGTAGGCGGTGGGACCGTAGTAGCCCGACGGTGGACTGTAGTGACCGGATGGCGGGCCGTAATGGCTGGATGGCGGACCGTATCCGGGATGGCCGGTGGCATAGTGCGGTGTGGTCATGGCCACGAACAGTTGCTCGAGATCCGCGTGATCAGCGACGACACTGAAGATCGTGACGCCGGAGGCTGCCGCAACCGGAGCAAGTGCGTCGCTGTCGGTACCGCTGACGGCGAGTCGGCCGTCCGGTGCGATCGTGGCCGCCGTGATCCCGCGGGCGGCCAGCGCCGTCGCGAACAGCGCGGGGTTGGAGCACGAGACCATCAGTCGACTCCGATGTGATGCGCGGAGGGCCTCGACACTGCCGTCGTAGACCAGAGAACCGGCGCTCAGAAGCACCAGGTTGTCCACGACGGGTTCCACCTCGCGCAGCGCCTGGCCCGTGATCAGCACGGTCCGCCCGGACTCGGCAAACGTCGTCAAGAACTGCTGTAACCAGGCCGTGCCTTCGGGGTCGAGTCCGTGGGTGGGTTGGTCGAGCACCAGGATTTCCGGGTTCCCGAGCAGCGCGGTGGCAAGTGCGAGCCGTTGCTGCATTCCCAATGAGAAAAGTCCGGTTCTCCGGTCGGACGCCGAACTGAGTCCGACTGCCGCGAGAACCTGTGTCGCTCGCTGGGCGGGCAGGCCGATCGCGGCAGCGTAGATGTCGAGGTGAGCGCGCGCCGTCCGCGCTGGATGGAGGCCACGTGTGTCGAGGACGGCACCCACAGTCCGGGCGGGCGATGCCAATTTCGAGATGGGGAGACCGTTGATCGTCGCGGATCCATCGCTGGGCGTCACTAAACCGAGCAGCATGCGCAGAGTCGTGGTTTTTCCGGCGCCTGAGGGGCCGAGCAAGCCGGTGATCGAGCCGGCGTGGACGTCGAAGCTCAGGTCGTTGACCGCCCGTGCCGCTTTGAACGTCTTGGTCAAACCGCGAACTTCGATGGGCGCGGAGACCCGCCCCGGTGCACTACTGGTCAAAGATGCTCCCGCGTCGACGGACGTTGTGTTGTGTCGAGCCTACGTTCTCGGCTGTTATCCGCGGAGTACCCGAGTGGTGGTGGCGGGATCGGGCGCGAAGTCGTCCTCGGGGAGTATGACGAGGTGATCGGTCCAGCGCACCGGGGCCGGGCCAAAGGCGTCGCGCGCATTCTTGACGACGCCCTTACCGATGACGCGGTTGCCTGCGCCACCGATGACCGCGCCGATCCCGGCGGGGACCAGCTTGCCGAGTATGAGTGCGCTTCGCTTTGCGGCGTATTTCATCACGAACTTGCGGACCAGCGTGCTGTTCATTCCGCGCATCGTGGAACTCGGGATTTTGCTGGTGATCGCGGTGCCCCAGTTCTTGGCGGTGACCCCGGTGACCTTCTGGACGATTTCCATGCCGGATTCGCCGAGGGCGACAGCGAGGACGAGGGCGCGTCGTTGTTGGTGGTTCTCGATGGAGATTCCGTGGACCGACGCGACTGCCAGAGTGAGAAGTGCCGATGCTTCGAGGAAGAATGCCGACTCCGCGCCGACCGCGGCGATCGATGCCACAGTTCCGACGCCGGGGATTGCGGCTGTGGCGCCGACCGCGCTGCCGCTTCCTGTGACGGCCAGGAGAAACATCTTCTCGAGTCGATCGATGATCTGGGCCGGAGACTCGTCCGGATGCGAGTGCCTGACGTGCTCCACGTATTTGGCGACGGCCGGCGCCTGGAGGCGGCTGCCGTTGTCGAGTACCGAGATGAGGATTTTCTCGACCCGCCCGGCGTCGTTGCTGCTTGCGTTGTCGATCGACTTGGCCATCGCTCTGCCCCTCCACAGGTGTCCACTCTGCAATCGGTGAACTTCGCTGTCGAGGATAGGTGAAGTTTTACAGCGGAGCAGGCGGCCTGCGCCATAGGCTTGTGCTGTGTAGTACTAGAGGGAAGGGGACTGCTGTGGGAACCGTAGTGTGGCCGACGCTGGTGTATGCCGATGCCCGAGCGGCTGTCGATTTTCTTGTGAAGGCCTTCGGCTTTGTGGAGAAAGCGCTGTACGCCGACGGTGACGTCGTTGCGCATGCTCAGCTCGACTGGCCCGGTGGTGGTGGGATCATGCTGGGTTCGCCCCGTGCCGATTCGTCGATTGCCGGTCTACCGCCGGGAGTGGGTTCTGTGTACATCGTTGTCGACGATGCCGACGGCCTCCACGATCGGGCTGTTGCCGCCGGTGCCGTGATCACGCAGGGTCTTCGCGACGAAGATTACGGTTCGCGCGGTTTCACCTGTCGTGATCCTGAGGGCGTGTTCTGGAGTTTCGGAACGTACGGCGGGGAGTAGTTCTTTACCCGATCTCGGGTTACCGTGTCGCCCAATGTTCTTGCGGCACTACTTCGCTCGGGATCGGGGGATGTGGCGGTGTGCCGTCTCCGAACGGCCGGCCGCCGAGTTGTTCGCGGCCATGTGGTTCGAGCCAGTGCGTCAGTTCGGGTCCCTTGGGAACGATCTGGCTGGGATTGACGTCGGAATGGACGATGTAATAGTGCTGCTTGATCTGGGTGAAGTCGATGGTGTCGCCGAACCCGGGGGTCTGGAAGAGGTCACGGGCATAGTCCCACAGCACCGGCATCTCGGTGAGTTTGCTTCTGTTGCACTTGAAGTGGCCGTGGTAGACGGGATCGAATCGGGCTAGCGTAGTGAACAGTCGGACGTCCGCTTCGGTAATGGTGTCGCCGACTAGGAAACGTTGCCGTGCAAGGCGTTCCGTCAGCCAGTCCAGTCGCGCGAACAGTTGGTCGTATGCCTTGTCGTAGGCTTCCTGGGATCCGGCAAAGCCGCAGCGATAGACACCGTTGTTGACGTCGCGGAACACTTGTTCTGCAACATCGTCGATTTCGGTGCGGAGAGCCTCCGGATACAGATCCGGTGCCCCTTCTCGGTGGTACTTCTTCCACTCGGTGGACAGATCCAGTGTGATCTGCGGGAAGTTGTTTGTGACGACCTTGCCGGTCGCGATCTCCACCATCGCCGGCACCGTGATGCCGCGCGAGTAATTGGGGTCGCGGGCAAAATATGCGTCCTGGAGTCGGGGGATTTTCAGAACCGGATCGACGCCGCCGGGGTCGAGATCAAAAGTCCAACTGCGTTTGTCGTGGACCGGTCCGCAGATTCCCATCGACAGAACGTCTTCCAGACCGAGGAGCCGGCGGACAATGATGGCGCGGTTCGCCCATGGGCAGGCGCGCGCGACAATTAATCGATAGCGATTCGGTTCGACGGGATATCCGTCGCGGCCGTCCTCGGTGATACGTGCGGCGATGTAGTTGGTGTCGCGAGTGAATTCGCGGCCTTCTTCGACAAATGTTGCAGAATTATCCGCGTTCATGGAGATTCCTCTCGATCGCGTGTCTCTACACAATACGTCGTTGGACCTGCGCCGTGGTGTGTATTCCCAGGACGGTGAAATCGAGTGCGCGTGCGATTGCAGCGCCGCCGAGATGTCCGCTCGGGATGCGGAGTTGCGGTATCAATCCGGCGTCGAGAGCGTCTTCGGCGGCGAGAAAGACTGTTCCGCAAGCCAAACCGCGCCGCCGCTGCGCGGGATCGGTGAGCACCGTGAGATCCGCGACGAATCCTTGGAACTCGCGGTAGGCCGCGCAAGCGAGGGGTTGGTGATCATCCCCGAGTGCTGTGAACCACTGGTCCATGGCGCTCAGATCGGCAACTGTGACGTCGTCGGGTGGGCAGGATCTGGCCACGCTCATTGCGTCGGATCGCTCGCGGCTGATCAGAAGTTGTTCTGCGGGTGTGTGATCCGTGTAGTCGGGAAGGAATGCGAGCTCGGTATGCGATGTGAGTCGGCCGCCGTGATCCTTGGTGAGTTCGAGAAGTCGGGTCGGTTCGAGCAGTGAGGCGGCGTCCTCGTTCGCGGTGCGCAGCGTGAACCATCGAGGTCCGACGACGGCTGCTGCCTCGGCGAGTTGCAGTACGTGGATCAGATCGTTGTGATCGTCGTCGACTCGCGCGGTATGCGCCGGACGCAATGCGGAGTCGCCCAAGCCCAGTTCTCGGGCCCACGCGAGTCGGATGATGTCGAGATGATGGTCGTCCACTCGCTACACGCTAGTCCGGCTCGGGTGGGTTGATCGAGATGGCCCCGCGTCGTATATTCCATGTGGACTATTTCGGGTGGAATAGTCAAGAAATCGTCAATTGCGGCTTGTCAGGAAGGGGGATCTCATGGGTGACGTCTCATTGACGCCCTTGGGAATCACCGTTCTGGGCCTGCTGTCCGAGCGTTCGATGCACCCGTACGAGATGTATCAACTCGCCTCGGTCCGCCGAGGGGACCAGTTGGTGAAAATCAAGCCGGGCTCGCTTTATCACACGGTTTCCAGGCTGGAAAAGCAGGAACTGCTCGCTTCGATCGGGACGGATCGTGAAGGCAATCGGCCGGAGCGGACGACGTACGAGATCACCGATCGAGGCCGGAGCGCCCTCGAGCACCAATTGCGTGAGATGTTGGCGGTTCCGGTCCGGGAGTATCCGCGCCTGCCTCTTGCGCTCGCAGAAATGCATAACCTGTCCGCCGCAACTGCGTGTCAGATGCTCCGGATACGTCTCGCGCATCTCGACGAGACGATCGCGAAATTCGAGGCCGACTACGAAGCGTTGAAGGCCGCGGAAAAGCCACGAATCTTCACGGTGGGCGCCGATTACGCCCACGCACTGACCGTCGCCGAACGAGAGTGGATCGGCGTGTTGGTGACAGACATCGAGAGCGGCGAAATGCCCTGGCTCTCACAAGAACTTCTCGACCGGCTGGCCGGCTCAGCAGGCTCGTCCACACTATCTAAGGACTGAAGATGGAAAAGCAGGTCAATCCCTGGCACGCGCTATGGGCGCTGTGTATCGGGTTCTTCATGATTCTCGTGGACAGCACGATCGTTGCGGTGGCCAATCCGGCGATCATGGAGGACCTCGGAACCGACATCAACAAGGTGGTCTGGGTAACGAGCGCCTACCTTCTGGCTTACGCTGTGCCGCTACTGGTTACGGGCCGACTGGGTGATCGGTTCGGGCCCAAGAACCTGTACATGATCGGACTCGTCCTGTTCACCGCCGCTTCATTGTGGTGCGGTTTGTCCGGCAGCGTCGAACTTCTCATCGTTGCAAGGGCTTTCCAGGGCTTTGGTGCCGCGATGATGACGCCGCAGACGATGGCCGTCATCACCCGTACCTTTGCGCCGAACAAGCGCGGCGCGGCCATGGGTCTGTGGGGCGCCGTTGCCGGTGTTGCCACCCTGGTCGGACCGCTCGCCGGTGGCGTTCTGGTCGACAATCTCGGCTGGGAATGGATCTTCATCGTCAACGTCCCGGTTGGTGTGATTGCCTTCCTGCTGGCGTGGAAGCTGGTTCCGTCGCTGCCCACGAGCGAACACAAATTCGACATCCCCGGGGTGATTCTCAGTGCAGCGGGCATGTTCCTGCTGGTGTTCGGAATCCAGGAGGGAAGCTCGTACGACTGGAACGGATTTGTGTGGAGCCTGATCGGCGCGGGCGTGCTGCTGCTCGTCGTGTTCGTCTTCTACCAGTCACGCAACAAGAACGAACCACTGCTGCCGCTCGGACTCTTCAAGGATCGCAACTTCTCACTCGCCAACGTCGCCATCACAGCAATGGGCTTTGCCATCACGTCGATGGTGCTGCCGCTGATGTTCTACACCCAGGCGGTACGCGGACTCTCGCCGACACAATCGGCACTGCTGCTCGTTCCGATGGCCGTGCTGACGGGTATTTTTGCGCCGATCGTCGGCAAACTCGTCGACAAGACGCACCCTCGCTACATTGCCGGAACCGGCTTCGCGTTGTTTGCCATCGCACTGGGTTGGCTGGCGATGGTGATGACCCCCGATGTCGCGATTTGGGAGCTGTTGCTGCCGATCGGCCTCATCGGATTCGCGAATGCGTGCATCTGGTCGCCGCTGGCCGCCACAGCCACGCACAATCTGCCGCCCCTGCAAGCGGGTGCCGGAGCCGGTGTCTACAACACCACACGCCAGGTGGGTGCGGTTCTCGGTAGCGCCGCGATCGGCGCGTTGATCACCGCGAGGTTGGCTGCACAGGGCCTCACCGGCGGCAGTTCCGAAGCCGGCGTCGGACATCTGCCCGAGGTAGTCCGCGAACCGTTCAGCACCGCGATGTCGCAGTCCGTGTGGCTCCCGGCCGCGGTACTCCTCGTCGGATTCGTGGCGTCGGTGTGCTTCGAACGGCCGCAGCGCGGCGACGCTCATGACACGGCGATGGCTGTCAGCGCCGAAGCGAGTCGGGAAACATCACTGAAGGATTGAGAAAGTCGTCCCGGCTCAGATGGGGCGAGCGCAGGCGCACTGGGTTGCGGCCAAGGTGCATTCTCCTTGTGTAGCGTCGTGCGTTGCACCGGCGGTCGACGGGGCGGGCATTTCGGTGCTCGCCTCGCGAGGCCACAGCACCCATCCCGAGGCGGCTCCCACCGCGGCAAGGGCTGCGAGGATGCTCCAGGTGAGCGCGAATCCCGCGCTGGTGCCAACCCATCCGGCAATCGGATAGGTGAACAGCCAGGCGAGGTGCGACAGGGAGAATTGGGCTGCGAACACTTCCGGAATACCTGCGGGGTCTACTGACCGTCGAAGCACCTTTCCGGTCGGGGTGACGATCATGGCCATCCCGGCGCCGATGAGCGCCCACACCGCGGCGGTGAGAATCCACGTGAACACACCGGCAACGGCGAGGGACGCTGCCGCACTTGCGCTGAAGACCAGGACGACGGAACCTGCTGTCATCACGGTGCGTTCGGCGGTTCGGTCGAGGACGCGGGGAAGAGCCAGCGCGGTCAGCAACGTACCGCTACCCGATGCGGCCAGCATCCAGGCCACGTCGGATTGGGTTCCGCCGAGTTGGTCGCGGACGTAGTTGACGGTGTTGACCACGACGATCGAGCCCGCTGCTGCCACCACGAGATTGAGTGCCATGATGCCGCGCAGTCGCGGCGTGGTCACGAAGATCCGCACTCCCGACGCGATCCGGTCCCACGCGTTTCGGTGAGTGCTGGGACGGGCGTTGGGGATTCGGGTGGCCAGCACGAGCAGCGCGGAGACGGCAAAGCCCACGGCGGTGGCGACAAAGAGCAGGTTGAACGTCATGAAGGACAGCGCTACCGCTGCGAGAACAGGGCTGAGCAGGCTTTCCATCGTGTAAGCGACCTGCGATGCCGACAGTGCGCGGGTGAAATCGGCCTCGTCGGTCACGATGTCCGGGATGACCGCCTGGAATGTGGGTGTGAACGCTGCCGACGCAGCTTGGAGAACACCCACCAGCACGTAGATGTGCCAGATCTCGCTGACGAAGGGCAACGCGATCACCACCGACGCGCGAATGACATCGAGTGCGACGAGGAAAGCCCGTCTCGGCAATCGGTCGACGTACGCCGCCGCGAGTGGGGCGATCAGGACGTACAGGGACATCTTGATCGTCAACGCGGTGGCGAGCACCGCCCCTGCGGACGGTCCCGCCAAGTCATACGCGAGCAGGCCGAGTGCCACCGTCGCCAACCCAGTGCCGAACAGTGCGATGATCTGGGCGCTGAAGAGTAGGCGGTAGTCGCGAATCGCGAACAGACGCAGGCTGTTCCGTTCCGGTGCGGTTCTAGCGGTCCGGTTCATCTGGTTTCACTCCCGCGACAAGATTGAAAGCTCCGGTCAGGACGTTGAGGGCGACGATCCCGACTACATCGGCGATCTCGCGATCACCGTAGCCGTACGCCCGAAGGCCCGCGATGTGTTCATCGGAAATCGAGGCAGGCTCCCGATAGACGCGAAGTCCGAGGTCGATCATTGCCGTGATGGCGGGATCGGCCGATGTGCCCGTGCGGGCACGCTCGATCTCGTCCCATTCGACGCCGTTGGCGTGGGCGGCGGCAACGTGGGCTTCGAGGCAAACAGCGCAACCTTGCTGGACCTGCACGGCGATCGAGATTCGCTCGGTGATCTTGCGGCTGAGTTTCGCTCGCTTCATTGCCCGGCTGAGTTGCAGATAGCCACCCAGTACGGCGGGCGAATGAGCCATCGCGGCGACCATGTCACCGACCTGTCCGTGACGGTTGACGAGTTCGGCGAGAAGGTCTTTCGATGCACCGACAGCGGTGGCCGGTGTGAGAGATGCAAGGCGCGACATAATGAGTCCTAAGTCGTTCCGCCGGTGGTGGGTTCGGCCGGTGATCGCCGGCCGAACCCACCACCGGAGTTGGTCAAGAATTGACGGTGGAGTGAACGGTTTCAGGCTCTTCGACCTTGGTCGACCGCATCACGACCGCGGTGATTGCTGCGCCCACCACTGCGATGACGGCGGCACCGAAGAACACTGCGGAGAACCCGTTCGTCAGCTCGGTCGGATTGCCGAGTTGATCGGCGCCGAACACCGCTGCAATCGCAGTCATCACCGCGAGACCGACAGCCGAGCCGACCTGGTAACTGACATTGACGATGCCCGAAGCCAATCCGCCTTCTTCCGGGCGCGCGGCCGAAATCGCCGTACCCAGTGAAGGAATGAACGCCAGCGTCATACCGGCCGCGGCCACCAACGATGCCGGCAGCACGTCGACCCAGAAGTTACCGGTGGGCCGGATCAACGACATCCACCCCAATCCGATTCCCAGCACCAGCAAACCGGCGACGATCATTGCTTTTGCACCGAACCGCGCCATGGCCCGTGGCGCGACGACGATCATGCCGAGCATGACGAAGATCGTCATCGGCAGCAGAGCCGCGCCGGCGGGGAAGGCGCTGTATCCGAGCACTTGCTGCAGGTACAGGTTCAGGAAGAACCACATCGGTATCCAGGCCGCGCCGAGGACGAGCTGAGCGACGTTCGCGGCACCGAGGTTGGGCGCCTTGAAGATTCCCAGCCGCACCAGTGGTTCCCGACGCTTGGACTGGATCAACACGAATGCGCCCAACAATGCGGCCGAGACGGCGAGCGCAAGCCACGTCTGCCCGGATCCCCAACCGACGTCAGGTGCTCTGACGATGCCGAAGACTCCGACGGCGAGGCCTGCGGTGACCGCCAGTGCGCCGAGGAAGTCGATCGATCCGGTGCGTGCCGGTGCATTCGGCATCAGGATGGGCGTAGCGATCAATGCGATGACTGCGATGGGGATGTTCAGATAGAAAACCCAAGGCCAGCTGGCGTATTCGGTTATGGCGCCGCCGAGGAACACTCCGGCAGTACCGCCGGCCGGCGCCGCGGCACCGTAGATGGACAGCGCCTTGGTCATCTCCTTTTGCGTGCTGCCGAACAGCATCATCAGCAAGGTGAGCGCCGACGGCGCGATGAGTGCTGCTCCGGCACCCTGAACTGCGCGACCGGCAAGTTCGACGGCGACGTTGCCGGCGGCACCGGCGACGACGGAACCGATCAGCAGGATCAGCCAACCGGCGGTGAACACTCGGCGCGCGCCGAACAGATCCGACAGACGCCCGCCGAGGAGGAGCAGCCCGCCGAAGGCGATGACGTAGGCATTGAAGACCCAGGTCAGGCCTTCCTGGGAGAAGCCGAGATCGCTCTGCATCTGGGGGAGAGCGACACCGATGATCGAGGTGTCCATGATGACCATGAACTGAGCGGCGGCGATCAACGCCAACGCCCACCACTTACGGGTGGATCTAGGTTGTGTGGACATTCTAGTTTCCTTACGGGTACGGGGTATATGTGATGTTTGCGAGGTCTGGGAGTGTCATAGTCGAGGCGTCGCGACATCGGGGCTGCGGATCGATGAAATGCCCGGAAATAATGCGCTTTTCGAACTCGATCGGCCGGCGCTCGGCGTAGGTGCGCATCGGATCTCCTTCGAGTGAATTCGGGGTGATTTGTTTTGTTCGTTGCATACCCTAGGGGGGTATGGTAAAAATTGCAATAGGTTCGGCGAGAGCGGAACCTTGCACAGACGGCAACGGAAGTGCTGTCGACCCAACCTTTGGAGGGCAAGATGTTCAGCGAAAACGGCTACACATTGGAATTGGCAACGTCGGAGGCGGCCGTCGGCAGTCGCGTACCCCTGCAGTTCCGGATCGTGGATGCGACCGGATCTCCGTTGATCCGGTACACGGATACTCACGACAAGCAGCTACATCTGATCGTGGTCGGCCGCGACCTGACCGGATTCCAGCACGTGCATCCCGAACTGGACGCGTCTGGAACCTGGCATGTTTCAGTAGATTTCGCGCATGCAGGGGAGTATCGGGTCTTCGCTGACTTCACTCCTGACGGTGGCGACGGAATCACGCTGAGTGCGGATGTACACGTTTCCGGCGCCTATGACCCCCGGCCGTTGCCTGCTGCGGCCGCCACCACGACGGTCGACGGCTACATCGTCTCCCTCGACGGCGCAGCCCACGCCGGCCAGACATCGAAGCTCACGCTCTCGGTCAGCCGAGGCGGTCACCCGGTCACAGACTTGCAGCCCTACCTTGCCGCCTATGGGCATCTGGTTGCGCTGCGAGCCTCCGACCTCGCGTATCTCCACGTCCACCCGGACGGCCATCCCGGTGACGGTGTTACCCCGGCCGGACCGGCAATCACCTTCTACGCCACCATGTCGAGCGCTGAGGATTACCGATTGTTCTTGGACTTCAAACACGACGGAGTGGTGCGTACGGCCGAATTCACTCTGACTGCCGACAATGCGACCGCGCCCGTGTCAGAGCACGCACACGCTCACCACGGGCACTGAACTCGAACGCCGACATGCAGAATGAGACTGCCCCGTCAATTGCCAGACGGGCGTGGACGGTAGCCAGGCATCCTGTGGTTCTCGCCGCGGCACGCTGTGCGGCAAGGTGCGCGCTGACTGCCCTGCAGGACAACCAAAGCCGAAAGGTTCACAGCGTCTAGTTGTCAGCGCCGAAGGGAGTCGGGAAACATCACTGCACGATTGAGAAAGTCGTCCGGATCGAAGGCTCGCTTGATTGCCCACATCGCGCCGATGTCCTCCGGCGTGAGCGCCATGTCGAGGTAATTGCGTTTGAGCGAGCCGACTCCGTGTTCGGAACTGATATTTCCGCCGTAGTGACGCACCAGTTCGAGAATACGGAGGTAGACGGCGTCGGCGTCGGGGCAATTCAGGACGTTCAGATGGATGTTTCCTTCGGCCACATGACCGAACAGGATCGGGATCGCTTCCGGTGCGTATTCTGCGACAACGTCGACCGCCGAGTCCGCGAATGCCGCCAGTGTGTCAAGGGGGAGTGCCGCGTCGAACTTGAGAGGTGGTCCGAACAATCCTACGACTTCTGCGAAACATTCACGTGCAGACCATAATCGGGCCGAACCGGCCGTGTCGAGCGCTACGGCGGGCGCATCCGGTGGATTGATCCGGTCCATGATTGCGCTCACGTCTTCGGAAGGGTCGTGGGCGCCGGATACCTCTGCCAGCAGATACCATCGGCGTCCCGTCGGAACGCCGGCGCCAAGTCGGTTCGCAGCAAGTTCCAATCCGCGGCCGTCGAGTAGTTCAAGCGCGTCGACGCCGCCGACGGTGCGCAGAATGCGTCCCGCGTCGACAACGGCGCCCAGTGAATCGAACCCGGTGAGTGTTGTGACGCGGTGTCTCGGCACGGGGTGAAGTGCCAGGTCGACGCGTGTGATCACCCCGAGAGTTCCCTCGCTGCCCACCCAGAGCGCCGGCAGGTTGTAGCCGGAGTTGTCGACGCGGACGGCAACCTCACGGCGCACGGTGGTGCCGTCTGGAAGAACAACTTCGAGTCCGGTGACCTGCTCGGCCATGTTGCCGTATCGAACCGTGTGCAGCCCACCAGCGTTGGTGGCAGCCATACCGCCGATTGTCGCGGTATCACGCGACGCGATATCGACGCCGAACTTCAGTCCGGCATGGGCAGCAGCGGAATGTACTTGTGCGAGTGTCACTCCCGCGTCGACGGTGATCCTCCCCGCGGCGGCGTCGACCTCGCCGATCGTCGTGAGGCGCTCGGTGGAGAGCAGGACGTCGTCGTGTTCGGGCACGGTTCCGGCGACAAGTCCGGTGCGTCCACCCTGCACGGTGACGGGTGCGCCGAATTGTCGGCAGACGTTCAGTGCTGCGGCTACTTCGGCGGTGTCGGCCGGGCGGACCAGGGCCTGGGCACGTCCACTGTATCTGCCCGTGTGATCGACCGAGCGGGAGCGCAGAACATCGGGATCGTCGGTGACGAACCGTTGTCCCACAACGTCGGCAAGCGCTTTTCTCAGACCGTCCACTCCCTGATCGTATGTCGCTCACGGTGTGGCAAGGTGACGGCCATGACTGCTTCCGAAACGCATCCCACCCGTCTCGAGCGAATCATCACCGATGGCGGTGCCGAGGTTGCCGTGCTTACGTTTGCTCACGGACCGCTCAATTTGTTCGATCAGGCGATGTTCGACGCAGTGATCGCGGATATCGCGTCGTTGACGGCTGCGCCGCCGCGCGCGGTGTTGCTGCGGGCCGAGGGCAAAGTCAACTCGGCCGGCGTCGACGTCCATGTTTTCGACGGTTTGACTGCCGAGCAGGGCGCCGAGTTATGGCGCGAGCTTTTTGCGCAGATCTGCCATCCACTCGAGGCACTGCCGTGTCCGGTGGTCTACGCCGCGCATGGGTTGACGCTGACGGCTGCGTTCGAGATTTCGCTGGCCTGCGACATCATTCTCGCCGCGCCCAAGGCGAAGTTCGGTTTGGTGGAGACAGTGGTCGGGTTGACGCCGTCGATGGGTGGGCCGCAACGCCTGGCCGAGCGTGCGGGTTCCGGACGCGCTCGCGAACTGGTGATGACGGGCGATCTGTACGACGCGGCGACGCTTGCATCATGGGGTGTGGTCAATGCCGTTCACGACGATGTCGACGCGGCGGCGCGGGAATTGGTTGCGCGGTTGGCTGACGGGCCGACGCGGGCACATGATGCGACCAAGCAGATCGTGTCGGCGTGGCGTTCCGGCGGTATCGCTCATGCCGATGCGGTGACACCGACAGTGTCGGGGGCGCTGTTCGAGACCGAGGACCTTCGCGGCGCTGTGCGCAGCTTCCTCGATGTAGGTCCAGGAAAGGCCGTCTACACAGGCAAGTAAGCACACGGGTATCGCCAGAGTGCTCCACTACCTGTGACTCACGTCATATAGTCGAATGGCGCGGGTGTGGGTTTGTCACGGTCTGTGGAGGTACAGATGCGGTCGAGGCTTGTGGAGTATCACTGTTCGAATGGGCTGCTCACGGATACGCGGGTCAGTCGGGCGACGGACGGTCTGCTGCGTTACCGGCAGTTGGATCCGTCGTTGTCGGAGTTACTCGACGTTGCGGTGCACCGGTTCGCCGGGCGAACGGCAGTCGAGGAAGTACACGGAGAACAGGTCACCTACGCCGAACTGTGGGCTGAAGCGTCTCGGGTGGCCGGCGGGTTGAAGTCGCGGGGAATCGAGATCGGCGATCGGGTGGCCATCCGGTTTGCGGCCGGCGTTCGGTGGCTGGAAGCGTGCCTCGGAGTCATTCTGGCCGGTGGGGTTCCGGTGTCTCTCGGCATGGCGTGGGGCGACGCGGAGGTTTCCGCGGTGATTGCGGATAGTGGATCGGTGTTGGTGCTCGATGGGGAATTGCCGCACGGGGTTCCGTTCATCGACGACGGTGCTGCGCCGGACGAGTTGGCGGTTCTGGCGTACACGGCGGATCCGTCCGGCGCGATGCTTGGCGTCGAATTGAGCAACGAGAATGTGCTCTCGACAATCGAAGGGCTTCTGCATTCGCGTGACTACGGCGTCGAGGGTGTGCGGAATCTTCTGGTGGACAGCGATTTTCGATCCGTCCGGGAGCTTGTTCATGTGCTCGCCACGTTGGTGATCGGCGGCACCGTTGTTGTGGCGGGTGATTTTTGGCGTGAGTCCGCCCATACCGTCGACATTCTCACCGGGCGCCCCGAGGATCTCCTCGAACCACGATTGCTTGCGGTGGGTCCGGCGGCGCGAGCAGCCTCGCGATCGGTGAAGTGGGTGGACTGCAGTGGGTCTCCGGTAACGGCCGAGCAGGAAGACAAGCTACTGGCGGCGTTTCCGGCCGCTCAGCATGTGATGGGTTGGGGAAAGACCGAGACGTGTGGCGGAGGTCTGATCTTGCCGATCGAATCGGCTTCGACACATTTGGGGAGCGTGGGAATCGCTTTTGGCGGAATGGAAGTCGCGTTGTACGGCCCCGACGCACCGGGGGGATACGGCGAACTGTGGTGCCGCGGGCCGAGTGTCGCGCGTCGGTACTGGAATTCGCCGGAAGTGACGTCGTCGCGTTTCATGCAGGGCTGGTTCTGCACCCATGACACCGCACAGATCGATGCGGAGGGCTTCGTCCGTATTGTCGAACGAAACGCAGCATGAGCATGCGCGGTGTCGAAAGACTACGAGAGGGAGATGCATGGCAGACGAGGTTCTCACCGAGCGGCGTGGGCGGACGCTGATCATCACGATCAACCGGCCCGAGGCACGAAACGCGATCAACGCCGCGGTCAGCCACGGATTGGCAGCAGCTGTCGAAGAACTCGACGGTAACGACGAGTTGTCGTTGGCAGTGCTGACCGGTGCGGGCGGAAATTTCTGTGCCGGTATGGATCTCAAGGCGTTTGTGGCCGGCGAGAACGTGCTGGTTCCGGGCCGCGGTCTCGGTTTCACCGAGGGGCCGCCGCGAAAGCCGATCATTTCGGCGGTCGAGGGCTTTGCCTTGGCAGGCGGCACCGAGTTGGTGCTGGCCACCGATCTGGTGGTTGCCTCTCGCGAAGCCAAGTTCGGTATCCCCGAGGTCAAGCGGGGTCTGGTCGCAGGCGCCGGCGGATTGTTCCGTCTACCCAAGCGCATTCCGTATCAGAAGGCCCTGGAATACGCCTTGACCGGAGACGCTTTCACGGCGGAGGAAGCGCACTCGTACGGTTTGGTGAACACACTGACAGAACCAGGTCAGGCGTTGGACGGTGCGCTGGATCTCGCCGACCGCATCAGCCGTAACGGTCCGCTCGCCGTCACGGTCACCAAAGAGATCATGGTCAAGGCCGCCGGATGGTCGGACGACGAGGCATTTGCCAACCAGATGCAGTTGTTGGCACCGATTTTCGTATCCGAGGACGCACGTGAAGGCGCGACGGCTTTTGCCGAGAAGCGCGCGCCGGTATGGAAGGGTCGGTAACACGACATGGCTACACCAGTTGCCGAATTGCACATGCACATCGAGGGTTCTCTAGAGCCCGAGCAGATCTACCGCCTCGCCGAGCGAAATCGAATGGACTTGCCGTACAAGGACATCGAAGATCTGAAGTCCCGGTACGAGTTCTCGGATCTGCAGTCGTTCCTCGATCTGTACTTTGCCAACATGGCCGTTCTGCGCACAGCCGAGGATTTTGCGGATCTCACGCGGGCGTACTTCCGCCGTGCTGCCGCTGCGGGGGTCTCGCACGCCGAGTTCTTCTTCAACCCGCAAGCGCACGTGGTCCGGGGTGTTCCGTTGACCGAGGTTCTCGACGGAATCATGGACGCCGTTGCATCGAGCGAGCGGGAGTTCGGACTCAGCAGCAGCGCGATTGCCGCGATTCTGCGCGATCAACCCGTCAGAGATGCCGAGGAGATCTTCTCGGAGATCATCCGGTTGCAGGCCCCGATTGTCGGTCTGGGCCTCGATTCTGCGGAGGTGGGTAACCCGCCGTCACTCTTCGAGGACGTGTTTGCGCGGGCTCGCGCCGAGGGGCTTCACGTGGTTGCCCACGCCGGTGAGGAAGGCCCGCCGGAGTACATCTGGCAGGCGCTCGACATCCTCGGTGCAGAACGTATCGACCATGGCGTCCGCGCGCTCGAAGATCCGGCGCTGGTCGAGCGGTTGGTAGACGAGGAGATACCGCTGACGGTCTGCCCGTTGTCGAACGTTCGTCTTCGGGTGTTCGACAAGCTCGAGGATCATCCGTTGCGGACGATGCTCGACCTCGGGCTGATCGTGACGGTCAACTCCGACGATCCGGCATATTTTGGCGGGTACGTCGACGACAACTTCGCCGAACTCGGTCGAGCAATCGGGCTGACCGAGTCCGAACGTGAGACGTTGGCCCGCAATTCCATCAAGGCGTCGTTTGCCAGCGAATCGAGGAAAGCGGAATTGCTGCGTTAGCGAAGCGAACTCAGGCGCCGAGCACTTGGCGTAGGTAGTCGTTGTCGAACACACGATCCGCGTCGTACTTGTCTCGCACAGCAATGAAGTTGTCGAGTTTTGCGTACGTGGGGCGTAGGTCGTCGACGGTCCGGTTGTGCATTTTCCCCCAGTGCGGCCGGCCGTCGACGGCCTTTGCCATCGCTTCGACTGCGGCAAAGTACTCGGTCTCGGACCGGCGGTGATACTGGTGCACGGCGACGTATGCGGTATCGCGTCCGTTGGCGGTGGAAAGCCAGAGGTCGTCAGCGGCGGCAAAACGAACCTCGACGGGGAACGCGACGTTGGTTCGGGTTCGCTCCAGCCACTGATTGATCTCGTGGAGTAGACCTTTGACGTGTTCGACCGGGACGGCGTATTCCATTTCCTTGAACTTCACGCGACGCGGCGATGCAAAGACCCGATAGCTGCGGTCGGTGAATTCCCGGGCGCCGAGCAGGCGTGACGATATCTGGTTGATGGTGGGTATCGCGGCCGGCGCCAGGGTGGCGATGCGGTTGACGCCCTCGAAGAGCGTGTTCGACATGAATTCGTCCTCGACAAAGGTTCGGATCGCGCTGACGGGCTTCAACGGTGTGTCGCCGGGCAGGCGTGTGTTCCGTTTGGTGAGGACCCGATCAGTGTGGGGGAACCAGTAGAACTCGAAGTGGTCGACGGTCCTGCACTCGTCGTCCAGGGTGTCCAAAATGTGGGACAGCGTGTCGGGTTTTTCGATGGCGCGCAATGTGAACCGAGGCGAACACGCGAGGGTGACCTTGGTGATGATGCCGATCGCGCCAAGGCCGATGCGGGCAGCTTCGAACAGTTCCGGATTTTGATCCGCGGACGCGGTGACGATTGCTCCGTCGGCTGTCACGATTTCGAGGCCGTGAATCTGCGTCGCAAGTCCTCCGAACGCGGCGCCGGTTCCATGGGTTCCGGTGCCAAGGGCTCCCGCGAGAGATTGGGCGTCGATGTCGCCGAGGTTGGTCATGGCGTACCCGCGTTGCCATAACGCCTCGTTGAGGGCGCGCAGGCGCGTGCCTGCGAGAACCGTGACCAGCGCCCCGTCGTCGGTGGGGGTGATCGATTCGATCCCGGAGAAGTTGTCGAGGCTGACAAGAACTCCGTCTGTGACCGCCGCACCGGTAAAGGAATGGCCCGCTCCGACTGGCTTCACGTGCCACCCTCGTGTTGCGGCTTCGACGACAAGTGCTGCGAGTTCACGGGTGTTCCGCGGGGTTGCCCATTGTCGTGGTGAAGCCCTCTGAGTGCCCGCCCAGTTCTGCCAGATATCCGAAGCCATTGGACAATCATGTACTTGGACGTTCGTCCAAGCAAGCATTGTGCCTAGTTTTTCCGATCTCCGTTCTAACATCATGGGATGCTCAACAGGCTTCCGGCGGACGAGCGCCGCACACAATTGATCGAATCCGCCATTTCCATTGCCGAACAGCGCGGCGTGAGTTCAGTGACGGTCCGTGCTGTAGCCGAAGAGGCGGGCGTATCGCTCGGCGTAGTTCACTACTGTTTCGAGAGCAAAGAGGAGCTCATCGCCGCGATGGGCGAGACGTTGATTGTTCAGCTCAGCGAATCGCTCCAGCATGCCTTCGGGCAGGTTCGCCACGCGCCTGATCTGACCGGGATCCAAGGGCTGAAGGAACTGCTGCACATCGGGTTGACCGGGATGTGGCCGCTCATCGAGGTGACGCCTGATCGGCAGTTGCTGACCTACGAAATCACCGCGCAAGCTCTGCGTAGCCGCAACCTCGGGGCCGAGCGTGCCGGTGCCGTCGCCAGCGATCAGTACCGGATCATGGACGAGCATGCCATTGCATTTCTCGAAGAATGCGCCACGATTTCCGGAACTGTCTGGACAGAGTCTTTGCAGTCGTTGGCGAGATGGAGTCTGGCGATGATCGACGGATTGGTCTTGCGCTGGCTGGTTGATCGTGATTCCGACGCCACCATTGCGGAATTCGGCGAAATGGTTCAGGTCATCGCCGGCAAGGCGATCGAGGCGCAGCACTGACCCCGTCATGGACATGCGTCCAATTCAGGTGTTGACTTGACCGCGACGCCGCGACGATGGGACACACGTGACCACAACACTGGATCGACTGACATCCGCTACTGCTGATTTCGACCCGCCCCTGGCCGCTCTCGACCTGACAACTCTGCGCAGCAATGCCGCCGATCTGATTCGCCGGGCCGGGGGAACACCAGTGCGCATTGCGAGTAAGTCGGTCCGGTGCCGCGCCGTTCTCGAGGAAACACTGGGCGGTGGGCTCACCGAGCAGGGTGGCTTTCGCGGAATCATGGCCTACTCACTGCGGGAGGCATTGTGGTTGGTCGGTCTCGGCGCCCGCGACATCCTGATGGGATATCCCACCGTGGATCGTGGAGCGTTGGCCGAACTCGCCGGTGATCCGGTTGCGATAACGGCGATCACGCTGATGATCGACGACGACGCTCAGTTCGATGTCATCAGATCAGCTGCGCCCGGCGCTGCGCCGATTCGGGTGTGCCTCGACGTGGACGCGTCCCTGCGGATCGGGCCGATTCACCTGGGGGTACGACGCTCTCCGCTCCGCGAACCGAATGATGTTGCCGCACTGGCTGTGCGTGCGCGGTCCCGTGGATTTTCCGTCGTCGGTGTCATGTTCTACGAAGCGCAGATCGCCGGACTACCGGACACCAGCGCGCCGATCGGCTGGGTCAAGAAGGCCTCCGCCCGGGAACTGTCGCACCGGCGAGGTGCTGTCGTTTCTGCGGTCACGGATGCGGTGGGCACCCTCGAGATCGTGAACAGTGGCGGTACCGGATCACTCGAAGTCAGTTCTGCCGATCCGGTGGTCACCGAGGTGACGGCGGGTTCGGGGCTGTATGTGCCAACACTCTTCGACAGATACCGCGCCTTCCGGCCGGACCCCGCTCTGTTCTTCGCACTCTCCGCGGTTCGCAAGCCGACCCCGAAGGTCACCACCCTCTTCGGCGGTGGATACATAGCTTCCGGCCCCGCCGGCGCCGCGAGGGTTCCGAAACCGATGCGCCCACTTGGTCTGAAATTGCTCCGCAACGAAGGCGCAGGCGAGGTGCAGACGCCGGTCACAGGACGGGTTGCCGGCGACATCGCGATCGGTGACCGAGTGTGGTTCCGCCACGCAAAGGCCGGCGAATTGTGTGAGCGTTTCGACCACGTGAATCTGGTCGATGCCGACGGCACCGCCACCGCGGTACCGACGTATCGCGGCGACGGGCAGTGCTTCGGCTAGCCGGCTGTCAGGCGCATGAAAGCGCCGAGTTCCACCAGTCCCGCCGGCGTGGTCGGCATGTACTGCGTCAGTGCATACGACCGGACGATGATGGCGCACCATTTTCCGCGTGAGACAGCAACATTGAGGCGGTTGCGCGAAAGTAGGAATGACATGCCTCGTGGAACGTCCTCGATTGCGGACGCTGCCATCGACACAATGGCGACTGCCGCTTCACGTCCCTGGAACTTGTCGACGGTACCCACCTCGACATCGGTGAATCCCGCTTCGGTGAGATCGCGCTCGATGGTGCCCACTTGGGCGTTGTAGGGCGCGACCACCAGAATGTCCGCCTCGGTCAGGGGCCGGGTGCCGTCGAACTCGCTGGGATCGGTCCATGGCGTGCCGAGGAGTTCGCGGATCTGCGTCACGATGACGGCAGACTCTTCGGGTGAATACGTCGAGTTGCCGGAATGGTCGACGTACACCGTGTGTACGCCCGCTGCCAGACCGTCGAGTTTCCGTGCAGCGCTTACCGATTCCTGGGACAGCAGCTTGCCCTCGTAGGACAGCGCCGACACCGGCGCGCACAGGTCGGGGTGCATCCGCCACGTCTTTTCGAGGAAGTATCCCAACTCCGGCGGCAGGGCGCCGTGCCCTTCGGCCAGCCAGCCGAGAGCGGATTCGTCAACAGGTTCGGGATGAGTTCCCTGGCTGACCTGCGGCAGTTGTTGCGGATCGCCGAGCAGCAGCAGATTCCGAGCGGAGACGGCAACGGCAACGGTGTTGGCCAGCGCGAACTGTCCGGCTTCGTCGACGACAAGGAGATCGAGGCTGCCAGGGGGCACTCGATCGGTGTTCGCAAAATCCCACGCGGTGCCACCGATGACGCAGCCAGTGGATTCCGCTTCGGACAGGAAGCGGGGGAACTCCTGGGGCGTGATGTCGGTCCACTCCGCAATTCGGCTCCGGCTGCCCTTCTTCGCGACCAGCGCCGGATCGAGGCCGGCCTTGACTATGCCGCCCAGCATGTTCTCCACCACCGAATGCGATTGCGCAACAACACCGATACGCCACTGGTGCTGCTCCACCAGAGCCTTGACCACTCGCGCCCCGGTGTACGTCTTACCGGTGCCGGGTGGGCCCTGCACCGCAACATAGGAGTCGTCCAGATCGAGGACGGCAGCCGTGATCGCGGACGCGTAGTCGTTGCCTTCGCCGACCGGTGGAAGCGCGTCGCCGGACAGGGTTCGAGGCGTGAGTCGACGCAGAATGTCGACCGCCGCGCGGCGCGGCAACCCGGGCAATCCGTCGCAGGCTTCTGATGCCGCTGCAGCGATGGACTTTTCCATCGGCACCGTCGGAATAGGGCGTCCGGGAGCCAACGCAACGGGAGTCTCGGAGAACTCGTCACCTCGGAGTAGTTCCTCGATGGTGACAACGTCGAGATTGCCGGATTTTTCGACCGAGACTATCTTCACGCCGTTGGTGCCGCGCTGCGCCGGATTGTCGCCGGCAACGGCGTCGGGAGAGGGAACGTCGTACAGCGCGAACATGTCGGTGCCGGGGCTCAACGTCGTGCCGGTGCCCAGGGTGCCCGTCAACTGGATGTGTCGTCGCGGCTTCTGCCTGGCGGTGTTCTTGTGCCAGTCTGCTTGAATGTCTGGCACGTCGACCACCATCACGTCACGGACATCGACAAGATCTTCGATGGGGGCCGACAAGCGATCGAAGTGCGCCCACCAGTGCGGCTTTTTCTCTCGGCTGTGGTACCCGACCGCCGCAGCGAGGAGGGCTGCGGCGTGTTGCTCGGCGGTTCGCGTCGGGCCGGCTTTGTGCCCGGCGAATTCACGCAATGCGATTTCGGTTTCGGTGAGGTCTTCGACCGGCAGGGCGATCTGTCCTGTTGGCTGACGCAAGGTGATGTCGTGTTCGGCTGCGCGATCGACCAACCAATTGCGCAGTCGGAGAGTCGATTCGCAGTCGTACTCGTTGTAGTCGGAGATACCTTGCAGCAGTTCACTGGCTTCGTCGTCCTTGCCACGCTCGCGTAGCTCGCAGTAGTCGGAGTACGCAACCACGGACGCCGCGGCATTGACGACGTCGCCGTCGCGGCCGTGTTCCCCCATGTACAGCGGTTCGAGTTTCTTGATGCTGTACGAGCGAGCTCCGATTCGCATGGCCGAGCGAACGAGCGGATACAGATCCACGAGCACACTCTCGCGCAGCAGCGTGTCCACTACCTGCTCGCCCACGCCGTGACGCGCGGCGAGTCGCAAAAGTGCGGACTTCTCGTAGGCCGCGTAGTGATAGACGTGCATGCCCGGATGAGCCTCGCGCCGCGCGGTCACGTAGTCGAGAAAGTCGACGAGCGCTTGGCGTTCACCGGCGCGGTCGTGTGCCCAGAACGGCTTGAACACGTAGTTCTCCGCCGGACCTTCGACGACGCCGAACAGGTACTCCAGCCCCCAGTCGGTGGAACCGTCCTCCGCCCACAGGGGATCACCCTCGAAGTCGAAGAAGATGTCTCCGTCGTCCGGCACGGGTAGCCCCCCGAGCACGGACGCGTTGTAGATGTGGAACTCGGCCTCGCCGGATTGTTCCTGGCGCAACTGCAACGCAGCCTGCGCGCGCAACTTGTCCAGAGTGTCGCGGCGGATACCGTCGACGGGTTCGGTGCTGACGGCCAGTTGATCGATCGACCCGATGCCGGCGGCAATCAACTGCATCCGCTGATTGCCACGGAGACCAGCGACCAGGAGCAGGTCACGATAGTTCTCGACTTCCACGCTGCACGTATCGCACCGTCCGCAGCGCAGGTACCGGCCGTCGAGCCACTCGGCGGGTGTTCCCTCGGCGTGATGTTCGTCGAGAACCTGCTCTAGCTTGGCTCGGCTTGCCGAGAACACCGGCGCGATGTCACCGATGTCGTGGGACGACGTGCTGCCGTCGCCGAGCATCAGATGCACCTGGTCGGAGGCGGCGATTGCGTTGCGGCCCAGCGCGTCCGCATAGGCGGCCAACTGCAGGAGTGCCGATACCTTCGCGTGCCGCGACAGCTTGCTGTCGTACACCGCGTACCGATCGCCCTCGCGCACCAGGAAATCACAGAACCCCAGGAACCGGCCGTCGAAGAATGTTCCCTGGTAGATGACGGGGGCACCGGAGCGTAGGGCTTCGACGGTGGCGAGTGCTGCTTCGGTAAGCCCGGCGCGGGTGTGTTCGGGCCGTTCCATGACAACCACACCGTCGCCGTGTTCGGCGATGAACCGCTCCAACTGTTCGCGCTCGTGGTGTTGACCGAGCGTGGACGTTCGTTCCAGCATCGGATCGGCGTCGACGCCCTCCGCCTTGATCAGCCCGGTCCGCGCGTCGAGTCGCCGCAGTAGGCCGAATTCGCATGTAGCGGCCGCCGAGAGGTCACTGGCGCTGTAGATGATCTGATCATCGAGGAGGAACACAGGGGCGATTGTGCCAGCGATGACCGACAAAACGGCGGGTTGGACATGTCAGGCACGTCGCAATGCCCGTGAGCCAGGCAGAATGTCCACCATGCCCTTTTTTGACGGTCGACGCGGTCAGGTCCATTTTCGGCGGTGGCCCGCTTCCTGCGACGAGTCGCTGGCGATGTCACTGGTGTTCCTGCACGGGCTGGGGCAACACAGCGGTCAGTACCACCGATTTGCGGACGCTCTCACGTCTTCCGGCATCGAGGTCTGGGCGATCGACCACACCGGGCACGGACTGTCCGAAGGGGAACCGGGCGTGGCGGCGCCGTTGTCCGATCTCGCGGCTGATGCCGCGACCTTGGCGGATATCGCCCGCGAAGCGCTACCAGGTATCCCACAGGCGGTCATGGGGCATTCCCTCGGCGCCGTGACCGCGCTGTCGATGCTGACGCATCAGGATCATCATTTTGTGTCGGCTGTCCTGTGTGGAATCCCGCGCAACGCGGTTGCCCAGAGCGGGTGGGCGGACTTGGCCGATTCCGGGATCCCGGTTCTGGTGGTGCACGGCGTCGACGACCGGATGGCACCGATCGAGCCGGTGCGCACCTGGGCGTCGGCACTGCCGAATGTGGAGATGCGGGAATTCGAGGATGCGGGCCACGACCTGTTGCACGAGAAGGTACACACCAGCGTCACTGCCGTGAGCCGCGATTTCCTTCTCGCGCACAGTCGTTGAATCAGGCGAGTGCGTCGAGCACATCCTTGGACGTCACCGGGTGCGAGAACATCGGGTAGTCGTAGGTGATGGCGTTCTCGTGTTCTGCTGCTGAGGTTCCAGCGACGCAGTCGGTGAGAGTGATGACGCGGTAACCGTTTTCGTAGCCGGTGCGCATGGTGGACTCGACACAGCAGTTGGTCAGGAATCCGCCGAGGATGATCGTGCGGATTCCCTTGCTGCGCAGGATGAAATCGAGATTGGTGCTTGCAAAAGTGTCGAGGCCGCGCTTGCCCTCGACGAGGATATCGCCGTCCTGTGGAGTCAGTTCGTCGACGATTGCGGCTCCCCAACTGCCTTTGACAAATGCCTTTCCGTCCACGACGCCCTTGAGGATTCCGTACGGGTGCGAGGTGATCTCGTTGTATCCCTCGGCAAACGTGATCGGCGCGTGCATAACTGTGACGCCGGCGGAGCGAGCGGCCTCGACCAGTGCCGTGGTGTTCGCCAGTAGTCCGGTCGATTCCATCACGGGGGCGACAGCGTCATGAAGGACGCCGCCTTCGGTGGTGAAGTCGTTCTGGTATTCGATGAGCACGACTGCGGTGGTTGCGGGGTCCAACTCGAGCTTTTCGGTCATGTCGACACCTTTGGTTGTGTGTTTCGGGCCACTTCCATTAAACAGTTTGTCTGACAAGCAGGCAAGAGGTAGCGTCGACGACATGGACATAACTCCGCTCTCGCGTATCCCGCTGAGCCTTGCGGTGTCCGGCAGGCTCCGAGACGCGATTCTCGACGGGTCTCTACCGGTCGGCGAGTCCTTGCCAACGGAGCAGGAACTGGCACAGGCTTTTTCGGTGGGCCGCTCCACCGTCCGCGAAGCGCTGCGCGTACTTCAGGCGCAAGGGTTGGTGACCGGTGCCGACACCGTGTCGACAGCGCGTCCCAAGGTGACGCACGAGAACACAGCCGATTCTGCAGCCACGGCGTTGAGCACGGCTGTGCAGGTGGGTGCCGTTCCGCTTCCGGACCTGGTCGAATTGCGGGTGCTCCTCGAAGCCGCGGCACTGCGCGGTGTCCGTGAGGTTCCTGGTGCTGCGCGCGTTGCCATCGAGGAGATGCGTCGCGCCACCGAGAACAACAACGCGTCCGCGTTCCACGACGCGGATGTCGACTTTCACGTCGCCTTGGCGGGTGCCGGTGGGAACCGCGCCTTTGCGCTGGTGATGACGGTTCTGCGCGAGTCTATCGCCGGCTATCTGATGAGTGAACTCGAGGCGGTCGAGGACTCGGCGGCCACTCTCGGGGTACTGCTCGCGGAGCACGAAGCGATCGCCGATGCGATTGCGGCCGGTGAATCCGATTATGCGGCACAGCTTGTCGAGAAGCATGTGCGAGGTTTCTACGAAGGACACTCGAAATGACGACAACGGTGGACATGTTGGGAGACCGACTGCGGGAAGTGCTGGGGGAGAAGGCGACCACGGATCCCGATCGGATGGGCGCCTATACCCGGGACCAATCCTTGCTGACCACCGCCGGTGTTCCGGCGGCTCTGGTCAAGGCAACGTCCGTCGATGATGTCGCCGCGACGATGACGGTTGCCCACGAACTCTCCATTCCGGTCGTGACCCGCGGCGCGGGAACCGGTTTGGCCGGTGCTGCCAATGCTCTCGACGGGTGCATTGTGCTCAGCGTTGCGGGTATGAATCGCATTCTCGACATAGATGCCGCGGCCCGCACGGCAACAGTGGAGCCTGGTGTGATCAACGGCGATCTTGCGGAGGCGGCTCGCGCACAAGGACTTTGGTATGTTCCGGACCCCGGTAGCCGGGCAATCTCGAGTATCGGCGGTAACTTGGCCACCAATGCCGGTGGTATCTGTTGCGCCAAATACGGAGTCACCGGCGACCATGTCGCGGCGCTCACCGCAGTTCTCGCCGACGGTCGCGTGATCCGCACCGGAGCAAAGACTCGCAAGAATGTGGCAGGTCTGGACCTGACCCATCTCCTGGTTGGTTCCGAGGGGACGCTTGCCGTCATCGTCGAAGCCACGATGCGGCTGCGGACCGCGCCCACGGCTGCAACCACGGTTGTTGCGTTCTTCGACTCGGCGGAGAAAGCGATCGAGGCGGTCCTGGCCGTCGCCGCGGTTGCCGAACCGTGTCAGTTGGAGTTGATGGACGCAGTGACCATCGACGCTGTAAACCGCTTCACGAGAATGGGTCTCGACGAATCGGCAGGGGCGATGCTTCTCATTCAGTGCGACGGTAGATCTGCCGTGCAGGAAGCGGCAGACTGCGCGGCGGCCTGCACGCGCGTCGGCGCAACCGAGGTGTTCCACACCGACGATCCCGAGGAAGGTGACGCGTTCACCGCCGCGCGTCGCATGGCGTTGCCGGCGCTCGAGGCGATGGGAACCGTGCTACTCGACGACGTTGCCGTCCCGGTACCGGCGTTGCCCCGAATGCTCGAACGTATCCAGGACGCGGCTGAGCGGCACTCGGTGACCATCGGAACCTTCGGTCATGCGGCAGACGGAAATCTCCATCCCACCATCGTGTTCGACGCCGGGGAAGTGGGCGCGCAGGATCGCGCGCGTGGGGCGTTCGACGACATCGTGCACGCGGCACTCGAACTGGACGGCACGATCAGCGGTGAGCACGGCATCGGAGTTCTCAAGGCGCCGTACATGTCCGACATGATCGGTTCGGTCGAACGTGAGTTGATGCTCTCGGTGAAAGCCGCCTTCGACCCGAGGAACATCCTGAACCCCGGTCGCGGTATCTGAGCAGTCATACAGAAATGGCCCGGTTCGCCAACGATGTGAATCATTGGCGAACCGGGCCACATGCTTGCTGTGAGATCAGGCGTACAGATCCGTGATCGCACCCTTGTGTGCTTCGTGAATGATGTTTCGCTTGAGTTTGAGCGTCGGGGTCAGTTCGCCGCCCTCCTGGGTGAAGTCGACCTCGAGGATCGTGTACTTCTTGATCTGCTCCGGGTTCGAGACCTTCTTGTTCGCGTCCGCGACCGCGGAGTCGATTTCGGCGATCAGATCGGCATTCTTGATCAGATCGGCGATGGGGCTTCCGGCCGGCAGGCCGTTGCGCTCGACCCAACCGGGCAGGGTTTCCAGGTCGAGTGTGATCAGTGCGCCGATGAATGGTTGGCCGTCACCGACCACGAGGCACTGGCTGATCAGAGCGTGAGCGCGGAGTGAATCCTCGAGACCGGCCGGTGCGACGTTCTTTCCGCCTGCGGTGACGATGATTTCTTTCTTGCGCCCGGTGATCGAGACGTAGCCTTCGTTGTCGATCGATCCGAGGTCACCGGTGTGGAACCAGCCGTCGATGATCGACTCTGCAGTGGCCTTCTCGTTGTGCCAGTAGCCGGCAAAGACCACCGGACCCTGCACCAGGAGTTCACCGTCGTCTGCGATGCGAGCGGCATGACCGTTGATCGGCTTGCCCACGGTTCCGACGCGCTGCGCGGCGGAGGTGTTGACCGTGATGGCGGCGCTGGTCTCGGTGAGGCCGTAGCCCTCGTAGATCGGGATGCCGACGCCACGGAAGAAGTGACCCAGGCGGGCTCCGAGTGCAGCGCCGCCGGAGACCGCACGTTCGCAGTCGCCGCCGAGGGCCGCACGCAGCTTCGAGTACACAAGCTTGTCGAACACAGCGTGCTTGAGCTTGAGTGCGATGCCGGGGCCGCCCTTTTCGAGCGCTTCGCTGTACTCGATGGCCGTTGCTGCTGCCTTGTCGAAGATGCTGCCCTTGCCGCCGTCGACTGCCTTCTGGCGTGCCGAGTTGAACACCTTCTCGAATACTCGCGGAACCGAGAGAATGAAGGTCGGCTTGAACACGGCAAACTGCTCGAGGAGTGTCGTGAGGTCCGACGTGTGGCCAACGGTGACCTTGGAGTCGAAGGCGCCGAAGGAGATTGCCCGCGCGAAGACGTGAGCGAGCGGCAGGAACATCAGGGTCTTCTTGCCGGGAACCATGGATTCCGGCATGGCCAGGCGGCACGCGGCGGACTCTGCGTAGAAGTTGGCGTGTGTCAGCTGGACGCCCTTGGGGCGGCCAGTGGTGCCGGAGGTGTAGATCAACGTTGCCGGCGATGCGGCCGTGACCTGGTGACGACGGGTTTCGAGTTCTTCGTCGGTGATTGCGGCACCGCGACTCGTCAGGTCTTCGAGAGCGCCTGATTCGATGACGAGGACCTCACGAAGCGCCGCGGCGGCTTCGGTGACGTCCTTGATGTTTTTGGCGTGATCGGCAGTCTCGACGATCAGCAGAGACGTAGCCGAATCCTCGAGGATCCACTGCGCCTGATCGGGGGAAGAGGTTTCGTAAATGGCGACGGTGCAGCCGCCGGCTGTCCAGATCGCGTAGTCGGTGACAACCCACTCGTAGCGTGTTGCCGAGAGGATAGCGACGCGGTCGCCGAGCTCGACTCCGGACGCGATCAGCCCCTTCGCTACGGCCGAGACCTGCTTGGCGAATTCGGCTGCTGTGACATCGACCCACGCGCCGTTGACGAGTCGCTGGAACGGCACGAATGTGGGGTCTTCGCTGGCGTGCCGGAACACCGAATCCGCCATTGACGCGTTCTCCGGAATTGTGAACGTCTGTGGAACTGAAAACTCACGCACTTTGACCCCTCCAGTGACTACCGATAACTTCGATGTGCATTGCATCACATTAGTCGTTATTTTGCACTGTCGTTACTATTCGGTAGATCCAGTTGGGCCCCGACCAGGGAATTAGTGTTACTCGATGTTGCGGTTTACTTATGCGGCGCGCTCCAACGACCGCCCGTGGATCGACAGCCAGCGCCTGATTGCGTAGTCCAATCTGTCTGAATCCACTCCCAGTTGCTCCGCGGTTGCTGCGAGTATCTCGGCCGCGTCCGTCAGAGGTTCCGTCGTGCCGAGTGTTGTGCTGATGAACGTGTCGGCGGCGGTGCCCAGATCGGTGTGGGGGATACCTGCCAGCATCAGCAGATGTGCCCAGGTGACTTCCGCGTCGTCGCCGCACGCTTCGGTCCACGCTTGCCGGACGGCGTCGAGTGAGTGATCGGAATCAGCGGCGGCGAGAAGATCTTCGACAGAGTTGATGTGCAGGTGATGCAAGCGCTCGGCGACCTGCTGGATGTGTCGTGCCTCGATCGGAACGCCGGTCGCGGTGTATCGACGCTTGTACGAGCCGATCTTGCCGGCCCATTGGTCGGAACTGCCCGCTTCTTCGAAGGTTCGGAGGAGTTCACGTGCGCCGTCGGTCACTGGTAAGGATTCACGAGCTTGCCGGTAGGCGAGGTACCGGTCGACGACGGCAACTTCGCTGTGGCCGCAACTGGACTGCACGGACTCGATGATGCACAGGGCCAGGCTCGCGCGGTAGGCGTCGGAAGCCACCCATGCAGAGGGGTCGCCTAATCGGTCGCGGCATGCTGCTGCGACTACGTCGACGGTATCGGTCGAGATGCTCACGATGTCCTCCAGAAAACTGCCTGTGTCGTTTCTGCTCCACACGGGCTATCGGCACCGAGGCGCAAAATGTTGCACACATCACACAAGTTTTCTGAAAAGTCGAGAAGTTCATCCTTCGAGCAGGTCAACGACCTCGGAGTCGGTCAGCTGATGGAAGTCGTCGAAGGCCGCGCCGACCCCACCGAGTATCGCCGGAACGAAGGGACATATGACGCGGTCGGCCGAATCGGCAAGCAGGCGGATCGATTCCGGTGATGCGACGGGGACGGCAACGATCACTCCCGTTGCACCCTGCGCCCTGGCACATGCCGACGCCACAGCGGCACTCGCTCCCGTCGCCATTCCGTCGTCGACGATGACGGCCGTTCGCCCGCTGAGCGGAACTGCCGGGCGGCCGGCCCGGAGGAGGTGTGCCCGACGCTCGAGTTCTGCTCGCTCGGACTCTTCGACCCGGGCCAGCGCTTGCGGTGATACCCGCTCGGCGGCAATCACGTCGTGGTTGAGTACGCGGGTGTCACCTTCGCCGATGGCACCGAGAGCCAGTTCGGGATTTCGGGGGGAGCCGAGTTTGCGTACTACGAGGATGTCGAGCGGTGCATCCAGCGCCGACGCGACCTCGATCGCGACAGGAACGCCGCCGCGCGGCAGTCCGAGAACGACGGGATCGTGGAGTCGCGCGGCGTCCAGCGACCGGGCGAACATCGCAGCAAGGGCCCGGCCTGCGGCAAATCGGTCTCGGTACTGTGCCATAGCTGTCCTGATTGAGGTGTGACCCCGATACTTCCGACGCTACTCGGTTCTCCCGTCACCGTTCGGTAACTGTGAACCGACGCAGTGAGAGGGCGGGATTCTTTTCGCGTACCTCGTCGATTCGCCTGCGGCTGACCTGCGCGGTCGCCACACCCACCTGCTCGCCGAGAGAGCACAGCACCACACCCATGGGGTCGACGATCATGCTGGCACCGGCGCCGCCGCGGGCGCTTTGATCCGCTGCGGCGATGTACATGGTGTTCTCGATCGCGCGCGCTCGGATCAGCGTGGTCCAGTGGTCTTCCTTCAACGGCCCGGGTACCCACTGCGCCGGTAGGAGCAGGACGTCAGCGCCGGCGTCGACGATCCTGCGGGTGACTTCGGGGAACCGGAGGTCGTAGCAGGTCTGGAGACCGAATGTGAAGCCGTCGCACTGAAAGGTCTGTGGGTCCTCGATCTCGCCAGGCGCGATCACTGCCGATTCGAGGTAGCCGAACGCGTCGTAGAGGTGAAGCTTGCGATACGTGGCAACCAATTCGCCGCGCGGGTCCATCGCGACAAGCGTGTTGGAGATCCTGCTCACGTTGGGCAGACGTTCGTTCATTCCGGCGACGACGAAGATCCCGAACTCCGCGGCAATGGCGGACAGCCCGGTTCCGAAGTCTCCGCCGAGGTCCTCGGCGGACTCGATCAGGCGCTCGTCGCTGCGCGGCGGCGTGAACATCGAGTACTCGGGAGCGACCAGTACTTTTGCACCCTGACCAGCGGCATCGGACGCCAGAGTGCGCAGTGACTTCAGGTTCGCCTCCTTGTTCATGTCGGGGGCGAACTGGGCAACGGCAACGACGGTCCGAGAGGGGCTGTTGGCGGCGTCTTCAGTCATGCTTCTTACGCTAGGCGAAACGCCCGGTGAACGCGGATACACCGGAATAGTTCAGCAGGTCGGTTCTCGTGTCTATACTCCTTCGGCTAAACTGCTGGTCAAATGAGTGATATTGAGCGTGACCCCGAACCCCCAACATTTGCCGACCTCGACATCGATGATCGGGTACTGAAGGCACTGTCTGACGTGGGCTACGAGTCGCCCTCGCCGATCCAGGCTGCCACCATTCCGCCGCTGCTCGAAGGCAAGGACGTCGTCGGACTTGCCCAGACCGGTACCGGTAAGACCGCGGCCTTCGCGGTTCCCGTCCTGTCGCGGATCGACACGTCGATCAAGCAGACGCAGGCACTGGTGCTGGCTCCGACACGTGAGCTCGCGTTGCAGGTTGCCGAGGCATTCGGCAAGTACTCCGCGCACATCCCCGGCCTCAACGTCCTGCCGATCTACGGCGGCCAGAGCTACGGTGTCCAGCTGTCCGGCCTGCGGCGCGGCGCGCACGTTGTGGTCGGTACGCCCGGTCGTGTCATCGACCACCTCGAAAAGGGCACTCTGGACCTGACCAACCTCAAGTACCTCGTTCTCGACGAGGCCGACGAGATGCTCAAGATGGGTTTCCAGGAGGACGTCGAGCGCATCCTCCGCGACACCCCCAGCGAGAAGCAGGTTGCCCTGTTCTCCGCGACGATGCCCGGTTCCATCCGTCGCATCTCGAAGCAGTACCTGAACAACCCGGTCGAGATCACGGTCAAGTCCAAGACCTCGACGGCGTCGAACATCACGCAGCGATACATCCAGGTCGCGCACCAGCGCAAGCTAGACGCGTTGACCCGTGTCCTCGAGGTCGAGGACTTCGAGGCGATGATCATCTTCGTCCGCACCAAGCAGGCCACCGAAGAGCTGGCAGAAAAGCTGCGCGCTCGCGGGCACTCCGCTGCCGCCATCAACGGTGACATCGTGCAGACGCAGCGTGAGCGGACCATCGGTCAGCTCAAGAACGGTGCACTCGACATCCTCGTGGCCACCGACGTCGCTGCGCGTGGTCTGGACGTCGACCGCATCTCGCACGTCGTGAACTACGACATCCCGCACGACACCGAGTCCTACGTCCACCGCATCGGCCGTACGGGTCGCGCCGGACGCCAGGGTGACGCTCTGCTGTTCGTCGCTCCGCGTGAGCGTCATCTGCTCAAGTCCATCGAAAAGGCAACCCGCCAGCCGCTGGCCGAGATGCAGTTGCCCAGCGTCGACGACGTGAACGCGCAGCGTGTTTCCAAGTTCGGTGACTCCATCACCGAGAGCCTGGCATCCGAGAACCTGGCGCTGTTCCGCAAGATGATCGAGGACTACGACCAGGAACACGATGTTCCGCTCATCGACATCGCTGCCGCCTTGGCAGTGCAGTCGCGTGACGGCGACGCCTTCCTGCTCGCTCCCGAGCCGCCGGCACCGCCGCGTCGTGAGCGTGAGCCGCGCGAACCGCGTCCGCCGCGCCGATTCGACGACGGTCCGGCTCCGCGTTCGCGTGGACCCGAGGGCCAGGAGTTGGCGGCGTACCGCATCGCGGTCGGTAAGCGTCATCGCGTAGTGCCGGGTGCCATCGTCGGTGCCATCGCCAACGAGGGCGGCTTGCGTCGCAGCGACTTCGGACACATCAGCATTCGTCCCGATCACTCCATCGTGGAGTTGCCGGCAGATCTGTCCAACGAGACCCTCGAGGCTCTGCGACGGACGCGTATCTCCGGCGTCCTGATCCAGTTGCAGCCTGACTTCGGCCCGCCGCAGGGACGCCCGAGCGGCCGCGGTGGTCGTGACGACCGTGGTGGACGCGACAGTCGTGGTGGCGGACGCGATCGCTACGACAGCTGATCTTCTTCTCGAAAACTAACAGGCGCTGCTCCCCGTTCAAGGGGAGCAGCGCCTGTTTTTTGTAGCCTGTTTCTGTATCAGAGGGTGCTGGGCTCGAGATCGTGGGAATCTTTACTGCCGGTGTTGAATTGGGTTCGGTACAGCTCGGCGTACCGACCGCTGTGAGCGAGCAGTTCGGTGTGCGTTCCGCGCTCGATGATGCGGCCCGCTTCGACAACCAGGATGAGATCGGCCGCGCGAATGGTGGACAGGCGGTGCGCGATCACGACTGCTGTCCGGCCGGCAAGAGCTTCACCGAGTGCTTCCTGAACCGCAGCTTCGGAGGTCGAATCCAGATGGGCGGTGGCTTCGTCGAGGATGACAACGCGAGGTTGGGCGAGCAACAACCGCGCGATGGTCAGGCGTTGACGCTCACCGCCGGATAGTCGATAGCCGCGCTCGCCGACAACCGTGTCGAGTCCTTCCGGCAGTGACGCGACCAGAGCGGTGAGGCGCGCTCGCTCGAGGACCTCGCGGAGTTCGGTCTCGGATGCACCAGGTCGTGCGAGTAGCAGGTTGGACCGGAGACTCTCGTGGAACAGGTGTCCGTCCTGGGTGACCATACCGACGGTTTCGCGAATGGAATCGGAGCTGAGGTCGCGGACGTCGACGCCGGCAAGTTCGACGGAACCCGAATCCACGTCGTAGAGGCGCGGAATCATTTGGGCGATGGTGGATTTACCGGCGCCGGATGTTCCGACGAGCGCAACCATCTGGCCGGCTTCGGTGCGGAAGGACAGGTCATGGAGCACGTTCTCGCCGCCGCGACTGTCGAGGATCGCCACTTCCTCGAGCGATGCGAGGGATACTTTGTCCGCCGACGGATACGCGAACTTCACGTTCTTGAACTCGACGGACACGGGCCCGTCCGGTACAGCGACGGCGTTGGGCTTCTCGGTGATCAACGGCGCGAAATCGAGTATTTCGAAGACTCGCTCGAAACTGACGAGGGCGCTCATGACGTCCATTCGGGCGCTCGCGAGAGCCGTCAGCGGGGAGTACAGCCGAGTCAGCAGCAACGCCATCGAGACAACGGCACCGGCGTCCAACTGCCCGCGCAAGGCGTAGTAGCCGCCGAGACCGTAGACGAGGGCTAGAGCCAAGGCTGAGACGAGTGTCAGGGCCGTGACAAAAACGGACTGAAGCATGGCCGTCCGCACGCCGATGTTGCGCACGCGTCGGGCACGCACCGCGAACTCGACCGACTCTTGTGTCGGGCGTCCGAACAGTTTGACCAGCGTTGCGCCCGGCGCCGAGAAACGCTCGGTCATCTGGGTGCTCATCACCGAATTATGGTTGGCGGCTTCACGATTGAGAGCCGCTAGCCGGGCACCCATGCGCCTGGCCGGAATCACGAAGATCGGCAGGAGCAGTAGTGCGAGGACGGTGATCTGCCAGGAGATGCCGAGCATGACGATCAGCGTGATCACCAGCGTGACCAGATTGCTGACCACTCCGGACAAGGTGTCACTGAACGCGCGTTGGGCGCCGATGACGTCGTTGTTGAGGCGGCTGACCAAAGCTCCCGTGCGCGTGCGGGTGAAGAACGCGATAGGCATTTTCTGGACGTGGTCGAACACCGTGGTCCGCAGGAGCAAGATCAGGTCTTCGCCGATACTCGCGGAGAGCCAGCGTGTCAGCAGTCCGAGTGCGGCTTCGAGAATCGCCACAATCGCGATCAACACCGCCAGGATGACCACAACCTTGACGGCGTCGCCGCCGACTATCGCGTTGACCACCCGGCCTGCCAGGACCGGTGTTGCGACGGCGAGTGCCGCCGTCACCACGCTCAGAAGGAGGTACCAGCTGAGGTTGCGTTTCTGCGGAATCGCGAACGTCGCGATTCTTTTCAGCGTCGCCTTCGAAAAAGGCCGCTTGTCGTCTTGCGCGTGCATCGCGTTGTACATAGCGTTCCACGCGGTGACTTCCATACTCATGTGTCAGGCCCTTCGGTCGCCGGCCACGAAGATTACGCGGCCGGTACGACACGAAGGTAAAACCTCGAGTGTGCTTGAGGTCAAGCCCACTACTTGGCTACGTCTACCACCACACGCGTGGGGTTCGTCAGCAGCGTCACCGAGAATGGCTGCTTTTCCGTTACGCCGACGAACGACTGTGTGACACCTTCGAAGACCGACGACCCGTTGACTTCGGTGACAACTCCACCAGCGATTCCGGGGACGGGGTTCGGGCCGGAGTACTGTTCCACGCCGCTGTCGAACGGGTAGGCGGAACCGTCGATCAGCACCTGGATTATTGCGCCGCCGGCAATCTCCATGGGCTTGCCGCTGCCTTCTTGAACAGCCGCGTCGACGTACTTGACGCGCCATCCGGGGGTTCCGGTTCCACCCATCTCGTACACGACGCGGTCGAAGTTCTCGTGCGAGCCGATCCGGACGTCGGTGACGGTCAGCTTCGATTCTGCGACGGCTGCGGCGGTTTTGTCCGAGCTGTCGGTTGGCGCGGGTTCTGCGGCTGCGGCGCTCGTGGTCGCGGAGACCGAGGTGGTGACGGCGGTCGGTGTGGTCTCTGCGGTCTGTGAGCACGCGGTCAGGCCGGCCCCCACGATGATGGCAGCGATGGCGGCAACTGATTTAGTCCGGTTCGTTGTCATGGTTCGATCGTAGGACTCTCAGTCCGTGGCTCTGCGACGGCGTGCGCGGAGTTACCTAACCGATATCGCCGTCGACGTAGAGCCAGCGGCCGTCGATTCGAGCAAATCTGCTGCGCTCGTGGAGGTTTCCGCGTTCGGTCCCGTAGGAGTAGTGGGCGCGGAATTCGACTGTGCCGTCGGAATCGAACAGGCTTCCGCGCTCGGTGGAAAGAATCTCGAGCCCGGTCCAACGCTGGTGCGGGTCCAGATCCAATGTGGCGGGACGGTGATCGGGATGCCAGGTCCGTTTCAGATAGTCGGTGTCCATGAGGGCAAATGCCGTGTACCTCGAGCGCATGAGAGTTTCAGCGGTCGGTGCGGACGCACCACCCTCGAGATATTTGCCGCAGCAGTCGGCGACGGAATTGCCGGTGCCACACGGGCAGAGTTGGGCGGTAATGGGGCGGCGTGAGGTCACCACCCCATTACAGCACGCGAGCTCAGACCAGCTTGCTTTCGTGGTTGTCCCAGTACGGCTTACGAAGATCTCGTTTGAGGATCTTGCCCGTCGGATTCCTCGGGAGTATCTCGACAATATCGATACTGGTGGGGCACTTGAACTTTGCGAGACGCCCCTGGGTGTACGTGATCAGTTCGGCTTCGGCGATCTGGGTGTCGGCATGCAGGACGACCACGGCTTTGACGGTTTCGCCCCACCGGTTGTCCGGTACGCCGATTACGGCGACTTCGGCGACGGCGGGGTGCTCGACGAGGACTCGTTCGATTTCGGGTGAGTAGACGTTCTCTCCGCCGGTGATGATCATGTCTTTGAGGCGATCTTCGATGAAGACAAATCCCTCGGAATCGGCGCGGCCCATGTCGCCGCTGCGCAGCCAACCGTCCGGTGTGATTGTTTCAGCAGTGGCTTCGGGCTTGTTGAGATATCCCGGCGTGCATTGCTCCGATCGCCACCAGAGTTCTCCGACGGTTCCGGCGGGGGTGTCCTCGAGAGTGACGGGATCGACGATGCGCATCTCGACCCCCGGAATGGCAGTGCCCGCCGATGCCATGCGTTCGACTTGCGATTCGTCGCGGTGGACGTCAGGCATGAGAGCGGTGACAACACCGGCCATTTCGGTCATGCCGTAGACCTGGACGAACTCGGTGTCCGGCCAGGCCGCCAGCGCTCCTCGCAGCAAAGGCAGAGGCATAGGTGCCGCGCCGTAGGTGATGCGTTTGAAGGCGCGGAAGGCGGCGACGGCCTGATCGCCTGCTGCCAGGACTCCGGCGATGACGGGTGGCACCAGGAATGCGATGTTTGCGCCTGCGGCGAGGCCGGCGAAGATCGACGGTCCGTCAGCTTCGCGGGTGAAATAACAGCGTCCGCCTGCGTGAATTGCCATGATGGCGTAGCAGGTTCCTCCGACGTGGAACATCGGCATGGCGACCAGGAATATGTCGTCATCGTGTTTCGGTAGGAGTTCGAGGACATTGTTGCTGTGCGCGAACAGGTTTCGGTGGGTTAGTTGAACTCCCTTGGGGCGTCCGGTCGTTCCGGAGCTGTAGAGGATCAGGGCTGTGCTGTCGGCGGTGACTACGGGACGAGTTGCCAACGGCGGGGCTTCGTCGAGCCACGGTTCGAATTCGTCGTTCTCGCTACCGACGGCGATGATCAGTTCGACGGCGGTGAGGCGATCGCGCATGGCAACGACCTGAGGGAGGAGTTCGTTACCGACAAATAGGATGCGTGCCCCGCAGTCGCCAAGGATGTAGTCGAGTTCCTCGCCGGCGAGCCGCCAGTTCGGAATGGCATTTGCGGCCCCGAGTAGTGAAGCGGCATAAGTGATTTCGAGACAGGAGAGATGGTTCTTGTCCAGGAAGGCGACGGTGTCTCCCGGTCCGATCCCGGATTCGGCGAGTGCGCCCGCGATGCGCAGGATGCGACCGTGCCACTGGGCCCACGTATAGGTGGTTTCCTGGAACGTCACGGCCGGTTCTTCGGGTTTGACGCTCGCCCAGTGTTCGAGTTGATCGAAGATGATTGCAGTGGCGGCGTCGGACATCGGACCACCTTTCTCGAGTGATGTGTGTCACAAGGCTAGTGGGCGGTTGGCGTCCGCATGTGTGTTTTCCGTTGACAACTCAGGGGAGTCCCTGTGGAAATCAGGGTGGTCCCTGATAGCGGTGGCGCCGAGTAGACGACAGGATGGAGCAGTGCCAGTTGGCGCCCGCGTGCTGTGGGGTGCTGGATCCATCGAAGAAGTTCCATCGAAGAAGTTCCATCGAAGAAGTTCCACCGACGAAGACCCACCGAAGTGAAGACGAAAGGCGATCATGAGTTCGCACGCCCAAGATGTCGCGGCCCGCGCTGTCGGCCTGTCCAAGACGTACGGCACCGGGGATACCCAGGTGCATGCACTCAGCGCTGTATCCGCCGATTTTGCTCGGGGTGAGTTCACGGCGATCATGGGCCCGTCGGGTTCGGGGAAGTCGACGCTGATGCATTGCCTGGCCGGTCTGGATTCGGCGAGTTCCGGTTCGGTGCTCATCGGTGACACCGAATTGACCGGACTGTCGGACAAACAGATGACGGCGCTACGACGCGACCGCATCGGATTCGTTTTTCAGGCGTTCAATCTGGTGCCGACGCTGACGGCACTCGAGAACATCACGTTGCCGCTCGATATCGCGGGGCGCAAGGCCGATCCGGCGTGGTTGGACAATGTACTGACGAAGCTCGGTTTGAAGGACCGCCTGGATCACCGGCCGGGTGAGTTGTCGGGTGGGCAGCAACAGCGTGTTGCGTGTGCGCGGGCTCTAGCCGGTCAGCCCGAGATCATTTTCGGTGATGAGCCAACGGGCAATCTCGATTCGCGTTCCTCCGGTGAGGTTCTGTCGATTCTGCGGTCCGCGGTGGACGAGTTCGGTCAGACCGTGGTGATCGTGACGCATGATCCGCGCGCTGCTGCGTATGCGGATCGCGTCGTATTTCTGGCGGACGGCAAGATTGTCGACGAACTGCGTGAGCCGACGGCCGATTCCGTTCTGGATCGGATGAAGCGTCTGGATGCTCCGCAGGTTCCGGTCAACGTAGAAGCCGGAGCTTGACGATATGGCTTCGATAACCAATTCGCCGATGCGCAAGGTGTCGTTGCGTAACCTGGCGGCGCACAAGGTGCGGTTGGCGCTCACCGTGTTGTCGGTGGTGCTTGGTACGGCGTTTGTCGCCGGGTCGTTTGTGTTCACGGATACGTTGCAGAAGACGTTCGACTCGATTTTCGAGAACACCGCTCAGGGCGTCGACGTCCGGGTGTCGATGCCGGATCGCAACACCAGTGGCGTTCCGATCGAGGATGTCGACAAGCTGGCAGCCATCGACGGAGTTCGTGCCGTGGCACCTGCGGTGAGTGGACAGATCGTTCTGATCAACGCAGACGGTGGTGCCGTGCAAACAGGCGGCGCTCCGAGCATCGGTACGTCGTACCTGCCGGCAGAGCGGGCGATCACACCGCCCGATCCGTACTCGGAAGGTGGCCCACCTGAGGCTGCCGGGGATATCGCATTGAATGCGAGTGCGATGGAGAAGGCGGGTTTGTCGGTCGGCGACCAGGCTCGGATACTGGTGCCGGCAAGAGGAATCGTCGATGTCACGGTGACAGGTATCTACGAGGGGTCCGGTAGTGACACCGGAGGTTTCATCGGAGCGTTGTTCACCGACGAGCAGGCACGCAGCCTGTTCACGGACGGTAAGCATGTCGACTACATCGACGTAGCCGGTACCGGTCTGTCGCAGACCGAGATGCAGCAACGGGTGGAGCAGGTCTTCCCGGACTTGCAGGTGCAGACCGGAGACGAGGTCCGTGAGGAGACCAAGGCCGAGGTCGATACCGCGCTCAGCTTCATCAACTACTTCCTGCTGGCGTTCGGCGCTATTGCTCTCTTGGTCGGCACGTTCATCATCTACAACACCTTCTCGATGATCGTGGCGCAGCGGCTGCGTGAATTGGCACTGTTGCGTGCCGTGGGTGCGAGCCGGGCTCAGGTCGGCCGATCCGTCGTCACCGAAGCGCTGATCGTCGGATTGATCGGCAGCGTCATCGGATTGCTGGCCGGTATCGGACTGGCCTACGGGTTGCGCGGGTTGCTCAATGCCTTCGACGTCGGATTGCCGGAGGGCTCGCTGCAGGTCAGCCCACGGACGGTTGTTGTCGCGCTGGTTGTCGGCGTTGTCGTGACGACGCTCAGTGCCTATGCGCCTGCGCGGCGGGCGTCCAAGGTTCCGCCGGTTGCCGCGATGCGCGAGGAGTTCGCTTCTACCGGTGACTCGCTCCGTGTCCGGACGCTGATCGGCGCAATTCTCGGTGTTCTCGGCGTCGTCCTGGTGGTTGTCGGTTCGAGGGGCACCGGTCAGGGTGCGGCGCTGACCGTCGGCGGCGGAGCCTTTGCGCTGATCATCGCAGTTCTGCTCGGTTCTCCTGCGCTGTCGCAGCCCATCGTGGGTGCGCTCGGTGTTGTCTTCGCGAAACCGTTCGGCTCGGTGGGCCGTCTGGCGCGTACCAATGCGGTCCGCAATCCTCGTCGTACCGCGGCCACGGCCTTTGCCCTGACTTTGGGCTTGATGCTGGTGACAGTCATCGGCGTGTTCGGTTCTTCGGCCAAGGCGAGTATCAATGCACTGATCGACGTGGGCGTGACCGCGGATTACATCCTGACGGGTCCCAATGCGGTGGGCGTGCCGCGAGGCGCAGCCGACGCAGTGCGCGCGCTCCCGGATGTGCAGAGTGCAACGTCGCTGCACGGGGTTCGGGCGACCGTGAACGGGCAGGACGAGCAGGGTGCGTCGTTGGACGGTCCGATCGACGGGGTGCTCGACTACAACATCGTCGACGGAACAGCCGACCTGTCCGGAAACAACATGATGGTCTCGCAGACCACGTCGACCGACAACGGGTGGACAGTCGGATCGACGCAGACGTTGGTCGGCGCGGACGGGACCCAGTACCCGGTTGTTGTTGCGGGAGTGTTCGAGGACAACCAGCTGATCGGTTCGTGGATCGTCTCGGACGAGGCGTATCAGGCCTTGATGCCGGTAACCAGCCTGCCTGATTTTGCGGTTCTGGTGAAAGCGAAGCCGGGTGCCGATGTGACGGCCTTGCGCGGCGAACTCGAGCAGGCCACGGAAAAGTACGTGGTTGTCCAGGTTCAGGATCGTGAGGAGTTCAAGGGAACCCAAGGGCAGCAGATCAATACGTTGCTTGCGATTTTGTACGGACTCCTGGCGCTGGCGGTGGTGATCGCGATTCTGGGCATCATCAACACCTTGGCTCTTTCGGTTGTGGAACGCCGTCGAGAGATCGGCATGCTGCGGGCGGTCGGTATGCAGCGGGCTCAGATGCGGCGCACGATCTACCTCGAATCCGTTCTCATCGCGGTCTACGGCGCGGCCGTCGGCGTGGTGCTCGGCATCGGATTCGGTTGGGGATTCGTCAGCACGCTCCGGGACCAGGGCCTGGGCGAGATCACGATTCCGTGGGGTCAGGTTGCGTTGATGCTGGTCGGTTCCGGCATCGTCGGTGTGCTCGCGGCACTGTGGCCGGCCAATCGAGCGGCCAAGACGAAGCCGCTGGAGGCGATCGCAGACCTCTAGGCGGCGGAGCCGCACGTGCGCACTTTTGGCTGTTCACGCTGCCAAAAGTGCGCACGGGTAGCGTTGCTACCCATGATTACTCTTCAAGAAGTCGGCGATCGTGAATCCTGGCGCTGCTGGCTGTGTGACGAGCCCGTCGACCCCGATATGTCGGTGAACGATCCTCGTGGCCCGAGTGTCGACAGCATCAACACCGCCAAGAAGGGCGGCAAGTCCAAGGGCGGTGTGGAGCGACTCGCACACCGCGCGTGCAACACCAAGAAGGGTGCTGTCAAACCTGTTGTGGCGTGGCCGGATCGGTTGTTCGTGGTTGATCCCGCGCCGATCATCGGTGTTGTGGAGCAACTCGAACGTAAAGGTGGCCGGGTCGCGGTTGCACGTTGCCCCGGCAAGGACGACGCCCAGGACGCGTCGGAGTGGTTGCTCGATCGGCTCTCGCGATTGGCCCCGGATCTGAACGTCGAAACGAGCATCGACCCAGCTGGTGGTGGGTTCCTTTTGGTTTTGAAAACCGTGTAGTCGGATTCGGTCCGCCTTTTCTCCGGGTGTCCTAGCCTTGTCGTGAGCGATCGGGGTACGGTCGAGTCGAACATGAATCCGGTTTCGAGTGCGAAGGAATCACGATGAATCTGGCGTTGACCGACGAGGAACTGGCGTTCCGGGACGAAATGCGGACTTTCTTCCGCACACAGATTCCTGAATCGACCAGGAACGCGTACGCACACGGGGAAGAGCTGGGGCGCGACCGGATGGTCGAGTCGCAGCAAATCCTCAACGCCCACGGCCTGGCCGTGCCGCACTGGCCGGTCGAGTGGGGCGGAAAGGATTGGACTCCGGTTCAGCACAACATCTGGCTCGACGAGCTGCAGTTGGCGTCTGTTCCGGAGCCACTTGCGTTCAACGCGAACATGGTCGGACCGGTCATCGCGGCTTTCGGTTCGCAGGAACAGAAAGAGAAGTTCCTCCCCGCGACGGCCAACCTCGATATCTGGTGGTGCCAAGGATTTTCGGAGCCAGAGGCAGGTTCCGATCTCGCGTCGCTCAAGACCCGCGCAGTCCGTGACGGTAACGACTGGGTGATCAACGGCCAGAAAACCTGGACCACGCTCGGTCAGCACGCAGACTGGATCTTCTGCCTCGTTCGCACCAATCCCGATGCGCCCAAGCGGCAAGCGGGAATCTCGTTCATCCTGGTCGATCTGAAGACGCCGGGTGTGACGGTCCGTCCGATCAAACTGATCGACGGTGGCTACGAGGTCAACGAGGTCTTTTTCGAGGACGTCCGCGTTCCGGGCGAGAATCTGGTCGGCGAGGAGAATCAGGGCTGGGGCTACGCCAAGTTCCTGCTCGGCAATGAGCGCACCGGCGTCACCCGCGTCGGTTTCTCCAAAGTTCGTGTGGCTCAGGCAAAAGCGCGTGCAGCCGAAGTCAAGGTCGGGAACGGGACGCTTCTCGAAGACCCCTTGTTCGCCGCGCGCCTGGCCGAGCTCGAAAACGAGTTGCTTGCGCTGGAGCTCACCCAACTGCGTGTTGTCGCCGGGTCCGCGGACGGTAAGCCGAACCCGGCTTCCTCCTTGTTGAAGTTGCGTGGCTCCGAATTACAGCAGGCCAGCACCGAGTTGCTGATGGACGTCGCCGGCCCCGATTCGCTGCCGTTCGACGCGGGCACCGACATCGCGTCGGCGGGCTGGGCACAGCACTCGGCCCCGGCTTACCTGAACTACCGCAAGGTATCCATCTACAGCGGATCGAGCGAAGTGCAGCGCAGCATCATCGCCTCCTCGATCCTCGGATTGTGAGGCGTGGCATGGACTTCGAACTCAATGACGAACAGAAGCTTCTTCGTGACACCACCAAGGATCTTCTCGCACGTAGCTACGACGCGGAAAAGCGAAATGCCACTACCGACGCAGCCCCTGGGTGGAGCCCGCAGGTGTGGAAGCAGTTGGCGGAGGTCGGACTACTTGGTCTGACGTTCTCGGAGGACGACGGCGGAATGGACGCGGGTCCCGTCGAGATCGGTGCCGTCATGACCGAGATCGGTCGCAGACTTGCGCCCGAGCCGGTTCTGGACGCAGTCGTGACGCCGGGTGGCCTGATCTCCGAAGGCGGCAGCGCCGAGCAGCGATCGTCCATCCTTCCTGGAGTCGCCGAAGGTGTCACGTTCCTGGCGTTTGCCGATCAGGAACCTGGAATTCGTTGGCCTGCAACGCAGCGCGCGACGACGGCAACGCCAGCAGGTGACGGCTGGATCATCACCGGCATCAAGAATCCGGTCGGCCACGGTGGGACTGCGGACATCCTGGTTGTGAGCGCGAGCTTGCCGAGCGGCGGAGTGGGCCTGTTCCTGGTCAAGAGTGACGCATCGGGTCTGGAGCGCAAGTCGTACGCAACTCACGACGGTTTGCGTGGTGCGCAGGTCGAGTTCACCGATACTCCCGCCGAGGCGCTCGGTGAGGGCGGCGACGCTTCGGCTCTGATCCAGGCCGCTCAGATCCGTGAGCAGGCCGCCTTGTGTGCCGAGGCTGTCGGGGCGATGGAAGAGGCACTGCGCCTGACCACCGAATACCTCAAGACCCGCAAGCAGTTCGGGGTTCCGCTGGCCAAGTTCCAGACGCTGACGCATCGCGCAGCAGACCTGTACGTGTCACTCGAGTTGGCGCGCAGCATGAGTTTGTACGCGACTATGTCGCTGGCCGACGGTGTGGTCGATCCGGTCATCGCGTCTCGGGTCAAGTTGCAGATCGGGCGATCGGCGCGGCTGATCGGTCAGGAAGCAATTCAGATGCACGGCGGCATCGGTATGACGGCGGAGTATCCGGTGGGTCATTACGTCAGCAGGCTTGTTGCCATCGAACACACTCTCGGCAGCACCGAGGATCACTTGCGTGTGTTGGCTGCGGGCGTTGCCGACCATGAAATGGTCACTGCGGTCTGATCTTTCACGAGAGCTGATCGGGGTCGCATTCCGCAGTCGCGGGGTGCGGCCCCGATTTTGTCACTGTCCGGCCCGCAGCACGTCCAACCGGATTCGGCGCGCTTCGATGTGTGCGGCGGTCTCGGTGAACGCCCGTTGCCAGTCGGTGGACGCAGTGCGCTCGGCCGCGTCCAGCAGTAGTGCACCGGCCTCGAGGGGGAACCTGGCTTGCGCGCTTCGCAGCGTCGAGTAATGGCTGTGGCGAGAGTGGATGCCCAGTTCTTCGCCGGAGGCAGCGTGTTTGGCGGCTTCGCATTCGAGGGCGCTGACAAGTTTGTGGGCAATCGCCAGAGGCCAGGGGCGGTCGATGCCGTCCAGCAGGGCACTGCCGTCGACGCCGAGAAGGTAGCTGTCGGCATGGCCGGCAAGGATGTACGCGATCCGTTCGCGGGGATGTGCAATTGCGACGACGCGGCGGTCGGTGTTTCGGCCGTCCCGCTCGAGTAAAGCCGATGCCCAGGCCGGGTTCTTCTGCAGAACTGTTGCGGCGGTCCACGATTCGGTCATCACTTCGTGCCATTGTTTCTCGATGGGAATGCGAAGAACGTCGTCTGGTGAACCGATCATCGCTTCCCATAATGCCAAGGGAGTAGCCGTGACCACTTGCCGCAGCCACCATTTGCCGATTCCCTTGTACTGGGCCCCGACATCTTCGATACCGTCGCGTGGGGCTTTGTCGTCGAGTGAACCGGGCAGCCGAATGACGAGGCGAGGCCGCAGGGGTTTGGTCTCGAGCCGCACCCAGGTGTGAGCCCGGGTAGCCATACGTTCGGCAAACGGGGACTCGGGAAGTTGGCGGAGCAGTTGGATCGAACGCTCACGGACCGGCGGCGACGGATCGTCGAGTCCGCGTTCGAGAATGTCGTAGTCGTGCTCGCCCAGGCCGACGCTCAACCGGCTCAGGAACTCACGCCGTAAATCTGCGGGTTCGTTGTCCCACGCGATGTCGAGTTCTTCCGTTGCGAGTGCGGGGTCAACTGTTCGGATGTAGTCGAACCAGGCAAGGCGGTCGTCCGGGTCGGGTGAGAGCCACAGTTCGTCGCGGCGTGATCCGACCCGACGCAATTGCGCCCAAGCAGGATTGTGGTCTGCAAGATACTGTCCGCGCGGGCCGGCGAGCCGAAGGAGTGCCTCGCGATGTTCGAGGTGGGTGCGCGCCGCTTCCATGAGCGCGGGAACAGTTGGTGCGGGGGCAACGTATCGGTAGGTCTCGGCAACCTCGAACCACTCGGGTAATGACGGTGACCGTGTCTCGAGCAGTGACGTCATGTGCGTGATCGCCGACGCGGGGAGCGTCGGACGCTCTGCCGTTCCGGCGGATCGCAGCGAGGTCACTTGCCTACGGTAAGGCAGGGGTGTGTCGACTTTCACTCGGGGTATCGGCGCGGATGTCGAGATTCTGGGAGAGTGGACCTCGGCACCTGGGAGGCTTGACATGGCAGAAATTCACGGCGTCACGGTGGGTGATGGAACCAGTGGGGCGGAAGTTAACAGTGGTGCAGATGTGTCGGTCACCGAACGTCGTGCCCTGATTTCCAGCCATGTTCGAACCTGGTGTGAAGCAGGAATCGTCGAATCGAATCGCCCTGAGTTGTCCACCGAAGTCGCGCTGTTGTTGGCCGGTGGCTACGTCGACGACGAGACCCGGGCGATCATGGCCGATCGCCGCGCGGTCGGACGGTCGTTCCCGGATATCGGTGGTTGGTCCGAACTGAGGTACCTGACGGACGAGTACACGCGAACATGTCGACGGCTGAGCGCTGCCCGAATCGGTCCGGTGCAGGTTGTTCTGGAACGACGTGTGCAGGCCCTGGAGAAACGCGTCAACACCGCGCGCTCGGCGGTCGTTCGGTCCAATCGCCATTTTGCCAGCAGCGTCCGCGCTATTCGCAAGGATCGGCGTGACGGATTACATCTCGACGTGGAGCAGCGCGAAGCCCTGTTCGTCGGACTCACGCGTACGCCGGTTCCGGCGAAGTCGACTACTGGACTGGGCTCCGTTGCCGGTAGCGGAAGCGCGGCACTCGACAAACTCGCCGGACGGTTGGGAAGTATCGAGGGTTCCGGAGTCCTCGCCGATGCCGGCCGTCGTGTGGCCGAGGTGCTCGACGGCTTGGCGCCACACGACGACGGCGGCCTGGCCGGGAAATATGACGCGCTGCTCTATCTGGCCGGCAACGTGTACGACCGCATCGAGTCATCGAATGCCTGGCATTCCGATCATTTTGTCGTCCAACGCAATCAACTTGACCTTGCCGACGAGATCACCCAGATATCCGTGGATACGGTTGCGTTGCGGTCGATTCTCGCCGAACTCGACGAGGCCGCTGACCTTGCGCGCGACGAGGCAACCCGAGCGTCGATCGACTCGCGAATACGGGCCCTCGGCGCAGTGTGGGATCAGTTGGTCGAGCGAGTTGCGGCATTGGCGCGGATCGGTGACCTGGTCTCCCGGGCCGAAGATCAGCTGAGTTCGCAGCGCGCGGTTGCACATGCCGCGAGCTTGGACAGCCGCATCGACGACCTGCTCGCGCGGTCCGGATCGCGGGAGTTGTCGGCAGCCAACACGCACTATGTCGGGGATCAATTCGACGGTGTCGAGGAGTTGATGTTCGCCCACCGTGCGGCGCTGTACGGCGACATCGCACTTCTGACCTCTGGGAACGAGCGGCCCGCACCTTAGGTGTTGAAGCGAGGGCGCGGTAAGGTCGAGGTAAGTAGCCGGCCGTGAGCCGGATTCGCCGGGCGTTGGACGCGACAATTGTTCGCTGGCGCCTCACCCGCAGGCCGATCTGGCGATACCGGGCGCAACAGCTTCAAGAAAGTCGACCATGGAAGACACCGCAAGTCGTGGCATCAACGCGTTCATTTCCGAAGTAACCCAGCGTGGGGGCCAGGCCGTGCGGTTGACGCATTCGCGCCGCAACCCGGTGCAGGTGACGGGCAATGACGGCAGTACCCGCATCGTCCGGGTTCGGTCCAAGCTCGATGGTGATTGGCAGGCCAGGCGCCAGGACGAGTCGATCGAGAGCGACGACACTCGCTCCGAGTTCTGGGTTTTTGTCGATCTTGCGATTACGCCTCACCAGTTCTTCATGCTGCCGTCGGTGGAGGTGGCGGACGATATCCGGTCCGAGGTCGATCTGTGGATGATGGACACCCCTGGTCGCACCCGGACGGGGCATCACGCAATTGCGCGTGGACGAGTTGCCCACGGTCATGACCGCTGGGACGTTCTGGGCGTCGCTGCGGTCAAGGATCCGAGCATCCAGGTTGCAGCGCCGGTAGCACCGAAGCGCGCGAAGGCAGCGGTTGTCGTCAAGAAGCGTCGTGCGAGCGCCGCCGACGACGAGATCCCGGTGATCGATCTGCGCGTCGAAGTGAGCGCCGATTGCCACGGGTACCGCTGGATCGGTCGATTCGACGAAACGAGCGGTGTACTCGAAATCATGCGTGGCCCCATGGAGGGACGAAGGTTCCCCAACCCGACAGCTGCTGCTAATGCTGTCACCGGACATATTTCCGGAGATGTCGAGAGCTACGACGGTTGGGTGTTCTGGACTGTCGACGGCGCCGCGTTGGGTTCGCGGCACCGCCGAAGCGCCTAAGCTCCCGTCACTGCGCCTAAGCTCCCACTGCTGCAGACACTTGTTCGAGCAGGTCGAGCTCATCCGACGTGAGCACCAGATCCGGTGCGTCGAGTAGCGCCGGAAGCTGTTCCACTCGGCTGACGCTGGCAATGGGCGCGGTGATACCGGGCCGGGTCAGCAGCCAGGCCAAAGCGACGGTCGACATTTCACAGGTGTGATTTTCGGCGATCTCGGCAATCGCGTCGACCACCGCCAGGCCTGCGTCGCTGAAGTAACTTGCCGTGATGCGTTCGCGGGGACTTCCGTCGATATCCGCGCGGGTTCGGTACTTTCCGGTGAGGAACCCGGACGCGAGTGCAAAGTAGGGAAAGACGCTGATGTTGTTGTCGGTGGCGATCTTCGCGAGCTCCGGTTCGTACGATTTCCGGTGCACCAGGTTGTAGTGGGGCTGCAGCGCTATGGGTCGCGCGTACCCGTTCTCCTCGGTGATTCGCAACCATTCGCGCACGCGTTCGGGGGTGTAGTTCGAGATTCCGAGGTATCGAACCTTGCCGCTCTCGACCAGTGCGTTGAGCGCTTCGAGAGTTTCCTCGAGCGGTGTACTCGGATCGTCGAAGTGTGCGTAGTACAGATCGATGCGGTCGGCTTGGAGGCGGCGAAGTGACGCGTCCGCTGCCGCGGCGATGGTTTCTGCCTTCAACCCCTTGAAATCGGGGTGGCTGCCGACCTTGGTGGCAACGACTATGTCGTCCCGGAGGCCACGATCGGTGATCCACTTTCCGATGATGGTTTCGGATTCTCCGCCGGAGTTACCCGGAGCGGAGGCGGTGTACGAGTCCGAGGTGTCGATGAAGTTCGCGCCGGATTCGGCAAAGGCGTCGAGTATCTCGAAGGACGTCGCCTCGTCGGCGGTCCACCCGAAGGGGTTGCCGCCCAAGGACAACCGAAAAATGTCGATATCCGAGCTGCCGATTTTCGCCACTGCGCAGAACTCCCGTCAATGCAACGTCGACGCCATTCGCCGACGTTCGAACCGTACCGCGTAGCAGTCCCGTAGGGGGTGTGGCGTCCGGAGAGCGGGTCGAAATCGTTGCTGTTCGTGATTGCCTCTGGCGGTGTGGGGTATGGCCAATTGGTAATGAACCTTGTTCGACGGACTGTGAGAAGGAGAGTCCGATGTCGATGGTCAGTGAAGCGACGCGGGTAGTAACGGGCGCGGCGAGCGTGACCACCAGTGCGGTGGGAGCCGTGGGTGGTGGCGTTGTCGGAGGAGTGAACGGCGGAATCCGGGGCGCGGTTGGTGGCATGCGCAACGGTATGCGAGCGGGTAGCAAGTCGACGCCGACGGCTGTTCTCACGCTCGCGGCGATGGGTGCTGCCGGTTTGGTCGAGTGGCCGATCCTACTGGGCGTGGGCGGCGCGGCCGTCGTGCTACGGCAGTGGGATCGTCCCGACGGTGAGCGGGATCGTCACGGTGAGAGAGAAGGTGAGCCGAAGAAAATCGAAAAGACTGCGAGAGCGGAACTGGGTGCCGCCCAGACGCCTGGTTCTGCGCAGGTGGCAGGTGTGGGCACGCCGGAAAAATATACGACCAAACCGGGACCGGTGGCGTGAGTATGTTCCCAGCCGGACTCACCGGGCTTCTGTCCACGCCGTTTCGATCCACGGCCGAGCGCCAATTGATCGGACGGGCCTTCAGTACGGCCATTGCGGCCGCGGGAATTGTTCCGGCACTGGCAGGTTCGGTGACGCGGGTACCGAACCTGCCTGGATCGTCGTTGCTCGCGGCCGGCGTCTCGGTCCTGCATCATCAACCGGCTCTGCGTCAGCAGTTGGAACGTATGCTCGGGCGCGAATTGACCGATCTGATCCTCGAATCGGCCAAGTCGGTGACCGACGTGGTGACACAGGCCCCTGCGGCGTTGACGGTTGATCTCGGCATGCGGTCGCTGCTGCTCGGCGAGGCCTGGAGCCTGCGTAATGCATCGCAGGAGTGGGGTGTTGCCGTGTCGTCGGAGGTGCCGGACGGTGAGAGCCGCGGGCAAGGTGAGCGTCACGCGGAGCGAGTAGCGCTGGCCCAGTTGGCAAGTGGTGCTGTGATCGGTGCTGTCACACAGAATTCCGAGATCGCATCGACGGCAGTGCGCGTTGCGGCGCCGAGGGCGTTGCGGATTTCCCGAGAGGCGTTTGCCGCAGTACTGACGAGGGAGCTGTGGCAGCGCGAGGGATCGCTGGTTGTCGACCCCGGTGCCGCTCGGCGGCTCGACCGGGTCGACACAGTTCTGATCGATCCGCGTGTACTCCTCACACAGGAGCTTCGGGTGGCAGACATCCGCGGTGTCGCGGACTCGGACCGGGTTCATATCTGGAACCGTTCGCGGCGAAAACTGGGAAACGACAAGCTTACTGTTGGCTGGCATCGGATCGGCGGCGCGGATGTGCTTGTGCGTCCCACCCGCAAACCGTTGGCACAAGCCGTAGTAGCGGAATTGCGGATTGCTGGGGTGCGCGCCGTCAGCCTCGATGTCGACACTCTCGGGTCTCTGCGCGGCGGTTTCGACGAACTCCTCGAGGTTCCCGGCGACAGCGACCGAGAGGTCGACCGGGCTTTGGAATCGGCGCTGACGACGCTGTCGGAAGCCCGCGCACATGTCTGCGTGGTCAGTTCAGTCCGCCTCTCCGGGCCCGCTGTGCTCAGGATCGGTGTGGCCGAGCCTGATCGGGCGCCGCCGTCGGCGGATATCCTCGAACACGACCTTGCCGGAGTATGGCGCGTGCTGCATGCTCTGCCGGCGGCGCGGGCGGCGACGAGACGCGGCGTCGAATTATCCAGCGGTGCTTCGGTCCTGGGTGCATTGGTCATGCTTCCCGGCGTACGCGGACGCGGGCCGGGGCCGATTACGGTCGGGGCCGGCGCCGCGCTGTGGACCGGGTTCAGGTTGGCGCGCTCGGCAGTCGGTGTCGAAGGACCCGAAGGTTCCTCGCGTAACGACTGGCATGAACTGGGTACCGACGAAGTGCTACACGAACTACCGTCGCCCGACGAGAAGGCGCCGGCTGAAACACGATCCGGAAGCTTGGCGCGCGTCGCTGCGCCGGTCCGGGTGGGCCGTGACGTTCTGGATGCGGTCCGATCCGAGTTGTCGGATCCCTTGACGCCGGTGCTGGCGACGGGATCGGCGGCCAGTGCAATTCTGGGCTCGCCGATCGATGCATTTCTGGTGGGCTCCGTATTGACCGGCAATGCCACTCTGTCTGCGATCCAGCGACTGCACTCGGAACATGTTGTTCGTGAACTACTTCGGGTGCAGGAGCCGTTGGCGCGACGGGTATCGAACGGGTCGGAGCCTGAGCGGGTTCCGGCAGATCAATTGAGAATCGGCAATATCCTCGTTCTCGAATCCGGAGATGTGGTGCCTGCCGACGCTCGGCTTCTCGACGTCGATTCGCTCGAGGTCGACGAATCCTCTTTGACCGGAGAATCCATGCCGGTCGAGAAACAGACCGACCCCACTCCAGGAGTGCCGGTGGCCGAGCGAAGCTGCATGATCTACGCTGGCACAACCGTCGTTGCCGGCGCGGCTCGCGCAGTGGTGACCGCCGTGGGCTCGCAGACCGAAGCGCGCAAAGTCGATGTCCGGGCACCGCAGCGTGGCCCCGAAGTGGGATTGACGCACAGACTCCGAGATCTCACCCGAAAAACGCTCCCCGTCAGTCTCGGCGGCGGGGCGTTGGTGACCGCGCTAGGACTGCTACGTGGCACAGCGCTACGGCAGGCGGTGACCGGTGGCGTCGCTGTTGCCGTTGCCGCTGTGCCGGAAGGTCTGCCGTTGGTTGCCACGCTGGCGCAGCAGGCCGCTGCGCGCAGACTGACCTCGGTGGGAGCGCTGGTACGTTCACCGCGTTCGATCGAAGCGCTGGGTCGTGTGGACGTGGTGTGCTTCGACAAAACCGGAACGCTGAGCGAGAACCATCTGCACGTCGCGGCAGTAGAGCGGGTCGACGGATGGCGGGGAAATCGGATTCTGGAAGTTGCCGCGCGAAGTGCCTTGAGTAACAGTGGAGATCAGGTCTTTCACTCGACCGACGCGGCTGTTGTCAGTGCAGCCGACGACGTTTTGGCGCATCCACTTGTATTCGAGGATGCGGAAGCGTCGGCGATGGTGCCGTTCCGATCCGGCCGGCCGTATTCTGCCGCGCTGATCGGGCATCGGATTGCCCTCAAAGGTTCACCCGAGTTCGTTTCGCATGCAGCCGCATCGAAAAAGCGTGTGTCCTCAGGGCATGTCAAGAAGATGGCAAAGCGCGGACTCCGGGTCATCGCGGTGGCTCAGCGTGAGCTGTCCGAGTCGGCCGCGCAGCGTGCTGCGCACGATCCCGAGTTTCTGGAAGAGTGCTGCGCACATGATCTGGAGCCGGTGGGACTGCTCGGGCTTTCCGACACCCTCCGCTCCGATGCCGGGCAACTTGTCGCGGAACTTCGCGATCGGGGACTGGGCGTGCGGGTCATTACCGGCGATCATCCACTGACCGCGGCAGCGGTTGCGGGGGAGTTGGGGTTGGACGTGGACCCGGATGACGTGCTCACCGGTTCGGAGTGGGAGAACATGTCCCACACCGAAAAGGAGGCAGCGGTCGCGGAACGAACCGTGTTCGCGCGGATGACACCTGAGCACAAGGTGCAGGTTGTCCATGCTCTGGAGTCCAGTGGCTCGGTGTGCGCGATGGTGGGTGACGGCGCTAACGACGCTGCAGCGATCCGCGCTGCCAGCGTGGGTATCGGAGTTGCGTCCAGCGGAAGCGATCCTGCCAGGGGCGCCGCGGACATCGTCCTTCTGGAAGGTCGGGTCAGTGGACTGATCGACGCGCTCGACGAAGGAGCGCAGTTATGGCAGCGGGTGCGCTCCGCGGTGGGTGTCCTGCTCGGCGGTAACGCGGGTGAAGTGGCGTTTGCCTTGATGGGTAGCGCTTTGTCCGGGATATCTCCGCTCAATGCGCGGCAGATGTTGCTGGTCAATCTTATGACCGATGCGTTGCCCGCCGCGGCATTGGCAGTGAGTACGCCGACTGCCGAGGGCCGCAGCGATACGCCGGCCACGGACGCAGACGCTTTGTGGCGCACCATTGCCGTCCGCGGCGGCGCAACCGCGGCCGGTGCTCTGTCCGCGTGGATTCTTGCCCGGATGACCGGTCGAGCGCGGCGTGCGTCGACGGTGGCTCTGGTGGCGTTGGTGGGTACTCAGCTCGGTCAAACCTTGATCGAATCGAGAAGTCCACTGGTAGTCGCGACGGCTGTGGGGTCTGTTGGGGTGCTCAGCATTCTTGTCAGTACCCCGGTCGTGAGCCAGTTCCTCGGTTGCACTCCACTCGGTCCGCTTGCCTGGGCACAGGCAATCGGATGTGCGTGCGGCGCAACGACTCTAGCGGCCGTCGCCTCGCCCGTCATCGAGCGGTTGGTGCTGCCCGAGAACAAGAGCTGAAACACAGATGGCCCCCGCCGGAATTATCCGACGGGGGCCATCTGTCTGCTGTGATTACTGCTGCGCGACTGCGCGCTTCATGCCACGCTCGACGGCCGCGATGATCTGCGGACGCAGTTCGGCGGCAGGCACGATCGCATCCACCGATCCGACCTCACGGGCGCGCTGGATGTTGTGGATGGCCTCGAACTCCGATGCCACCTCGCCGAGCTTGTCGGAGCGCACTGCGATGCGCTGGGCACTCAGTTCGACTCGCAGGCGTGCCTTTTCGGTGTCGTCCTTCGCTGCGGCAAGATCCGATTCCAGCTGCTGAACCTTCGGGTCCTTGTTGGTGCGGGTGTTCACGTCGCGAGTGAACACCACCGCTGCGGCGGGTGCGCCGCCGAGGACGGACGCAAACGATCCTTCCACGGCCAGAACTTCCATGTTGTCGTTGAGTGCTCCGGAGAACACCACAAACGCGCCACCGTGGTAGCGGGAGACGACGCAGAACACGATCGGGCCGTCGAAGTTGACGATGGCCCGGCCGATCTCGGCGCCGTATTCCAGCTGAATGTTGCGCAGCGACTCGGGGGAGCCGTCGAAGCCGGACAGGTTGGCCAGCACCACGATCGGACGGTTGCCACTTGCAGCGTTGATGGCGCGGGCCGTCTTCTTCGACGAGTTCGGGAACAGCGTTCCCGACGTCCAGGTGTCCGGACCGTCGGCGGGGAAGTGTCCCTTACGCGGAATTGCGCGAGACTCGATGCCGACAACGGTGACCGGGTATCCGGAGAGGTGCGCGTCGATCACCACGGAGGTGTCTGCGCCGGCCATGTCGGCCCACCGCTCGAGCACGGAGTGGTCCTGGTCGACCACCGAACGCATGACCGTCCGAATGTCGAAGGGCTTCTTGCGATCCGGGTTCTTGACGGACGAGAAGACGTCGCCGACGGTCTCGAAGTCGCTCGACGGGTGGGTGTGCGGGAAACTACGCACGTCACGGTCGACCGGGTCGGCTGTGTTCGCCCGACGCGGGAAGCGTTCTCCGGGAGCGAGGTACGAGTGCGCGTAGTGGCGGAACAGGATTTCGCACGCGGCCGTGAGGTCGGGTGCCCAGTACTGTGCCTGGCCGTTGGGGCCCATGACGCGGTCGTAGCCGCCGATGCCGAAGTTGTCTTCAGCCGAGACACCACCGGAGTAGTCCAGTGACTGCTTGCCGGTCAGAACCATGGCGCTGTCCGGGGTCATCACCAGAATGCCCTTGGTGTGCATGAGCATCGTGGCTTCGGCGTTCCAGTACGGCTGCGCGCCGACGTTGATGCCGGTGACAACGATGTTGATCTCGCCGCCGTTCTGCGTGAACGTGATGATCCGGCGCAGGCCGCGGGAGACCCAGTCCATGTTCTCGGTGCCGCTGTCCATGGAGATGGTGGCACCGGAGGACAGTGCAAACCACTCGACGGGCACGTTCAGCTTTTCCGCCAGGTCGATGGCAGCGACAACGCGGGAGCACTCGGCCTCGGCAACAGTTCCCAGTGCTTTCGTGGGATCACCGAACAGCGCGACGCGGGTCATGCCCTCGGGGTAACGAGGCGTCGGCGTGTTGACAAGTCCGACAACAATTCCGGCCTTGTTGAGGCCGAACGGGCGGTCGACGGGAGCCAGAACTCCGGCGTCGTCGAAATCGTGCTCGACAAACGTGCCCTTGTTGCCGGTGAGGAGTGGCACCAGTTCGTACGGGTAGACGGTGCCGCGAGCGCGTGAGCTCTGCACCTTCTGGGCGTAGGAGTCGAGGGGGAGCAGCGGCTCGGTGGGCGGGGTGGTCTTGTTGATGACCACTCCGGCGCCGGCGCGGTACGAGAAGCGCAACGCAACTTCTTCGGGCGCTCCGCCCTTGGGATCCTTGAGACGCGTGATCAAGGTGATCTCTTCGATTCCGGCGCCGACGGTCAGGCGGGCGGCGTTCTGTGCGATCACGGAGAATCGATCAGCGGGAACGTCGGCAAGTGGCCACACGTAGAGAACAACCCGGTTGGCGGCAAGACGACGCTTGTCGCCGCGTTGGCTCTGGGCGCGGCGGATACCGTCGAGGCACGCGGCGAGGGTGCGTTCGATTGCGGGAAGCGCAACCATCCGGCCTTCGTCGTCGAGTTGCGGTGTCACGTCGCGAATCTCGGCCAGCGCGATCAGACGCTCGTCCGACGGGTTTTCCTTGGCGGAGAGGTGGAACAGGTAGGTGTTCTCCGGGGCGGGAAGGCGCTTGCCGTTGAAGTTCTTCAGACGCCACATGTCGAGACGCTGACCGGTCAACGGGTGCATGTCGCGAATGATCTGGTCCTCGACCAGTTCTCCGTCAACGGGACGGAACGTGACCCAGCGGACCGGATCACCGTTCGGGTTGCAGACGATGACCGTCACGCGGCGTGAGCGGTTGACGGTTTCGTTGCGAGAGAGCGCAGTTCGGAGTGTCTCGACAAGAGTGTCACCGTCGGCCGGCTGATTCGGCCAGTCGAGGTAGATGTCGATCACCAGACCGCGACCGGCCGGGGCGTCCTGCGCGATCGTGGTGACGTCGTCGAGAGCGGTTCCGAGAGCGTCGAATTCGGCTACGGTCGAGACCAGATGGAGACCGTCACCCTTGAGGTCGAAGTTACCGGTGACAAAGCGGCGGTCGACATGCTCGAATGCGCGCACGTCCTCGAAGGAGTGAATCTTGTAGTACCGACGCGTGATGACCTCGACCAACGGTCCGCCGTCACGGCTACCCAGACCGATCTTGCGGCCCAAGAGATCGAGCAGCGGTTCCGGTGTTGCCACGAGATTGGCGATCCGCTGGTCGCGGTCCGCGGCGTCCGGCTGCTCTTCGAGGTACGCGATGTTTCCGCGCACACCGTCGTACACGTCTTCGCGAACCTTGCGGATGCGCGGCTCGTCGAAGAACCGGAAACGAAGGTTGCGGGCGACGTCACCGATAACCGGGAAGCGCACCTGCGTTGCCACGATCAGCCGGTCGAGGACCTCGTTCAGTTCCTGCGCCGAGCAACCGGGTGCCTTGTCGCCTGCGAGCCAGCCTTCGAGAAGTGCTGCGATGACCGGGATCTGGGCTTCCATGCGCTGCAACGCGAGGAAGAGTCTGTAGACAGCTTCCTCGACGGCGACGCGATCGTCGAGATCGGTGACGTCGTAGTGGCGCAGGGCGCGCTCGAGGCGAGTGCGGAACGACGCCGGGACGCCCTCACGTTCGACGTCCAGCGAATGCAGGAACGTGTGGAAATGCTCGCGCGGGCTGTGGACGGACTCGTCCTTCTCCGTCTCGCCTGACGTGGGCTTGTTGCGGGAGAGCTCGCAGATATCGGCAAACGTGGTCAGAACGGCAAGTTCCGCCTGCACCAGTTCGCGATCTTCAGACTCGAGAGCGCTGCGCAGTGCGTCGTACTCGGCGAGAACCGCATTGGCATGCTTGCCGCTGACGTCGTAACCGCTGATCATCGCGGTCAGGGCTTCGAGCTGGGCCAGAGCGTCGGAGCGGGTGTCCGAACCGGAAGTCGAAGCGGACAGATCGAATTCGACGCGCGGAGCCTTCTCGGTGACAGCTTCGTCGCCTACCTGATCGACACGCAGCAGCGGTGCTCCCGCGTCGACCTGCGAGTTGACCGTCGCAAGGACCTCGCGGACCTTTCCGGCATACGGCGCGCGAACCGCGGTTTCCATCTTCATGGATTCGAGAACCACAAGGGTAGAACCGGCTTCGACGTCGTCACCGACGGAAACCGGCACTGCGACAACCACAGCGGGAGCGGGCGCGCGGACCACACCGGCGTCGTCCTGGCTGATCTGGTGGCTGATGCCGTCGACCTCGACGAGGTAGCGCGACGGGCTTGCGACGGAGACGATGTGAAAACGTCGATCACCGATGACAAGGCGTGACTCGAAGTCGCCGAGCCGATCGACGTCCACCTCGACATCACCGGCATCGCCGTCGACGCGATAGCTGTGCGGACCGGTACGGCCGACGGTCAGCTTGTACGCCTGACCCTGGTAGTTCAGCTCGACCGTGCGGCCGATCGCGTGGTTGGCGCGGGGACGGCCACCACGGGCGGACGCGAGGAATGCTGCGCGCTCGAGCGATTCCTCGGCGTCGTAGGCGTCGATCGCGGTGGCGACAAGCGCGACATCGGCGCGACGCGTCGTGGAATCCAGAGCGCCGGTGCGGTCCAGCCAACCGGTGTCGGCGGACGCCGAGATGACCTCGTCACGATCGAGAAGATCGAGGAGGAACGACTTGGTAGTGGTGCCGCCGTCGAGTACGACGGTGGTTTCCCGCAACGCCGTGCGCAGGCGTGCGAGGGCTTCCGGGCGGGTGCGTCCCCAGGCGATGACCTTGGCGACCATCGAGTCGTAGTCGGGAGGAATGACGTCGCCAGCCGCGATTCCGGTGTCGACGCGGATGCCCGAGCCGAGGGGGAACTTCAGCAACTGGACGGTGCCGGGTGCCGGCGCAAAATCGTTGTCGGCGTCTTCGGCGTTGAGACGAGCCTCGACGGCGTGACCGAATGCGGGCGGGCAATCGCCGACCAATTCCTCACCGCTGGCAACAAGGATCTGCAGCTTGACCAGGTCGATGCCCGTGGTGACCTCGGTGATGGGGTGCTCGACCTGCAGGCGTGTGTTGACCTCGAGGAACGTGAACAGCTTGTTCTCGGGCTGGTACAGGTACTCGACAGTGCCTGCGCCCTGGTATCCCGCAGCCTTGACGAGTTCTGCCGACACCTCTTTGAGGTGATCCGACTGCTCTTCGGTCAGGACGGGGGAGGCAGATTCCTCGATGACCTTCTGGTTGCGACGCTGAATCGAGCAGTCGCGGACGCCGGGGGCCCAGACATTGCCGTGGTTGTCGGCGATGATCTGCACCTCGACGTGGCGTGCGTCGGTGACCAGGCGTTCGAGGAATACGACGGGATCGCCGAAGGAACGTTCGGCCTCACCCTGCGTGCGCTCGAGTGCAACTTCGAGTTCGTCCTCGGCCCAGACCTTGCGGATTCCTCGTCCACCACCACCACTGCGAGCCTTGATGATCAGCGGGTAGCCGATGGCCTGTGCGTGACGACGAGCGTCGGCGCGCGTGTCGACCGGCCCACCGCTCCACGGCGCGACGGGGACGCCGACCTTCTCGGCGAGGATCTTCGCGGCAACCTTGTCGCCGAGCAGTCGCATGGCGTCGGCGCTGGGGCCGATGAACGTGATGCCAAGTTTTGCCACGATCTCCGCGAAGGCCGGATCTTCGGCGACAAAGCCCCAGCCGACCCAGACTGCGTCGGCCTTGGCTGCAAGCAACGCCCGTTCGAGTTCGACGTAGTCGAGATACGGACTGCCGGTTCCGGTGCTGCGCAGCGTTACGCCCTCGTCTGCCTGGCGAACGAACATGGCCCGACGCTCGGCCTCTGTGTGCAGTGCAATGACGCGAATGCCGTAGTCGTGTTCAGCATTCAGTTCGCGTACTGCCCTGATCAGGCGGACTGCGGCCTCACCTCGATTGACCACTGCGATTCGTTTGAACATTGTCACTGCCACCGTCCTTGATGAGATTCATACGTCGCGTACGACGCGATATGGGCTGATCGTGCGTCACATACCGTCATGCTGTGGTTTTGACTTGCTCCGGGTTGTGGGCACTGCTGCTGTGACAAAAACTGCGGTGATGCGAATTGCTAGCCCCCGGATACGCATCTGCAGGTGTTTGCCATGTGGGTTCGTGAGTCCGGTGACGCCGAGTGCACGCGTCACGCCTGTGGCATGGACTCAGAACCGCTCCAATCACGAAATAGCAACATAGTGTTTCTGCCTCCAGGGAGTCCCTGGTTTATCTAAGGATGCAGTATGTGCGCCCACATGTCACCTGGGCGAATTCAAGAATATTAGTCAACGTGAACTGCGGTAACGCTTATCGTTTAATTGGCTGTGCCACAGACACTTTCGGCGTTGTGATGCGGATCACGGAGCGCCGAGTCGGGGCCGAAAACGAATACTCGTGGGTAACAAATTCGATTCTGGCGCAGTAGTTTTGAATTTGCCCTATGCTACTGGCCAGTGTTACCCGTCGGTACTACTGGCGAGTACGTTAACGCCACGCAAATGCAGAGCAAGGAAATTGCGTCTCACAGGTTTAATCGGATCTACCCCGGCGCGGCCCCGAGTGACTCGCGGCAAGGGTTCAACCCAGGCCTCACTGCGATGACTGCCAGTTACGTTGCTGTAGAAGTGCTTTCGGGCTCGCGGGGATCTGAGCTCTCAACCGGAAGTCGAGCCTCCAGTTCGTCGAGATGGTGAGTGATGTCGTCAAGTCCGGACTGGGGAAGATTCAACTGGTTACCGAGTGTGCTTGCCCCCGTGCGGAAATACCGGACCAGGGGGGCGTACTTGGCGGACAGCCTTGTTCGCGTCGGCTCGCCGAGATGCTTCACGCTGCCCGCGTTGTCGACGAAATCGCTGAATTTGACGAGAAATACGGCGGGATCTTCAATTGCCGCCACGACATGATCCTGATAACTGACAGTATTTCCATCTTGACTGTCGTTGATCGGATTAGTAACGGCTGCAACGATATTCGCTACTCGACTGCCGAAGGTATTCGAAATGGCCTGTGACGCTAACTGTTGGAGTAAGGATTTGTCCTCTTCGGAGGTCGGGTGGCCGGACAACAGTTCGATAACGGCGCGGGGTTGATCTTCCACCGTGTCGTGGAGAGCCGTGGCCGCCAGAACGTCGGCATCGACGCATCCGTATCGGAGGAGCCTGAGAACATTGCGCAACGGGTGGACGATATAGGGGTCCTCCGGGTTTTTGATTCCGTTCTTGCGGTTCTGGTCGATGTGAGCGAGCGCGGCTACATTCATCGCTTGCTGCAAGGCTTCGACGGAAATGGACGCCCGCTCCGCTGCCTCCAAGACTGCGAGCGCAAGGAGTGCTGGGTCCATCTCTTTGAGAGCGATAGCGTCGAAAGTGCGGCTGATCGATGTGGTGTCGTGCATAGGAACCTCTCGTTTGTGGGGCAGGAAATGACATGTGTTGTTGCCTCGAGTCCTCCTGTGTATCTCGGCTTTGGCAACTAGTCTGAGGAAATGACAGTCGATCAGGCGTTGGACAGCGATTTTCTGACACTTGCCGATCCGTATCGGCGAGAGCTTCTGGCGCACTGCTATCGCATGATGGGTTCCATCCATGATGCTGAGGACCAGGTCCAGGAAACATTCATCCGCGCGTGGCGGGGGTTCGACGGTTTCCGCGGCCAATCGTCGTTTCGAACCTGGCTTTATCGTATCGCGACGAATACGTGTTTGACCGCCTTGGAAGGGCGCGCCAAGCGACCACTTCCGACAGGGTTGGGTGCGCCCAGTTCGGATCCATCCGACGAGTTGATCGAGCGCAATGAGATCGCCTGGCTCGAACCTATCGCCGACTCGTCGCTGGGTGATGTGAACGATCCGGCCGTCATGGTGGTGCAGCGAGATTCGGTGCGGTTGGCATTGATCGCGGCGCTGCAGCATCTCTCTCCGAGGCAGCGAGCGGTATTGGTGTTGCGCGACGTGTTGCAGTGGAAAGCGGCAGAGGTAGCCGAAGCCCTCGATACCACCACGACCGCGGTCAACAGCGTTCTACAACGAGCGCGCGCACAGATCAGCAATATCGCGCCTACCGAAGACACTCTCATCGAACCCAGTTCCGGGGAAGCGCGAACATTGCTGCGTGAATACGTCCGTAGCTTCGAGAGCTACGACGTCGACGCCATCGTCGCGCTGTTCACGCGCGACGCGGTCTGGGAAATGCCGCCGTTCGAGGGTTGGTACCGCGGCCCCGAGGCGATCGGCCAGCTCATCGGGGACAAATGCCCGGCCGACGGGCCAGGGGCAATGCGTCTACTACCTACATCGGCCAACGGTCAGCCGGCGTTCGGGCTCTACATGCGTCAGGACGACGGCATTCACCATGCCTTCCAGCTGCATGTTCTCGACGTCACCGAGTCGGGGATATCGCATGTGACCTGCTTCTTCGATCTCAGCCTGTTTCCCAGGTTCGGTCTACCGGCCGAGCTGTAATAAATCAGGGGTTGCACGCGAAACCCGCGCACAACCCCTGACGGTTGCAGTCTTACTGCGGATTCGCCACTACTGGGGATTTGCCGCAGCCGGGTCCATCCACATGACCTCCCAGACGTGATTGTCGAGGTCGCGGAATGCACGTCCGTACATGAAGCCGTGATCCTGAGGCTCCATCCACTTGGTGCCGCCGGCCGCGATGGCTGCATCGACAAAGCTGTCCACCTCTTCTCTGCTCTCTGCAGAGATGCACATGAGGGCTTCGCGGGCTTTCGACGTGTCACAGATGTCGTCCGCGATGAAGTCGCCGAATCGGGGCTCGTTCAGGAACATGACAGTCGCCGCATCGCTGACGATCATCGACACGGTGTTCTCGTCACTGAACATGTCGTTGAACTCGAAGCCGAGCCCGGCAAAGAAAGAGCGGGTGGCGGAAACATCCTTCACAGGCATGTTGACGAAGAGCAGTCGGGACATCAGGTACTCCTTGCTGTCGGGTGGAACCGCTGTTGTTTGGTTCCTTTCACAGATGCAGACCATCCGAGACGCAGAAAATCATCGGGGGAGCGGGGATCTTGCTGAGTATTTCCCTCTGTTAACTATTCGCAGCGCTGTGACCAGGCGATTTGGTGTTGTGTTGATCTTCGCGTAACTTATTCCAGGTCAGAGCGACACGGACACCGACTCCCGCTTCACAGCGAGTGACACGAGGTTGTACGAAGTGCCTGGCGAACACTCCAGTTAGTTGATGAAGATCAGCCCGGTTTGCGCC
>NZ_VBTM01000015.1:0-72124 GCF_013277795.1 Rhodococcus sp. MS16
CGGTCACAGCCGCCCAACGGGGAATTCGGTGTTGCACCAACCAAGACACGACGGGTTCGAGGCCGGCTGCGAGGAACGCGGCGATGACAATGAGGACGAGTACGCCGTGTGCTGCGATCAGTAACTCGATCCCGCCGTAAGTGACGGCCACTCCCGCGGCTGCGGCCATTCCGATCATGAACGGAGACTTGCGGTCGAAGCTCGGTCCGGGCTTACCCAGCGGGTGGGCGGGTGAGCTGATTCGGGCAGCGTCTTGTTCTGCAGCGATGATCGGTTGCCCCTCGGCGGAGGTATGGGGTTGCCCGACTACGTCGCCGTGAGCAGGTTCTGCATCTCCGCCCGTGGGCGGTGAGTTGTTGTCGAGCTCGGGCATCGGAACCTCCGCATCTCGAGGTGCGCCCAGCGGGACGGACAATTCTTTCGCTGCGCTGTCCTGGTGGTTTACCCACGGGCGGTGGTGAATCATGCCGGGGTGCGGAGCAGCCTGGCTGTTCTTGGACAGACTTTCCCCGGGTATGGCTCCACCTCGACGTGCGCCGATCCGCCAGGTCCTCTACATCGGTGGCCATGGTGGAATGTTGATGCACGTGGTTCGGTGATCAGCGGAGTTCGAATCCCCTGCGGGGCGACTGTTGCAGCGCTCAGACCGCTGAACGTCGTCGCTGTCCCGTCGCAGCGCTTGCGGCGCGGACAAAGCCGCGTGTCGTGTGCGTATGTCTCGGATGGGGTAGTCATTTGGCCATGGCATCTGAACCGCCGTTGTTGTTGGTGTTGGATCTGGCGGGGACGTTCGCGTTCGCGTTGAACGGTGCGTTGACGGCGGTGCGTGCGGTACGGCTGGATATCGTCGGTGTCGTGACGCTGGGCATGGTCACCGCCCTCGGTGGTGGCACGGTGCGCGATGTGTTGCTCGACGCCCTTCCGCCGGCGACGTTCATCGATTTGCGATATCTGGCCGTAGCTGCAATCGGAGCGTTGATGGCTTTCGGGCTCAGTTTCCGGTTGGAGCGGTTGGCGATGCCGATCAACGTGCTCGATGCCATTGGTTTGAGTGTGTTCGCGGTACTCGGGGCGCACAAGGCGTTCGAGCTGGGTTTCGGGGTGGTGCAGTCGGTGATCGTCGGGGCGATTACCGGCGTCGGGGGTGGAACGATCCGCGATGTTGCGATCGGACGGATCCCGACGGTGCTGCGCAGCGAGCTGTATGCGATTCCCGCTTTGATCGGCGCGGCGGGTATCGCTGTTGCGCACAGTGTCGGTTATGACGGGGTGGGGGCTGCGTTGGTGGCGGCGGCGGTGTGTTTCGTCGTCAGGATGGTCGGTGTGCGCTTCGATCTGCATGCACCTCGCCCTCCGGGCGGTGGCCGACGCAGCGGGCGGGACGATCTAGCCGACTGATGGTTGCACGCCGCTTTTTAGGGTGCTTCGCCGCCGTGCGGCGTAGCGTGAAGAACGCTGGGCAGCACCGGCATTCGTCCGCTTTATCCGGGTACACCTCTGACAGGGATGTGCGATGACGTCCGGCGTCGCCGACAGAAGGAGAGATGATGGCCACGAATTGGCGTATCGCGGCGGTGCTGGCCGGTGTCAGCGGTGTCCGAGGTTGGCAGGAAGAGCTCTACCGAGATCTGCATCAGCATCCGGAACTCTCGCATCAGGAACATCGCACCGCAGGGATCGTCGCGGCGCGGTTACGGGGGAGTGGGTTTTCGGTATACGAGGGTGTCGGCGGGACCGGTGTGGTGGGGGTGCTGGAGAACGGGGACGGCCCGGCGGTGCTGCTGCGGGCGGACATGGACGCCCTTCCCGTCAGGGAGGCGACGGGTCTGGCATATGCGAGCACGGCTGTGGCATCGGCTGCGGACGGCGATGAGGTGCCGGTCATGCATGCGTGCGGTCACGACATGCATGTCGCATGTCTGCTCGGTGCGGCGCAGTTACTCGCCGACGGCAGAGAACACTGGAACGGCACCGTGATCGCCTTGTTTCAACCGGCGGAGGAAGTCGGCGATGGCGCCCGCGCGATGATCGACGATCGGCTGGGTGAGCTGTTGCCGACGGTCGATGTCGCTCTTGCCCAGCATGTGTTGCCGGCTCCGGCGGGGGTGGTGGGTACGCGGAGCGGTCCGGTCTTGTCCGCGGCTGACAGTATGCGGATCATCGTTCACGGTCGCGGTGGTCATGGGTCGATGCCGCAGGCGACGGTCGATCCGGTGGTGTTGGCGGCGATGATCGTGGTCCGGTTGCAGACGGTGATCTCGCGGGAAACCGTGCCGGGTGAACCTGCGGTCCTGACTGTTGGTCGTATCGTGGCCGGGGCCAAGAGCAATGTCATTGCCGATCATGCGGTCCTCGAGCTCAATGTCAGGACGTACAGCGATGCGACTCGCACGGCGATTCTCGAGGCGATCCGCCGGATTGTGACGGCGGAATGTCAGGCGTCACGGTCGCCGAAGGATCCCGAGTTCGAGTTGTTCGATCGTTTCCCGTTGACGGACAACGACTCTGATGTGACCGAGCGGGTTGCAGTTGCCTTCGCTGCGCATTTCGGTGAGCGGAGTGTGGAGTTGCCGATGCAGACGGCGAGTGAGGACTTCAGTGACATTCCGGCCGCTCTGGGTGTGCCGTACACGTATTGGGGTTTCGGTGGCATCGACCCTGATGTCTACCGGCAGGCCGAAGTGGCCGGTCGGGTGTCGGAGGATGTTCCGGTCAATCACTCGGCCACTTTTGCGCCGGTGATCCAACCCACCCTCGATACCGGAACGGAGGCGCTTGTCGTCGCGGCACTCGCGTGGCTGTGACACCACACGTCGTATCGGAGTTCCATACTTGTCGGGGCATGTTGAGGAACAAGGATCCTTCTGCGGTTCTCGGTGTCAGCGGGGTAGAACTGTGAGGACCCGGTGGATGTGGTTGCGGAATTCGGTCATGTAGTTGCGCAGGAATTCTTCGGTGTCGGCGTTGTGGATGGTGCCGTCGTCGCCGAACACTTCGGGTGTGTAGTGGATATAGGCTTCGGGGGCGGTCATCTGTCGGGCGTTGCAGAAAGCCATGACAGCTCGCAGGCTTTGCTGCCCGACAGCGGTGCCGATCGCACCGATGGAGGCGCCGATGATCGCGGTCGGGATGTGATCGAAGGAGTTCTGGCCCCAGGGGCGTGAGGCCCAGTCGATGGCGTTCTTGAGTGCTCCGAGGATCGAGCGGTTGTATTCGGGGGAGATGAACCGCACTGCGTCCACTGCGGAAATTGCTTCTTTGAGTGCGACGCCTTCGGGTGGGTAGTGGGTGTCGTAGTCGGGGCTGTAGAGCGGTAGGTCCCGGATGGAGATTTCGGTGAATTCGAGGTCTTGGGGTGCGAGTTGGATGAGTGCTTTCGACAGGATGCGGTTGATCGAGGTGGAGGAGAGGCTGCCGACGAAGTAGCCGACTGTGTAGGTTCTCATGGTGGTTCCGCCCTTCTGCTGTTGCAGTGTGCGGCGATCACGGCCCGGCGTGTTTTCGCGTCGATCAGTCACGGGTTCGGCCGTGGTTTCGGCGACAGTTGGTGCTGATTCGCCTTTGCTGTCGTCGTTCCGGCTGTTTCTGAGCGTCGTCGTGGCAACCGGTCGTGTGCTACATCGATGCGGGCTTCCGAAAGATCACCGCCGCTTTGTGTTTGCGTCGAACCATCTGATCGTAGCCCGCTATCGGAGGTGCGTGCGGTGAGTTGTGCATGCCGGCACAGGCGACTCGGTCGTCAACCGTTTCGGCGAGAACACCTGGACGATCGTGATCAGTGATCGAATGCGCTTCGGTATGTCGGGATCAGAAACCGGAAAATTCTGCACCCGCGAGGACATCGAAGTCTCGACGTTCGCGTCCCGCGGCGTCGACGGTGAGGTCGGATTGTGTTCGCGGGTTGTCGGATACGGGCGTCGGTCGACAGGGCTTGGTGGCGGCCCAGAATTCTAGTTCGTGCGTTGACGGGTGGTTGCGATGGCGAGGAGGTAGCGTTCGGCGGCGGTGTAGTCGGCGGTTGTGCCGTCACGATTGCTTTTACGGGTGATCAGGCTGAGGTAGTGGCGGCGGATTCCGGCGGAATCCGGTTGTGTTAGAAGGAATTCTACTGCGGCGATGACCTCCGGGTCCGGCGTCGCTTTGCTGCGGGCCCGCGTTCCGGCCAGGGGTGGTTTGCCGTGCCCCGACGGGCCGCCGGCACCGTGTACGACTGTGTCGTTGCGGTGGTGATGCGGAGTGGAATCTTGGTTGCAGTTGTCGAGGACGCGGCGGTCCATGGTCTGTCTCCGATTGCGGTATCCGGGCACGCACGATCATCACCGCCTGCCCTGCCCTGCGGGGAGGCGAGGCTGGGCGGGGGTGCGCACGCCGCCGCTGGTATCTCAAGGGGCGGGTTCGCGTGATGGTCGCTGTGACGTTGCAGTTGGCAGAGGTACAGGGTACTCACGTGGTGGTCGTTGTTTCAACTTCCCTCGGATGGGTTAGTAGCCGGTGGTGGGCCGGTGATGCGCTTCAAGAACATTCGGGAGATCGCGGCAGTAGGAAGCCGATGTCGAAACGTACTTGGCCATTGTTGGGGCGCCGGCTCGTCCGGACTCGTGTTCCGGCGTGATTGTGGTTCTGCGCCTTGAGATTCGATGACACGGGCAGGCTGGTCTGAGTGTTGTGCGCGCGGGGGACGTCCGGGGCAGTGTCGTTCAGATGTTCGGTTGCCCGGAGATTTGGGTTCCGGGCGTGTGAACGTGCGTTTCGTTATGCACCACTGGATTGAGACGGACGACTCTAAAGGCCTCTACCCGACGTTGGGTGAGGCTCCCGGCGAGTGGCAGCGGCGGGTAGGCGGATCGTGTGCGTCGGGCACCTCACGCCTGTGAGGTGCCCGACGCGATAAGTGATGCATCCGATTGCTTCACATCCGAAATGCCTGCTCGGGAGATGGTATTCGGGGTCGTCGATGTGCTGTCGGTTCGGCAGTTTGCTCACTGGTCGACGAAACAAAGAACACTCCAGATCGCGATGGCTTCTCGTGAGTGAGTGGAGTCGTGTTCACTGTTCACCGGAGTCGCTGCTTGCAGGCTTTGCGGCCAATATTCGTGCACGCATGTTTGCGTGCAGTGGTGCGCGCATCGTTGTTCTCGATGCTGTGAACTGCTGCGCGACCGGTTACGGGGCACACCGGACGCGACCGCTGCCCGAGCCGGCAATCGCCGACTCCAGAGGGTGCCCGCCGCGGACACGGTGTTCCGGTCGACGCGAGGATGGAACGGGCAAGAAAACGAACGGCCGCAAACGCCATATCGCCGTCGATATCAACGCAGCTGCTGCTCGCGGTGGTGCCCGTTCGCCGGCGTCGATCCTCCGGCCGCGACGCCGGGCACCGAGTGCTCGCCGGACTGCGGGTGCGTTCTTTCGTGATCGAATGGTTTGGAGCGACGGCGGCTACCGAGGGCAGCCGACCGGGTTGAAACACGTGCTCGCCCTTATGGTTCAGGTCATCAAACGCATCACCGGTAGCACCGGTCTCCACGTCCTACCCCGGGTTTGGGTAGTGGAGCGGACGTTTACCTGGATCAGCAAGTACCGGCGTTGCGTGCGCGACTACGAAACCGGACCCGACCATCACGATGCCATGATCAGCCTCATGGCACGGCTGCTGGCCCGAACCTGACGGGGTTCTTGGACGCTTTCTCAAGCATGGGGTCCTCCTCGTCCATGGTCGTGTTGATTTCCTTCGTGTCCAGGGCGCGTTGAAGGCCTTCGGCGATGAATTCGCGGGCCAGTTCTGCTGCAGGTTTCCCTTGGAGTGCTGCAAGACGGACCAAGGCTTTATGGTCCTGGGGGTTTACGCGCAGTGTGAAGGTTTGTGTAGGCATATCGCTTCCTTTCTGCAGCTTGCTACGCGGAACGGTCAGGGAAGTGAGTGTGCGGCGACTTCATGAGTATCTCCCTTCCTGTTGTCGGCACCAGTAGACCGGGACGGGCCGCGAGCCTCGGTGTAACTGCAGTTCAGGGCCCTTGAGGTTCTTCATCACTGTGGGGTCATCGAATACCAGACGCGGCTGCGGGTCAAGGACATCTTCGACGGTCTTGTCGACTCCGTCTGTCGCCGAACCTTCAGCGAGGTAGACCCATCACGCGCGGGAGCGAGCAGTCCTTCATAGCCTCGTACCCCTCGTCGACGGTTCCGGCCCCGGTCGGCACACCGCAACCCAGCAGCGCCGCCTGTTCGAATCGCAACTCGTGTGCACCAGCGGCCAGCTTGTTTGTGGATCAGTGCTCCGCTCGGTGACTCCGCCAAGCCTAAGGCCTGATTGAGACCTGCCGAGTGCACGTTGATCACCCGCCTTGGCGCGCTCAGCTTCTCGACGCTCTCGATCCGCGAGATGTCGCGCGCCGCAGTCGCGCTCGCAACGTTCGGAACTTATCGTCACGCAGGCAGTAACCGTCTCAACTGGAGGCGGGGCGATCTAGGTGGCTGACGTATCGAGAGCACGCTCGTGTCCTCTGGCGACGCAGTGTTGATCGAGAAGGTGCAGGATTCGGTCGGGTGCTTGCCATACGTTCGTGCACGGTACCCCGTTGCTGACCACTTTCTGCATTGTCGTCGCTTCGGAGGGCGAGCAGATTCCGCCCAGAACGTCCTCGGTCGCGATGGCGCATACGAGCGGCCCGGCGGTGAATGTTCTGGTCAGCTCGAGCTCGTATTGCGGCGCCCATTGGCGCATCGCGGCCCAGTGCGCGACCTCACGCAAGTCTGAGGGGTGTCCGATGAACAGTAGGTACCTCGAGCCGGTGATCGTTTTCGGTGATCTCATCAGTCCTCGTCTCGGCAAGGGAGCGCGTAGCGGCCTGTGGCAGCAGGCCGTCGGTCGGTCACGGGTGTGGCCGCATCAACTCTGCCCCTAGGCGGGACGAGCGGCGGCTCTCGCGGCGTCGAAGGGCAGCTTGGAGAGCTGCTGTGCCGCCGATTCCGGCGGCCAGCACCAGTAGCAGTTCGATCACGTTGATATTCAAGCGAATCTCCTCTTTCGGGGTGCCTCCGGAGCGGGTGCCGGGCTGCCGGAGAACATGGCCTCGATCCGGGCCTTGATCTCGGCGGTACTCATTGTGCCGCCGGGTGCGACGTACCTGGGTATTGTGTGCGATTGCGATTGCGATTGCGATTGCGATTGCGATGTGGTCATGTGTGCACTTTCTGTGTCGGGGTTGCGGATTCGGATGTGCCGGAGCTCGTGTCGTTACGGACGCCAGTCCGTGTGAGTTGCCGACAGGGCGGCGAGTTTCACAGTCCGGCGGCGTGTTCGAGGGCGCCGAGTTCGTCGTCGAGGTTCTCGAGTAGCGGCGTCAGGGGTGGCAGGGTGCGCCGGCAGGCGGTCAGCCCGAATGCGATCTCGTCGTCGGTGCTGGTGCAGGTGATGTTCAGGGCTTGCCCGGTGACCGGGATCGAGAGTGGGTACAGTGCGCTCAGTCGGGCGCCGTTCCAGTACAGCGGCTTACGGGGGCCGGGGACGTTGGAGATCATCACGTTCGGTGGGCGGATCATGCCACCGAGTCCGTACATCGCTAGTGCGAGTGGTGCGGTGCCGAGGGCGCTCATCGCCAGGATCTGCGCCGAACTGCGGGTGCGCATCGCATCCTTGCCTTCACGCATGGAGTCGCGCACCGTCTCGAGCCGTGCTGTGGGGTGGGTGAGGTGGGTGGCGAGGTTGCACATCAGCACGCCGATGTCGTTGCCTGCCTTACTTTTCTGACCGTTGTCGCGTAGCGAGACGGGGACCATCGCGATCAGCGGATCCTCGGGCAGTGCGCCCTGATCGTTCAGGTAGGTGCGCAGGGCGCCGGAGCTCATCGCGAGTACGACGTCGTTGACGGTGCCGTCGGCGCATTTGGCGACCAGCTGTAGGCGTTCGATCGGCCAGGACCGGGCGGCGAACCGCCGCGCCCCGCCGATCGGCACGTTGAGCATGGACTTCGGCGCCGAAAGCGAGAGCGGTCCGCCGCCGCGTCTGCGGGCACTGTCGAGAGTGCCGGTGAGCGCGGGCAGCATCCCGGAGATCTCCCCGGCCACGCCGCGGGCGGCGCGCACGGCCACCGCGGCCATATCCAGGGGGCCGGCAATAGTGGTGGAAGAGTCCGGGACCAGGCGCAGGGAGCCTCGCTCGCGGACCAGCGGCTCCCACAGCGCAGGCATGCCGGAGGTGTCGGGGTCTTCACTGAGGGTGCTGCGCAGCAGTTTCATCGCCGATGCCCCGTCGGCGAGGGCATGGTGGATTTTCATGTAGACCGCGAAACGGCCGTCGGTGAGGCCTTCGATCAGGTGCATTTCCCAGAGCGGGCGGCTGCGGTCGAGTAAACCGGAGTGCAGCCGCGCGACGAAGTCCATCAGCTCGGCGATCCCTCCGGGCGCGGGTAGTGCGTCGTGGCGAACGTGGTGATCGAGATCCACGTCGACGCCGGCCTCCCAGCCCCATTGCCCGAATGTGGTCACCGATCGCCGTGCGCGCTTGCGCAGTAGCGGTGCCACCTCGCCGCGGGCGAGCGCAGCGTCGAGCATCACCCGCACTGCGTGTGCATCGGCACCTTCCGGCGGTTCGAACAGGGCCACGCCCCCGACGTGCATCGGTTGATCGCGGGATTCGCCGAGCAGGAACATCGAATCGGTCGGTGACATCGGTAGCAGCAATGCGTGTCCTTCACTGTTTGTGAGGTGGCGGTCGGGTGGGGGCCTCGACTTCAGGAGCTGAAATCGGCGTAAGCGCCAGCGCTAAATATGTGTGGTTTTGATCACATGTCTTGTGTTGTTTTTAAGTTTTACAGCACTACGCGCGGCCTCGGCGTCTGTCCGAATTTTCCTCTCGTACTGGACGTTTGGTTGTTTGAATAGTCGGCAGGTGGGAACCTGTGAGTTGGAACTATTCAATTAAGCATAGTGATAAGACTCACATTTTCAGCTTCAATTGGTGCCGCCAACGCGGTCACGTCCATAGGTCGAGCGAAGGAGCAACGGAATGACTCAGGACCGCACCGCACCCCCTTTCCTTGCAGTCGGGCGGCAGCACCGGCTTGCTCACGTGTGCCCGGGCGACGACGAAATCCTCGACACTGCCCGTGGCCGGGGAGTGGGCGGTCCCGGCGGCGCCCGGACTCCGACAGTGTCCGCAGCCGAAGCCTCACGGGATCGATATGTATGCGAGGGCGACGGATTCGACGAACCGGAGCACTGCCCGCCGCTCTCGTTAGGCGATGACACTCGCGGAGTCGCGGAAGCGGAATCCGACCGGGAGGTGATCGTGTGGCCCGAACCGAGCCCACTCGATTCGTGGTGGGAGCGCGTGGTCAAGGGGCATCTCGCTCCACCGTGTTGACGACGCGCCTGATCGTCGGTGCCGAAGGTGGGGGTTGTCGTTTATGTCGGTGCGCGATCGTGTGGTCGGGATATCCGAGGTGCAGGTGATTACGGCTCGTGCGCAGGAATTTCCGGTGTCGGTGTGTCGTCGAAAACTATTGGGGGATAGTTATTTTGTGCGCGGGTTGCGGTGGCGCTCGTACGATGGCGCGGCGGTATCACGACAGTATCCTGCCAGTTGCCGCCGCGAGTTCGTCACTGTGACAATGCCTCTGAGCGGGCGGATCCTACTCGGGCAGCGGGGCTATCGACTGTTCAATTCGGGCCGATGCGATGAACGGGCCACGTCGGCTCAACGAAGCGGCTCAGCGCCAACGCCTGATTGACGGAGGTCGTGCATCGACTCTCAGGGATCAGCCGCCTCTGTTGCAGCGAAATGCCCTCTTGGGCAGAGGATAAGTCGGTGTGGCCGCCGAATTCGACATGGCGTGCTGTCGGCGGGACGGCTGCCTGAGCGTATACCTCTCGAGTCGGGCGTCAGGTCGGGTGCGAGGGAACGTCTGTACGCGATCTCGCGGGTAATTCTGCAAGTCGGGGGTCGGCATCGGTCTACGGGAGGGTGGCGCACAGCACCAGGGTTCCCTCGAATCTGTACTCGAGGTGATCGGCGCGCGCGGGATGGGGTGAGGTGTGCGCCAGTTGGAGGCCGGCGTCGTGAGCTCGATGAGCATGCTGTGTGCAGATGTGGGTCCACTGCAGCCGCGCGCGTCGTTCGACGTGTTGATAGGCGTTGTCGCGGTGCGCGTGCACCGTGACGATAACGGTCTCGGCGTGGTGTGGGTGGTCGAAGTGGTTGGGCATGTCGGAAGAACATACCTCCATGTGCACCGCCGATCATGGTGTTCGAGCGCGGGCGCGTCGAGGTCGCTCGTATCGTTGGAAGTGCTGCTGAATTGTTTACTTGGGATCAAACTGGGTCGATCGGTGGTGACCTGGTCGAGAAGTCTGGTCTGTCACGCCGCATGTCGCTTCGATCTCGGTAGATCGTTTCTTGCGTCACAGCGGATCGCAGTGGGCACAGGTATGCGCTGAATCCAGCTATCTGCTGTCTATATGCCTCCGCTCTCACCATGAGTGTGGAGGCTGTTTAAAGTCATGTGCGTTGAGCGGTCGACCGGCGATGATCAGACCCTGATGATCCGGCCCCGTTGAACCGCCGAGGGTTTTGGAGAAAATCGCATGGACGGGGCTGAACGCCGTCACCGGGGCATGAGGTCGGTTGTAGGGCGGTGAGGAAGAGGCAAACTCAGGAAGAGATAAATTCAATGCTGTTGGCGGGTACATTTACGATTTCTTCGAGGGTTCGCGCTTTTGCGTGACGACGGCTGACATGATTTATCGAATAATTTTAATGTCAGGATTACGGGCCAGCGGTCGTTACGGCTTCGCTGTGGAGTGGAAGCCGCAACGACCGCTGGATCAAGCCCCCAATTGAATAGGTTCTTGCTGGGTCTTATGTCGGGCCACCGCCACTGCTTCCGGCGCTACCACTGCCGCTTCCGGTACCGGCTTCGCTTCCGGCGGAAGAGCCGAAGCTGAAGCAGAATTCGATGAATGCTGAGATTGCGCCAAAGAAATCGAACATGGGTGGACCTTTCTGGTGGAGGGATGTTCGAACAGGTAAGTGCCTGACGACTCGGTGCCGAAAACGTGTCGTCGGTACTTACCGAGATAATTCGGTATTGCGTACTTGCCGGTTCTATAGCTGTATCGATCAGCAAGAAAGTGGCATGCCCATGTGGGCATTAACACGTCACCACGAGCATTATAGAGACAAAATAGGGAAAGGTGCTAGTCACGCAGGGTAACATTTACTCGAATGAAACAAATATTTCCGAAAAGTGCCAAGTTTAGAAATTGATATCGGGGGTACGAGGACTCGTGCCAGAGTGGAGTCGAGTGAAATGTTGTGAACGAGATCGGAACCTGGTTTTGGCTTCGCTTTCGCGCCGCATGTCGTTCGGGCTGGACGTGGATCGTGCGGGAGATGATTGTTCGGATGTTCTGAGAATAGTGATGACCTGGGTGTACTTCTTCTGCATCTGTCAGGGGTCGACATCGATTCGGTCGATGCGACCGCGAGTGGAGTCTGTATTCGTGCATCTCCGCGCCTGTTTCGGCGAGCGTCCGACGTGTGGTGTGGCCTCGAAGCGAGTGCATAGTCTGTAAGGAACGCATGCCCGCCGATACGGCCGTAGCTGGCCGGTCGAGCTACGTTATCGAGTGGACGCGGCCTGATCCAGATTGGGCCGTGCAACTGCGCAGCGCTTGACGGTGACCTCGTCGACATCGACCAGCAGTGCGCCGAGCAGCGATGTGGGGTCCCTGCGCCAGTGGTGGGCGAGTGCGCGCACCTCTGCGTTCGAGAACATCCGTGATCTGGCAACCGGGTTGGCGGTCCTGCTGGTGGAGCAGGCCGTCGAAGCGGCGATGAGCGTCGCCGATCACGTGACAGTCCTCGACATCGGCAAGGTGGTTCTCGACGCCGACTGCAGACAGACTGAAGGCATGGCTAGTTATTGCGCTGTGTTCTCACTGTATTTGCGGTTGTCTGCGGCCTGATCTACGACAAGAGTCGACTTTCCTGAGCGAGGAATGGGCCGGTTACGCGGTGGCGCACGGACGTCTCCTGGTCCGTCGATCTGCTCGACAAATGTGCGTCGGAGGGCGGGAGAGCCGTTGACGTGATTGGGCAGTTGGTGGGAGTCAAGGTTGCAACGAAGGTCGATCTGCCGCTTCCAGATGCGCCTCGCATCGAGCTGTCCGGAGCTTTCGATGTGTTGGAACCTGCCGCCGATCGAACCGACGGCGGACAGGCCAGGGCTTGCGTGCTTCCGACCTTCGGGTGAACGGCATCGGGATGATTTCCGGCGTGACGGAAATTCCTGTTCCTCCGCAAACGAATACGCCTCAGACGCTGACTCATTCGGAATCGAACACGGAAATGGGGCCAGAACCAGTGTGCAACCGTCGTCAAACAGAAGACGGCGGCGCGAGGCTGACCCGTCCCGGTTTGAGTGTTTTTGTCCTGCAGTGTGTCCTGTGTCAGGCTGGCGTTGGGTGATTCCTCCGTAGCGTTCACCGAGATCGTCGAACGAGAGTTGAGTTGCCGTCTCGGTCGGGGTTGCGAAATGTCGATGTCGAGCGTCTCGAAGCCGTGGTGATCGAGGAACGGAAAGCGGGTATCTGCCACGGAGTGTCCTGCAGGCTCGCGACGAATGCCTCCACCGCGTCTGGAACGCGAGTGTGAGTGCGTTCTTTGTACGTTGTCGTGCTCGAGGCGCTCGAAGTCGCCGTCCGGGAGGTTGTGGCCGCGATGGACGAGCCGTTCGGTGGGCACGGGTGTGCTCGAAGACGAAATGCGAATTTCCCGGACATTGAATCCCGTCAACTGGCGAGATATTCGAATCGGATTGGGTGAAAGCGGACCCATTCGATGATGCGGTCACGTAATCGGTTGTATTGATTCGTCATCGGTTTCGGGGAATTCGAAGTCGGAGAGTCGGTTGATGTTGGTGTCATACGAGTGCTGCGTTCCGGGTTTGGGATGGGGTATGGCGGGGTGTGTCATTCGGTCTTCCAGGAGGCGGAAGACGGCCCCGCCGGCAGTGTCGGCAAGCGTCGCGAGAATCGCTCCGACGACGACGTCGGTGAGCCAGTGCACACCTAGGTACAGGCGGGTGAGAGCGACGACGATCGTTACCGTGACGGTGAAGAGCATCAGCAGGCGTTTGACAGGGGGTGTGCTGTGCTTGCTCAGAGCATGAATGAGTGTGACGATCCGAAGCTGAAGAAACGCTGAACGCAACTCGATCAGGGGACCACCACCGTCTGCTCTACTGGTTGCACCGAAAAATCTGTGTGTCGACGAACGGGGCCGGTGGTGCGAGTACTGGTGGTCGAGGACGAGGTACGCCTGGCCGAGACGATCCGGCGGGGATTGGTGGCCGAGGGGTTCGTGATTGCCGTCGAGCATAACGGGGACGACGGATTCACAAGTGCCTGCAATGACGAATTCGACGTGATAGTTCTCGACATCATGTTGCCGGGCAAACACGGATACGACATCGTGCGGGACCTACGCGCCCGAGAGATCTGGACGCCGATCCTGATGCTGTCGGCGAAGGACGGCGAGTACGACCTTGCCGATGCTTTCGACCTCGGCGCCGACGACTACCTGGTCAAGCCGTTCTCGTTTGTCGTGCTCCTTGCACGCCTGCGTGCACTGGTGCGGCGCGGCGCTCCACAGCGGCCGGCGATACTCACGGTGGGGGAGGTGTCCCTTGATCCCGCCAAGCATCAGGTGAGCCGAGCGGGAAGCGAATTGACTCTGACGCCACGTGAATACAGCGTTCTCGAGTTTCTGATGCGCAACAGCGGAGTTGTAGTCACGAAGAGTGACATCGTTCGCTCCGTGTGGGACATCAGCTACGAAGGCGACGAGAACATCGTCGAGGTGTACATCGGTTACCTACGTAAGAAGGTGGATCTGCCGTTCGGAACTCGCAGCATCGAAACGGTACGAGGCGTCGGGTACCGTTTTGTCGGGACCGCCTGACCTTTAGTCCTCCGGTGCGGGAATTGTCACCTCGAATCGACTCCCGCCACCCGCCCTTTCGCTGACGGTGATCGTTCCATGATGCGCCGCAACGATTTCCGACGCGATAGCTAGCCCCAATCCCGACCCGCCTCCCTGCCTCGAACGTGGCTGGTCGAGGCGGACGAAACGTCCGAAGATGCGTTCGCGTTCTGCCGCAGGGATTCCTGGTCCGTCGTCCTCGATCGCGATCAGTGCTGTGTCGGTGGTTTCGGCGCACTCGAGATGCACCTGGGTCTGCGCGTGCCGCACGGCGTTGTCCACCAGGTTGCGCACCATCCGCGTCAATGCTCGGGGATCTCCGGAGACGCGGATCGGAGCAATAGTGGCGGTGACTGTGATTTCGGAGATGCCGTCGATTCGCTTTTTCTCGGCGAACAGAATGTCGTCGAGGTCGACGTCGACGACGGCGCTGGTGGGTTCGAGTTCGTTTTCGTCCGAGCGAGCGAGAATCAACAGATCCTCGATCAGCTGCCGCATCCGGCGCGCCTCGGGAAGTAGTGCGTCTTCGATCAAGGCGTCGTCGAGGAGATCGGGGCGTCGGTGTGCCAGTTCGAGAGCTGTGGTGATGGTGGACAGCGGGCTGCGTAATTCGTGTGAGGCGTCGCTGACAAATCGTTGCTGGGCCAATGCTCCTTTGTCGAGGCGCGCAAGCATGTCGTTCATTGTTGTTGCCAGCCGGGCTATCTCGTCGTTTCCGGACGGGACGGGTACTCGTTCGCCTTGGCGCCCACTCGAAATCGAGGCCACCCGAGCGCGTATGCGTTCCACGGGAGCGAGCGCCGAGCCGACGAGGCGGTAGGTTGCACACGCGGCCAGTCCGAGGACCAGAGGACCGATGATGGCCAGCAGAATGGCAACAGTCGTCACTACCGTTTCAACTGGTTCACGGTCAGCGCCGACGAAGACGGTGACCGGGCCGATCGGTGTCAGGGCGCCTCGTCCGATCAGCCAGTAGTCTTCGTCGTCCGACTCCTTCACTCTTCCGAGTATGTCCGACTCGTCCGGGCTGAGAATCCGCTCGGACAGCAGGCGTCTCCCGGTTCCGGGAGACTGCGCCACGATTCGGTGATCAGGATCGACGATCTGGACGATTCCGATTTGACTGTCGGTGGACAGAAGCGAAGCATCCAGGTTTGCCGCGCTTTCGCTGCCGAGTTGTTGTACCAACTGCGTGGCACGCCCTTGCGCGCTGTCGCGCGCGGACAGATGTAGCGAGTTCGCCAGGACGAAGACCAGTGCGATTCCGGCGATCACCAGACAGAAGGCGATTACGAGCGTCGACGCGACGGTGGAGCGAACACGCACACTCCACCGGGACGGGTGCAGAATCGGCGAGCCGAAGTGCTTCATGGCGTCCAGTCTGTCGTACGCGAACTTACAGCCGCGCAAACGGGGATTCGGACCGGAAAGGGTCGAGAAGATCGACCCTTGCGAAGACCACGTCACCCGTTTATCTGAATCGTCCCGGTACTTCGTCCGGCAGTCCGAGAGGACACCGGCTGGAACTAGGTTCCTGAGCGCGGAGGTGTGCGCTCTCGGGTGACATCGCCGCCGAGCGGCCGATACCTCTCGATCCACGAACGGGAGTTCATCGTCGACTACACCCAGGACGGGTAGACGTTGACGGCCATAGTGAACGCTCTGGGCGGGCGGTGTCGACGATCAGTCGTGAGTTGCAACGCCACAAGTACTTTCGTGGCACGTACCTCCCGTATCAGGCGGATCGGGATGCGCGGGTGAACGCGCGGCGACCGAAACCCTCGAAACTCGAGGCCAACTTCCGCCTGCGCGATGCGGTACAGGCGTTGTTGCACCGCGACTTCTCCCCGGAACAGATTTCGGCGACACTGAGGAAAGAATTCCCTGATGACCCGGAGATGCACGTGTCGCACGAAATGATCTACCGCAGTTTGCATGCTCAGGGCAAAGAGGTCTGAACAGGGAATTGACGGCGTATCTGCGCACGGGCCGGGCGATCGGGCAGGGGCAACGCCGCGGGGCGGAACGCCAGGCGCAGTTTTCGGGGATGGTCAACATTTCCGAAGGTACGACCGCGCGTTCGTCGAGTGGGACGCCCCGGCAAACGCGGCCGATCGCGGCGTTCAGGAACGCTGGGAATCTCTGCCCCGCGATGGCGAGGTACAGCAAGCGGAGCGGCTTCGGACGGTGGGGTCCGAAGCCAGTGATCTTGTTGGCTGCGGTGAAGGTATTCGGCGTGCCTTTTCGGGCTGTCCGTCCGCTCGTATGCGGCTGTAACAGATTGTCAGTGTTGAGGTTTGGGTGTTCGTTTTTGATCGTGTGTCGATCCATCGGTGGGCGGCGCGATAGTCGGTTCGGATCTATCCGTGGATATCTCCGATCTTCCTGCCGGTTGCAATGAGAGTGCCGGGGGTTCGGCGTTCTCGGGTAACGAGAGCCGTGATCTTGGTGGAAGTCGATATCAATGTGATCGAGATCTAGGTAGCCGGTGATATGTGCGCGATGGATGCGTAGTCCACGTGGGTCGAACGTGTCGTGTTCGCCGACGATGACTGCGCGGAACTTTGACGCAGGATCAGTGGCGATCGCACCGTAGTGCTCGTTGAGTATTTCGCTACGAAGTGGATCATTGGAGGCGACTGATTCGAGGTGCAGTACGGAGCCGGTCCGGGCTGATGCGGGCGTAGGGGTGGGGGAGAACCTTGCGCGGCGTGGCGAGATCTCCGGCCCACAGGGTCACAACTCTCGCAGCACGGTCAGTGGTGCTCGTCGGGCCAAGTAACTGGTGGTCGTCGCGACGATCACGATCACGACGACGAGTGTGGAGCCGACGGCGGCGAGATAAGTCCATGGCACGGTGAGAGATGTCGGCGGAGGGTCGAACACGCCGGTGAGTACTCTGACGAGCATCTGTGAGAGCATCCAGCCGGTCAGGCCGCCGGCGAGTAGGCCGCCCACAATGAGGACGCCTGCCTCGGCAACGACGAATGACCGTAGTTGTCGGGCACTGCCGCCCAACGCGCTCGCGATCGCGAAACTACGTCGCCGCTCGGCAAGCCCCAGTGCGAGTACCAGTGCGCCCGCGGCGGCGGCGAGGATGAAGCCGTAACCGAGTTCGATTCGCGTCAGACCGGCGAGGTTCACCGAAGTCAGGCTGGATCCGACTTCGCCTCGGGTGGTGGTGATGTCGGTGACCGTCGCGCTGGTCCCGATGACCGCTCGGATGCGTTCGGCGACCGCGGCGGTGTCGCGGCCTCCCGTGTCGATCAGGAAGGCGCCGACCGCATCGCTGCCCGTCTGTGCGGCGATGTAGTCCGCGTTGGCGACGAAGAAGCTGTCCTTGGGTGCGGTGGGGAACTCGGCGACCACTCCCACGTAGTGGAACGGGACGGTGGTCAATTGGTGGGTGCGTGCGTCTTGCAGGCGCAGGTTGACGGTGTCGCCGGGGGAGAGTTGGAAGTCGTTGACTGTTTCGGCGCTGACGAGGATCGAATCGGGTTGTGAGCGAAGCTTGTCCATGAGGGCGGCGGCGGTGCCGCCGCGGAAGTAGCTGTCGCGCACCGTGGTGACGGTGGTGATGCTGGACGGGTTCACTCCGTAGAGGTCCTGCAGGTCGGCGCCGATGTACGCGAAACGATGCTGGATCGGTTCGACCGCCCGGACGCCCGGGACGGTCGACAATGCGGTTGCGGCGGTAGGGGGAACCGGATTGCCCGGGGACTCGGTGACGGTGACGTCGGCACCGTTCGTGAGCTGCGCATCCGCCTCGGCTTGGGTCCGGTAGGTGGCGTTGAATGTGGCGGTGGAGAATGCGAATGCCAGCGCCAATGCAAGCAGCACGATTCCTCGGGCGAGTGGATGCCGTTGGCGGGAAACGGAATTGGCCACGGTTTGGGACAGGGATCCGGCGTACGGACGCAGGACGGCCCCGATGATGCGGTGTCCGCGACCGAGCATCAGGGCGGACAGGCGCCAGATCAGCAGTGCGGCGCCCGCCCAGAGCAGTGCGGGGGCGGCGAATGCCCAGTAGGACACCGAGATGGTGGGCACGCCCTCTGGCGCGAGTACGAGTTGGTAGCCGTTTCGGCTGGTCAGCCAGAACAGCACACCGGACGCGACGAGCAGCGCGATATCGACCTTGAACCGGACCCACAGGGGCGAGCCCATGGTGGTCACGGTGGCTCGACCCGCAGTGACGCTCATCCGTCGTAGATCTCGCCAGGTCGGCGCCAGCACTGCGGCCGCCGCCACTGCCATTCCTGTGGCAGCGGCTGCCGTGGCCCATCCGACGGCGCCGGTGGTGGTGGCGCCGAACCGGGCGGATCCGAAGGTAGCCCAGCCGACGAGGGCTGCGGCGATCAGTCCCACGGCGCTCCCGCCGACACCCACCACACCGGCTTCGACCGCCGCCAGGCGGAGCAACTGGTTTTGGGAGGCGCCGCGGGCCCGAAGTAGTGCCTGCTGCTGCCGGCGGTGCACCTGCCCGGTCGCCACGACAGTGGCGGTCAGCAGGCCCGCCAGCACCGCAGCGGGCAATCCGAGGAACAAGAACAGCACCTGCGCGTAGGCGGCGTCCGAGCGGGCGGCGCCCAGACTTGCACCGAGGTTGTTCCCGACCAGTGCCGTACCGGCGCTGCGGGCCTCGAGGTTGTGAGCTGCTGCTGTCACCACGCCGTAGGTGGATGCCGGATCGCTCGGAAGCGAGTGGTCGAGTGCGGCGTGTATTTCGGTGGTGACGAGGTCGGGGCGGACCTCGGCCAGTGGGTCGAACAGGGTGTGCCACCGGGCCTGGTCGATCACGATCACGTTGTCCGGCGGCGCGACCGGTTGCGCTCCCGGCGGAGCTCCGATGGTCTGAAACAGTGAGTCTGCCTGCGGCAGGTCCACCACTGCGTCCACCACCACCGACGCCGGGGGCAGGCCGGCGCGCCCGATCTCGACGCTGTCTCCTGGCGTGACGTGCAGGTTCGCGGCGGTCTGTTGTGCGAGGAGGACCCCGCTGTCCGTGCCGGTCAGAGTGCGCAGGGCGCCGGGGAAGTCTGTGCGGTATCCGTCGGGCATCCCGAGGACGATGCCGGGCCCGGTGGTGGATGCGGTGTCTGCGGCGGCGGAGGCAAATCCGCTCGAGTGGGCGAATCCGACCGGGACCGCGGTCCGCACCCGGTCGGTGGCGCGCACCAGGTCGAGGACACTGGCCGGGGTAGCGGTGGGTTGGACCTGTACTTGCCAGTCGACGACGACGCTGCGGGCGGCGCGATCGGTCATCGAGCTCTGCGCGGCGGCGAGGAAGATGCTGATGCCCGCGAGCAGGGCGACGGAGGCGGCGACTCCGATCGTTGTCGCGGCCAGTCGAGCGCGTCGCCGCCGCAGCAGTCCTCGCGTCCAGATCGAGACCCAGTTCATGGTGTTCCGCCGACGACGTCAGAGGAACCGGCGCCAGGGTCGGTGTCGGCATTCGCCGTGCTGCCGGTGTCGAGTCGGCCGTCGCGCAGCGTCCACCGTGCGGCGAGACGGTCTGCGACGGCCGGGTCGTGAGTGGCGATGAGCACGGCGGCGTCGATCGCGTCGGCGGTCTCGAGGAGCACGGTGATGGTCCTGGCCGCGGTGTCGTGGTCGAGTTGCCCGGTGGGCTCGTCGGCGAGGATCAGTTTGGGGCGGGCTGCGAGGACCCGGGCGATCGCGACCCGCTGGGCCTGTCCGCCCGAGAGTTCGTCCGGCAGCTTGTCGGCGAGCTCGCCGATCTTCAGGAGCGTGAGAGTGAGGCCCGCGTGCTGCATCGCCTTGTCCGCGGACTGGCCGGCGAACAGGAGTGGTAGCGCGACGTTTTCGGTCACGTCCAGGGCAGGTAGCAGGCTCGGGCCCTGGAACACCATCCCGACCTCGGCGGCCCTGCCCCGGCGGATGTCGCGTAGCGCCGGCCATCGCACAGTGCCGGTAGTAGGCGTGTCCAGGCCGGCGATCAGATGCAGCAGTGTGGTCTTTCCTGATCCGGAGGGGCCGACCAACGCGACCCGAGCCGAGGTAGGCAGCGCGAAACTCACCTCGCGTATGGCCGTCACTGCTGCCGCGCCGGTGCGGTAGGTGCGGCCGAGCCCGATGCATTCGACCACGATGCGCGGCGCGGTCGGATCGACGGCGGCGGCGCCCGAATTGTGTCCGGTCATGGGATCACCCTCCCGTTGTCGAGGGTGATCACCCGTGTCGCTGCGGCAGCCACTGCCACGCTGTGGCTGGCCGCGACGATTGCGGTGCCACTCCCGGCGACGCCGGCAAGCAGATCAAGGACCGCAGATTCGGTGACGCTGTCGAGTTCGCCGGTAGGTTCGTCGGCGAGCAGGACGGTCGGTGCATTGGCGAGCGCGACCGCCAGTGCGGCGCGAGCCAGTTCGCCGCCGGAGAGTTGGCTCGGGTATGCCCTGGCGTGGTCGGCAAGTCCCAGTTCTACAAGCATGCTTACGGTGTCCACGCGATCGGGGCGCCGGACGAGGCCGCGCACGAGGGCGATGTTCTCCGCCAGAGTCAAGTGTTCGAGGAGATTCGCGCTCTGAAAGAGCATCCCGACATGACGGGCGCGTATTCGTGCCTGCACGGGCGCGGGTTGGTGGCTGATCCGCTGGCCGGCGATGCGCACATTTCCTCCGTCGGGCTCGTCCATCCCGGCCAGGCACGCGAGCAGGGTGGACTTTCCCGACCCGGACGGTCCGGCGACCACGATGAATTCGCCGCGCAATGCGGTCACGGAAACCCCTTGCAGCGCATAGGTTTCTTCGTCGCCGGCGCGGTAGAACCGATACAGCGACGATGCCTGCACAGCTGGCTCGGCGGCCATCACGACCACTGCAGCGAATCGGTCACGGCGCGCCACGGGTCGACGTTGTCGGCGCCCTGCGGACCGGTCAGGGTCAGGACCGCTTCATGGCCGGCCCGCCAGAATTCGTAGCGCTCGACGGCTTCGCTGACAGTTTTCCCGGTTACGGGGTCGGCCGTCGAGGTTGCCGTGTAGGTGATCAGAATGGCCTGTCCCGCATTGCGCTGGACCGTGGCCACCGTCCCAGGGATGTAGCCGGGGGTCGTGGCCGCGATCGGGGCGAGTTCCTCAGCGGCCGCCGACGCGGGGGTCGGTGCATCGGCGCGGGCGGTGGTCTCGATGTTGATGGAGTTGAACTTGTCCGAGAAGACAGTGTCGACACCGACCGTGCTCCGCGACCAGCCTTCGGGAACGGATACGGTGAACAGCCCGTCGGGCGAGGTGAACGCCACGTACACCTGGTTGTCGGGGATGTCACCGGCTGAGTTCTGTTCGGGGGCGGCGCTGCTGAGCACCGATGACGAAGCGCTCGGGACGGTGCCGGTCGTCGACGGGCTCTGGGCGCAGCCTCCTGCCAGGGCTGCGGCCAAGAGTGCCGCGCTCAGCGCGGCGCGGCTGTTGCGATACCACATGGTGACCTCCGGCATGCGCTCGGAAACTGTTGTTTTCGTGGATGATTGGTGGTCAATCGGGTGATGTACCGGACCATCCGGGTGCCGCTCTGTCCAGTGCCTCGAGGAAAAATTTGATCTGCTGTTCGAGGACCACCACGGCAGAGAGGTGATTGTCCGCCGGCGCCCCGCGGAGCCGGATCTGACATTCGAATAGTTGGTCTGTGATTCCGGGCATGAGATCACCTGATCGATTCCGGTCGACGTGTGCGGCCGACCCCTAGATTCCACTGTGCGATATTCGGATTCGCCCGGCAAGGATGGTCGGAGTTTGTCCGGTGAGGGAGGTCGTCGAGCGCGACAGCGGCATTCGGCAGGCCCCTGCCCGCGAAGACCGCGGCAACCAAGGATGCGGCAGTCGCGACCGCTGCGCCGAGCAACACGCCTCCGATCACATCGGTCAGCCAACACGCGCCGAGATAGAGCCTGGTCCCCGCGACAACGGTCCCCGCGAACACGATCGCAGCCCCGGCAGAAACACGACCGGGAATGGTCCGCGCATGTGCGCCGAGCACGACCAACAGTGCCCCGGCGAGGGCAACGATCCCGGTCACGTGCCCCGACGGGTACGACAAGTCGACCTCGGTAACGAATTCGGCGGCATCTGGTGGCCGCGTGCGTCCGACGATCATCTTCGTAACAGTGTTCGCCGCCATCGCTGATACCACCGTGCCCGCGATCAGCACCCCCGGCGCCCACGATCGTCGACGCCACGACACCAGTGCCGCGGTGGCCACCGCGATGATCGCGACCCCGACCGGACTGGAGACGTCGGTGATCACTACCGCCACCGGTGTCGCGGCGGTGAACCGATGCGCGGCACACAAGTCGAGCGTCGCAGCGTCCGCCTTGGTCAACCAGCCCGATGTGCTGACCTGCACCGTCACGAGGGTGAACATCGCCGCCAACGCCGCGAACCGCATCGCACCCCAACCGTGTGCGGCAGAGAGTGCGCCAGCACCGCGCGAGCGGTTTTGCCGGCTCCCGAACACTGCACCGACGTAGGCCGCGACAGAGACCGAGACGGTCCAGAGTGCTACCTCCGCGGTCGCTGACTCGGTTCGAACCTCCGTCACGAGCTCGCGCACCATGTCGAGCGTTCCAGACATATGGCCAGTCTTCGCCGTGACGGCTGTGAGAATGCTGAGAAGGCCACCCGATCGACGTCGCATAGGGCTCGCGTGGACCCGCAGACGTAGATCGAGGTTGCGCGGCGAATCCTGTTGGTCGAGAAGGCCGCCCGACTGGACTAGGTAATGTGGTGCCGAGTGATGTGGTGCGGTCTGGTTCGAATCCTGCGATCACGCTGGGGATCTCGCGCTCGGTCTGGGACAGCGGCTACGTATACCTCGGCTACGTAGACCGAAGACTCGCCGATCTGGACACTCCGCGAGAATAGGACTGTTCGCGGCGTCGGGTACCGAATGCACGTGGTGTGCAGAGACCGACGTTTTCGGGTGTCGGGCGCGTGGACCTTGGCGGCGGCAGGAAACTCGTATCTTCTCAAACACATGCGCAGTCGCTCGAAGGAACCCTCCCAGAAGTCCAGGAATTTCCGCGAGTCGTACTTCGTCCTCGACAACCAACACTCGCATTTCCGACTCCGTTCACCGTTTGGTGTAGAACACGAGTACGTCAGGTGTGAGTACGAGCGCGACTTGCTCTCAGCGCATCTTCAGGGCAGATTGCGCCCACTGATGTTCATGGCACTCGCCTCGTTTGTTACGCATTCGACGGTGACCGATATCGTGACGGCGGGTCGCCGAATCCGGCCCTTGTGGTTGCCATCGGTAGCGGGGTTCAGTGCCCGTCGCCGATTGCGTTGCGTTTCGCAACCGTAGTGAAAGCCTTGGCCGAGTGCGACTTCCGTCGAGTCTCAACAGTCGACTGGGTCGGTGCCGCCGAAGATGCCGACCTTGGTGATGGGTGTGGCAAACACTGTCACGGAGAGCATGTGGGCATCGACACCATCGCGCCAGTACCAACTGTGCATTCTCGACGATTGCGTCGTACGACACGGCATCATGGCGTCGATGGCGTTGTCTACGGGTAGGTGCGTTTCCATCCATTGCACCGCCTCCTCGAAGCTCATTCCGGGAAGATCGAAGCTGATCGATTCGGCTCCCATCCGAGTGGGATTGGTGGCGATTCCCGGCACCACGATCCCGTGTTGACCCGAGTCTTGTGTTTCGGGGACCACCAGGGGCGACGGGCGCGCACTTGCACTCGATTGAGCGGAAGTCGCGGGCGTATCACTCGAACTGCATCCGACAACGAGTAATGCGACGACCAAGGCTGGTGCCCAGACATTGGTCTTGTTCATCACGTGATCAAACCAGAGGACAGCAAGAAGAGCTGAGGAGTTGCCCCGGCGCTGGTTTCACAAGGGCGTTCATGTCGGCGACTGGCCGCCGCATTGCGTGTGTGTCGTTGTCTACTGAAGTTCGTTCAATAGTGCAGTGAGGGTTTGAGTTTCGGTTGCGGAATCGGGTGTGTTCGCTCGCACCGCTTTGAGGGCGCTGTCGATCCTGCCGTCGAGTACGACCCACGCGGTTTCATCCAAGGGGCGTAGCGACGCTTCGTCGTCGTCCCATGCGGTTTCGAGGTCTTTGATCCGTGCAACCGCGCCGGTGTGGTCACCGGCGTGCACTTTCGTCAGTGTGTCCTGCGTGATCGTGCGGAAGTCTGTCACATCCGCGGCCGGGAAATGAGCGCTCACCTGACCCGGGGTAAGCGTCGTAGTTATCGACGCCGTGCCGGTTTCCTCTTCGGTCGCCGACGTCTCGTGCGGCTGCGTAGAGGCCCAGATAAGCAGTACGCCCGCAGCGACAGCGACCGCGCCATAGTATCCGAGCATGATCCGTTCGCGACCTGGATGCGGGGTTCCGGACGGCCGAGTGGGTTCTCGTTCCTCGACGACGTCACTGTGGGTAGCCGTGAGGTAGATGACTGTGGCAACAATCGCGGTGAGGAAGACCGTGCTGGTGAGCGCCGTCCCCAAACCGAGACCACGATTGGTCGACGAGGACGCGACCCAGTCGCCGAGGTTGGCACCTAGCGGGCGGGTGAGAATGTAAGCGAGCCAGAAGGAGAGCACCGCGTTTGCGCCCAGCCGCCAGCCGATTACGATCAAGACGATCAACCCTGCCGGCAGTAGGACCGATATACCAGGCCCCCACCCCGTGATTTCGAGTGTCCAGTCGCCGACGGCTGTGCCGAGGGCGAACGTGACCAGAACGGCAAGCCAATAGAACAATTCCCGCGGCACCGTGACGATGCTGTGAATCGACAGTGTTCCCTCGCGTGCGTACCACACACCGAAAACAACCGTCAGCGCCGCCGCGAAGATGGTCGTACTCACTGCGAGCGGCACACCCAGATCGTCGGTCAGGATATCGGTGTAGAGCGTGCCGGCGACACTGAGCACCACAACTGCCAGCCAGTAGACGAGTGGCACGTAGCGGTCGAGGCGTAGTTGCCATACAAGAACAACGGCGAGTGCGACTGTGAAAATGAGGGCGGTCGTATGCAGGCCCAGACCGATCGTCATGTTGATCCAGTCGGCGAAGCTCTCACCTACTGTCGTGCACAGGATTTTGATGACCCAGAACCAGACTGTGATCTCGGGGACCTTGCTCAGCGTCACACGGGTGGTCATGTCGGTAGATCTCGTTGTCTCGCTCACAGATCCCGACGGTAGGGAGACGATGCTGAAAATGGCCTGAGAAGGACTGAGCACTTGGTCGTGTCGACGGTTTCTGTCCCGGCCGGGCGGAGAGTGATCGCCGTCCGGTTCTCAGCGGTTCCACAGCTACCGAATCCGATACTGCGGTGGTGAGAGAACAAGAACACCACGTGATGTCATCGAAGTCGACGCACGGCGAAACGGTCAACTCATGGCTCTGATCGGGCAGTCCCACGAGTTGGTTGCCGACATACATCAGGGTGGCGGCGCAGCCCTCTCCTTGACGGTTCTGGTCGCGGGTGCGGCGATGTGCCTGGGTGCGTCGCTCTGGCGGAGCCTGTCAGGAGATCACCGTCCGGCCAAATCGGTGCTGGTCAGCCTGCAGAGCGCCGGATTAGCGGCGGCGTTTGTCGCGCTGGCCTATCAGGTCAAAGCTGGGGACTGGTTGACCAGCGTGGACCCGGCGGTATTGGGTTGGTTCACCGAACACAGGTCGGCCTGGGTGACCGGGCCGGCCATCGCTGTTACCGACGCCGGCGGCCCGGTGGGCACCATCGTCCTCGCGCTCGTGATCGGTGCACTGTTGTCCCGGCGAGCCCGCTCGCCGATCCCCGCGCTGATTCTCATCGGGACTGTCGGTGCGGCCGCTCTGGCCTCTACCGTGACGAAAACCGTTGTCGGGCGGGCCCGTCCCCCGATCGCCTCCCAGGTTCTGCTCGAGACAGACCATTCCTTTCCGTCTGGGCATGCGACAGAGGCGATGGCGCTGTTCGTGACGGCCGCTCTCATACTCGGATATTCCTGGTCGCCGTCCCGGCGTGCCGTGTTGCTGGTGACGGCAGCAGCAGTGGTTGTGGTGGTCTCTGTTACCCGCCTGTACCTCGGTGAACACTGGCTCAGCGATGTGATCGGCGGAATGCTCCTCGGCGGCCTCGCTGCGGTGATCGGCAGTGCGCTTTACTCGGCCTGGATGGGCCAGTCCCACGGACGGCGCACCGGACACTCGGACGCGGCCACCACTGACACGGGCACCACCGATCTGTGCCGCAGTAACTCGACGATGACGGGACCAGCAGCATGAACGTGGCATTGGGACTTGGATTATTGGACGCTTCCACGCTGCTGGGCACCCTGGGGTTGCTCGGGGTCCTCGGTGCGGTCGTCATCGAAACCGGCCTCCTCGTCGGCTTCTTCCTACCGGGCGACTCGTTACTGTTCACCGCCGGTGTCTTCGCCGCGCAGCCGCATCCGTTCGCCCCGTTGTGGTTGCTGCTGCTCACCGTTCCGGTCGCTGCGATCGTCGGCGACCAACTCGGTTTTCTGATCGGACGGAGGGCAGGGGCCGCGGTGTTTCATCGTCCCAGCGCCAGACGGATCGGGCCGATACAACTCGAGCAGTCGCGGCGGTTCTTCGACCGCTACGGGCCGCGGACGATCCTGCTGGCCCGATTCGTCCCCGTCGCTCGCACGATCGCGCCGGTGATGGCTGGCGCATCCGGGATGAGGTATCGCACCTTCACCGTCTACAACGTCATCGGTGGCATTGCCTGGGGAGTGGGGGTGCCGACCTTGGGCTACCTGCTCGGCGGGATCGCGTTCGTACGCGCGCACATCGAAGTGATCCTGATCATGATCGTTGTCATCTCCATTGCGCCGCTGCTGATCAACGGTTTGCGGGCCCGGCAGCAGACGACCCGCCTGGCCGCCCGACCGGACAACGCTTCAACCGCCGACTACGATCCGCGACGGTGACCCGTGTGCCTCCGGGTGAGTGCGAGGACGGGCGCTGCTGCGGTGCTGCGTTTGTCAGTTGTCGCTCCTGTCCGGGTGCGCCTGGGCCGCCCCTGAAATTAGGAAGGTTCCGGGACTGCGGGGCCGACGACGGATGTCGCGCAACACCTCCGATCCGCGGTGCCCGACGTCGATCACCCGTTACTTTCTTATAGTCCTCGGAAATGCCTACGCCGTCGTGGTTGAGTTGGCGAGTATGCGTTTGCTTCGCCGACGTGGTCGAGTCGATGTCAAACGCACGATCCACGCCAAGGTCCGTTCTAGTAGACAACGGTGTGGCAGCAAACTGAATCGGATCTGCCCTTGGGTTTCCGCACAATATCGAGCGTCTCCGGCAATGCTCCGCGACCCACGCGACGAGGCGTCTGGCGTAGCCGCCGTCTGCTTACGCCAACACCATCGACGCCAACACCATCGACGGCATCACTGTCACCCGGAATAACGCCAAGCGCCCACTGCCGCGGTCGTGCACGCTCACCGCGGTCACCCACAGGCCTAGAGAGTCCGTGACCACGTGTCACTTCTTGTCGTTGACCCGTTTCCTCCCGCCCCATCCGCGGGAGTCCGCGCCGACCGTGTCGGCGCCCTCGACTGCATGCGCGTCGATCCCCGTCGCCGCCATCGGATCCCCGCCGCTACGGTCAGGGAGCTTCACCTGCAGCGTGGCGTGGATGCGGTCTGGTCACCCGGGACTCGTTCCATCGTGGGAGATACGCGAAAACTGTCTGCCAGGGCGGGAAGTCGTGCGGGAGCTGCCGCCACGAGCAGCCGGTGCGGTTGACATAGAGGATCGCAGCACTCGCTGCCGAGCGCGCCGCACCAGCCGCTCAGGTCAAGAGGCCCGAGTAGCGGTCGAGACGATCGCCCCGCCATACAGTGGGACACGATTGCATCGGATGCGGTAGAAGCGGACCGGCGTCTACCGGCTTGCATTCCGTGATGCCGAAGTAACTCGGAGACTTCATAGACGCACTGATGACATGTCGAACTGAACCTTGGCAATGTCCATGCATACATTTTCTGGCTGAAATGACGCGCTATCCGAAGTGTTTAACTGCGGTTCACGATGTGTACGCGATTGCGGTGCCGAGGACTCGGATGCTCACGCGATCACCTACGGCTAATTTGCTGGTTCCGAATCGGCGAACCGTCACCCGTTCCGGCACGTCGTCAGCCCCGCGATCGTCGAGATCGATGCCCACCAACGCTTCCGAACCCAGGTACTCCACATCAACGACCCTGCCCCAGACACCGGCTTCGCCGGCGGTGATCTCGATCTGCTCCGGCCTGAGCATGATTCGTGCCCGGCCGCTCATCGCGGCCGCATTCGTGCTCCGCGACAAGGCAACCTCACCCAAAGCACACGTTGCTGTGTTCCCTTCTACGATCGCCGGCAAGACCACGGCATCTCCGATGAATTCTGCGGTCGGGACGTCGATCGGGGCGTCGTAAATCTCGCGGGGCGTGCCCAACTGTGCCAGTCTGCCCGCACTCATGACAGCTACCTGATCCGCGAAAGACAGCGCTTCGGACTGGTCGTGCGTGACCAGGATTGTCGTGATGCCCGCTTTCGCCAGAACCTCAGCGACGATGCGCCGAGTGGTCACGCGCAGTCCGGCGTCGAGTGCGGAGAACGGCTCGTCGAGCAACATCAGTTCCGGCGCGCGGGCAAGTGCCCGTGCCAATGCAACTCGCTGCTGTTGTCCGCCGGACAGTTGGTCGGGGCGACGCGAGCTGTAGGACTCGTCCAGCGAGACCATCTCGAGCAATTCCGCGATCCGCAACTTTGTCCTCGCCTGCCTGGGCAATCCGAAACCCACGTTGGCAGCGACGTTCGCGTGGGGGAACAGTGCACCGTCCTGCGCGACGTACCCGACTGTTCTGCGGTGTGCGGGAACCCATCCGGTGCCGGCGACTGCTCGCCCGTTCAGGGAGATGCTGCCTTGGTCCGGCTTCTCGAAGCCAGCGATGATCCGGAGTAGTGTCGTCTTGCCGCAGCCTGAGGGCCCGACGATGGCTGTCGTGGATCCGGATTCGACGGCAAAACTGATACTGCGCAATACCTTCGTGGTTCCGAACGACTTGTCGATTCCTGCAACTTCGAGCGCGTGTGTCATAAGCCGGCAACCTTCTTGGACTGGGTGAAGAGCAGGTACGTCATCGGTAGTGACAGCACGATCATCATGAGTGCGTATGGAGCCGCGCCCGCGTAGTCGATCTCACTGCTCAGTGACCAGAACCGCATGGACAGAGTGCGAGTTCCCGTGGGTGCGAGCAGCAGAGTGGCGGTCAGCTCGTTCACGATGCCGAGGAAGACCAATGCTCCACCCGCCGCCGTGGCGGGAGCGGCGAGACGCAGTGTGACACGGAAGAACGCCGACAACGGTGAAACTCCGAGAGACTGGGCGGCTTCCTCGAGTCCCATCGGAGCTTGGGACAGTCCGACTCTCAGATTTACCAAGGCTCGGGGCAGGAACAACAGACAGTAGGCGGCGATGACCATACCCACGGTCTGATACAACGGGTGCAGGTACCGGATCGTGACGGTCACCAATGCCAAGGCGACGACGATTCCGGGCAAGGAACTCGAAATGTACGTTGCGCCTTCGAGGAAACGACTGAACCGGCCGCGATGGCGAATGGAGATCCACGCTATGGGGAACGCGAGCACACAGGTGCCTAGAGCACCGGCAAGCCCGAAGCCCAGGGTCTGACCGAGGGCTTCCGCCAGTTCGTCGAACTTCCACACCTCGCGCCCGCCGTGGATGGTCCACCGAAGAACACTCGCGACCGGAACGCCTACGGCCAGAATGATCGTCGATGCAAGAAATACGAGTGCGAGCGGTTGGTACCGCCAACCCAGGTCGGCGGGTGTCATGCGTCGGGCAGAACCCGAACCGATGCGTGCATAGCGCGCACTCCCGCGGACAACGGACTCGATCACCAACAGGGTCAGACAGAACAGGACCAGAACTCCGGCGAGCATCGTCGCTGCAGAACCGTTGAACGTCGACTGGTACTGCTCGAAGATCGCGGTGGTGAACGTGTCGAATCGGATGAAGACGAAGGCGCCGTACTCGGAGAGCAGATGCAAGGACACCAGCAGTGCACCGCCCGAGATCGCAAGCCGCAACTGCGGCACCACAACTCGGAAAAAGACACGCCACGGCCCCAGTCCGAGCGCCCGGGCGGATTCCTCCACTGCAGGATCCAACCGTCCCAGAGTCGCAGCGACCGGTACATACACGAGCGGGAAATACGACAAGGTCGCGATCAGCACCCCACCGTGCAGTCCACCGAGCGACGGAATCGCCGTCACCCAGGAGTAACTGTTGACAAACGCCGGTATGGCTAGCGGCACGGCGAGGAGAACTGCCCAGATCTTAGCGCCGAATACTCGAGTGCGCTCGACCAGCCAGGCGGCAGCAACACCGATGACCACACACAACGGCACAGTGACAATCACCAATTGCACGGTGTTGACCAGTAAGTCGAGAACCCGCGGCCGGAACAGCAACGCCGAAGCGGTATCCCAGCCCGTGTCGATGCTCTGGGCGATCACGTAACCCAGAGGAACGAACGAAACCGCAACCACCACGAGGGCGGTTACGGCCAGAAGAAGCGAGGGGCGGTTCCGTCGTGCGGTCGGATGAACTTTCGTTCGCTCCGACCGCACGCGGTCCTTCAATCCGAGGTTCAGAGCAGACCGGCTTCGGTCATGAGCTGCGTCACCTGCGGGCTGTTGAGTGTGGCCGGATCGATCTTCGGCGCCTGCAGATCGGCCAGGGGAACCAGCTTCGCGTTGGCCGGTACGTCGCTACCGACGGCGTACTCGAACGACGTACCGTTCTGCAGCACTTCCTGGCCGGACTTGCCGGTGACGAACTTCAGGAACTGCTGCGCTGCATCCTGCTTCGAGCTGGACTTCAGAACTCCGCCACCGGAGACGCTGACGAATGCACCCGGATCTTCGTTCTTGAAGTAATACAGGGTGACGTTCTTGCTGTTCTCGCCGGTCTTGGCCTGATCGCCGAACCAGTAGTAGTGGTAGATCACGCCGCCGGGAATCTCACCTGCGTTGACAGCCTTCATGACGGTGCCGTTGCCCTTGTAGGTGCGAACGTTGTCCTTCATACCGGCGAGCCACGCCTTGGTTGCGTCCTCACCCTTAAGTTCGAGCAGCGCGCTGACGATCGCCTGGAAATCTGCGCCCGACGGTGAAGCTGCCCAGCGGTCCTTCCACTCTGGGTTCTGCAAGTCCAGGAGCGACTTGGGCAACTGATCTTCGGTCAGCATGTCCTTGTTGTACGCAAAGACGGTGGAGCGAGCGGCGATACCGGTCCAGTTGCCACTCGACGGGCGGTATTCGCTGGGAACCTGTGCAAGGGTGTCGGCATTCACCTCGGTGAAAAGTCCCGCATTTTCGACGAGCGTCATCGCCGGCGAGTTCTCGGTCAGGAATACGTCAGCGGGCGACTTGTCGCCCTCTGCGACCAACTGATTACCCAGTTCGGTGTCGCTGCCTTGACGCATCTCGACCTTGATCCCGGTCTCTTTGGTGAACGCGTCTGCCCACTCCTGTGTCAGCGACTCGTGCTGAGCGTTGTAGACGGTGATGGACTCGGGAGTGCCTGCAGCGCTGGATTCCGTTGCTTTGTCGGAGTTCGAGCTCGAGCACCCGGCTACAGCCAAGACTGTGGCCATAGCCGCCGCAATCATAGAAATCCGTCCGAATCGCGTGCGCATATCCATCCGTCCCGTTGTGGTCGGGAACGCTCCCGACTCGTTTCGTCGGGTGATGTTACCCCTAGGGTTGGCATACCTAAGACACTGTGTGGCCGATACGCGATACCGACCGGATTGCATTCGACCTGGTCATGTGTTCAATGTGCGGATTTGACGCCACTGCAGCGGCGGCACCGACTCTCGGCGCCCAATTTCTTCAGCACCGCTGCGACATGAAACTTGACCGTGCCCACAGCACATCGAACAGTCCGATATCGCGCACCTGCACACTGCGCATCAACAGGCCCAGCAAGACAGCTTCCTCGTCAGCAGCCTGTGCAGGGATCTCGACGCGCAAGGACCATCGACGTCACAGGTCCTTGTCGGTGGTCAGCTGTCCCTGGCGGTGGTCACCGCACCTGCCAGGGCTTTCGGTGATCGGTGATCGGTGATCGGTGCACAGGCGCGCAGCCTGTGTTGTTGGTTGTTCTCTACCGCGACGAGTTTGTCGTCGTGGAAGTTCTCAGGTGCGTTTCGTACGAGACTGGTTGGTGAGTAATCAGTTTTTTTGGGGGGGGGTGCCGCGCCGCAACCTCGTCGGGTGACCCCGATGCTCACACAGGACAGGGGACCGACGGGGCCGGTAAACGCTGGTGATGATGCCAGATGTCTACACCTCGACGGTACGTGCGCGGCAAGGCCGGCGGTGACGCGGTTCGTCCCGTCTGACGTGGGTGTTACGTCCCACGTCTGCACTGATCGGACGTGCGGATAGCTGTCATACCCCTTCTCGATCCGCATGGGGGCGGATCCAGGTCTTTACGCGGTTTGGTTACTGCGCTGCCACCGGTCAATTGTGCAGACCGAGGATTGGTGGCGTGGGCTGGAGGCAGTTGTGTCGTATGTGGGTGGCGGCCTGGTCCGCACGGGGCGCCAGTTTGGATAAACATCTTCTTGTTCAACGTTTTTCGAGGATTTCGATGTGTTGGTCACCGGTCGGTAGGCGACAAGCGTGCGACGGAATGAGCGTTGTAGAGGGGGTGAGGCTACCGGCACGATTCTTCGGTGCGTTCGCGCGCACATTTGACCACGGTTGCGGCGGAAGGAAGAGGAACCTCAGGAACGATGGCTGTGGTGATCGTCGGAAGTCATACCCGCGAGCGAAAGTTGGCGACGAGTTGTGTGACGGTTTCGGCTGCGCAGGTGCGGTTGTCGCCGACGCCGCCGGATGCGCCTCGTTTCGCCCAGCCGACGACGTACAGTCCTTCGAGCGGTTCGCCCGTCTCGTCGGAGATGACCTGTCCGCGGCGGTTGGGTATGACTCCGTGTGTGTCGAGTGGGACGCCGTCGATTGGTTTGGTGGTGAATCCGGTGGCGCAGATCGCGGAGTTCGCGTGGAAGGTGCGACCTGCGGTCGTGGTGATCGCGATGGCGCCGGAGTGGGTTGTCGTGAGGTCGGCGACTTCTTGGCCGAACGACAAGATGATGCGTAGGGGACCTGTGGTGTCGGTCGGTGCGGTGTGTATGCCGTGGATATGGGTGGAAGGCAGGCGCAAGAGATCGCGTAGCAGCGGGCTGTCTGTGCCGGCGTGGGGCGCGCTACCGGCGCCGTCGATCAGTACCTCGGTGTGTTCGAGGGCGAGAAGCTCGTAGAACGCAGACGCAGTGAACGCGGCGCAGTCCGGAGCCGACCGTGACAGGACCACCAGTTCACTGACCTGTTGGCCCGCGGAAGTTCGGTGGCGGGTTTTCGCGACCCACCGGACGATATCGAAGGCGACGTTGCCCGCGCCGATCACGACGCATGTAGGGCCGGCAGGGGTGGGCGGGCGGAAAACCTGGGACCCGGCGTTCTCGGCGACCAGAATGTCGATGGCCTGGTAGATGCCACCGCCGGCGATGGTGGGGCCGATGTGGCGCGGCTGTGAGGCTCCGCACGCGAGGATGACGGCATCGAATCTCGCTCGGAGTTCGTCGATCGATATGTCCACACCGATTTCCGTGTCAGCAACGATGGTGACGCGGTCGTCCTGGAAGGGCACGTCGAACAGCCGGATCATCGCACGCACACCGACGTGGTCGAGAGATACGCCCCGGTGCAGGAGGCCCCCGACGGTGTCGTACTGCTCGTAGACGGTGACACTGATCGACGACGATCGCCGTAGGAGTTCGCGAACGGTGTACATCGCCGCCGGTCCCGATCCCACGACGGCGACCTCGGGTCTGTCGCTCGGGCTCGCCAACGGTAGCTCGAAGACGACGGGTGGTCGGGTGCGCGGCGCGATGGGGATATTCGCGAAGAATTCCTTGTTGCGGGCGGCGTACGAGAGCTCGGTGGAGGTCAACGCGTGCTCGGGTTTGATGGCCGAGGCGGGGCAGGCATCGACGCATGCGGTGCAGTCGATGCACGAGTCGGGGTCGATGTAGAGCGTCTCGGCGGAGGCGAAACCGTCCTCGCCGGGGGCGGGGTGAATGCAGTTTTGCGGGCACACTCGCACGCACGAGGCATCCTTGCAGCAATGTCCCAAGATGACGTGGGTCACGAGACTCCTACTTCAGAGAAGGTTCGATTTTCGGTAGATCCATCGAGCGCCGACATTCAGCAGTCCTTCTTTGCTCAGGAATTCGATGAACGGTTCCGCGGCCTTGCGGAACATCATGCGGTGGTGTTCGTTGTCATCGATATTCGACTTCACGAGATCCCAGTCGAGGCCGAGATCGTCGTATATCCGGCGATTGATCAGGCTTTTCGCGATGACGTGCGTTCCCGCAGCGATGATCAGGGTGCTCGTGAATCGCCGAACGCGGGAGAGCCCGATCAATCGGTCACGGATCTTTCGGCGCGCGTATGCCATGTGCCGGGATTCTTCGACAACGTGGATGTAGGCGGCGCGGCGAATGGGTGCGGCAACGTCGTCGCTGCTCATCCAGTCACGTTGCATGACATCGAAGATCTCTTCGCCGGCGAGGACGATTCCGTACGCTACTTCGTCCCAGGCGATGTGTCGGAACAGCCAGCCGAAGAAGTCCAGCATGCGGTCGCGCGGATAGAATTTCGATCCGATGGCTTCGATGGCATTGGCGAACATCAACGAGTGCAGGTTCTCGTCCGCGCATTCGTTGAAAAGGAATTTGACGTCCGGTCGCGCCGGATTCGCGCTGTGGCTCGCCCGCAGCAATGCCACCTGCAAACCGATCTCCAGCCAGATACCGACGCCCAGGATTTGTGCGACTTCGTTTCTGGTGACTCGGATGCGCTCGGGTTCGGACATGCGCTCCCACATCGGGGTGCCGAAAAGGGGTGACCACTGGGGTGTCATGCCGTGGCGTTCGTCGTCGCCAGGTTCGATTTGGTAGACCTGCGGATCTCTTGAATCGAAGGACAGCCGCTTGGCAGATTCCAAAAGGGTGTCGAATAGTGCGTCGCTTTCGGAAGCAGTCATCCTTCCTTACTCCTTAAATTCGGTTGCCATCGAATGTCGATTCGATCGTCGCGGCGATGGGTACTGGGGTTCCGACCCGCAGTGCCCTGATCCACCGATGATCGTGCGAGTGGTTGGGCATGTGCGTGTCGTGGACGCGAGAGTCTCTCACTGGCAGGGGAATCTGAGTTGTCACACCAAGATTCGAAGCCAAGAGCAGAAACATCGTGCGGGTGAAAGCATCTCACACCCTCGCCGATTTCGACCGATCCGAGTCTTATGTCGGCTCCTGGGCTGGTTCCGGCGCGAAGATGCTGCCTGGCCAGTCCTGCACGCGGCCCGGGTCGCGTGCTATCTCGGCGGTCGAGTAAGGCGAGTCGCTGCGACAAAATACGCAGCGCGGCCCTCTGTGCGTGTGATCTCGCCGCCGGCGGACCAGTCACCGCGATCTGCTAAAGGCCGCGAATCGAACGATGTGCTGACCGACCCGGGCACCTTCGACCCAACCCAAGATCGAAGGTGACGATTTGCCGCCATGTGACCGGTCGCTGACACAGGCCACGGCATCGGAGCATTAACATGCAACGGATCTCCGCGAACATCGAGCGGATCCGGGAAAAACATCCGCTGAAGCGAGGGGTCATGGCCACCGACTACGACGCACCCAGAGTTACCGATCCCGGCGGGCTGAGGCAAGACTCGCTCGACGAGCTGAAGGCCACACGGGACGAATCCCGATCAGGGGTCGTCGACGTCGAGGAGGCGGACACCGCGGAGTCCTTCGAGCTGCCGGGGGCGGACCTGTCCGGCGAGGAATTCACGGTACGCGTGGTACCGAAGCAGTCGGACGAATTCACTTGCACCAGTTGTTTTCTCGTCCATCACCGCAGTCGCGTCGCCGACACCGGCGGGCAGCTGATCTGCCTGGACTGCGCCGGCTGAGCACATCCCGACACCAGCTTCGGGTGTGCGGGCGCTGGAGTAAGCAACGGCGTAGCATAGCGCGGTTGTTTCCGTGGCCTACTCCGGACCGGTCCGTCATCGCAGCGCATTCCTGTGGTGATGCTGGGGACGAAGAAATCGCGCCCGATGTCCCGCGAGCACGGCGTCGGATCCGCACTGAATCTGGTGTTGGTGACGAGCGATGCCATATCTGACGACGGCGCTACGTTGATCGACCCGCGTAGCGCGGGCGGCTGCCGACGGGTCATCGAGAACAGTGCCCACTCTCTAGACGCTTTGGTCAATCTTGGTAGCAAGGTCGGTGTGCATGTCGACACCGAATCGCTGCCTAACCACCGACATACGTTGCTGGGCTCGGTCGACGCTGTGACCCGTAGTGGGGCCGCGCATGCACTTATGTCTGGAGGGGTTCGATCAGGCTGCGCGCCGCGTGGCAGCAGTGCTCGTGGTCGGTTATCGGTGTGGCCTCATCAGGTGTGTCCCCAAGCGCAGTGATCGACTGCTGCGGCGGCGCCGTAGGACGGCTTGAATTGCCGCGGTGCCGCCGATCCCGGCGGTCAGGACCAGTAGCAGTTCGGCGACGTTGGTGTTCATGAGAACCGCCTTGTGCGGGGCGCCTTTCGGGTATGTGCCGGACGGTCTACGAACATGGCCTCGATCCGCGTCTTGATTTCGGCGGTACTCATCGACTCTGGCGGTGCGGTGTGGCCGGGGTTTGCCGGCAACTTCGGTGCGTTCATGCGTGACTTCCTTGTCGCGGTTGCGAATTGTACTGACTTGGAGCGGTTTCCGTTGTGGTTTATCGGATCATGCGGGCGGCGAAGGAACGAGGACGAGGACCGACGAGTGCACACAGTGCACACGACCCCGGCCAGTGCCGGGCGGGTGCGGTGCCGGAGGCGAGTGCCTCGGCGAGCATCGCCCGCCTATCCTGTGCATCGGCCCTGTCCGGCGGTTCGAACAGGGCCGGGCCCCGACGTGCACCGGATAGTCGCCGGATTCGCCGAGCGGGAACATCGAGTCGGCCGGTGGCATCGGGAGCAGCAAGAGTGGGCCCTTTCCATTGGCTCGAGTACCGGACCTACGGCATGGTCCGGTACTCGAAGCCCTGTGGTTTCAAGGCACGTGTGAGGTATGTCCGGTTTCGACGGTCACCAGACCGGGTGTGAGTGATGTCACGGTCGAGTGTCGCCGGATTATGTCTACACACGGATGCGGCTTGGCGCCACTCGGACGAATGTTCAGTTGCCTTGGGGAGGAGTCGTTTTCGTCGTCTGAACACCGGTGTCGATGCATGCGTGCCCGACGGCGGGGAGCCGGCTTGTTTCGGTCCGCCGGGCGTTTCGCTGGGTAATTCTTACCTCTCCTGGGGCGCGGCGGGTGCCGTGATCATCCGGTCCGTGCGGTGTCTCCACCTGCACGTGATCACCTTCTGTGCGCGGAAGATGGCTGTTCCCATGGCAGTTGAAACCCCGGCCGAGAAACCAGTGACCGGGGTTGTCCACGTTATCGGTGTTGAGCACACAACACCGATGACCCTCTATCCATGGGAGTCGACCCCTCGCATCCGGCTCCGCCCGCTCACCGTAGTCAGGCCGGCGTCGGGAGCGCGAGACGGTACTGACAAACCGTCGAAACTGAGGACTAAAGTCCTATCTCTTGTGTTGGAAGTTCAAGGCCTTTCGTGGTCTGAGTTTCGAATTCTTTGGCCTGAAGGATCATTCCTCCTTCCGTTCGGTTGCTGCCACACCCCTCGGCGTCGGTCACGGGCCCAGTGTGGGCACATCCGGTCCGGGGGCACCTCACGACTGCGACTGTCAGGGTGCGAACCGTGCTGCGGCAGTGTGTGATCCACGGTCGATATTTGAAGCTGGCGTACCGGTCGGTATCGGATCGAGAAGCGGTCGATCTGTGTTCATGGGGTTCACCTCGCCGGTGCTGGTGTGGGTTTCGAGCTGTGTGAGTGGGGTATCAGTGATCGGCGGGGGTCGAAGAGGAGTGACATGGATCCAATTGTGTGGGCGGAATCTGACGAACGTGAATCTTGGTGGCGTGAAGTGCTGGGAATCGACGTCGCAGAGCAATGCGTGCCGACAATCGTGGTCGAACAATCGCAACGTGGACTGATCTGCGGAGATCAGCAACGCCGGGGAACGGATACGTCGGTCGCGGGGGCTACCGCGGCATGAGTCGGCCGATTGTTGCCACTTCTACGTGACGCAACGATGTTCCATTCTTCCTGAAATAACTTGATACCGAGACTGTTCGGGGGAGAAGGCGTAGCTAGCTGATCCGCTCACCGAGGACGCGTGATCGCGTGCAGTCGCGAAATGTGAATGCGGCCGCGCGCTGTTCGTGGGTCTTGTCTTCCTGATAGCTGAGTTCTGTAGCGGTCATGTGCCGACTGTCGAATGATGAGTGCTCGAGCCAGGCGGGTGCTCCACCGTGGCTGGAACAGGTTCCTCGGCGGCTTTGGCTGTAGCTGTAGGGGCCGTCGCCGCATTGTGCGGTGGCACTTGCGGGCGTTTGGGGCGCGAGTTCAGGGGGAGTGGATGCAGTTTGCCTGCGTTGTTGGTGTATTCGCCGACGCGTTGTCGTTCCAGCTGCCTCCGGAATTCCGGCCGTGGTGGTGCCTTGCGACGTCGGCGGCCACGCGTGAGCCATTGTGGGTGCGCCACTGGGGACGAAGGACTCATGCCTTGCCGACCGAAGGGCGGGCATATGAGACGATTCGCCCATGGCGAAACATCACAGGGCCGAGGTTAGGTGCGAGGTGAGGCGCGCAGATCCAGCTGGCCGATTGAAGACGTGACTAGTCGTTGCACTGTGCATCCTCACTGTGTTTGCGGTTATCTGTGGCCTCATTTATGACAAGAGTCTCCTGACCTGAGTGTGAATGGACGGGTCACAATTGCGTTGCGGGAGACTTTCATTCGCATCTCGCCCGGTCAAAGTCCAGTACGTCGGCGCGTTACGTGCGAAGCTCCTGCCATGTGGTGGATTGCCGTTATTGTCGGGTGGACCGCAGCGGGCGCCTACGTTGCGATCTTGCTAGGCCGCGCCATCAACAATGCCGAGTTGCAGGAACCGCACCGCCTCTCGCGCTGAGCAATTCCGGGCGGCATCAGGCGGACCGGTAGCACTTGGCAGCTGGGAAATCGTGTCGATTGCGGGCACACTTCTCGGTGCCGCACTCAGTGCGGCTGGTCCACTGGCCGCGCAATGACGCGCCGGCCGCCATCACTGGTTGCCAGTAACTCCTCCAGTCGCCAGTGATGGCACCTTTCGATGTCGCATCCGCGAACATGCAGTGCTCCGGGCGGCACCTCGCACTCGGGGCACTGCCGTTTTGGTCGACGATTCATGATCTGGCAGGAAGTCGCTACGACCCACGCCGCCGACTGAAGATGAAACCCGTCCGGCGGTGTGCCGTAGCGCCCTGGCTCAAACAAGCTGCGCAACTGGAATTTTCGCTAGTGTGACAGTGTCGAGTCGGTCAATCAGAGTGACGGAATGCGGCATTCGACCTGTCATGTTGGGATACCTGCCTCAACGGTGAGTGCGGTCGGAGGTGTAGCCCCACAGCCAGTCGGTGTATTTGTAGCTTGAGGTGTCGGAGAGCTGTTCTGTGGTGGTGTTGGCGATGTAGGCAGTGAGGAGGTTGGTGAACGCGATTCTGGCGGATGCTGCGATGCCCCTGAGCTGCTGGGTGCGGGTGGGTCGGTGGTTGTCGGGGTTCAGCTCGTTGGGGACTGCCCCACTTCGGTTGCCGGGGCTCTGCCCTCAGGGGATTTCGAGTCGGGTCCGTTGGTGTCTTTGTCTCGTTCGGCTTGTTTACATGTGTGGCAAGGCTGCGGTGAGGAAGACGATGCCAAAGGCGATACCGGAGATTGCGGTGAGGATCCCGACAATGCCGACGCTGTTGTCGCTGGGGTCGTGTCCGGGTGTGTCGGGGCGGCGGCCTGCCAGTGCGGTTCCGATGGCGGCGACTCCGAGGAGGATGCCGAGGCCGAACATCCAGAATGTCAGGATCGAAAGGGCGCCGAGCATCAATGCCATGTCGTTGTATTCATCGCTGGTGATCGGACGTTCATGATCCCACCAATCCGGTGAGGTGCGTGCGGGGGTCCCTGGATCGGGGTTGCCGGGATTGTCGGACTGTTCGTGCGGAGGGATGGTCGATGCAGTCATGGCCGTAAAAGGTTCTCGTACTGTTTCTTTCGGATTCTTTCAGGTGCGTATGCCGGATGTGTGCGGGTTGTGCGGTGGTCGGCTCAACCGGTAGTGGGGTGATACCCGAGAGCGCATGGTGTCCTCGCATATCACCCCACTGGAGGGAGCGGGTCTGGCCGGGCGGGGTCAGGCTTCGATCTGCACCTGTTGTTTCGCCTGGGCGTTTTCGGGACGGGAGGGCGATCCGGAGGAGATCTCGATCCGCCGCGGTTTCGCCTTCTCGGCGATCGGCAAGGTCACCGTCAATACGCCGTTGTCGTACGAGGCAACAATCTGTTCGGCATCGATGTCCTCACTGATGGACAGTTGCCGTCTGTACGTTCCAGCGAATCGTTCGCTCGCCAGCCAGTTCACACCCTCCTCGGAGAGGGTGCTGCGATGCGCGGTCAGCGTCAAGGTCGAACCGTCGATGTGTACGTCCACCGACCCTGGGTCGATGCCGGGAAGATCGGCGTGCAGGACGTAGTGGTCATCGACCTTGTAGAGGTCCATCGGCATGAACCGTGGACTGCGGTTGTTGCCGGTTCCTGCTGTGAGGACGGATTTGGTGAATGCGTCGATGTCGGTGAAGGGATCGAAACGTAGCACAGTAACACACCTCCCATGTCGTGAAAAGAAAGGTCCCCGCCACTGTGGCGGTCGACCGAACTCACTGTGCGAGAACATGATAACCACACCGATTAGCACTCTGCAACTGAGAGTGCCAGATTTGTAGGCGAGTGTTCCGGTCCGCGGAAATTGCGGTATTGGCGGTGGAGGCGAAGGCCCGTTGCTGTGCTGCCGCGCCTTCCGTGCGGGCGGTGAATGGGAACTGACGGTGTCGGATGATGCTGTGTGCCAGAAAGGTTCAGTGTCGACTCGGGACGCGGTGCGAGAGGAGCTGCGTTTACGACGTTTCGATGAACGATGCCCGCGGCAGAGAGCGCACCTGAACGGGCTTCTGATTGGTCTTTACCTGGAGTGAAGAGGTTGGTGAAGGCGGCGCGTTGATGAAGTCCTGATCGAAGTTGGTGTGCTTCGAAGCTGAGTTGCTGGATTTGTGACGAAGCAAGAGCGATCTGTTCGGTGAGTTCGCGATTACGTGTTCGGGGCAAGCATTCCGTGGGCAGGGTCCTGCCCACGGCATAGTTCACCGGGACGATAAGGTTCTGGTGGGGACGTCGCTGATCTGACTGGTGTAGGTTCTCGGCGATGCCGAGGGCTGGCTACCTGGTCTGAGCGAACCGTGGACTGCGTGCTCTTTCCTACCGGCGAGGGTGCGCACGGCCCGTCTGGTCGTTACTGACGAACGATCAGACGGGCCATTTTTTTGTGGCTTGCGGGCGGGTTTAGATTGTTTCCCGAGGTGGGTGTAATGCTGGTCTGTCGTCGGTGGTCGATGAAAGATATTGTATGTCAATGGGTTTACAGTGATGTCGATGACAGTATAGGGGCAGGTGCCCGAGGCTGCAGGCAGAGGCGACGAGACGTCGCTGTAGCGGTTCCTGAATTGTCAGTGCGGCAGGGGGAGGGTGGGGCTGGTCGTCCGGCAAGGCTGTCGCGTAGTTGCGGTGTGCGGAGAAATTGTAGTCCGGCGGTGGGCGTTGGTGAGACATCCGGGCACGACGACGCGGACGACGTGCAGGCTGGCGCTGAGAACGTTAGGGGTGGTGAGATCGACCCACGGGCGGCGCCGACGACAGCGTAGAGCGCGAAGAACTTCGACGCCGTCTCGACGAAAGTGACGGCGTTGCATGAACACTCGGTGTGCAGGCTACGTCAGGATGATTTTGGTTCTCGATTCGTCGGGAACGGAAGTGAGGTACCAACACCTTCGGGCGTGCGGGGTGCTTGGAGATCCTGGTCGATGTCGAGTGCGCGTTACTGGACGGGGTGTCCTGATCGTGGTGATGTTTCGTGGCGTCCTGCGATAGGTGGGTAGCTGCACCGAGGCAAAGAATTACCGTTCGGTCGAATATATTGTTGGGCTTCAGATTTCGTCGGTGTCGGTGACATCGTGCAACGCTGCGATGGTTTCGCCGTTGGTTCGTGCCCACGCTGTCAGGGCTCTGATGGGTTCTTCGAGTGTGCGTCCTAGTTCGGTGAGGCTGTATTCGACGCGTGGTGGGGCTTCGGCGTACACCTGGCGCGTGACCAGTCCGTGGTCTTGAAGCCGGCGCAGTGTCTGGGTGAGTACTTTGCGTGAGATTCCGCCGATCAGCTCCGCTAATTCGCCGTGTCGAAGTGGTCCGTCGCTGAGCCCGAACACGGTGACGACGGCCCATTTGGTGGCGATGATCTCGATGGCCAGCCTGGCGGGGCAATCGGCGAGGAACACGCTTCCGGGGCGAAGACTCATATTCCGAAGGGTACCTGTTGGTACCTATCGACGTTCTAGTGTCGTACCCATGCCATTGACCGCTCTTCAATGCCGACATCGAATTCGGCATCTACCGCTTCGCCGATATGAATTCGGCAGAGTTTCCTGCACGCCGTGTTCAAGACACGTGGCTACGGCGTCGCGGCAGATCTGCAGCATCAGGTCTTCGGTGAGTCGTTTCGTCGGGCTGATGGACCTTGGTGGATTTCCCCGCAGCGCTGTTCTGGAGTCGATCGAGAGGTTCGCTACCGGCGTCGCCGCCACGGTGCGCAGCTAGATCGGCCGCCGCAAGTCAGCACATCCGCGATCTACAACTCGAACTCATCACCGAACCTCAAAGCAGTAAAGGACCTTTCATGTTCATTGCGTATGTCATTCTTGCCGCACTCCTGTCCGCGGTACTTCTGTCCTCAGCGGCAGCCAAATTCACCCGACCGAAGCGGCTGGTCGCACAGATGTCCACCCTTGCCCTGCCGGATAATATGTTGCCGTTCCTCGGTGTGGTTCAGATCGCCGGGGCGGTAGGCCTTATCGCCGGATTCTGGTGGGGTCTACTGGGTATCGCTGCTGCGGTCGGTGTGACGCTCTACTTTCTGGGCGCGGTCGCGGCGCATCTGCGCGTCAAGGACTTTCCCGGTGCACCTGCGGCCGCGGCACTGGCGGTTGTGGCCGTGATTGTGGGTCTGTTGCGTGCTGCGACCCTCTGAGCGCCGGACGCTTCATGTCGATCAGGGGATCCTGCGCCGCAGTGGCCGGAGACAACGCCCGCACCCGCCGCCTCGTCTGGAACCTCTGTGCCGGGTCGCTAACGATCAGTCGGCGCCTCTGCCGGGAGGTCCTGTCCGCGACGTGATTATCGACCGTGCGAGTGCGGGCGAGGGTGGCAGTGCGTGGTTGGTCGGCGCCGTGTGGAATGCGTCGATCATCAGTGCTGCGAAACGCCGAGCGGCTCGAATGCGGTCGTGCGGCGGTGTCGTCGTGGAGAGTCCCCGATTTGCTGTCAGGACAAGAATGAGATCGTCGACGACGAAGTCGTCTCGCAGTTCGCCTTGCGCTTTTGTTCGACGGGCGAGGTCGGTGAACGCTCGAAGTGTTTCGGTTCGATGGGACAGAAGATCGACCGTGCCAGGGTATTCGGAGGTGAAGGCTTCGGTGAAGCCCTGGTTCTGCGCGTTGAGTTCACTGAGCTGCTCGATCACGTAGCAGAATCCGCGCCATGGGTCGGGGTGATCGAATGCGGTACGGATGATGTCGCGGCAGGTGTGGAACTCGTCCATGAACGCTTCGAGTATCAGATCCTTTTTGGTGGGGAAGCGTCTGTACAAGGTGGCGGGGCCGACCTCTGCCCGGCGGGCGATTTCGCGCATGGAGATACCGAGGCCGTCCGACGCGAACACCTCACGCGCCACCTCCACAATGCGGTCGCGGTTCTCCTTGGCGTCGGCGCGCAGGATCTGAGTCAAGCCGTCGGTCATGGTTCTCACTTTACGTAAACGGACGGGTGCGTCCATTACCGTCGGATTCATGAAAGCAATCTCGATCCAGACATTCGGCAACGCTGACGGCATGCAGGTCATCGACTTGGCGGAGCCGACAGTGCGGGCCGGGGAGGTCCTCATTAGAACCGAGGCCATAGGAGTGGGTGGGGTCGATGCTGTCATTCGTCGAGGAACGCTGAACAGTTACGGTTTCGAAAGCGGGTTCATTCCGGGCAGTGAGGTCGCTGGAGTCGTTACGCAGGTCGGTGCCGACGTCGAGGAGAGTTGGATCGGCCGCCGCGTCTGGGCATTCACGGGAACGGGCGGCGGTTACGTCGAGCTAGCGCTAGCGCAGGTCGAGAATATCGTTGCCCTTCCCGATGAACTCTCCAGCGTCGATGCCGTGACTCTCGGAAGCGCCGCTCCCGTAGCGCATTTCGTACTCGAACATGCCCGGTTTGCGGCAGGGGAGTCGGTCCTCGTGCGCGGTGCCGCGGGAAGTATCGGTATTGCTGCGGTGGAACTCGCGTCCCGGAAGGGCTCGGTCACGGTTACGACGTCATCGCCGGCCCGCGGCGAGTGGCTTCGCGATCTCGGCGCAACTCATGTGCTCGACCGCGGCGGGAATGGTGTCGGGCCGCAGGCTTTCGATGTGATCATCGATATCGTCGCTGGTGATGCGTTGCCTACGTTCATCGAGCGGTTGGCACCGAATGGCAGACTCGTTCTCGTCGGGGTTGTCGGTGGACCGCCTCCTCAGGATTTCGGGACGACGTTGATGGCGTCGTTCCAAAGGTCCCTCTCTGTAGGTACATTCAGCCTCGACACCGTACCGAAAGTTGCGCGCGACCGGGTGCGCGCCGGGTACTTCGATGCTGCCGTTCGCGGCGAACTTCATGCGGTCGTCGACGATGTCCTTCCGCTTGAGAGGGCCGCTGAGGCGCATCAACGGATGGACGACGGTCAGGTGTTCGGTCGAATCGTACTGATTCCCTGAATGAGTGGGTGAACTGGTGTGTGTGTGTGGGCTGACAATCAGAGTATTTCGTCGATCGTCATCCACAGCCCACAGCCCACAGCCCACAGCCCACAGCCCACAGCCCACAGCCCACAGCCCACAGCCCACAGCCCGGTGCAGTGTGGGCAAGGGTCATTGCAGGAGGTCGAGGTAGTGGGGGCGGGCTTTCATGGCGTGTATGAGTAGTTCGTTTCCGCTGTCGAAGCGCAGGACGACGAGTTCTAGGAGGCGGCCGTTGGGGGTCGAAGCCGAGGTGGAATTGGCGGGCGGGGTTGTCGTCGTCGAGATCGGCGATGTAAACGTGGTGCTCTGCTGCGTAGATGCCGGCGTCTTCGCTGATTCCGTGTTTGGTTGCGGATTTATGTGCCTTCACGCGACCTGGGTCCAGGCGCGCACTGCTTCTCGGATCGCTTCGGATCGGGAGACGTGTTCTTGTTCTGCGCGGGCGTTCAACGCTTCGAGCAATGCGGCATCCATCCGCACGGGCACGACAACGCCGGGGCCGGCTCCGAGGGTGGGTCTGCCGCGCTTGCGCAGCTTTTCGACGTCGTAACCGATCTCTGCTTCGTCTGCCCACTGCTCGATCATCTCGTCCGTGACGGGCTGACCGTTGATCGTTTCGTCAGTCATACAGATTAGTGTAATACGAAATTGGATGGGTTGGGCGTCGGCGCTGGATCTAAGCTGACGGAAAGTCTGTGCACTGGTTCGTCCAGGGTTAAGTTTGGACGGTCGACAACAAAGCGCAGACCGCACCGCGTCGCAACCTGAAAACAGTGACCTCATCCGTGTTCTCGGTGGCGATCGCGCGCCGCGTACCGGATAAGGCGAAAGCGCAGGCGGAGGCGTTCCGTGACGATGAAGTGATCAATGGCCAACGCCGCGAACGGATTACAATCGGTAACAACTCGGTGCCATCGACCCCCGTCACATCGGCCGGTGCTCGACCCTAAGCGCAATATCCGGGGGCGGTGGTGACCTGGGGCGGTAGTGCGGGTGTGCCAGTTGCACCTCCGCCACGTCCGCGGTGGGTGACGCTGCCGGGTTCGTTCTTGTTCGGCGGGGCGAGCGCGAGCCGCGTTATCGGGGTTCGGCGGTAGGCCGGGTGAACAGGTTGACCAGGTTCCCGTCAGGGTCGCGGAACATCGCGGACCGGTTGCCCCAGGGCATCGTGGTCGGCTCCAGGACGATGACGTCCAAAGCTGCCTGCAGGCGAGCGAACTCCGCGTCGACGTCCGCGACGAGGAATTCGATGATGACCGAGGCGTTGCGGCCGGGCTGTGGGGCGTGCTTGTTGAGCATTGCGACGGTCGCGGTGCTGGCGATCGCGAGCGTGCCTGCGGCGGTGCGGAATTCGGCGAACACGGGAGCGGGTCGGATCGCGGGCGTTCGTGTCACGAGCTCGTAGAATCGGGCGAGGCGTTCGATGTCGTCGGTGATGATGCGGATAGATGCGAAGTCCATGGTGGTCCTTTCAGACGGGTCGTTCGACCCGATCCCTCCATGGTGCGCCGCGCCGGCGACAACGTTATGTCGGTGTTTGCGAATCTTTCTCACCGGTGCTGACGGAGCGGAGGGTGCCGTAGGCGATATCGAGGTCTTCTGCTCGCAGTGATCGGCGAGGCGTCCGCTCGCCGGTGGCTTCCGCCGACATCACGCGATCACCTCGGAACGCGCGAATGCCGTCGCGGAGTCGGCACCAGCCGATCAGGTACCAGTCGCGTCCCTTCCCGACATAGCCGAGGGGCTCGACGTCGCGAAGTGTGTCGGCGCCGCCTCGATCCCGATACGCGATTCGTAGCACGTTCCCCGAGCGGAGAGCGCCTGCGAGTTCGGGCGGGCCGTCCGGGACGGGGCCGTCGTCGAGCAGGTGGATGCGTGATGCGAGTTCGGCTGTCTCGTGGAGTGTGCTCTGGTCCATCACCGCGACGACTTTGCGTAGTGCGGAGGTTGCTGCGGTGTGGAATGGGCTGGTGGAGAGCATGCCCAGTGCGATGGTGACGGCGAGTGCTTCGTCGACGGTGAACCCGAGCGGGGCGAGTGTGTGCGAGGCGTCGATGCAGTAGCCGCCGGTGCGGCCGGGTTCTGCCCAGATGGGCACGCCGGCTTGCTGCAATGCAGACAGGTCCCGTTCGATCGTGCGGGTGCTCACTTCGAACTTTTCTGCGAGCCGTCGGGCGCTGCGGGGCCGCGGGGCGACGGCGCGAAGTTCTTCGACCAGTGCGTACAACCGGTCGGTGCGATTCATACGTCGACTCTAGGCGCGCGCCTGCGGGTGACCCTGTGGTCGACCTGCCGCGTTCCGTCTAGCCACACGACGCTACTCGAGACTCGCCCGAAAGCGCCTGTGACCGGTCTTGGTCTCGGAGAGGTCGACGCGTCACCGACTGTAGTTGTGCATCCCAGAAGATTGGTCGCGGAGGCTGCCGGGGTGTCGGTCCCGACCGCGAACCAGGACCCGACCGTCCGAGTCCGGGACGAAACCCGCACGCGCATCCACCAGACCGCGAAGAAGCTGGCGACGGCGATCTGGCCTACCTGGCCGGGGTGCCGCAGCGTTTTCCGAGCTCTTGCGTTCCACCCCCAAAAGTCAGAGGGCGTCCGGATACTCATGAGATTCGTGCAAGTCGTCGAGTCATGAGCCTGATCATGGCAATGTGCACCATAGCTTGGTGGTGGTCGGGTCTGGTTTCGTAGTCGCCGACGCAGCGGCGGTGCTTGTTGATCCAGGCGAAGGTTCGCTCCACACTCCAGACCCGGGGTCGGACGTGGAATCCGGTGCTGCCGGGGATGCGTTTGATGATGTGAATCCTAAGGGCGACAACCTGGTTCGCCCAGCCGATCAACGGCTGCGGCTGCGCCCCTATCTGGCTGCCATGAACGGATCGCAACGTCAAGCCCGCCAGCTCTACCACTTGGATATGAAGCTCTCATCCCACATTCACAGCCAGCTTCGCGTTACCGAACTGGTTGTGCGGCAGCAAATGCACCTTGCGCTGTCGACCAGATACGGCACACGATGGTTCGATCAACGATCCTTCATAAGTAAAAGCGTGAACAAAGGTGTCGACAAGGCATACACCCAGCTTCTGTCCACGAGGGACTACGAGATCTTGACTAAGAAACGACCCGCTCCGAAAGATCCACGCACCGGAAAGCCGCGGATCGTTCGCCGGCCGGATCCCGGCAAAATCGTCGCGGAATTGATATTCGGTACCTGGGTCCAGCCTCTTCCCAAGCCCGCGGACAGTGACAACGAAAAGAAGTTGTGGCGTCCGGCGCTCGAGTCCTGTTTCAACCAGACAGGACTCCGAATGCGCAGCGGCGCCGTTGTCAGCGGGACCTCCACCCGACGACCTGTATGGAGTATGGATGACGCGATGAAGCTGATGATGAGTTTGAACTGGGCACGAAATCGTGTAAATCACTGTGAAAGTGTTGTTTTCGGCTTTCCCCAAGCGGGGAAATTCACGCCCGCGGGCGCCGGCGAGCCTCGAATGCAGATCCGGAACAGCCCCCGGAAAGTGATCGAGGACTGCCGGACACTGGTTGGCCGATTCGATACAACTGTCGAGGCGTGGATGCGTACAAGTACGACCGTCGATCACCTGGCCGCGGATCCCCTCGCCCAAGTGGCGCTGCACTTATACCCACATCAGGCATAATCGGCACGTGCATTTTTGACCTCAGACTGACAGCTTTGCCTGCCTACCGCGAGTGGAGTGCCGATTCTCAGCGTAGTGCCGGTCTCACCAGGTCGATAAGCAATACTCTTGGGCATCAAGTATTTCGCGTCTTGATGCAGTTACGGTGTGGCGCGCCGCAGTGTCGCCCAGGATCCGGTGATGCACGCGATTGCCAGCGCGAGGGGTAGCAGCGTCATCGGCACCACCCGTGGGACATCGACAAACCATGAACCGATCGCCGGCCACCAGTGCGCCCAGGTGATTACGCTCGCTGACAGGCCGAGCATCCCGAAGAGTCCGGTGAGGGAGGCGAGCAGACCAGTGATCCTCCAACGCTGGTAGATCGCGCCGGTCAGCATTGCGACCGAACTGGTCAGCATCAGCGTTGCGAACAGGGCAAGCAACTGCACGGCCGTGCTGTCGGTGAAATATTTTTCCCGCTTCTTAAATGTGATCTCATTATTTAAAGACAAAGTCAACTGATATGCCGTAACGTTACGTTCATTCCGCGACGAGGATGGGGGTAGGAGAGGCGGAAGGTGCGTTGAAGAAATTGGCTGTGACGTCGTAGTCAAGAGTGGAAGGTCGCAGAGAGGTCACGTCCTTTCGGTGCCTCTTCTTCTAGTTTGTTTAATAGTGCAACCGTGGGATCATTTGCCGATTCGCACAGCCGCCCGGGTGGTGGTCATGTTGGCAGGTATGGGTATGTCGAACTAATAGTTAGTAGCTCAGTTATTGCTACCTGCTGGACAAAAGGACGTATTGACCCGTAGGTGGACGATCGTACGAAGCAAATCAACTACATTCATGAATCGGCGAGGAGCCTCCGTGTCCACAGTGTCACCTCTTCCAAGTGCAACCACCTCCACCAGCCTCAACCTGGTCCCTGGTGCCGCAATCCTCGGTTACGGTTTGAATATCGCGCACGCGAAATCGACCAGTGAAGTAACACAACGCATCGTCAACATCCACGAAGAGACCGGTACTACGGTTACGGAGAGCGGTGTCGAGTATCTACTTCCGGCCAATGTGGACCTTATCGACATACACAAGAGTTCCAGTACCGCGCACATTTTCGAGACAACTAGCGAATATTCGGCTTACATGGCCGCATCCACTGAAATCAAAGCAAGTGCGTGGGGTTTCTCCGGCGAGTTCGATGCCTCCTATTCCAGCCTCGCCAACGCGAGCTCTGCCCGCTACTACGGCCTGATGGAGGCCACTACCAATCTATGGGATCTTTCGGTGAAAAACCTCGAGGAACTCCCGCTCGATTCGAGCTTCAAAGCCGACCTGATAGCCCTTGGTGATGCGTTCACTGAGGAGAATCAGTTTCATTTCTATAATTTCTTCAACAAATGGGGGACCCACGTCATCAGTACAGTGTCTGTGGGAGGGTTCCTCAACTACTGCGTCACCGTGTCGAGTAGCTCCAGTTTCAACAAAGAATCTGCGAAAGCCAACCTGAAGTGCGAGTACAACGCGGTGTTCGCTGAGGCATCCGTCGCTGCCCACGCCGAATGGGAAAAGATGGACAAGTCGTGGATATCATCACGCGACGCGCAACTTGCCGTTCAAGGTGGGGAACCCGGCATTCTCGCCAGCGCAGTTCCCCCCACCACCCCCACAGAAGTCAATTTCAACAAGTTGATCGTTGATTGGACAAGCTCAGTGGGGACACGCCCAGGCGTGACCAGTCAGATCCTCCAACCCATTTCGCACGTCGCTCCGACGCCGCAAGTTCCTGCTCTTGATGACGCGCTCGAGGCCTACCTGAACCGGAGTGTGACGGTAATAGCGGATCAGGAAATTGTCGTAGAGCAGCCCGCTATTCGCCCAGTTTCCAATACATCAAGCATCACGATCGGCCAGGACGCAGTTTCTGCACCCAACGAAAAGACGACTGCTTTCGCGGCAGAGTATTGGATCGTCATGGCCGACGAAAAGGGTGTCATTCAGTACAATGACAATCGCCTGGGAGACGATCCTGACCTTTTCGAAGAACTCATTTTCGACAAGTCAGTAGGAGCGCAAGCCAAATCGCACAATAAGACGTGGTGGACAGTCGTTGTGGCGATCGGAACAACTCATCCGCCGAGCGCCAAAGCGATGAACTGGTTAAGTCAATGCGGCATCCCTCGAGAGGGTTGGTACGATGGCTACGCTGGATGGCCGAATCAGGTCATTGCATTCGGGAAGAGCAATGTCGCATCCTTCAAAGGCCAATTGCGAAGCGTAGACAGCCCTTTCAGCTCCATGCGCACCCCTGAGCAGAGAATCACACTCCGTGCGCCGTTGTTCCTCGATCGATCCTGAGTGAGACGTGTCCTTCTCTCTTCGCACACCGGCCGATCGACGGGATTCGGAACGGTCGTTGCCGGCATAGCGTCCGCATTGACCTCTCGTTTCGAAGTTCACGTCATCGGACTCGGGTGTGCGGAGAAGGGCGAGTCCTGGGTCGGTCACTGTCACGATGATCGTTTCGATCCAACTCGCACGTCTGCTCTGGCCAGGCTCGCCGAGGAGCTCACGCCAGACGTCGTGATCGCGATCGGGCAAGCCGAGACCGTTGCGTGGATGGTGACCCGCCTACGCCGCAACGCAATCGAGTGTCCGATCGTGGCCTACGTACCAGTCGAAGGCGCTATTCGCGGCGGCGAACGTCTGACGGGATTGTCGGGTGCGACTCAAGTTGTGGCCTACACGCCCCAGGCTGCGGACGCGCTGCGGGCGGTAATCGATACAACCGTGACGTCGATACCGCATGCGATTTCTCCGGTTGCCCCTATCTCCGCTGAGCGGCGACAGCTGCGAGAAGCGATTCTTCCCTTGTGTCGGTCGCGCAGCGAGGGTACTTGGATCCTCAATGCCAACAGAAATGATGGCCGCAAACGACCAGAGGTGACTCTTGCGGCGTTCGCTGAGATTGCGTCACTGATACCATCTGCAACGCTGTTGATGCACTGCGCGATCCGGCGGCGAGGAGTCGATCTCGCGATTGAGCGTGACCGTTTGGACCTGCGAGATTCAGTCATTTTCACTCATGATCATGCTTCGGCTCCGTGGCACGTTCAGCGTTTGCATGATCTGTATGCCAGCTGTGAAATAGGCGTCAGCAGTTCGACCGGTGAAGGTTGGGGGCTGATCGCAGCCGAGCATGCCCAGTACCGGGCGGCCCAGATAATGCCGGCCCACTCCGGCCTACGAGAGATATGGGGATCGTCTCCTCAATGGATTTCACCCGGCCGGCCGGTGGCCATCGATTGGGTCTTTGACGGTGGCGAGCCCGAGCCGCGGGACTTGGCGGCTGCCATGCTGAAGTTGTTGAAGGATCCTGAGCGGGCGGCGCAAATTGGCCGCGCCTGCGAAATAGTGGCCAAACAAGTTCAATACAGCTGGCAGTCGATTGGGCCACGATGGATCGATCTCGTTGAGAATTTGGCATGGGGAAAGACGAATCAGCGCTGAGAATGTTCGGCACGGTTGGCAGTCAGGTTAGAGGCGGGATGGGTTCTTGCCGACGTTGCAACACCTGGCGCAGCGAGAGATGAGAAGAGACTCGAATAAATCTGTCGGAGCGCAGTTTTGGACAACGTTGCGGGCCGGCGATTACGCTTGGTTCTCGGCGGCGAGGAGGTGATGCGGGGAATGCGCGGCACGGCGGCTGTCCGAGGCGACTGAACTGGTTTTTCACCCGGTGTGGGTGATTCGCGTCGCGGTTTCTTTCAGCACCATCTGGGTATGGCCGACATCGAATTGACGTATTCCTCCGGAGTTGTCCCCAGGGACGGAGAACTTCCCGCTCGCGACCACATCGCGACGGTGTTCGACGAGCTCGACTTCCAGACTGCGGTGCAGGCGTACTTGTGGGCCATCCCCATCGTGTCGTGGGCGCAGTGGATGGACGTGCACACCAACATTTTCGGAGCAACTGAGTCCGATATCGTCGTCTACCGCTCATATCGTGACCGACTAGGCCTGATCACCGCCAACGCGACGACGCCGTACATCTTGAACTTTTTCGATCTCGGTGTATCGGGGCCGTTGGTGATCGAGCTGCCACCGGGACCGACGGCCGGTGGTATCGCAGATTTCTGGCAACGGGAGGTTGCCGTGCTCGGTGAGATGGGCCCCGATGCAGGCAAGGGCGGCAAGACGCTGGTTGTGGGGCCAGGGCAAAGTGTCGACGACACAGGTGAATACACGCTTGTCCACTCACCGATGATGCACATCATGTTCGGCTTCCGCACGCTCGATCCTGACCCGGCGCGCTCGGGGGAGTTGGTCGAGGCGGTGCGCGTCTACCCTTACTCCGATCGTGAGGATCCGACTCCCACACGGCTGGTCTCACCGGACGGTAAACCCTGGAGCGGAATTCAGCCGCGAGGTCTTCGATACTGGGAACTCCTGCACGACATCGTCCAGGACGAACCTGTCGAAGAGCGCGACCGCTTCCCGATGGCGTGGCTTCGGCAGCTGGGGATGGAGAAGGGCAAGCCCTTCGCCCCGGATGATCGAACGAAGAAGATCTTGCAGCGGGCAGTCGAAGTGGGGGAGGTGTTCGCGCAGGCGAATGCGTTCGTCAAACGGTTCCCCGGTTCGCGCTACTGGCCAGATCGTCAGTGGGACTTGGCGATTGTTCTCGACAACTCTGCTCAGCGAGGGGACACCTACGACGAGTTCTACGAACGCGCGTCGTGGTTCTACGAGGCAGTCAGCTTCTCGGAGGCGATGAAGAGCACGACACCGGGGCTCGGCCAGGCGTATCTGGGTAGTTACTCCGATACCGACGGTCACTGGTTGGACGGAGGAAGGCACTACAGTCTGCACGTGCCCGCCGATGTCCCGGCAAAGCTGTTCTGGTCCGCGACGGTGTACTCGATCGACACGCGTTGCTTGATCGACAACGAACAAGGCCGAGGCGACCGTGGTTCGCGTGATCCCGATCTTGTTGTCAATGACGATGGTTCGGTGGATCTCTACTACGGGCCCACCGCCCCGGCAGGGAAGGAATCCAATTGGGTTCAGACCATCGCGGGCCAGCACTGGTTCTCGTATTTCCGTTTCTACGGGCCTCTCGAGCCCTATTTCGATCGGACCTGGAAGTTAGGTGACATCACGCCCGTCTAGATCATGTGCTCAGAGCTCGAGGTCTGTTGACCGATTCGACGACGTGTGGCCTATCCAACCGGAGGATCGTCGAGTGTTTTCCGTAAACACGTTCGTACCCCTTTTGCTTTGGCACGGGGGGACGACATTTCGGTGGTTCGGTTCGTTCTCGTCGTCGGTATGTGGGCAGAAAGATCTCGTCCGCGGGCGCCGAGCAGGCGGTTGCCGCCGAACCCGATCCGGACCGCTGCTACGAGCTGACGCGACACAACATCCCCGACATCTCAATTCGGGGATGTTCATCGAGGTCCAGCTTTCGGTGGACCGCAGAGATAAGGGTCGGTGTCATCCTCCTGGCGTGACCGTTCCTTTGCTCTCGGGCATCGATTCTCGCCAACGTGCAGGAATGAACGGCTCGAGAGCAACTTCGATGGCCGACGAATCGTGGCATGTAAGCCTTCACAGATCGCATCGGCGCGGGCAGTAGTGAAGGTCGCGGCTCAAGCCTGCACGGGAGCCCTCGCAGGGGTGCAGTGGGATAAGGCTCCGGCCGGGCTCTTCGGTATCGGACAGGACATCCGGAGGGGTGTTTTCGTGCTCTTTCGGGCGGTATAAATGGTTTTACGTCGATGGCGTGATGGAGGGTCCTCGGCGAGGTGCCTGCGGTTAAGCAGTCAGCCGCAGGCACCGATCACACAGCGGTTCAATCCCTTGTCGTTCGGTCACGAACCGAGAAGTAGATGGTCGAATTGCGAACGCAGTCCGTTGGGTAGGACGAAGTCGGTGCGGGCGCGGTCGGCCAATTGTTCGGATATGCGGCGGAGTTTGACGTTCTTCTGTTGCGAGCACCAGATGAGAATGTCGAAGGCCCGGGCGGCGGAGATGCCGTACACGATCATCAGCATCCCTTTGGCTTGTTCGATGGCGGCGCGGGAGCTGCTGATCTCGTCGACCAGTTCGTCGACCGATTCCTGGACGGTGCGATCGAGGGTTTCGGTGACGTCGATGTAGAAGCCGGCACTGCCGGTCACTTCGCCGTGCTCGTCCTCGATGCTGTCGCCGACGACGATGACTGATCTGGTGACACCTTTTGTGTCGACGATGCGGTGCCGGCTACTGAACGGCCCGCCCGAGGTGCGGATCGCGTCCAAGGTCTGCGCGACGTAGTGGCGGTCGTCGGGATGTTTGTGCGAGAGCAGTAGTTCGGTGGTGGGAATTACTTCCCCGGGGCGGTAGCCGTGCATCGTCGCGACGTTGTCGGACCATTCCCACTCGTCTTCGGTGCGGGAGTATCGGAATCCTCCGACTCGGTGTGGGGCACCTGATTCCGATACTCGTTTCATTCGGCCGTTCGTCATGCCCACGCCCTCTCGTCCTTGCACCCGCGATGGGTGTGTTAAGGAATGACTACTTTGTATCCGAGAAGTCAACGATCGTGGTGCTTTTCGGGATGGTTGGCCTGAATCGGCTCGGTTGGGGAAGGCGGGGTTCTCTCGTACGCGGCCTCGACCGATGCCGGATTGCTGAAAAGAAATGGATTACCTTTTAGTTTGAGGCATGCTTTGTTGGTTTCAACGGCGCATGTTCACTCGGAGGCGCTCCACAGCGCGGCGTTCGCTACCGCACGATTTCGGTGGTCAGACTCAATGCTGCGCACGCTGGGGGTGGTGCGGAGGTCTGTGAGCGCGCAGGATGTGAGTTGTGTTCGTAGGCCGGACGGCTCGACGAAAGGAATCCTGATGTGGAGTTTGCGGCGATTGCTGGGCGTCGGTGTCATTGCCGCGGGCTTAGCTGTCGGTCCTGCAACAGGTTTGCTTCCTCATGCGTCGGCGTCGCCTACTGTGAACACCTTTCAGATTCCACTGTTCGTGACCAACAGCATCTGGGCCTGCGGATTCCAGATCTTCTGTGTGTCGAACCCGGTGGCGATCACGGGCGAGACGTCCGGCACTGTCACGTTCCCTGCCTTGTCGCCGGAGGCGAAGGGCACGTACTGGATGCACTGGCGGAACCTTGCGACTGGAGCCTTCGGAGTGCTGGAAATCCCGTACAGCGATGCCGTGAGTGTGTTTACGGGGGCGGGGCTTGTAACTGCATCGATGACTACGGGTTACGAGAGTGTCGCTGGAACGGGTGTCTTCCTCGTGTCGTGAACGTACAACGTCCGTCACTCGAGCCCTGAGTTCGTCTTGTCGGCACGGTGGTGATGATCAGGCTTGAAGCCGGGTCGTCATGGTGCGTGCTCTTTGGGGTGCCTCGCGGCGTGCGTAGTCGAATTGTCGGTATCGAGTGCCAGTACCACCTGATGCAGAACCGCCCTCGGGTGGAATAGCGGTAGCGGGCACGCCTCTACTGGCCTTGGGGGTGTTGATGGTTACCGCGCGTTGATGTGCTCTAGCCTGCGGTGATGACATGTCCCGGTGGTGGGTGCTCGTCGAGTCGGAGGCGTGCCGGTTGGGCTCGGGTCGATCGCTCGGCGGGTGCCGGCTGCGGGTGGGGAGGGTGTTGTTGCTCGTCGATGTGGGTGTGCGGTGGGCTCGGGAAGGTCGATTTTCGGGCACCTTTGAATGTTGTTGTGTTTCAGCATTTTTTGGCTGATCGGTTGATGGGTAATCGGTTTCGGTGGTTACGCAGTGGATGATTGTGGGGCGGGGTGCTCGGAATGGTGCCGGATGCGGCGGTGTGCGGCGTTGTCGATGGGTGCGTTGATGCATCGATATCGCCTGTGCCCGTCGAAGTTCGGGTGGTTTTGGGTGAGGTGTTCGGTCACGGTGTGACTGCAGGATCCCTGCGGTCGAGATCCTGAGGTGGCACATGTTCGCGTATCGGTGCGCGTCGTGTCCGCGATGGTCAGAGTTTCCGCAAGTCGAGTACGGAGGTCCGGAGGGTGGGGGAGCGGCGTAGTGATCCGTCCGCAGCCGCGGACCGGGATGCCCAGGTCGGAGAGCATCTTCTCGGCAGTGGTGAGGGGCAGTGGCGGTGTCGTCATCCCGGGTGCATGCCGGCCGCTATCAGGTGTGGGAGCGCACCACCAACTGACTGTTCTGTCACGAAGTCCTGTTCCACCCTTTCATCGATCCAAGGAGATGCTCTGTGCCCACCCCGATCGTCGGCTGACCACTCCGCGTCGCAACCTGAAAGCAGTGACCTCGTGCGTGTTTTCGGTGGCGATCGCGCGCCGCGTACCGGATAAGGCGAAAGCGCAGGCGCAAGCGCTCCGTGACGATGAAGCGATCAATGGCCAACGCCGCGAACGATTACGGTCGGTAACAAGACGGTGCCATCGACCCCCGTCGCGCCGGACCGTGCTCGACCTTAAGCACAATATCGGGGGGCGGTGGTGTATGTGTGCGAGTCGGATCTTTGCCGCGTTCGCGGTGAGCGACGCAGTCGCGTTCGCGTTCGTTCTTGCTCGGCGGGGTGAGCGCGAGCCGCGTTATCAGGGTTCGGCGGTGGGTCGGGTGAACAGGTTGAGCAGGTTTCCGTCGGGGTCGCGGAACATCGCGGACCGGTTGCCCCAGGGCATCGTGGTGGGCTCCAGGACGATGACGTCCAGTGCCGCCTGTAGGCGAGCGAATTCCGCGTCGACGTCCGCGACGAGGAATTCGATGATGACCGAGGCGTTGCGGCCTGGCTGTGGGGCGTGCTTGCCGAGCATTGCGACGGTCGCGGTGCTGGCGATCGCGAGCGTGCCTGCGGCGGTGCGGAATTCGGCGAACACGGGGGCGGGTCGGATCGCGGCCGTTTCTGTTACGAGCTCGTAGAATCGGGTGAGGCGTTCGATGTCGTCGGTGATGATGCGGATAGATGCGAACTCCATGGTGGTCCTTTCAGACGGGTCGTTCGACCCGTTGCCTCCATGGTGCGCCGCGCCGGCGACAACGTTATGTCGGTGTTTGTGAATCTTTCTTGCCGGTGCTGACGGAGCGGAGGGTGCCGTAGGCGATGTCGAGGTCTTCTGCTCGCAGTGATCGGTGAGGCGTCCGCTCGCCGGTGGCTTCCGCCGACATCACGCGGTCACCTCGGAACGCGCGTATGCCGTCGCGGAGTCGGCACCAGCCGATCAGGTACCAGTCGCGTCCCTTCCCGACATAGCCGAGGGGCTCGACGTCGCGACGTGTGTCGGCGCCGCCTCGATCCCGGTATGCGATTCGCAGCACGTTCCCCGAGCGGAGAGCGCCCGCGAGTTCGGGCGGGGCGTCCGGGACGGGGCTGTCGTCGAGCAGGTGGATGCGTGAGGCGAGTTCGGCTGTCTCGTGGAGTGTGCTCTGGTCCATCACCGCGACGACTTTGCGTAGTGCGGAGGTTGCGGCGGTGTGGAAGGGGCTGGTGGAGAGCATGCCCAGTGCGATGGTGACGGCGAGCGCTTCGTCGACGGTGAATCCGAGCGGGGCGAGTGTGTGCGAGGCGTCGATGCAGTAGCCGCCGGTGCGGCCGGGTTCTGCCCAGATGGGCACGCCGGCTTGTTGCAATGCCGACAGGTCCCGTTCGATCGTGCGGGTGCTCACTTCGAACTTTTCTGCGAGTCGTCGGGCGCTGCGGGGCCGCGGGGCGACGGCGCGAAGTTCTTCGACCAGTGCGTACAGCCGGTCGGTGCGATTCATACGGTGGACTCTAGTCGCGCGTCTGCGGGTGACCATGTGGTTGACCTACCGCGCTCCGTCTGGCCGCGCGCTACTCGAGACTCGCCTGAAAGCGTCTGCGACCGATCTTGGTCTCCGGGGTGTTTGAGAACTCGCAATTGCGGGCGTGTGCCTCGCTGAGCACCGCAGAAGAGGGGCTTCTGGTTGGGTCGGTGATTACCAAGTTCTCGCCCCCACCAGGAGCCCACAGTGCGACATCGCCGATCTCGCCATGCCCATGGTGCCCGCCCCATGCGGCGGGCGGACATGGCTGCGCGGTGTACTCGTCGTCGGTCACCGACATTGAGTGGGCGACCCTCGAACCGCTGTTACCTGCGCCGGGCAGACCGGCTGGCCGCGGGGGACGACCCGAAAAGTGTTGCTGCCGTGCGATGGTGGATCCATCTTGTACATCGTGCGCGGTGGTATCGCGTGGCGGCAACTGCCGGTGGAGTTCCTGCCGGCCGGGAGGGTGTACGCGGTCTCGCACAAATCGTCATGGGTCGGCGAATGCGCGAACCGTCAGCCGCTCAAGCGGATGCAGAACGCCTCGCCTCCCAGATCGACATGGCCGCGCGCAACGTCGCGTACGCACAGCGCAACGGCGAGGTCGATCCGGCGGTCGATGCACGCCTCGTCTCTGCGGCGTTCCTGGGAGCGTTCCTTGAGCTCATGGCCGAGGCCATGAGCCGCGAGGTGACACCCTCACGGCAGTACCTGCTCGATACCATCTGGCGACTCGGCGCCAGTATCATCCCCAGCGCTTTAAGCATCTGGAAACACTTTGGGCACAGTCAATTTAACCGAAAATCGACTGTGCCCGAAGTAAGTGGACCCCGAAAGTGAACTGCTCCCCGGAAGTTGGACTGAGAAATTCAGTTCCAACGTTCGGGGAGCAGTTTTATGCAAGCACGAAGTTCACTGTCGGAGGATCAGCGGGCGGTAGCGGCAGCGTTGTTCGAGGAAGGTGCGGGCACGCATTCCGTCGCTACACAGTTGGGTGTGAGCAGGGACGCGGTCAGAAATTTGCACCACAGATGGCTGGTCCGAGGCAGAGGAGCGTCGGTGACCAAACCGGACAAGCGATCGTTCTCGTTCGATTTCAAACTCGAAGTGGTGCAACGATTCTTGTTCTGCATCGGCCCACGGCGTCGGTGCTGGAAACTCTATGTCCGGGCGCAGAGAGCTCGTCGTGGCGGAGGTTTTATGTTGGTCACGTTTTCGGATCCTCAATAGACCAAACCTACCGGACTGTTTTAGGGGCTGGCTGGAGGGTTGAGTAGGGAGCCCGGAGCGAAAGTGGGTACCCGTGCTGTGTGCTCAGCACGGGGGCTTCGCCCCTCGCGGCGTCCCTGCCAGCATCTCCACTGAGAATGTACGCCGTGACGTATCTGGAGGTTACGGAAACATTCACCGTCCATCGACGGTCTGACTTTCGCCCGAAGTCTGGGAAGTTCGCCGCGGAACGGCTCCATATCCGGGTTACGGAGATCGTCAGTACGGCTGGGTGTTGTGCCGAGACTTTGGTGGAATACCTGCACGCGGAACGGTGCCGGAGCTACGTCGTCCTGACAGCCATTGAAGGTTTCGACTACTCGGCCGTGGTTTGTCTGCCTCGGTGGTAATAGGTGGGCCGAGGTTCTGGACGGGGATCGCGAGGTTCCAACCGCTCATGTGATTGAACCCTCAAGTAACTGTTACCTGCCGAAGACTGGCATCAGTCTTTCAACACCGGATATGTTTTTTTCGCTCTCGCCGGCTGCTGAGCCAGTCGCGTGGTCGAGTAGTCCCGCCGATGATGTTCCCCAGATCGTCGGCGGGCACCGCGAAGGGGCGCACAGATCAGGAAGATCCGGCCATGTCGAAACACGAAATACCGAGAGTCGAGCGCGAGGTCAGGCAAGCCGATCCAGCAGCCAGACTGAAGGCGTGGCTAGTTATCGCGCTGTGCATTTTCACCGTTCTTGCGGTCATCTGCGGCCTCATCTACGACAAGAGTCGACTGTCCTGAGCTGGAGTGGGCGGGTGGGTTGAGGACGGTTGAAAACCGGTTCTGCCTCACTTTTCCACTGCTCTGCGAGGCTGCTGCCTCGCCGAGGAAGTGCCTCGGGCACTTCCTCGAAAGTGGTGTGAAAGATGCGAACCGTCAGGGAGTCACTGGTGTCGGGTTCGTCGGAGAGCCATCGGGTGGTGTTGGTGGCCAGCAGGTTGCGGTTGTATTCGAGGTCGACGCGGATGGCGTAGTCGCCGACGAGATTGACGACGTCGGCTGGGGCATTGGGTGACAGTCGCCCAGGTGATCAGCGCGTCGTTGTATATCGGCGAGTATTTTGTTCGTCAGGCGCAGCGCTGCCTGACCTTCGCGTGAACGTTGCACTGCTACTGCAACGGGTCACGGCAGTCCGTTGCAGCGGCGTGACGAAGGCTGACGTTGATCCCCGCCCGCTTTTCCGAATTTCACCTTGCGGTGAAACCCCGAAGCATTCCGGCGGACTCGCCGGTGCGATTCAGTGAGGGACGAGAGGACCTTGGTGTCGCCGTCGACGAGCAGGATGCGGGCGGGGTCAGTCACTTGATCCATCGCGCCTGAGCGCGGAGAAACTAGGCTCGCCCGCCCGCGGCGCTTACCGGGTCAGCAGGCCGACATGGCGGATGTGACGCTCGCGTCCGTGCCTACGGCTGCCTCGCCGGTACCGGACCCCTCGGCGTAGGCACGGGTCTCCTCGGCGCTGGCGACGACCGCGGGTTCGATGGCGGCTGCGGGCGTGATGTCTTCCCGGCTGACCTCACCCTTCGCGACCAGCGCGTCGACCTCGTCTGGGGTCAGGTCGCGGCCACACTCGCTGTTCGGGGTGTCGGACTGCATGGCCGGGGCACTCTCCAGGACGGGGGCGGAGACTACGACCGGTGCGGTCTCGGAGAGGCCACCGGTGGCCCAGGCAACGCCGGGCATGGCGATCGCGGCGACGGCAGCGATTCCGGCTGCGGTGATGGCGACTCGCCGGCGGACTGGGTTTTCGATGGCGGTCTTACGCATGGGTGATCTCCTCGCTCAGGGTCGTGGCCAGGATGGCCTCGACATCTCCGAATCTATGGGCGGGAAACTTGGCGATCGTTAGTGAGCTCTTAGGGGTTGGTTAGAGAATCCTGCTCGTCTGCTGTGATGACTGCTGTGCGATCCGCAGCACACCACGAAATCCCTCGGGCGTGATGGTTGGCGGTCTGCGCTTTGTGGTGGTTGCAGGGCCGCCGAGGCGATCGAACTCATAATTTCGGAGCCGCGGATCGACGCGGTAGTCGATGACCCGGATGTTGACAATGTTGGTGAGTGGCAGGCAGGAGAAATGATCCGGTTTGCCGATGGTCAAAACGCACACACAAACCCGCAGGAACGAGAGAGCGATTCGGTTACTGGAGTCTCGTAGGGAATCAGGAGTCACGTGAAGTGGTGGTGCCGCTATGCTCGTATGCGAACGGACGACAGCTCCGACAACCCGCACATCCAGTTGTCGGGTGCACCGCGGGCCGGGAGACTGGAGCAGTGACCGACGCCAGACTGCAACCAACGCCCGCCCGATTCCGCGCTCTGGCCCGCTCCTCGCCGTGGCGTTGGTCCAGCATCCAGTTCGAATGGAAGGATCGCGGCACCGCAAGCGCCGACCACGTCTGGATTCGCCGGCCCGACCGCTTCCGCGTCGAAGGGCCCGACGGCACCCTTCGAGATGCTCGAGTCAGCACGAGAGCGTTCGAGGGATCCTGCTATAGGGAAGGATCCAAGGGGAAATGGCTTCCAACGCCAGGGATATGGCCCCCTGTCGGTGATGGTTTTTGATATCTAGCTAGGGTGCGCGGACTACGAGCGTGGGTCGGCCTGGGCGCGTCGACGCAGCGGAGGTGCTCCGAATAGAAACCAGGCTGCTGCTCCGACGAGGGGGATCACGATGACAATCGCAGACCACCAGAATTTTGATGCGGCGCGGTCGTGTGGCGTTCGAAAGATGGAAATCAACGCAGCTATGGTCAGAAGAAAGTAGCCCAGCATCATTACTGTCCACGTAGTATCAAAATCTATTGGGACAGTGGGGTTTTCAGTTGTGCCGGCACCTTCATTCATGTGCTTGTTCCTGACGGTTCATTCTCCATGTATCGAGCATATCGCTCGGGAAAAGCTTCACTTGAAGACGTGCAACCTGCATATCCGGTTGTTCGTGCTGTTCTTTCTCGGGCTCGGACCGTTGATCTGCGTGGCTGCCGTGCTCGTCGACGCCTCCGAAGCTGCGGTATATGTCGCGTGCGTAGGTCTGGTGACCATCGGGTGGGTGGTGGCAGATCGTCGTATTAGATTCCACGCTCCCTCGCTCAAGTCCCCCTCACCCTCTTGGGGGTCGCGTTGACCGTCCTTGCAATCGGCCAGTTCCGTGTACGTGCCCGCGATCGCAGCCGGCAATAGAGTCACAGGCCGACCACGCCGAGCAGGGCTTCTCCTGGATCGACGACCGCAACGACGGCCGCGACGAACAGTAGCGCCATCGCAATGGTCATCACAGCACCGAGCGATCCGAGGGCGACGCACATCCGACGGTGGGCACCGTTTGTCGTGTCCGACGATCTGTAGCGTCGGAAGGCGATGACGGTTCCGGTTGCGACTACAGCGATCACCATGGCGGTAGCGACAATCGCCGCCCAGTTGTAGTGCTCGACCTGTGTGAGCAACTCGAGCAGTGGCGGCCTGGAGCCTCCGCTCTGCACACCGTTCTCGATCAGAGACTGCGCTGTCTGCCCGTCCGCGTTGTCAGCGGAGAGCATCGGAAGCAGCGCGACTACGGGTGCGACTGTCGACTGGATGTTGAGCACAGCCACAAACACCGAAAACAATGACAGCACAGTCGTAGTGGCCGCCGCGACCACGCAACCTACGCCGGCCGTCAGAGATCGCCGCCACAGAGTCGCCGCGAGCAGACCCAGAACCGCGGTCAGCAGCACCGAGATGACGATCTTGATCGCGTGCCACTCGAACCAGTAGTCCACCATCTCCGCCAAGCCTGGAGGATAGGTGCGGACTCCGCTACTCCAGTAGTCGACCAAGCCGCGGCCGAGCAGCTCACTCATGACGGATTGATCCTGGAACTGCGGATAGCGTCCGCGTAACAACGTGGCCGGGCCCAGAACGAACGCGGCCACCAATGCCGCTCCGGCGCATGACAACGCAACGATCGACCAGCGGCTTCGGTTGACGGACCTACTCATTGACGACTCCCTTCCGGGAGAGAGTCAATCAGCAGGTACTCGACTGCACATCCATCTGCAGTACTACATCTGCAGTATTACGTCTGACGAACGAGGTACCAGTTCAGTCGGCGCCTGCGCAGAGTCAGCGACAATTGCGTAGAACTCGGCCTCCACCTGATCCGTAGACCACCCTCATATTTTGGTCGACTGACGAAATCGAACTTGCGAGATGGGTCCTTTTGACGATTCGCTCTGAGCGCCTTCCTGTGGGCCTAAGTGTGCGTTTTGACCATCAAAACGCACACCGAAACCCGCAGGAGGACGTTCAGCGGGTAACCGTCGGAACACGACGCTTCGTAACTAGTGTTTGCAGAATGCCGCGACTGATTCACCTGAATGGAGCCTCCGGTATCGGAAAGTCGACGATCGCCCGGATGTACGCCGACCGTCACCACGGAGTGCTCAACCTTGACACCGACCATGTGGTCAGTCTCATCGGCGGATGGCAAGACAACTTCTGGACCGCTTTGATTGCGGCAAGACAGCTCGCCGTCAGCATGGCGGCAACCCACTTACGTAGTGGGCACGATGTGGTGATGCCGCAGCTAGTCACCCGAATCGCCGAAATCGACAACGTCCTCGAGGAGATGCAGGACTGGTCTGCCCGTCCGCTCGACGAGGTGTACGCGGCAGTTTTCATCGATGCGATCGTCGTCAAAGTCAGGGTATCGGTGACCCGGGAAATGGCAGGCTCGTGGTGGTAGGGCTCGCAGGTTGCAGGCCGCGCCGCTGGTGCCACGATGCGATCGGCTCGGGCGGAGCTTTCGGCGCATGCGCATGGGGTGGAGAGCATGAACGAGGCGCTGCATCCTCGGCGGGATTGATAGTCCGGTACAGCTCGGTGTTGGTGGGCGAGAGGTCCCTCGAAAGATTGTGCTGCGAGGTCTTCGAGCTCGGTGTGTGGGGTCTCGAACGGTGGCCTTGTGAATGCACCGCAATCTGTCGAAAACCTTGAAAGGGGGCAATTTTCGACAGATGTTGTTCGGTTGCGCCGGGTCTCGGGCGCAGATCAGAATCCAGCCCATCAGGTCGACGCTTTGGTGCGGGCAGGTATCGACACCGAGAACATCCACACCGACCACTCGGGTGGCGCGAAAGCCTCACGCCTACAACTTGATACGGTCCTGTCGTGGCTGCGTAGCGACGACACCCGGGTCATCACCCGCCTGGACCTGCTGGGACGCTTGGTGCTGCACTTGATCACCCTCGGTGCTGATCTGCGCGAGCGCGGAATCGGATTGAAAGTCCTCGAGCAGGGCATCCACAACAACACCGCCGTCCTGGATCCGGGACGGCGGTGTTGTTGTCTGTAGGGCCTTTATTCGGACACCCTCACCGTGACTGTTGCGGCGGCGCGCTCCGACTGAACCCGTTGCGACCGCTGCCATCTGAGACATTTTCGTTGTTGCAACTGGCAGCGCGTTAAGAGCCCGCCTTTCCGGGGTGGGCGAGGACTGCGGTCTACGCGACATGGTTGTCGGAACCTGCCGTCGCCGTCCTCGACGCGACTACCTCATGCAAAGACGTCACAGCCGAACAACCCCAGAACGCGCCCTCCCACATGGTGGAGAAAATGCTCCGTGACGCCGTTGGGCGCGAAAGCTCGGTCTCCACTCACTATGGCTTCCGCTTCGATGGCGAACTGGTTCAGAACGAACACGGCGTGAGCGCTACCGTCGTCGGTCCGGACGGCGAGCATGTGCGCTTGCGTGGCGTAATCGGACTTCGACGTCGGTGTCGGTGATCGTGACATCCGATACCGATGCACCGGGAATTTCGAGGAGTTGGTCAAATGCTGAGTTGACGCGCACGTGCGAATAGATCCTCTGGGTTGCGGTTGGTGGTAACCCCGGATTTAGAGGTCCTGCACGTGCGCGTTACTTATTGAACCTTCGGAACGCCGAAACCTGTATCCAGCAACACAACCCAGACTATCTTTCGGATGCTACACCCACGAAACACTGGGAGCGCCAGTTTTGTTCGAAGACAGGGACGGGGTGGTACCGGACTGCAGTCAAGGAGATTTTACGGCACGGACGTTTCACGGTGTGTCGGGACGTTGCAGGCGGATAGCTGCCATTGGGCCCGTCTCCGCCTACATGCAAATTAGATGACTAATCAGCATACGAATTCATGGGGGTGCTCCACGAATCCACCAAAAGAGTTCTACGTCAGTTGTTTCAGTCTGACAGTCTTGCGGTCAGGTGATGACGGCAGCTCTCGGCGGTATTCGATGTGTGCAGGCGAGAACTTTCACTTCGTTGTCCAACCCAATTTCCCGACTTTTATCGGAGGACAGTCAATATCGTTGGTGGGCAATTGGAAGTTTGAACAGCGTTGGTGAACTGAATATTTCGAGTTCTCTGCGCACATATCTGCGCATCGCTGACCTCGGGCGGTGCGAGGAGTAGGCGATTCTCGAGACCGTCCCGGTTTTCTCCCGTTCTTCGGGAAGTGTTGGTCGGAGGGTGCATCGTCAATGCGATGCTGGTCACATTTACGTCAGAACCGATTCGTGGTCGATATTTGCAGGAGGTTGACATGAGTTCTACAACAACGAATTCCGAAGAGGTCAGAGTTATCGAAGCGGGGGAACCGCCTACTCGATTTGCGCGTGGATGGCATTGCCTGGGGTTGCTTCGCGACTTTCGTGACGGGCAACCCCATCAGATTTCTGCGTTCGGTACAGAATTAGTGGTCTTTGCGGGAGAAAACAGGAAAGTCAACGTACTCAATGCTTTCTGCCCGCATATGGGAGGAAACCTGGCGCTCGGCACGGTAAAAGATGACACGATTGCCTGCCCATTCCACGATTGGCGCTGGCGAGGTGACGGTAGGTGCGCCGAGATCCCTTATGCGCGGCGTGTTCCTCCGCTTGCTCGAACGAAGTCGTGGACGACTCTCGAGCGCAATGGGCAGCTGTACGTATGGCACGACCCACAAGGCAGCATGCCGACCGACGAAATTACCATTCCTGAGATTGCCAGGTACGGCGATCCGGGATGGACCGATTGGACCTGGAAGACCCTGAAAGTCGACGGGGCAAACTGTCGTGAGCTTGTCGACAACGTCGTGGACATGGCTCATTTCTTTTACGTCCACTACTCGATGCCGCAATACTTTCGGAATGTCTTCGAAGGCCACGTCGCCACTCAGGTGATGCGTTCAAAGCCGCGAGCTGACGCACTCGATGTGACCATCTCTACAAACTATGATCAGGAAGGTCGTTCCGACGCTTCATATTTCGGCCCCTCCTACATGATCGACAAATTATGGTCGGGCAGTGACGGAAACGAACCGAGCATGATTCTGGTCAATTGCCATTACCCGGTTTCTCCCACGTCGTTTGTTCTGCAGTACGGCGTCATCGTGAAGAAGCCCGAGGGCGTGTCCGATGAGGTCGCTGACGAGATGGCGGCCGGTGTCTCGGCCGGTGTCGCAATTGGTTTCGAGCAAGACGTTGAGATCTGGAAGAACAAATCTTCCATCGACAACCCACTTCTGTCGGAAGAGGACGGACCTGTGTACCAGCTTCGCCGTTGGTACCAGCAGTTCTATGTCGATGTCGAAGCTATCGAACCCGAGATGATCAATCGCTTTGAATATGAGATCGACACCGAACGTGCGTTGGCGAGTTGGCAAGAAGAGATCGACGCCAACGTCGCTGCCGGCCGAAGTGCAATTCCGGCGCCTGCATCCTGAGCCCTGACACTTTTCGCTACCTTCTGGAGAAATAACTGGGAGCCATCAAGTTCTCGACAATATCGTGGTCCTCGCTGACGACCTGCGTGCTCGGGCTGATGAGGCGGAGTCATTAGTGCGGCTGCCCGATGACATGGCCAAGGGCCTCAAGAACTCCGGGATCATCCGCATGCTCGCCCGGAAGGAATACGACGGGTTCGAAGCACATCCTCGAGATTTCTCCGAAGCGGTGATGAAGACGGCCGGTGTGTACGGTTCGGCGGGCTGGGTTGCCGATATCGTCGGTGTACATCCGTGGCAGTTGGCTATGGCGGATCTGAAGGTTCGGCAGGAAGTGCTGGGCTCGGACAGCGACACGTGGCAGGCATCGCCGTACATGCCGGGTGGTGGCGCGATCCCGGTTGACGGCGGTTACATGGTGTCGGTCGCTATGGCCAGCCGCAGCTGTTTCCGAGTCGGCCATCGTTGTCGGTCGAGGACGTTCTTTTGCAGCGGTGAGAAAAAGATTCCATGCCCGCATTGTCGCCATGCCCTGACCCTTCCCATTGAACCTTGTACCGTTGTCGGACAATGCGTGTAGGAAATTTCTCGAGCGAAATCTATTGCCCCTCTCGGAATCTACTGCCGTCCCGGACGGCTCGCGGAGGGCGACGGCATTGTGAGTGGCAGCGGATTCCGGTTAGGTCAGCGGAATCGAAAACCATGCGGACAGGTACCAACGGATTCGACAATGTCCGCTGGACGGGAGAAATTTTGCTTCAACCATCCCGAAGGTGAGATACTGCCGAAGGCGCTCAAGAAGGTTCTGCACACTTGTTCACCGTTGAAACGGTCGCCATTTGGTCTGAGTAGCACAAGGATTCGCTTTGTTCGGTAGCAATCGCTTTGTCTTCGATGTCACAGATCAGGTGCGCTTCGGGCTCGATGAGGAAGGCGCCGAGATCGATCAGTCCACTTGCAGTGGACCGGTCTCGTTCGTGAAGGCCCACCGAGGTCATCTGCTTGAGATCGTTTAGAACGCATGAAACTTTCGACCCCCAGCATCATCACCAGAGGAGTTACTGATTGAAAACTCGACCTCGCATTCTCATGGCGCTGAGTGCCGGCGCCGCACTGACCCTATTGCTGTCGTCGTGCTCGAGCGACTCGACTGCGACTCCGAGTAACCAGGCAGGCGAGCCCCAGCGCGGAGGCACTCTCGCATACTCCTACAATACAGACGCTCAATCGGTGGACCCTGTTACGTGCGCCATCGGGATTGGCCTAGCGCCGTGTCAGGCGGTCTACGGCGCACTACTTTACTATGATCTCGTATCTGGTGAGATCACGCCGGGCATGGCGGAGTCCTTTTCCAGTGAAGATGGCAAGGTGTGGACTCTCGCTCTGCGTCCCGGTCTGACCTTCACCGACGGAACGCCCTTCAACGCTGAGTCCGTTGCATTCAACTGGCAGCGCACTTTGGATCCGAAGCTGCTCTCCCCCAGTATGGCTGCAGCCAAGACGATTTCGTGGAGCGTGGTGGATGACACCACTCTCACGGTGACTTCCAACGAAGTTAATCATCAGCTCCCGTTTATGCTGACCGAGTCGCTGGCATTCGTTGGATCCCCCACCGCTATTACGCAGAAGGGCGCAGATTTCGGCAATTCCCCGGTTGGCGCAGGTCCGTTTGTGATGACATCCTGGGCCCGCGGCACCGAAATGGTTCTCGACCGTAATCCGGGCTACTGGGACCAGCCACGGCCGTATGTCGACCGCGTTGTTGTCAAGACAATCCCTGCCGACGACCAGCGCTTCAATGCTCTCCAGTCCGGAGACGTCAACGTGATGATGGTCAACGGTGCGAAGTACCCCTCGCGGGCAAAAAGCGCGGGTATGGACCTTGTGCAGTCGAACCTTTTGGGTGGACAGGGTGTGCGGTTGAGTAGTCGTGGGGCACTGGCAGATCCGGCAGTCCGGGCTGCGGTGGGCAAGTTGATCGACAATGATCAGATCATGGCGGCTGTCTATCCTGATGACCCGGTAGCCACCCACTTCATACCTGAGGGCAGCCCGCTCCATGACGTGAGTGCCACGTGGCCGGCCAAGGATGTCGCGGGCGCACAGAAATTGATCGACGAGTACCGCGCCAGTAACGGTGGCGGCAATGTTGTGCTGTCGTACGTCACGACAGCAGGCAGTCCGGCCCTGACACAGGTGGCGGAGCTGCTGCAGGCTCAACTCGAGCAAGTGGACGGTCTGAAGCTTGAGATCAAGCCTCTCGACGGGGCGGGGTTCGCGTCTGCATTGACCTCCGGTAACTTCGATCTCATCCTGAATGCGCTGGGTGGTGCGCATCCGGACAACCTATACAGGACGTTCCACACGGAGGGCTCGGGTAACACGGCGGGCTACTCGGATCCCATCGTCGACCAGGCTCTGGAAATGACGCATTCTTCGAACGATCAGGCTGTCGTGAAGGAGGCTTACCAGACCGCGATCAGGCAGATTGTCGATACCACTGCGTACCGCTTCTGGCGTCCTGCAGTTGCTACCTTGATCACTCCCAAGTCCGTCCACGGTGTGGAAGCGGCGTATCAGTATTGGTTCCGCCCCGAACTGGCATGGGTGCAGAAGTGACAGGTTAGTCAACAGGCCATGCGCTGCAGGGAGTCTGGATGGTTCGGCACCATTCGGGCCCCCCGGGGAGTCATATGTTCTATCCGGGAGATAGAGGTGTGCGGAGGCGGCTATGTACTTGCCGACGACGACTCTGGCCGTCACCAGATTTGTGAGGATGGATCTCGCTTGGTGGACCTCCATTAGCTGAACCATAAAGGTTTTGATGCGTCGAAATAGCACAGCATGCACCAAACCCTTTATAGTTCAGTTTGTTTGAACACCGAGTGTTCTTTTCAAATTGGACCCGTCGACCTCCTCCCGGATTGCGCATCGAACGCGGCTACCTCGGTCTTCCGAGTAGCGATGGCTTCGGAATGAACGGTTACCTCGCTACCCATGGCCAGGACGTCATGGACTCAGACGACGTCTGGACCCTGCTGGGCCGGACGTCGTCGAATAGGACAGGCCGCGATTGTCACGCAGTGGTCGGGAAGCAGGACGGACGAGGCACGACATGGAACGGTCTCGCACCAGCCCTAATGGACGGCGAGATCTTGATTTCCGATTGGTGGTAGTGGAAGTTGCGGGATGTTTGTGGCCAATTAACTGGAAATGTCCTGCATCAGAGAGTGATCCCCATTGCAGGACATACCTGTCTTGAATTATTAAGCCGCCGAGCAAGATTGATGTTTTGAGCGCGCAGAAGCTGTGGCAGACCCGATCGCGAATGACGACCGCGGTGCATTCCGGATCGAACCAACGGTCTGCGACGCCGCAGTGGATGGGATGATCGAGGTACTGTCCCAGTAACGATTCGTGGTCGGTGAATTCTCGCTGCCACACGTGTGGCCACTGCGTAGGACCAACCGACGAGCTGACACGACTGAGTCGCCACGCACCGACGACATGAGCGCGGGCATCCGAAGTAAATCGCTTTCGAAGTGCTCAATGGCAGTCAATGGAGTGCCGGGTGTGACCCGGACGAGCCCGTGGGGGCGGTGACTAGGACTTTTTTCCGTGTTTGCTACGCATGATGTCCAGCGGAGCTTCTGCGGGGTAGTGCGACGGCGCCATCGCGTACGTGTGCGTGAGTGTCGCGACGAAGTCGGCGTCGTTGAGCGGATCCGATGGGCTCGTGTACGACACGCCACGGGCGTCGAGGTCGTCGATCAGCATGCCGATGGCTTGTTCGACTGTCAGATCGTCGGTGTGATCGAGGTACCGTTTGACGTCCGTAAGATCATCGAAAACATTTGCGCTGTAGTGGAATAGAAAGCGCATGTCGCTATCGTGATATCGGGCGATCTCTTCGGATCCGTTGCGAATGACCCATTCGTCTGTGCCGACTCCTTCGATGACGGAATCGAGTTGGAGCTTGGAGATGGACCGCTTGTCGCGAGGACCGCTCGCCTCACCCCGATGGAACATCTTCTCGTTGTTGGTGAGAAGTCCGCTGTTCCAGAACGGAGCGGCGAATCGACTCGGTGCGAGGTCCGGGCCGTCGGGCCAGTAGGTGAAACCGCCATCGATGTCGGAGTTGTAGTAGTACGCGATAACCTGTCCGGTCTTGATTTCCCAGCGCTCGAACAGTCCGGACTTCGCCATGACGCTGATCAACCATAGAGGTGCGTTGCCCATGTCGACCCCGCGCCAGCTGGCGCCGTCGAAGTGACCGGCGTCGTAACTGTGTGCCGGTGCGCGGAGGTTGAAGAGATAGCTGCTCGGAACTGCATAGGAGGCACCGTGGATGCCTTTGATCATGTCGAGGAGTCGCCTGTTGAAGTAAAGTTCGTGTGCTTTGTCCTCGTAAGCCACACCCCGATCGCCGAAGTAGCTGCGGAAGGTCGGTGTCAGGAGATCGGACAACTCCAGCTTCACATCAGGATCGCGATTCTTCGGCCCCGAGACGGCGAGGTACTCCTCAGCGCTTTTGAAATGGTGAGCCGCAATGAGCTGCCACGGTCCGTTGTTGCGGAC
>NZ_VBTM01000016.1:0-79737 GCF_013277795.1 Rhodococcus sp. MS16
GAGAGACATCTTCTCGACGGTCGAAGATTCGGCAAAAGCAGCATTGTTGACCAGGGATGCGATACCGGAAGCTTGGTCCGCGTCCACATTCCCGCGTAGCGGGAGGCGACGTTGACCACACTGGCCACCGATGGACTAATACGAGTGATCAGCCTCACTGCGAGGCCAACTTTCCCTGCCCGTTCGCCGATCAGCTCTCTCACATCATCTCCTACAGCGAAATTTCTAGAAGTCGAAATCCATGGCCTGGATCCAGCAGTAACAACGCTCGGCGGAAGGTGAAGTCCGATGGTGAAGAGCCGGAACGTAAGTCGGTATCTGGCCAAGCTGGCAGCAGTGCTGCTGTTGGTGAGCTTGGCGACATTTCTACTCCTGGAGTTGATTCCGGGAGATCCGATCGATGCTTTGCTTCCGGACGGGGCCACAGAGGAGATGCGGGCCGCGGCGAACGAACGATTCGGTCTCGACGGACCGATGTTCCAGCGTTACTTCGAATGGCTCGGTAGTGCCTTACAAGGCGATCTCGGACGATCGATTCAATCGCAAATGCCCGTGGCCGATGCGATTGTCGATCGTCTACCCGTCACTCTGGAACTTGCCTTCGTGTCGATTCTGCTCGCACTCCTGATCGCGGTTCCTGTAGGCGTGTATTCGGCGTACCGACCCGGTGGTCTCGTCGACAGGATCACAACATTGATCTGCGCTGTGACACTGTCGATTCCGAGCTTTCTCCTGGGGGTGCTGCTGGTTTTCGTTTTTGCAGTCACCCTGGGCGCACTTCCTGTTACCGGATGGACTCCTCTGTCCGAGGGCCTGATACCCCACCTGCGCAGCTTGGCTCTTCCCGTGATAACGCTCGCCGCATTGGAGGCTGTCGGCTTCATTCGGTTGCTACGCAACGACATGATCGCGACACTTCAGCAGGATTTTGTCCTTTCTGCACGAGCACGCGGGCTTTCCGCTCCGCGGATTCTTTTGACCCACGCACTGCGTCCCTCCGCCTTCTCACTCCTGACAGTCATGGGAGTAACGCTCGGACGTCTGATCGGCGGGACCGTGATCGTGGAATCACTCTTCTCACTTCCAGGGCTGGGTTCTCTTGTGCTGACATCGATTACCGGCCGAGACCTGTTCATGATTCAAGGCATTGTTCTGGTCGTCGCCGTGGGCTACGTACTCATCAACGCACTGGTGGACCTCACCTATCCCTTGCTAGATCCGAGAGTGAGAACAACATGAGCGTAACTGGATCATCACGCGACTCCACGTCCGTTGATGTCTTGCCACAGGTCTCCTTCGAAGCGCCGAACGGTCTGGAAGGTGACCCACACACGCTCCCCGTTGTGCCCGAAGAGGTCAAACGCCGTCGGCGCCGACGGCGAGACGTCGGCGCCGGGCTCGGCGCAGCATGGATGGTGATCATCGTTCTCGCCGCAGTTTTTGCGGACTTACTACCGCTTCCCGCATATGACCAGATCAGCAATGTGTACTCGCTACCACCCTTTCGCGACATGGGGCACATTCTCGGCACTGATCAGCTCGGCCGAGATCAACTCAGCAGGGCGCTCTACGGAGCGCGGGTCTCCCTCGCCGTCGCAATCGGCGCAACGCTGTTGGCACTGACGGTCGGAACCATCGTGGGCCTTCTCTCCGGATACTTCCGGGGCGCAGTCGACACGATACTGGGCATCAGCACCGATGCGGTGCTTGCTTTTCCACCGCTCATCCTGCTGATCGCCCTGGTTGCGGTACAGGAACCAAGCGCGACCACGTTGGCTCTTGGACTCGGAGCGGTAGGCGCTCCTACCTTCGCCCGAATCGCGCGAGCCAACACAATTGCCTTCGCTTCCCGGGAATTCGTCACTGCAGCAAGGTCGATGGGTTGCACCGATCTGCGGATCATCATTCGGGAAATTCTGCCGAACGTGTTGCTGCCGGTGGTTTCGTTTGCCACCATCGTTGCAGCGGGTCTCGTTGTTGCCGAGGGGTCATTGAGCTTTCTGGGCTTGGGAATTCCACCGCCTACCCCGAGCTGGGGCGGCATGATCGCTGCAGGACGCGAAAGCCTTTACGAAACACCATTTCTGGTTCTCGTGCCAGGTGTCTTCTTCTTTCTGACGGTGTTTTCACTCAACCGAATCGGCGACTGGGCTCGCGGCCGTGTGGGTCGGGAGTCTTCGCTGTGACTCCCGGAAGCAGGCAGAATGCCATGACAACACTTGACTCAGTCGGCATCGCCGACGAGCCGACTCCGTCTATTCTCGAGGTGTCTGATCTCCGCGTGTGGTTCGATACGCCACGCGGCATGGTTCGTGCGGTCGACGGCGTCACTCTCGACGTACAAGCGGGCCGCACCCTTGGAGTGGTGGGCGAGTCGGGATCCGGAAAATCGGTGCTGTCGCGAGCTGTGATGAACATCCTCGCACCGAGCGCTGTCATTCAACCTCGATCGCGAATCGAGATCGAGGGCCGGGACACCGCCTCCCTGTCCAAGGCGCAGGCTCGTGATCTGTGGGGATCACGCGTTGCCATGGTTTTTCAGGACCCGATGACGTCATTGACGCCGGTCCTGACGATCGGGCATCAGCTGACCGAGACACTGCGACGTCATATGACGATGAGTAAGGCCGATGCCCTGACCCGGGCCGAGGAACTTCTCACCTGGGTCGGCATCCCTGACCCACGCAAGCGCTTGAAGCAATACCCGCACAACATGTCCGGTGGTATGAGGCAGCGTGTGGTCATCGCACTCGCACTGGCATGCTCACCTCGCTTGCTCATTGCCGACGAACCCACCACCGCGCTCGACGTGACGGTCCAGCACCAGGTTCTCAACCTGCTGGCGCGGCTTCAGAGTGAGAACGGCATGGCGATGATTCTCATCACTCACGATCTCGGTGTCGTGGCCGGCCGCACCGACGAGATAGCCGTGATGTATGCCGGGCGCATCGTCGAACAGGCTCCGACAAATGCCCTCTTCACGGAAATGCGTCACCCGTATACGCAGGCACTACTACGATCGATTCCGCGCGTCTCGGATCCGAGTCACACTCGCCTTCAAGCGATTCCCGGACGACCACCGTCCGTGATCGACCCGGCGCCTGGTTGCGCTTTTGCCGCCAGATGTCTCCATGCGCGGCCACGGTGCCTGGTCGAAACGCCGGCGCTGATGCCCACCAACGGGATCAACGATCGTCACCGGCATGCGTGTTTCTTTCCTGTCGGGACTCCATCCGGGGACCAGGCTCTCGCCGACAACGTGCGCGAAGGTCGTTCTGCAGCAGGTCTTCCCGTCGACGAAAGGAACGTGCTCTGACATGGCCGGTACTGGTACCGCACACTTGAGAGAAGCCGAGAATCCGGTGCTTCGAGTGCACAATCTTGTTGTCGAATACTCCACCGGAGGCGGCGAGAAGTTCGCGGCCGTAGCCGACATCAGTCTCGACATACTTCGCGGCGAAACCTTGGGTTTGGTGGGCGAATCCGGTTGCGGCAAATCCACAGTCGCAAAAGCGATCATGCAACTTCCCAGACCGACGTCCGGTGAAGTGTTATTCGACGGCCGTGACCTCGCCGCGATGTCCGCTTCCGAGTTGCGCTCCGAGCGTCGCAAGCTGCAAATGATCTTTCAGGATCCTATTTCCTCACTCAACCCTCTGCGTCGCGTTCGGCATATCGTTGGCGAAGGCCTCGACGTAGCGGGTAAGGGCAGTCGAGCCGAACGGGCCGCGGCCGTCGACAACATGTTGTCGGTCGTCGGACTGGATCCGGAAGTCGCCGGAGATCGTCGTCCACATGAATTCTCCGGCGGTCAGTGCCAACGGATTTCGATCGCGCGAGCCATTGTCGTCGAACCCGATCTGGTGGTGTGCGACGAGCCGGTATCCGCACTTGACGTCTCGGTACAGGCACAAATCCTGAACCTCCTCGAAGACATGAAGGAACGGTACGGATTGACCCTGCTGTTCATCGCCCACGACCTCGCGGTGGTGAAGAACGTCAGCGATCGAGTGGTGGTGATGTACCTGGGAAAGATCTGCGAGGTCGCTTCCCCGGACTCGCTGTATGCAGCACCTCGCCATCCGTACACCGAGGCTCTTCTCGCCGCAATTCCCGAACCCGACCCCATGGCGGCGCCGACCGGCGACGCACTTGTCGGTGAATTGCCGTCACCACACGATCCGCCCAGCGGATGTAGGTTTCGCACGCGATGCCCGAGGGCGGATTCGCTCTGTTCTGCAGAGGAACCCGTGATCCGCGAAGTTGCGCCGAACCATTTTGTCGCATGCCATTTTCCACTGTCCGAACCGAACGATAGGAAGCAGCCATGACTACAAGCACACGCCATCCCATGACACCAGCGGTGCCACCGCAATTCATCGAGGACATCTACACGCCCGACGAGACGGCAGTCCTCTTCGACATCGTCCGCAACAACGGACCGTGGCGGCTCATTGCAGCTCACCATTTCAAAAGCGCTGAGGAGTACCTCGCCGTCTCGGGGCCGAAGAATCGCGATCCTGATGTGAAGCTGGAGTTGTCCGATCTCCTGACACCGACCTTCCGCAGCTACTTCGGCGATCGGGGTGTGGCTTACGAGGACAAAGCACACGAACTTTACTTCAACAGGCGACTCCTCGACATGATCAAAGGCATCCACGGTGCCTCTTATGCAGTTCCGAGCAGCTACCTCTTCAACCTCCGCGCACCGGCACACAGCTACGACGCCGGTCACTTCGACGGCGCCAGCTGGCGCGGGGTCGACATGGGCAACGCACCTCTATGGTTGATCAGCGTCATGGCGAAGTCCGGACTGTTCGAGCGCTGGGAAATCAAGACCGGACAGGTTATCGCGTACTACTACAACTCCGACATCGATGGCGGTTTCACCTACTGGCCCGACGGCCCGGACCTCGCACCGAGTCGATTCGCCGCTCCGTTCTGGAACAGCGGACTTCTCACCAACAACGAGAAGATGTTCCATCGGGGTGAGGCGAGCGGTCCTCGCGACAAGCGGTCCATCCCCAAGCTCCAACTCGATTCCGTCATCGAAGGAGTCGGCACAGACGAATGGGTCATTCGCAACGGATCCGAAGAGATCGCCCGATATCACGATAGCGACATGCGCTTTCTTTTCCACTACAGCGCAAATGTTTTCGATGATCTTACGGACGTCAAACGGTACCTCGATCACACCGACGATCTGACAGTCGAGCAAGCCATCGGCATGCTGATCGACGACCTCGACGCCCGTGGCGTGTCGTACACGAGCCCATCGGATCCGCTCAACGACGCCGACTTCGTCGCGACACTCACGCACACGTACGCGATGGCGCCGTCGCACTACCCCGCAGAAGCTCCGCTGGACATCATGCGTAGCAAACACGGAAAAAAGTCCTAGTCACCGCCCCCACGGGCTCGATTCAAATCTCCCGCTACGCGAGACGATCATTTCTGCAAGGGTTTCGACCAGAAGTAGGTTAAAAGCATGGCAGGCGAGAAGGTATACGTGATAGACCGGATCATCACGGAACCGGGGTGCGGGAAGAAGTTCGTCGATGCGTACACAACCGAGTACGTACCAGCGGCGCAGCGCCGCGGCATGATCCTGAAAAATGTTCTCGTCAGTCCCCCTCTATGGGTCGAGGACGAAACCAACATCGTGACGATCAGCTGGGCGGTGGAGGGCACGTCCGGCTGGTGGAATATGACACGCCAGGGTCGAGCCGATCCGGAGTCCAGCCAGTGGTGGGAACGGCATTCTGCGTTGATAGTCGAGCGCAGTCGCACCATGGCCGCTGAAGCAGCCGATATCGAAGGGCTCTCCGATGTATAACGTCACTCGAATCGTCCACGCTGCCGAGAATGCAACGACCGAGACGTGGGACGCCGCCGTGGCCTCTGTGACAGCGGCGGCCGAAGCGTCGGGTGCTACCCGCCAGATTGTATCGAGAACACTGCCGGGCGTGATCAACGGCGGCGATTTGATCGTCCACTTACAGTTCAGCGACGAACATTCGTGGGAAATGACGAGCGGCGCCCTCGACGGCAGCTTCGAGCATCCCGCGATCGAGCGGTTCCACGGCGTTGAGTACCAGTCAGGAACGAGCGGACGGTCGGCGATCGACACCCGTAACAGTGTCTACCGAACGTTGCTCCTGCGAGTTGCGCCCGGCACCGAACCGAGCAGCATCGAGCATTTCGAAAGCGATTTGTTGCGGATGCCTGCGCTCGTCTCGTCGATCGGTGCATGGCGGCTGAGCCGTGTAACAACTGCCGTCGGTCCGACGCCGTGGACACATGTGTGGGAGCAGGAATTCACCGACCATGCCTCGTTGCTCGGACAGTACCTCGATCATCCGATTCATTGGGGTGTCGTAGACCGTTGGTTCGATCCGGAATGCACCGAGGTCATCGTCCGTGATCGGGTCTGCCACAGCTTCTGTGCGCTCGGCACACCAATCTTGCTCGGTACTTAGAACGCTGTTCGGTAACGGTTAGGACATTGTCTGGAAGACGGAGACGTTGAAGCGGCGACCACTGAACATCACATCGCCTACGGAAGTCTCACCGACACCACCTGGTGACTGATCGAACCGAAACTGCCGATCTCGCAAAGTCTGCGTGGTCACCCTTTCTGCAACAATCACCAGATCACGGAAGACGTCGTGTCGGTTCCGGACCGGAATCCAACAGCAGCCCACCAGGGGATCGGGGACACGATCTTGGCCGGCCTCGTGTGCCCACACCGACGCTCGAGCCTCGTCCACTGGACCGTGTTGGTGGACTAGTCGACTTGTCGCGTCCACCAACACGGGACGAAGTCATTTGCGGCCCAAGCGGGCGAACCCACTGTGCACCCAACCGTACCGGGATCTCAGCACAAAGATTCACCGACTCAGCGGCGGCAACGACGACCCCTGACCTTCTCACCGGACCGGTAAGACCGGAGACTCTCCCGCGTTTCCGCTGGCGATGAAGGAAATTGTCATGCCACGGACGGGCCAGGGTGGGGCGATATGCGCCCAAATGCGGAATCGGCGCCAAGGCTCAGTCTTAATCCAACCGAACTTATCTGCGATCTCGAGGCACCGAAGTGGCTACCGCAGAGCCTGATAATCGAAATGCAATCGATTCGGACGAGGCGCGGCCTCGACCAGTTCCGAGTCGATTCCAGGCAACCGCGTAGTCGAGGATCTTCTGCGCTCCCGCCAGCGGCAGGCGCTCACAACTCGGTACGTGGCTCTGAGCAGTATGTATCTGGATCAAGCATGTGTGGATCAGCAGACAGGTCCGGAACTCAACGCACGAATGTCCTGCATCGGGATCGCTCGCCGATGCAGGACATTTCGACGCGCTGCAGATGTATGTCCGACGTCATTCCAGGAGAAACCTCAAGAAATACCAGAACTCCTCAGGAGCCTGAATGGCACCGAACCACCCAGGCTCCCTGCAACGCACAGACCGCTACAAACCTGTCATTTCTGCACCCACGCCAGTTCTGGACGGAACCAATACTGGTATGCCGGCTCCACACCGTGGACGGACGTAGGAGTGATCAGGGTGGAAACAGAGGGACGCCAGAAGTGGTAGGCGGTTGTATCGATGATTTGTCTGATCGCCGTCTTGTAGGCCTCGTTCACGACAATCGGGTCATTCGAAGAATGTGTCGTTTCCAATGCTTGATCGACGATCGGATCAGAGTAGCCGGCGGTGTTGCTCGAACCTTTCGTGTGGAACACCTTGTATAGGTTGTCCGGATGCGCACCACCCAGCGAATTGAGTATGAGATCGTAGTTGCCAGAGATCAATGCAGACGAAAAGCCGGCTCCGTCAAGTGGCTTGACCTCTAGCTTCAGACCATCCACCTGCTCGAGTTGAGCTTGCAGCAGCTCCGCCACCTGGGTCAGGCTGGGACTACCTGCTGTCGTGACATACGACAGCACAACATCGCCACCACCGTTACGGGCACGGTACTCGTCAATCAACTTCTGAGCACCTGCGACATCGTTGTCCGGCCATACGGCGGTCTCGTCGTGGAGCGGGTTTCCCTCCGGTATGAAGTGATCGGCCACCGCGTCATCGGGAAAGACCGCAGCCATGATCTGGTCATTGTCGATCAACTTGCCCACAGCTCTCCGAACCCCCGGATCAGCCAGTGCCCCGCGGCTGCTCAACCGGACACCCTGTCCACCAAGAAGATTCGTCGAGACAAGATCCATGCCCGCATTCTTCGCCCGGGAGGGGTACTTGGCGCCGCTGACCATCATCACGTTGACATCACCAGACTGGAGGGCATTGAAGCGCTGGTCGTCTGCGGGGATTGTCTTGACCACGACGCGGTCGACATACGGCCGCGGCTGGTCCCAGTAGCCCGGGTTACGGTCGAGAACCATCTCGGTGCCTCGGGCCCAGGACGTCATCACGAAAGGACCTGCACCAACCGGGGAATTGCCGAAATCTGCACCCTTCTGCGTTATCGCGGTAGGTGACCCGACGAATGCCAGCGACTCGGTCAACATAAACGGAAGTTGATGATTAACTTCGGTTGCAGTCACTGTAAGCGTGGTTTCATCCACCACGCTCCACGAAATTGATTTGGCTGCAGCCATACTGGGTGAGAGCATCTTCGGATCCAGAATGCGCTGCCAATTGAAGGCAACAGCCTCGGCATTAAAGGGCGTTCCGTCGGTGAAGGTCAGACCGGGACGCAGCGCGAGAGTCCAAACTTTGCCATCCTCACTGGAAAAGGACTCTGCCATACCAGGCGAAACTTCACTAGACGCGATGTCGTAGTAGAGCAGTGCGCCGTAGACCGCCTGACACGGCGCCAATCCAATCCCATTGGCGCATGTAACAGGATCCACCGACTGCGCGTCCGAGTTGTAAGAGAAGGTGAGAGTGCCTCCACGCTGGGGCTCGCCTGCCTGACCACTCGGAGCTGCAGTCGAGTCGCTCGAGCACGACGACAGCAATAGGGTCAGTGCGGCGCCGGCACTCAGCGCCATGAGAATGCGAGATCGAGTTTTCAATCGGTAACTCCTCTGGTGATGATGCTGGGTTGATAGTTGTATGCGTCCTGAATTTCGAACCGAATGACCTCTGGGGCCTTGTCGAACCTGAACATTGGGCGCCAGGGGGATGATCGATCTGGGTAGCTTTTGTCCCTCATCTTCCCCGAGGCGCACCTCCACTGCGACAACAAAGACGAAGCGATTGACGTCATGCGATGCGAAGCTCTTTGTTACTCAGTAGAATAGAAGCCCAAGAGGCAGTAGACGACTGCATTGTCGGCATAACGATGAATGCTGTCATCCACTTTCGCGATTGTGCTTCCGCCCCATTAGGCGACGGACTTCTGTATTAGCTCATCCATCGAATGTTCAGGCAAGGCCTTCTCCCATGTGGCGGACAGCACTCATCCGTCGCCAGATGCAGGAATTCCAAATTCGCACGGCGGCAATGACATTTATCTACGCAATGGAATCACTCATCAGTTCGTGGACTCTCGTGAATCATCGCACTCCGACTGCCGCCCGCAGGTGCTCTTATCGAGATCTCAGCGGGCCTGCAATCTGCCAATACGTACACAAGTCTGTGACGCAGTCGCATCCAACGATCAGAATACCGAGCCTCGTCCGTCCTCCCACGGGACTCGAGAATCGAGAAGCACCTTGTCCAGAGCATTCCGAGCAATGATATAGCTACTCGCGTCCATGACCTCGTCGAAGTTGTCGCGAAGCAACTCCATACTCAATTCGCCTTGCCCGGCCTGGAATCCGGTTGCGATACCCACAAAGACCCTCCGCATGTGATCGCCGCCGATAGCGAACATCTCGCCACTGACCGGAACATCGTCATGAACGAGGAAAGCTGCTGCCGCCGCTGCAGCTTCAGGCGGATAGTACTTGTCCATACCCGCTGAGATGGTGTCACCCATCAGCCCGGTCATGCGTGCCGCAGCAGTGGGCATTACGCAGTTGACTTTTATATTCTTGTCGCCGGCGGCTGCTCGATAAGCAAGGTTACGAGTGAGTCCCCACGTTGCGCCCTTGGCCGCTGGGTAACCAGCGGAGCTGTTCATCCCAAGAAACGCAGACGAGGACACATTGAGAATTCTCCCAAAATTCCTGCCCCACATATGTTTCCATGCCGACTTCGTCACAAAGAAGGCGCCACCGGCCGCAACCATCAGATCGGCTACGTATTGTTCGTCGGTGTTCTCGTCGATAGGACCACGCGCCACTACTGCGCCCGCGTTGTTGACGACTACATCGACGTGACCCCAGGTTGCCAATGCTTGGTCGATGATCGCACTACCTCCGGAACCTGTTGCGACGGAATCGAAGTTGGCTTCGGCAACCCCACCGGCATCAACAATTTCCGCCGCGGTTCTCTTCGCCGGACTCTCGTCTGCGCCGCCGCCGTGAATGCTCCCTCCCAGATCGTTCACCAGAACTTTCGCTCCCCGCTCAGCGAGAGCCAGTGCATACGCACGACCCAGGCCGTTTCCTGCACCCGTTACTACAGCAACCTTTTCATCGAATCTCATCTCGACCACTGTTCACGCCCTCGTTAGTTCCGATACGTCAAGGCACCAGTGTCACTGGGCTGATCAACGGCGATTCGCTCGGAATCGGCGACGGTAAATCCTGAGGTACGAGGACACATCGTGTACCGGTAAAGATAGTTGTCATGCATTTGTTGTTGTGATTGCAGAGCGAACGAACCGCTGAGTCGGCCGCGATTCGGTTGATCAGGTCCGGCTCCCGTAGCAGCGCACGTCCCATCGCGACAAACTCGAAACCTTCCGACATCGCACGATCCATGGTCTGCTTGTTCGTCACGCCGCCGAGAAGAATCATCGGCATGTCGACAGCTGACCGGATCTGTAGAGCATCATCGAGTAGGTACCCGTCGTAATAGGGGTACTCGCGAAGGACATGCTTGCCGACAAGCTTGATTCCCGATCGAACAGGTTCGGGCACAGCAGCAGCGAACTCCGTGATCGGGGAATCCCCCTTGAACAAGTACATAGGATTGAGCAGCGAACTTCCCGCAGTCATCTCCAGAGCGTCGACAGTGCCCGACTGCTCGATCCACTGCGCGACCTGGCATGCTTCGTCGATCCAAAAGCCGCCAGGGACACCGTCATCCATATTCAATTTGGTGATGATGCCCAGGCGATCCTGTGCTGCCTCACGCACCTCGTGAAGGATCTCGAGCGCCAGTCGGGCTCGATTCTGCAGTGAGCCACCGTATTTGTCTTCACGCCGGTTCAGTTTCGGACTGAGGAAGGAACTTGCCAGATAATTGTGCCCGAGATGCACCTCCACGGCGTCGAACCCCGCGTCGATCGCCATTCTCGCGGCATTTCCGTGCGCCTTCACAACCCTTGTGATGTCTTCTCGTGTAGCTGGGCCGACGGCGCGAAAGAACTGCTTGTTGAAATGCCGACTCGGAGCAATGGGCCGAGTGCCAGTCGACTTCCCGTTATTGACCGGCCCCGAGTGTCCTATCTGAGCCGAGATCGCCGCGCCCGCATCGTGAACCGCATCGGTCAGCTTGCGGAGACCTGGCATAGCCTCGTCGCGCCAAACAATCTGATGGCCGTCGGTGCGTCCATCAGGTGCCACGGCGCAGTAGGCAACGGTCGTCATGGCAACACCGCCACGGGCATGTGCGACGTGGAAGTCGATCAACGGGTCGGTAACCAGACCGTCGCGAGCCATATTCTCGTAAGTGGCTGCCTTGATAGTGCGATTACGCAGGCGAACCGGGCCAAGCTTCGCCGACGAGAAAATATCGGGTCCATCAGATCGAGTCATGTCTTCTCTCATCGTCCAATCACTTGCCGACGGAAATAGGTTCAGGTAGAGAAAAAGCCCCGTTCGGGCGAAAACGTAAACACCCGAACGGGACTCGCAAGCTCACTCTGCCGCGTTTGCAGCCATCTCCTTGGCCCACAACCACTCGTGGCCCCAATAGCTGTCCGCAGTGATTTCTTCCGACGTGTAATAACTCTCGTCGACCAGGGCTCCCTCGGTTCCGAACTCGATGTCCCAGCCACCCGGAACCCGGACGTAGAACGAGATCATCTTGTCGTTTGTGTGTCGGCCCAGTGTCGACGAAACAGGGAAGTCCCGTTTCATCACCTGGTCCAACGCACGTCCAACCGTGTCCAGATCCTCGACCTCGACCATCACATGCACCAAGCCTGGGTCTTTGCCTTCTGGAACAGGCATCAGAGCAAGACTGTGGTGACGCTGATTCACTCCGAGGAACCGGATGCGCATGGGCCCGTACTCCGGCGGAGCCGGCATTCGGAAAGCGCCTCGGGGCAGGAATTCCAGTGTCTCGGTGTAAAAGCGATACGTTTCGTCGAAATTCGGGCTCGGCACGACGACGTGACCCAAGCCCTGATCACCCGTAACGAACTTCTGACCGTAGCCGGTCAGTACAGGGCTGTGATCAAGCACCGGCCCGTGGAAGAACTCCAACGGTGTTCCGCCCGGATCGTCCATCGAGAATGCCTCCTCGACACCACGGGCATCGGCTTCTTCGAGGGACATCGGCTTGACTACGTGCCCCAAACCCTCGAGTCGCTCGCGCAGTCGCGCAAGCGCCGACTGATCACGAACCTCCCATCCGACGGCCGTCACCCGGTCGATCGCAGCCGGTGCGATCACCAGACGCGCACCACGCTCATCCATCCGTAGGTGTAGCGCTCCCTCTTCGGGGCCGGATCCTTCGGCGAATCCCAATACGTCGAAGGCCAACTCCCGCCATCTGTCGATGTCGGTTGCGTCCACCCTGACATACCCCAGGGCCTTGATCTCGCTCATATTTCCTCACTGACTTTGAATGATACTGCGCAGGAATAACATCGACGCTCAGATCATGATGCGTAGTGTTCCCTGCGGCTCTGCCCCGAGTGAACTGAGCGCCGACGAGTGGTACGGAATACTCGACACGTGAATAGCGTGGTGCAGACCCGCATGCGCATCTCGCCAGAATCGTTGCAGCGGATTGTCGTTCCGAAGTGCATTGCCGCCTGATCGGTCGAAAATCTCGTCGGCAGCACGCACGGCACGCCAGGCCGCGCGAGTCTGGTTCCGCCGCACAAGTGCTCGTTCCTCGAATGAAATCGTCTGCCCTGCATCAACCTTGTCGAATATGCGGTCGACTTGACTCAACAACTGCTGCCGCGATGCGTCGATTTCCGATGCAGCCTCACCGAGGGCGTGCAAGGTGTATGGATCATCCTTGATCGCTGCGCCCGTTGCCCCGACCCGCTCACGCTGATAGGCGATCCCGGCTGCGAGAACACCTTCCGCGATCCCGATAGTGGCGGAGGTAATCCCAAGCGGGAACATCGTCGACCAGGGCATCTTGTACAGCGTCTCGGTAACGCCGTACTCCTGCGCAGCGGTACCGTCGATGACCTTACCCGCGTCCATTACTCGGTAGCTCGGAATAAATTGGTTTGTGACAATGATGTCCTTACTTCCGGTACCGCGCAGGCCAACGACATCCCAACTGTCCTCGACTATTTCGTAGTCGGATCGAGGCAGAATGACATGCAGCCCCTGCGGTGGCATGAGCGGCGCACCGTTCTTGTCGCCGATCATCGCTCCGAGGAAGATCCAGTCACAGTGGTCGGTACCGGAAGAAAACTGCCAGCGACCGGACACGATGTAACCGCCGTCAACCGGGGTCGCGACGCCACCCGGCATGTACGGCGATGCCTGCCACGTGTCACTGTCCGAACCCAGCACTTCCTGCTGAACCTTGGGATCCGCCATAGCCAACTGCCACGGATGCACGCCGACGATGCCGGCCACCCAGCCCGCCGAACCGTACACGCTGGCAGTCTTCATCACCGCTTCGGAAAAGTCTCGGGGATGTGCTTCGAACCCGTCGTACTCCTTGCGTGCGAGCATGCGGATGATCCCAGAGCTCTTGAGACCCTTCGCCATGTCGTCGGGCAGTCGACCTAGCGACTCTGCTTCTTCTGCGCGAGCACGCAGGTCGTCTGCGAGAGCGACGATGTTGTCAAGAACTTGATGGCTCACAGTGCTTCTCCTGAAGATTTTCGAAATGTGTCGGGATTCAGGACGCGGGCGCCGGAATCGCGCTACGTCCGGCAGCTAGGTTGGCATCGATCTCTTCCTGCCAACTCGTCAAAGCTCGTTCGGTATCGATCTCGTACTCGAAGCGATTGACCATTTCCGGTTCGATGTTTTCGACATCCACGTAGAATTGCTGGTACCAACGGCGCAATTGGTATACCGGCCCATCCTCTTCCGACAGAAGAGGATTATCGATGGGAGACTTGTTCTTCCAGATCTCGATGTCTTGCTCGAAACCTATTGCGACGCCGCCGGCAATCGTGTCCGCGATCTCTGCGGCCACCTCATCCGACACGCCCTCCGGCTTCTTGACGATGACGCCGTATTGCAGAACGAATGAAGTCGGAGAAATCGGGTAATGGCAGTTGATCAGGATGATGTTCGGGTCATCTTCGAGGGATTCGGTCCACAATTTGTCAATCATGTACGAAGGCCCGAAATATGATGCATCTGATGCACTTTCGCGGTCATAGTTGCTTCCGATGCTTGCGTCGACAGCGTCAGCTCGTGGCTTCGATCGCATAACTTGGGTTGCGACGTGACCTTCGAAGACATTCCGGAAGTATTGCGGCATCCCATAATGGACGTAGAAGAAGTGAGCCATGTCCACGACATTGTCGACGATCTCTCGACAGTTCGACCCTTCTACCTTCAGCGTTTTCCAAGTCCAGTCGGTCCATTCCGGATCTCCATAGACCGCAATTTCGGGAATGGTGACTTCTTCCGTCGGTTTACTACCCTGCGGGTCGTGCCAGACGTACAGCTGTCCGTTGCGCTCGAGAGTGGTCCACGACTTCGTTCGCGCAAGGGGAGGAACACGCCGCGCGTAAGGGATTTCGGCACACTTGCCATCACCCCTCCAACGCCAATCGTGGAATGGGCAGGCGATCGTGTCACCTTTCACGGCGCCGAGTGCCAGATTCCCTCCCATGTGTGGGCAGAAGGCATTGAGTACGTTGACTTTTCCGTTTTCTCCCGCGAAAACAACCAGTTCTGTTCCGAACGCGGAGATCTGGTGCGGCTTCCCGTCCTTGAAATCGCGTAGCAACCCTAGACAGTGCCAACCACGGGCAAACCGGACCGGCGGCGCACCTGCCTCGATCGTTCTTACCTCTTCGGAATTCGTTGCGGTAGAGCTCATGTGAAACCTCCTGCGTTTCGATCGTAAAGCGCCCCGAAGGTGAATGTGATCAGCCTCTCAACGAAAACCGGCCGACAGATGGCGCGTTCCCGAAGAACGGGAGAGTAATCGGGTGCTGCGACCGTCTCGACTGGACACGACACATCCGGATCTCACGAGGGGAACCAGAGATATCTCTACCTGGTCTGGGAGCCACCGTTGAAGTCGATGGTCTGCCCCGTCATACCCCCGGATTCATCGGACGCCAAGTAAGCACATGCCGCGCCTACTTCGATGGCATCCCCCAGACGCCGGATCGGTATGGTTGCGATGATGTCGTTGATCATCTCCTCGGGCATCTTCTCCTCGAGATTCTTCTGATGCCCTAACGCCAGAATGTTTGCAGTGACGCCGAATTGGCCAGTCTCCGCAGCAAGGTGACGGATAAAGCCCTCGACACCGCTCTTTCCCGTCGCGTACATCGAGACCCCGATATTCTGGCCGGTACGAGCAGAACCTGACGAGATCTGAACGACACGACCCCATCCTGCGTCACACATGCCTTCGAGAACCACCTGGACACAATTGAAAGCACCGAAGATATTGAGATCGATCGGCGCACGCCATTGCTCCGGTGTGAGCTGCCGGAACGGAAGGTTGAACCGCCCCTCGGCAATTCCGGCATTGTTCACGAGAATGTCCACATGCCGCCCGAACAGCGTCTCCGCAGCGCGCACATGCTCGACAACCGCGTCGTAGTCGGTGACGTCAAAGGCGGAAGCGAGCGCTCGACCGCCCTCTTCCTCGATAGCTGCCGCCACTTTCTCTGCACGATCGGCAAACAGATCGTTCACGATTACAGCTGCGCCCTGGCGCGCAAGCACCGTGGCAATCCCTGCTCCGACACTCTGACCTGCGCCGGTCACAAGTGCGACCCGACCTTCCAAGCTGAACACGAAGGTTTCTCCTCTCGATAGACACGAACGCCACGTCGACGACGTGTGATCCAGTCCACAACTTTATATGACAAAAGTCAACTGTCTGGACAAATTATTGGATCCAATAATGTGGCAAGAAATCCTGCCTTGACATAGAGCTCACATCGTCAACGAATCGTGAACGCCGACAGATCAGGCTCGCGCAACATCGTCCAGAAGTCGACCATGCGCCAAGGGCTTGGGAGGATCACACGACCTGCCCGATTGCGGTAGTAGGTGTGCGCACCGGTCGCGATAGTCCACACTGTGTTCTCCAGTTGCGCTGCGACTCTGGCGTTGTACTCCACGGCTGCCTCGGCAGTCACTTCGATGGAATTGCCGCCGTTTTCCACGAGGATCTGCAGGCATTCGAAGATGTAGTGCAGGACGGATTCTGTAGGAAAATTGTGCCCACCACCGTGTCCGGGACTGGTATTCGGGGCCGACGTCACGAAAAGGTTCGGGAAGCCTGGGACTGTACCGCCAAGGTAAGCGAACGGATCATCGCCCCGCCACTCGTCATTCAGAACACGACCCTCACGCCCGACGATATCCATCGGAGACAGAAAATCGAGAGTGAAACCCGTGGCGTAAATGATGACATCCACTTCATGTGTCCGGCCGTCGGCAGTAACCACCCCACTCGGAACAATCTTCTCGATGCGCTCACTCGTCAGGCCAACGTGCGGAAGTTTGAGCGAGGCATAGAAATTGCCGGGATCCCGGATCAACCGCTTGCCGGCCGGCGCGTAATCGGGGGTGAGCTCGGCCAGAAGATCCGGCCGATCGGCAAACATACTGTGCAGGTAGGCAAGCCCTGTTTGCATCACTCGATCGTTCGCGGCCGAAATAGACACGTTGTTCTTCGCCCACTCCGGATCTGCACGAATGTTGTCGTACAGGTTGTCGCTCAGACCCCAATAGGTCTTGAGTCGAAACCACTGGTTGTAGAACGGCAACCGCGCGAGGAGCCAGCGCTCGGTGTCCGGCACGACGCCCGAACCCGGAGCACCCGGCATCACCCAGTGTGGTTGCCTTTGAAAGAGAGTCAGATCGGAAACGGAGTCTGCGATCTCTCCTACCACCTGCACCGCGGTAGCTCCCGCACCGATTACTGCGACTCGCTTGCCTTGGAGATCTGCATCTTTCCACTGGGCAGTGTGCATGGAGATGCCCTCGAAGTCTTCGATTCCGGAGACCTCCGGAAACTTCGGGCGGTTCAAGAATCCGAAAGCAGTGATGACGATGGTCGCCCGCGAGGTTTGCATCGTGCCGTCGACGGCACGAATCGATAACTCCCACTCCGAATCTCGTTCGATCCATCGAAGTCCGGTGACCTCGGTGTCGAAACTGATGTGCTCCTTGATGCCGTGCGATTCCACGACCCGTCGCAGATACTGCTGGTACTCGTTGCCCACGGGGTAGTACCGAGTCCAGTCTGCATTCAGATCGAACGAATACGAGTAGTACAGACTGGGAGTATCCACAGCCACTCCGGGGTACGTGTTCATTCGCCATGTGCCCCCGATGTCGTTGCTCTGTTCGAAAATCTCGTATTCGTAGCCGAAGCGCTCCGCCATGATTCCCGCAGCGATACCGGCCATGCCCGCACCGAGGACAGCGATTCGCATGCCCGGCTTCGGAGACTTGGTTCGCGGTACAACCGATTGCGACGGAACAAAGCCGCTCTGTTCCAACAGCAGAGGCAGAAATTCGGGCGACACTTTCTCGCCCACTGCGATCTCGACCATGCGTGCGAACACGTCGAGGTCTCCGACAAGCAGTTCCGGGACGCTCGGCGCAGCGCCGAGCGCTCCTAGTAGAAGATCCGTTACCGATGCACGAGCACCAGCTTCCATCGTGACCACAGGCAGCGCATTGCGCCCCTCTCCCGGCCGACGGCTGATCGACGACGCGTATCGATCGAGAAGTGTCAGATCACCGGTCGCGTGTGCGGCGCATAACAGCAGGATCGCCGGATCCGCATCCTGCAGGTTCCTGGCGAGAGTCTCACGGTCAAGCGCAACAGGTTCCTGGTCGAATGTTTCCACAGCAGCTTGGTCGGTCGATTCGTTCATATGCCTTCTCTATCGTTATTGGTATAGGAAATTGGATCCAGCAAAATGCAGATGGACCCGTTCTCTCCATTCCACCGAATGGGGCAGAACGGTAGGTCAGTGCGCCGGCCGCGTCGCTCCACCAGCGCGAAGCATCAGACTGGTACTTGCTTCGCCACCGTGTCGGTGCAAATTCATCAGATTCACAAGTTGCTCGTTGTCACCCACAGACAACGCTGCGATCATTTCGTCGTGCTCGCGCACCACTCGAGCGCGCCCTTCAGGGTCGTACAGGTACACGGCGTGATAGGGCATAGCCAGCGTCCACAATCGGCGCAATTCCGAAACGATCAATTGCAGCGGCGACCGATCGAACATCGCGAAATGAAACTCCCGATTTCGCATACGCATCAGTAGGTAATCCTCCGAATCGGCCGCTGCAGCCACTGCGACGGCCAAATCTTTGACTTCCGCCAGAGCCGCATCGTCGAAAACCGGTAGAGACAGAAGCACTTCCTTCTCGAGTGCAGCCCGCATGAGGTAGATCTGATCGAACTCCGACTTTTCCAGCCGCGCTACGGCGTACCCGACATTGTGTACGTGCCGGACAAGGCCCTCCGAGGTGAGTTGCCGCAGTCCTTCCCGGATAGGCAGTCGGCTGACGCCCAGGCGTTCTGCCATGGTTTCCTGCCGAATCTGTTGTCCCGGCAGCAGTTCCCCGGTGATGATCATTCGCTCGATCTCCGCAACGACCCGAGATGCTGCCTGCTCCGAGACCGATCGCCCCTGAGCTACTACTCCGCCGGTCGACGACGACTCGGTCTCGAGCTGGCGCGCTTTCGATCTGGGGGACACGAATTTCTCCTCTAGGACATTTTTCTCGACGGTTCCGATGCTCAGCGTGGCGATCGGCACCGATCTCGGATACACCATTGTTGCATCACCGCTGTCTGCTGCCGTTGCCTCTCGGTCGCGTCTCGCCGCCGCTAAGCGAGAGTGTCTATCGACTCCGCGTCGTATCCCATGGCCGCCAGAACCTCGACGGTGTGAGCGCCGCACTTCACCGCCGGAGTCTGAGCGGCCGTCTTCGCATTGCCCAGCGAGATAGGAACACCGATTCCCCGGTATCCGTCACGTTCGACAAATAGCTCACGATGGCGCACTTGAGGTGACTGCAGCGCCTGCGCCACTGTGTTTACCGGACTGCACGGAACACCAGCTTCGGTGAGCCGGGCACCCAACTCCTCGCGTCGCCAGGTCTCGATCAGAGGCGCGATCAGCGCAATTAACTCCTCGCGGTGTTTATGGCGGTCACGATTGGCAACGAAGCGAGGATCCGTAACGATCTCGGGAACACCGAGAACCGCTGCAAGCGAGGCGAACTGCCTGTCATTTGCTGCACTGATGAAGAAATCACCGTCACGTGTAGCAAAGACCTGATAGGGCACGACTGTCGGATGGAGCTCGCCGGTCCGCTGGGGCACAACACCACTGACCGTCCAATTCGCGGCGTGGGGATGAAGAATCGAGATCACCGCGTCGAGAAGTGCAATGTCGACCAGTTGCCCGTTCCCGGTCCTCGTCCGATCGAGGACGGCTAGCAGAACTCCGCTGAACGCCAAGTTCGCTGCCACGATGTCGACGATCGGAACACCAACTCGAAGCGGATTGCCCTCTGGATACCCGTTAACGCTCATCAATCCGCCGAACGATTGCAGTACTGCGTCGTAACCGGGTAGGCCGCCCATCGGGCCATCGACACCGAATCCCGTTATCCTGCAATAGATCATGCCTGGATTCGCCGGAGCGAGAACGGACTCGTAGTCGAATCCCCATGCAGCGAGCGTCCCGGCCTTGAAGTTCTCGACCACTACGTCGGCAGCTCTCAGGAGATGCCCGAGTACCTCACGCCCCTGTTCGGTTCGCAGGTCGAGGCAGATGTTGTCCTTACTGTGGTTCATGCCGCCGTAGTAAGCACTGATTCCGTCCTCGTCGAACGGTGGCCCCCAACCCCGGGTTTCGTCCCCGCTGGGAGCCTCTACCTTGAGCACGTCCGCGCCGTGATCCGCAAGCATCTGAGCAGCGTACGGTCCGGCCAGAACGCGGCTCAGATCCAGAACACGCAACCCGGAAAGGACGCCGTCACGATCCGTCGACCGCCACGCCGCTCGGCCGTCGATCACGACGGGTGGTGTGACGGCATTGGCTTCGCTCGACGACGTGAACACACTCATGCGCTGATCTCTCCCTTCACGATGTCCCTACCCGGTTCGAAACCGGTAACTACGTCCCACAGATCAAACCCCTGATCGAGCACCCGAGAGGCCACCTGATCGGCCCAGTACTCCTCTGATTCCCATCTCTCACGCCACGCCCAGAGCGATGTGGTCGAACGACCGAGCGCATGTTCGGAGGTAAATCCAATGGCACCGTGGATTTGGTGTCCGGCAGCTCCGATCTCACGCGCCGATGCAAACACGAAGCTGGCCGCGGCAGCTACGTCCACTGCCGACGACGGCGCGTCGGCGTCAACTGATTCGCGCGCCGTCGCTGCTGCTGTCTCGACAGCCTTCGTAACGCTTGCCAACTGGGCCAGGCGCTGTTGCACAGCCTGGAACTTCGCCAAGGGTCGGCCGAACTGAGTTCGTTCACCGGCGTATCGGACGGTCGCATCACAGACCGCGCGTGCGGCCGCAGCCGACGCAGTCGTGTACGCCAACGCTCCGCGTCGGATCACATCGTCTCGAACTACGTTCTCGGCGCAGCCGTGGCAGGTAACCGGCGTTCCGCTGAGCACTATGTCGTTCACCGGAATTCCGGTCGTATCCGTCCCGGGCAACACCGTGACCGATGCGTGGTCCGTGGATACCAGCGCAACATGGCAGGTCGGCTCGCGTGGGATCACGACAACAACAGTTCGCGCCAGTTCACCCCACACGACTGCCTCGAGTCGACCGTCGAGAATCAGGCCGCCGGCGCCATCGTCACGCACAGCGATTTCGCCCTTCGTCGATACCGTTGCAATGTCGTCGCCAAGACTCAAACCGGCTTCGGCAGCAATCCAGGCGGCCAACACACTGTGCTCCACGATCGGTGTTGCGGCACCGCGACGAGAGAGGACACTCACGATTTCGAGCGCGTCGGAAAGGCTTCCACCGCTTCCACCCGATTCTTCCGGCACTCCCAGCGTGGTGAAACCGGCGTCATGCAACGCACGCCATACTGCGTCGTCCGCATGCTGGAGGGGCACCTCGTGGCTTGGGCCGGCGCGGTCGATCATCGCGTTCGCGGCATCGATGAGATCCGCTCGATATTCACTCATCTGAGCCCCATTCCGCGTCCGATGATGGAGCGCAGGATTTCGTTGGTTCCGCCACGAAGGGTGAACGCTGGTGTGTGCAACAGGCTCTGCGCAAGCAATTCCGCAAACGGATCCTCGGTGTGCAGACGCGCGGCCACGGCACTCGATCGCCGGACGACGTCGACGAGGTCCCCCTCGAAAGTCGAACCCAGATCCTTGACCATCGCAGCCATGACGTCGGGCGACCGTCCTGCCGCCAGTTCCGTGGCGACGATCAACGACATCCTGCGCAATGTCCACGCTCGGGACGTGAGCATGCCCAAAGCCACGCGTTGTTCTGGCGTAGCTCCCTGTGCTCGTAGCCTTTCCGCCCACGCCCGCAGCAACGGCATCGTGCTCAGATACCGCTCCGGCCCCGAACGTTCGAAGGCGAGTTCACTCATTACCTGCACCCAGCCGTCGGCCCGTGTCCCGAGTAGCGCCGAGCCGGGAATCTTCGCATCGTGGAAGATGACTTCGTTGAAATGCGCCGCTCCGTCGATGCTCCGGATCGGGCGAATCTCGATGTTCGGGTTCGGTAGGTCCACCACGAACTGAGACAGTCCCCCGTGGCGGCCCGACTCGTCAGTGTCTGTACGGGCGAGAACGATCATGGCGTGCGCGAGATGCGCTCCGGTGGTCCATACCTTCGTTCCGGTCAGACGCCAGCTGTCGCCGTCCTCGACGGCCTTGGTTCGAACGGATGCCAAGTCGGACCCGGCATCCGGTTCGCTCATTCCGATGGCAAAAAAGGTTGTACCGGAGGCAATTCCGGGAAGATAGCGTTCCTTCTGCTCCTCGGTGCCGAACTTCAGCAGGTTTGGTGCCGTTTGCCGGTCCGCGATCCAATGGGCGGCAACGGGCGCTCCGTGCGCAAGCATCTCCTCGGCGACGACCAGTCGCTCGAGGGGGCTGCGGCCATGCCCTCCATAGGCAGTAGGCACGACCATGCCGAGCCAACCTCGCTCTCCGACTCGCGCACTGAAAGCAGGGTCGAAGCCAGCCATCCAACTATCGCATTGTGGGATGAAAGTCCCGGTGCTGATCTCGGCCGCGAGAAATTTGCGAACTTCGTTTCGCAATTCTCGATGCGTCGAATCAGCACTTCCAGTAGTTGGCGCCATCTCGGTGGCGGTCACAGCACCCTCCTCGTCCGGTCTGTCGAAGACCCGTCGAACTCACCATACGTTATTGGATCCAATTTATGATTCTTTTTAGATGATCCGTGTACCGTGGGTGACACTTCACCCCCGATGCTCGGTAGATATTTCCTCGACGGAGGCTCACAGAAATCATGACCATGTCCGCCACACCACACTCGAAATCGAGCCGGACGAATCATCAACTGGACCCCGAGGTCGCGGCGATGGCCGAGACCATGAAGCGGAACAACGTTCCTCGATCCCACGAAAGAGGGGTCGAGGAATCCCGGCGCGCACTCGAGTCGATTGTGCGCGGCCCCGGACCCGACATGCGCACCGTCGAGACGACGTCGTTCACTGGAATACACGGCGAAGTACCTGTGCGCGTATACATTCCATTCACGGCACCTGAGACGGGAGCGCCCGCACTCGTTTGGTTCCACGGCGGCGGCATGATCATGGGTTCGCTCGATTCCTTCGATCTGCTCGCGCGTGAGATCGCCGCCGCGACCTCTGCGTTGATCCTGAACGTCGACTATCGGCTCGCACCGGAACATCGGTACCCCGTCGCGAATGACGAAGCCTACGAAGCACTTGCATGGGCCCACAGCGAAGCCGATCGTTTCGGCATCGATCCACTCCGTATCGGCGTAGGCGGAGACAGCGCCGGCGGGAGCCTGGCTGCCGCGACAGCGCTTCGGTCAAGGAACGAGCACGGTCCTCACATCGCACAACAAGTCCTGATCTACCCAGGCCTCGAGCGTCGGCAGGACCGGCCCTCGATGCGCGAGTTCGGCGACAGCCCGTTCCTGTGCACGGCCGACATCGACTGGATGAAGTCGTTGTACCTCGGCGAGGATTCCAGCCGCGACGACGAGTACGGTGTCCCAGCACTGGCATCCGACCTCACGGACCTGCCGCCCGCGGTCGTCGTATCGGGATACGCCGATCCGCTGCGTGACGCGGTGGAAGATTACGGCCATCGACTCCAAGACGCAGGGGTGCCCACGGCAATCATTCGCTACCCCGGCGTAGCGCACGGATTCTTCATGCAGACGCAGTCGGTAAAACGCGCTCGAATCGCCATGTCGGAGGTTGGCGGACTCGTCGCAGCACGGTTCGCCGGCACTCGGTGACTCCCCCGGAGCGGGAAGCGGACTACGATTCCTTCGGTGTCACGTACTCCATCCCTTCCTGTCGCACTGCTTCGATACATCGACCTTCTTGCCTTCTCCTCACACAGCAGTGCAAGCCGGCGACGTTTCGAGTCGGCTACCGGTGTGGCCGTTCCTCGTTCAGGCATCGAGACGCTGGAGATTCTCGCGAACAGCCCGCTCACAGGGAGTGAGCTCGCCGCAACTCTCCGGGTCGACATCACACAATCGAGTCGTCAGGTGACACGCCTGGTGCGAGCAGGACTAGTGATCAAAGAGCGTGCACCGGACGACGGCCGGCGCATCGTGCACTTCCTGTCCGACTACGGATTGCAAGTTGTGCTCAGATGGCAGAGATCGTGGTTGACGGAAATGCGACGCCCCCTGGACACGTGGGCGGACGACGACGTCAATGGGTTTGCCGACTGGATCGAGTGCGCAGTCGACCGAGTTCGGAGAACGCTTCCCGTTCCCGCTGGAACGGAACCGGATGTCGCCGAGCAGAGCGGAACCCGGATTGCGATATCGGAGATCGCCGGAAACCCCGTAGAAGCAAGGTGTTTGAGCGCGATCGCAGATTTTGTCTATCTGATCGGTCGAGCCGATTTCGATGCTGCCCTCGCCAAAGCGCGCGTATCACTCAGTCCCTCCCAGTACTTCGTTCTTCAAGACATCGGGTGGTTCGGGCCGACGAGCGTATCGGACGTTGTTTCGCGACTCGCGCTCGATCAAGCCGCCGCGTCCCGGACTATTTCGTTTCTGGAATCGGAAAACCTGGTCCTCCGAACCGACGGAGGAAGCGATCGACGCAGTCGTCCTGTCGAAACGACGGCAAGTGGCGCGTCCATACTGGCCCGGATACGAACCTCTCGACTCGACAGCCTGCGGAACCTATTCGCCGATATCGACCAGGACCTGGCGCAGCACTACGCAGTGCTTACCGATCACTACCTCGACGACGTTCTGAGTACTGCCGACATGACGGCGGTCCGATACGGCTGAGTACCGGGGGTCGACAGCGGGTCAGGGAACTCGTGCGGCCGTCACTCGGTTACGCACGAACAACACCGACCCGAGTACCGTTGCCGCAAAGCAGGTAAAGGCACCGAGCAGTAGTCCCGCTCTGCCTCCCCACTCCTGACACACCCAACCCGCAATTGGCGCGCCGACCGCCGAGGACCCAATGAACGCGGCCGACCATAAAGACATGACCCGCCCTCGCATCGCCGGATCCGCTTCGAGCTGCAGAGAGCTACTCACTGTCACCGCAAACGAAACACTGCACATCCCGACGGCCACCAACACCGCCAGCAAAATCCATTGCGCCGGCGAAACAGCGGCCACTACAAGAGCCAACCCGAATACCGCGCAGCTGGTAAGCAACGGCATGACCCCCGTCCTGCCCCACGCAGCCATCAGCAAACCGCCGATCACAGCACCGATCGCCATAGCCGTCGTCATGAACCCGTACATCTGCGCGTCGGCTCCGAACGTCTGCGTGGCGACAATCGGGAAAACCACGTGAAATTCGTACGTCAAACATCCAACCAAAGCCATCATCAGAAGTGGCGTCAGAAGTTTCGTCTCGGACCGCACATAGGCCAGACCATCTCTCATCTGACGCTTGACCCGGCCGATACCCGGCGCAGCGACCAGTGCCGAGACATCCAATCGGGCAAGCGATACGACCACGGCGCCGTACCCCACGGCATTGACCAGAAAACAGATCCCCAATCCGCCCGCAGCAATCGTCACGCCGGCGAGCGCCGGTCCCACGGCCCTGGCCACGCTGCCCACAGTCGAGTTCAGGCTGACCGCGTTACGAAGATCTCCGTGACCGACCAACTCCGCGACAAATGCCTGCCTGGCCGGATTCTCGAAGCACTGCACCAAACCGAACAGACCGGCAATCACGTACACGTGCCACAAAGCGACGACGTCGAGGACAACCAGAACTCCGAGGACGAGGGCGAGCAATCCCAACGTCGTCTGCAATCCGATCATCAAAGTGCGCCTGTCGAATCGATCGGCGATCACTCCCCCGTACGGTCCGAGCAGCAACATCGGAATCGTTTGCAACGCCAACACGATGCCGATTGCCGTCGCAGAACCGGTTAACTCGAGAACCAACCAGGACTGAGCAATCGTCTGCATCCAATTGCCCGTCAACGAGACCGACTGCCCCGACATGAACAATCGAAAATTAGGATTCGACAGCGAAGCAAACGTCCTCGCTTGCAGACCCCGAATCCCGTCGACGACAGCCGTCATCGCACTGTCTCAGAACTGTTCGGTGCCGAACGCTCATCCGAGTGCATAATCAGAACAGGATCATTCCGCGAATAATCGACGCCGCCCGCATGTCCTCGAACGCCTCGTTGATCTCATCCAACACGTACGTCTTGGTGACCATTTCGTCGAGAAGGATCTTTCCCTCCATGTACATCCGTAGCAGTAGCGGAATATCCGAACGCGGATTGGCATTGCCGTACCACGATCCCGAAATCGACTTCCGCATCGACGTCAGACCGATCAAACTCAGATCAACTGTCATCTCGAGCGGATCGCCGATCGAAACCTGGACACACACACCACCTTTGCCCAACATATTCACCGCAGGAGCCAACAGATCCCGCGACATCTTGCCTACCGTGATCACCACGACGTCCGCCATCGCGCCCCACGTCAGGTCAACGAGAAGTGACTGCGCCTCTTCGATATCGGCCGCCGTATGAGTTGCACCGAAGCGCTTCGCCTCCGATCGCTTGAACTCGGACGGGTCGACGACAACAACATGACGCGCACCAGCCTGAGCCGCGCCCTGCACGGCACCACATCCCACACCACCCATGCCCAGAACCACGACGGTATCGCCGGCTGTCACCTTGCCCACGTACACCGACGAACCCCACCCTGTGGTGACACCGCACCCGACCAAAGCCGCCTTGTCCAATGGCACGTCATTGGTGATCTTCACGCATGAGGCCTGATTGACCACCGTGTACTCGGAAAACGTCCCGACGATGCACATCAGGCGAGCATCCTTGCCCCGCACGTGATGTCGCGAGGTATCGTCACTGATCTGCGTGCCGACACCGATATGCGCGCCCATGTCGCACACGCTCGACATCCCCCTCGCGCACGCGCGACAACGCCCACACGCCGGAATGAAACTGAACACCACATGGTCACCTGGGGCCAGGTCCGTGACGCCGGAACCGATACGCTCCACCACACCTGAACCTTCGTGGCCGCCGATGAACGGGTACTGCATAACGTTCGTGCCGTCACGCATATGCTCGTCGGAATGACATAGCCCCGTGGCCGTCATCTTAACCAGCACCTCACCGTTTTTGGGCTCGTCGAGCTCGATCTCCTCCACCGACCACGGCTCTCCCGGAGCCCACAACACCGCCGCACGAGTCTTCACTATTCGACCTCTCCCTCTTCTCGCGCCGACCCCGCCAACTGATCGGCACTGACGTAAATCGACTGATACTCCACAAACGACGCCAAACCCTCAGGACCGAACTCGCGGCCGATGCCACTGGACTTGAAACCACCGAACGGCGAACCCAGATCCATCTGGTAGTAATTCACCCCGAACGTGCCGGTACGGACGCCACGCGCAATATCGATCCCGCGCTGTTCGTCGCGAGTCCACACCGAGCCCGCCAATCCGAATTCACTGGCATTCGCCAACGCAACAGCCTGCTCCACCCCGTCGTACGGGATCACCGCCACAACAGGGCCGAATACCTCTTCCTGCGCTAATTCACTCGAATTGTCCACGTCCGCTACAACTGTCGGTTCTACGAACCATCCGTCCGGAAGCGACTTCGGGCGTCCACCGCCGGTTACCACGCGGGCACCCGAAGCCTTGGCCGCGTCGACATAGCCGAGCACCCGATCTCGATGAGCACTCGACACCATCGGTCCACAGGTCACCTCCGGATTCAACGGATCGCCGAGAACCAACGAACGAGCGGCCTGTTCCACCACCTCCACCACCTCGTCGTAGCGCGATCGAGGTGCCAGAACACGCGAATGCAGAACACATGCCTGCCCATTGTTGATGAACGACGTCGAGTTCAGGTTTGCCGCAAAGACATCCAGATCGGCATCCTCACACACGATCGAGGCCGACTTACCACCCAGCTCGAGCGTCACCCGCCGCACCAGCCGGCCACACGACTCCCCGATCCGACGCCCCGCAGCGGTACTACCGGTGAACGACACCTTGTCGACACCGGGATGTGCCACCAAGGCTGCACTGACTGCCCGATCTGCGGGTACAACATTGAGCACACCCGGCGGCAACCCCGCTGCCTCCGCAGCATCCGCCAGCACAAACGCATCCAGCGCCGTCTCCGGCGACGGCTTCACCACCACCGAACACCCGGCGGCAAGCGCCGGGGCAATCTTTGCCACGGCAATCAGCAGCGGAAAATTCCACGGAACAATAGCTGCCACCACACCGACCGGTGCCTTCCGAACAATTGTCGCCCCACGGCCACTGGGTCTGATCTCCTCCAACCATCCGGATTCGATCAGATCGGCGTACTGGTGCAAAAGCCTCACCGGCACAGCAATATTAGCCCCGCGCGACACTGCTATCGGCGACCCGTTCTCACGACTGATCAGCTCCGCCGTGGCATCACCGCGCACCGACAACTCCTCCGCGAAGCGCCGCAGAACCTGTGCACGCTCTACGGGGGTCAAACGCGGCCACGGTCCCGAATCGAAAGCCGCTCGCGCTGCCTGCACCGCCGAATCGACATCCGCCAAGCCTCCCAAAGGCGCTGCCCCCAAAGGCTTTCCGGTTGCCGCCTCGAGCAGCATCAGTGAATCACCAGACGCCGGGGGAAGCCAACGACCGCCGATAAACAAATCATCCCGTGAATAATCAGACATCATCACTACTTCGCCTCCACAACAACTCATCCAAAAGAACAGCTTCCCAACGCATCTATCCGCCTTCCCCACATACGGGAGGCGGATAGATGTTCAAACAAATCAGAGTTGAAGCTTGGGAATCGTGCAATGCAGATCAACACCGTCCTGCAGCGTCAATTGACAGGACAGCCGCGAGGTCTCCTCACGGTCCGTAGCCGCGCAGTCGAGCATGTCGTCCTCGTCTTCACTTGGCCCGGAAAACTTGTCCATGTCCGACTCGGCAAGGAAAACGTGGCACGTCGCGCACGAGAGCACCCCACCGCACTGTCCGACAATCCCACTAACTCCGTTTCTTACAGCGGTCTGCATCACGGAGTCGCCGGCAACACCGTCGATCACCTTCTCCGACCCGTCCGCCTGCGTGTAGAAAACCTTTGGCATGTGTGCCCCCCTACCAGGCGACCGGGAGAGACGTGATCGGCTGCACAAGATTGTCGAAATCGACAACGACGTCGCCCGCGAGTCGAATATCAGGCAAGCGCCGGAACAACTCGGCGATGCCGACCTGCATCTCCATTCGCGCAAGTGGCGCACCAAGGCAATGATGCAGGCCGTAGCTCAAAGTCAAATGCGGATTGTCTGCGCGGGTGACATCGAAACGCTCGCCATCCTCGACCGCGATCCCGTCATGGGCTGTCGCTGCAGGATCAACGAGAATCGCCTCGCCCTCAGCCACGAGCTGACCGTCGAGTTCGATGTCCTCGGTGGCAACAAACGGAACCAAACCGCCACTGCCGGCGATATCTTGACCGAGTTCGAATCGTCCGTGCCGCAGAATCTCCTCCACCGCTGTCGGCGCAACGCCGTCGACGTCCTCGAGTAGGACGGCGAGCTGGTCGGGATTATTCAGAAGCGAGTACACACCCGAGCAAATGAAGTTGGCGGTATTGTCGAAGCCGGCGACAATGAGAATCAATGCGATCGGCATAATTTCAGCGTCGGTAAGGCTGTCGTCTTTGTCTCGCGCGTTGGCCAAATCGCTGAGCAGATCCTCGCGCGGCTCACGACGACGCTCGTCGATCAAGGCCATCATGTACTGGATTAGCTCACCCATGTTGGTCATGACCTCTTCCTCGGGCATATTCGCCACCGCAAGAGTCGCGGAACTCCACTTTTGGAATTTCGACCGATCCTCCGGAGGGACTCCGAGAAGATTGCAGATCATCTGAATGGGCAACGCAACGGCGTAGTCGTCGACGAGGTTGGACGGTGAGCCCTTTGCTACCATCTCGTCGATAAGGGTGTTCGCGAATTCGACTGCCGAATCACGCATACCGCGAACACGTTTCGGCGAGATGGACTTCTGAACCAACCGACGGAGCTTACTGTGCTGGGGCGGATCCTCGAACTGAATGGTCGTCTTGAGGAAGTCCGGGAACTCCACGAAGTAGGGGACCTTACGTTCACCTGTGCGGAAAGGCTCACGCACGAACCGAGGATCGCTGAGCATGGCGCGGGCAGTGCTGTTGCGGTGGATGATCCAGACGTCACCGCCGATCGGCATCGTCACCTTGGTCATCGGTCGATCGGCTGCGATTGCCTTGTACCGGGCGGCAGCTTCGGTGGGCGGGACCGCGGCAAACGGATACGTAGTGTCCGCTACGGGTTCTTCAACGGTAGTCATGTCATCTCCAAAGAGGATGTGAGGCAGAGAGAGTCAAGAAGCCGGTACATGCGGCGGGGTGACGACCTGGGGTACGGCATCGGTGGTAACTGCCATGATCTCGTCGAACCGGTTTGCAACCGTTTCGATCGACAACTCGGGATCGGCAATACCAACCGTGTTGACAATTGCCATGCGATTCACTGCGCCGCCTGCCACGTTGAACACCTCACCGGTCACTGCAGTATCAGCGTGGACCAGATATGCACCGACAGGTGCCACCTGCTCAGCTCGAAGCGAAGTACGCATGTATTCAAGGACTTCGGGCGGCAGACCACCCGCTGCGGCCTCCGCCATTCGCGTACTCGCGCCGGGCGCAATAGCGTTGACCTTGATTCCGTGTTCAGCGCCTTCAAGTGCAAGATTTCGGGTCAGTCCGAACACAGCGCCCTTGGAGCTACCGTAATGGGTCATCATCGAGTTACCCAACATCGCCGCCGAGACAGTGTTGACGATTCTGCCGGAACCGGATTCGACGAGGTGCGGCCAGGCAGCACGCGCGAGCATGAGCGAGCCGAAGTAGTGAACGTCCAAGTGGCGCTGGTATTCTTCGTCCGCAACTTCGGTCCAGGAAGCGGTGCGCACTATTCCGGCATTGTTAATGACGGCGTCGAGTCGTCCAAAGTTGGAGACTGCCGCCGCGACCAACGCGCGTGCTCCTTCATCGGTGGATACGTCGGCAGTGCAGGCTACGGCGCGTCCCCCGGTAGCAGCGATTTCAGCAGCCACATCAGCAGCGGGGTTGTCGCCGTCAACTCCCGACCCGTCGGTTCGGGCACCAAGATCACCGACCACCACGCTTGCACCCCGTGCTCCGAGCAGCAATGCATACTCTCGCCCGATTCCGCGCCCGGCTCCGGTGATGACAACAACACGATCGTCGAAACGTAACTCGCTCATACTCTTTCCTCTTCCAGGGCTATGCGGTGCAGGATCAATCGTGTCTGGCAGATCAGGGACGGGTGCCGCCGCCACTGTGATGGACTTCGGCCGACCAGATCGACGCGAGTGCTTCGCGCGCAGACTTCTCGAAATCGAACACCTCGACACCTACCGTGACAAAGAGAGTTGAGCGATCCGAACCGCCCAGCATGCAGGCAGACCCGACACCCCGCTCGAGAGGAATCGCGATCGCATCGGTGATCTCGCCGCCCTCCACGAAACGGCCGACGTATCCACTTCCCGGCATAGCCGCCCAGACGCCACCGTCGGAGTCCAGGCAAATACCGTCCGGAAGGAACGGGGCCGGTGCAAATTCGCGGGGGTTCGACAGCGTGCCGTCAGCCGCACGATCGATGACGAGAAGCCGGTTGGCAAATGCCTCTGCCGTGTACAGGCGAGTTCCATCCTCGGAGAGGGCAATTCCGTTGGCTCCCATGAGCGGACCGATCGAGTCGATTGCAGCGGCGGAGCCATCCATCTCGACCGAGATCAGCGGTGCCGCTACCGGCTCCGCACCGTTGAAGAGATCGAACCCGAGCTGCGTGACGTAGGCACGACCGTCTGCGTCGACCACCATGTCGTTGACAGGCCCCGGCGCGTGCGCGGACAGATCCGAGTACTCCTCCAAGGATTCGCCGTCGAACACCAGCACCAGCTTTTCATGCATGGACGTGACGATCATGCGTCCGTCGGGCAGCCAACCGAATCCTCCCAGCACGATAGGAACTGTGGTGTCAGCCGCCCGCGAGGTCGCGTCGACTACCGTGCGGACCTCACCGGTCGCGTCAACAGTCTTGATCGTCGACGTATACATGTCCGAGAACCACAGGGCGCCGTCGTGCCAGCGGGGGCACTCCGGCCACGAGAATCCCTTGGCAATCTCGTTCGCTTCGAGGATGCGTGCGCCTGCAACTGCGTCAGCAACGGCATTGGTCATGACTTTTCCTTCCGTGGCGGCGTCCATGCGCTCGCCGTAAACAACGAAACATGCTGCTATGCAAGGGATCCAAAGGCGAACCTTGGGCATGTGATGCCGTTCACACTACTTGGTATATGCGGATTGTCAACTAATTTCTTTGACGCCCGGTAACTTGGGACTCAAAATTGGATCCAGATTTGACCTGACGATACCCATTCGAGCACTACGCCGAAGCAATTCACAAGAACTATTCGGGGACGGCACACCCGACGCACAAGAAGAGCGTCGGCCCAACGGGATTACCCGTACTAATTTCCGGCGAACTGAGCGAGCCTTGGATAGCCGCCCGCCGAACCAACAGGAGGATCTACGATGACGCTGCAGAAATTGACGTGTGAAGTGTGTGACCGTTGCGTACTCGTCGAAAAGTTCAGCACTGCCCACACCACCATCCAGTGGGTCGACGACGCGAACGACTGCACGTTCATCGCGGAAGCGCACCGCCCCCTGGGAGACAACGACCGGGCCTGCCCGGCGTTGCGACGCAGCATCGACAACGCGGTGCGCTCACAGGAACTTACCGAGAGCCGGATCGAACTACCAAGTGTCAGTTAAGGTTCAGTCCAGTAGGAACTCACATCAGGGCGTGGCCTACGGGCCTGAACCGAGGAACGAGTTCGGGTTGACCGCGAGCGCCCTCGTCCACCGCCACGGCCAACCCGAACTCGATTGTCATTCAAGCTTCACAGGTCCCCAATCGCTCCTAACTCTCGTCGAGCACTCCGCGAAGCATCGTCCAGATATCACGACGAGCGGGTTCCGTGAACGAGAGCGACGTGAACGTCAGAAATCCGTGAAACAGTCCGTCGAAACGGTGATGCCGGACGGGCACGCCGGCCATCTCCAGCATCTGCGCGTACGTGTCCCCCGATGTGCAGGGCGGATCCAGCTCGGCGGTGACGATTACCGCCGGCGGTAGGCCGGCAAGAGTCTCTGCCCGCGTCGGAACCACACGCGGATCGTCGGTCCCGTGGGGAGCATACTGCTGCCAGTACCACTTCATCGCCGAGGTGGTGTTGTAGTGACCAGTGCCGTACAGCCGATACGATTCCGTCTCGAAATCATCATCTATCACCGGGTACATGAGAACCTGTGCCGCAATTGCCGGGCCACCTCGATCTCTCGCGGCAATAGATACCGTGGCTGCTAGATTTCCACCGGCGCTGTCGCCGGCGAGGACGATCTTGGACGGATCTGCGCCAAACTCGCCCGCGTTCTTCGCCACCCACTCCAAGGCTGCGTACACATCATCGTGCGCAGCCGGAGCCTGATGTTCGGGAGCAAGCCTGTAGTCGACCGCAACCACAACAGCGCCAACGCCTTCCGCCATCGAGCGACAGAATTCGTCATGACTGTCCAGGTCGCAGAATACAAAACCACCGCCGTGAGCGAACACTACAACCGGCAGATCTTGGCGATCTTCGTGCGGCCGGAACACCCTCAACGGCAAGTCTCCCCCGGGACCGTCGATGGTGAGATCGTCAACCGCAAGCATGTCGGGTAGAGCCTGCAGTGGAGCACGTCGACTACGGATCAGCTCACGCAATTCGACTGGTGGAAATTTTGTGACGTCCGGGAATCCGGATTCCAGCGCGGAAAGCATTGCCGCAACTTCGGGATGCACTGCCATGAATGATCTCCTGATCGTCTACGAATTCTGTTATCTGGGTGTGGAAATCGTCTGTTACGGGGCCACCGCACCATCCAGTTCAAATCCTTTGTATCCGGCCTCCGCAACCTCGCGCAAGATTTGCCCATAGACGCCGAAGCCGCCGATGTAGGGCATGAACACTCGGGGCTTGCCGGGAATATTGGCTCCCATGTACCACGAATTCGCTATGGGAAAGAGAGTTGCCGACGCTCGGTCGTTGCATTCCTCGACCCACGTCTCCACCGCCTCGGCGCTCGCTTCGATTGTTTCGGCACCGTGCTCGGCCATGTAATCCAGGCAGTTTGCAATCCAATTGACGTGTTGTTCAGCGGCGAGGACCATATTCGACAGCACACTCGGACTGCCAGGCCCGGTCACGATGAACATGTTCGGAAAGCCGTGCACACCCAGTCCGAGATATGTACGCGGTCCGGCGGACCATTCGCTGCCGAGCTGACGGCCCCCGCGCCCGCGAATGTCGATGCGATTCAACGATCCGGTCATCGCATCGAAACCGGTTGCGTAAACGATCATATCGAGTTCGAAGTCCTCGGCGCTCGTCTTGATACCGTCGGCGGTAATGCGATCGATCGGTGCCTTGCGCAAGTCCACGAGCGAGACGTTGTCGCGATTGAACGTCTCGTAATACCCGTCATCGGTCACAATGCGCTTGGTACCGATCGGATGATCCTTCGGTGTCAGCGCCTCGGCAATCTCCGGATCGTGCACCAGTTCACGTATCTTCGCCTCCGCGAACCTACGCGCCGTGTCGTTGGCTTCGATGCTCGCGGTCTGATCAGGAAAGGCTTTACCGAAAAGGACTCCCCCACGCTTCCACCATTCCTCGTACACGCGGGTTCGCTCGGCGTCGTCGACCTCCATCGCGCGCTTGGGATACGGAGTGAATGGCGACCCACCACCGCTCATCCATGAAAGCCTTCGCCGCTCTGCGTAATTCGCCTTGCTTTCGTGCCTTGCCTCCGGAGCCAACGGATGGTTACCGGCTGGGATCGAGTAGTTGGCGCTACGCTGGAAGACGTACACATGTTCCGCAGACTCCGCGATCAGCGGTATCGATTGAATACCCGACGAGCCGGTTCCGATGACGCCAACGCGTTTGCCTCCGAAGTCAACTCCGTCGTGCGGCCACTGCCCGGTGTGGTACGACTCGCCTGTGTAATCGTCTCGCCCGGCTATATCAGGCAGATTCGCGGCCGACAGGCATCCCGTCGCGAAAATGCAAAATTTCGCTGACGCTTGATCGTTCCCTTCGGTGACGACATGCCATCTCGACGTGGATTCGTCGAACGTAGCCGAGGCGATTCGGGTATCGAACTGGAAGCTCCGATTCAGGTCGAACCGTTCCGCCACGTGTTCGAGATAGCTCAATATCTCCGGCTGGGTGGCGTAACGCTCACTCCACTCCCAATCCTGCTGAAGCTCTTCGGAGAACGAGTAGGAGTAGTCCAAGCTTTCGATGTCGCATCGCGCGCCAGGATAGCGGTTGTGATACCAGGTTCCACCAACGCCCGAAGCCGATTCGTATCCCTGAACCCTCAATCCCCGTTGCCGCAGGGTATGCACTGCGTACATCCCCGCTATACCCGCTCCGACAACTATTACGTCGACGTCGGCACTACTCTTGCCCACACTTTTACTGGTACTCACGATGCGACATCCCTCTCGAAATCCGTCGCCGATGTCCGACAACCGGAACACTTGCGTGCCGCCACGATAAGTTGCCCAACAGGCGATGAGAACCAGATCTCCCGTCCAGCGGTCGCCCCACAACAATGACCCTCGACCGGTGAGCTGCTTCACAAATCCACCACGCCGTGTCATGATTCCTAATAGGAATACCGAAGTACAAGGCTTTTGGTGGAGAAACAGCGGAACAGGAGCTAGCCCAATGACGATCCAGTCGACGATCGACCGCTCAACCCCGAGCGCCTTTCTCGATCGCGTTTCTCTTCTGCTCGACACCTTCGACGGGAGCGCAAACCTGACGCTGGCTCAGATTGTTCGCCGCACAGGATTGCCGCGTTCATCGGCACATCGCATGCTCGAGCATCTCGTCCAACTGCGATGGCTACAGCGTGACGGTCACGACTACACGCTGGGCTTGCGTCTGATGGAACTCGGATCATTGGCGGTGCGACAGGACCGACTGCACTCGGCCATCATTCCGCACCTACACGAACTGCATCGTGCCACCGGACTCGCGGTTCAACTTGCAGCCCTCGACGGCGACGAACTCGTATTTCACGAGTACGTCGGCGGCCGACTTGCCGGCGCTGTCCCGAATCGCGTCGGCTCACGCGACAAAGCAGACCGGGTTGCACTCGGCAGGATCTTGCTGGCGTACAACGGAGCATCAGGAGCGTCGTACGACCGACTTCGTGAAACCGGTATCGCATGTGAGCGGCATACACCGATCGAAGGATTCGGCTCGATCGCCGCCCCAATCGGGCCAATTGGGTCGGCATCAACGGCACTATCGCTCTCCGGACCGAGTCACCAACTCCCCTTGAATCCACCAGATCCACGGCTGACGGAAATCCTGGTCAGTACCGCTACCGCAGTCTGGCGTCGCGTCAACAACCATGTTGTTCCAACAATGCAGCGCAGCAAGACCTTACGGTCAACTCCGCACGGATCAACGGCTCGCTGATCCCATCTGCATCGCAACTGTTCAGGGAAGTTCAGTCAGACAGGGGCTTCCGGACTTCATCGTCAACAGACTTCCATATTCCCGGATCGACCGGAGTCGGTAGGCCGAGTTCGTCGACACGACTCTGCGCGAACAGTTCGGCAGCTTCGTCAATTTCTTCGAGTAAATCATAAGCCAGGTCGATCTCGGCTTGGAAGTGGCGTGCCGCCCAGCGGAGACTCATCTTCGAAAACGCCCATCCCGGTTCACCTTCCGAATGATCGGCATGCTGGGTTGCTTTAGCCATCTTTTCTTCGACGTTCGCGATGTGATTGCAGACGATCGCCTTCAAGTGATCCGGATCGTTCAGATGCCCCATCCACAAACGCAACATGACACCGTGCTTCAGTACCGGAAACTCAACGGGCGACTCCCGCGACCATATCCGGACGGCGTCGACTCCGGACTGCGTTATTCCATAGACGCGGCGGGTGCGTTCGCCCCATTCGGAGATCTCTCGCGATTGAACGAAGCCAACTGTCTCGAGTTTCTTCAACTCTGTGTAGACCTGACTGAGCGACGGACTCCAGTAATAAAACCCCACGCTCCAATCTGCCCACTTCTTCAGATCGGTGCCGCTCAATTCTTCACCGAACGTGAGCATTCCCAGCACTGCCCAACTCGTCGCGGGCAAAGCCGGTAAGGATGCGTCATTGAGATCGGGCACGGACCAAGACTAACAACGACATGCATTCACAGCCTAAGGCTGTCCCCGCTGAATGGAACACCCACTTTTCCTCCCGACTGACGGGAATGCCAGCTCCGGTGACATCCGTGAAACCCCAGAATTGCTTCTGCACATCACGTGCCGACAGTCACCGAGGGAGACGAATGTCCCTACCACACATACCTACTGACGATGCTCTACACATGATTCAAAGCGATCGTCGCGAACCCGGCAACGAAGCGCGACCGGATGCCGCGCAGTTCAGATATACACTCGGAAACTTCTGCAGCGGAGTCACCGTGATCACCGGCCTGTCCTCGGACGGGCACCCGATCGGCTTCGCCTGCCAATCATTCACTTCGTTGTCGATCGACCCGCCGCAGATACTCGTATGCCCCGGCAAGACCTCGACGAGTTGGCCACGCATCGCCGCCACCGGCCGCTTCACAGCAAACGTCCTCGCACACGACCAACAAGCTGTGTGCGTTGCGTTCGGGTCATCCACCGGCACCAAATTCGAATCTGCACCGTGGACGACCCGACACGGGGCCGTTCTGATAGCGAACGCACTTGCTTGGATCGACTGCGACATCGAGACGGTCCACGACGGCGGCGACCACCACATCGTTGTCGGTGCAGTTCGTGAGCTCCGCGTCGAGCGAGAGAACGAGTCGCCCCTGGTTTTCTTCCGAGGCAGCTACGGCCTCTGAAGCAGTCCCGAACAGAGCATTTCGGCAAAAGTAGCCGTAACTCCGATCAGACCTCCGCCGACTACCCGGACAGCAAATATGCAGCCACGCATCGATGCACCGGATTTTCCCGCGAGGTGGGTCAGTCGTTTGCGAAGACCAACCCACCGTCGTTAGGGTGACGACCATCACAGCATTGAGGTCAAGGTCAGGAGATCCGGTGAGAAGTACACGCAACGTAGACGATCTGGTATCTGTCGTCGATCGAATTTCGGTCATCCTCGAATCGTTCAAAGGGGCAGGCCCTCTGACGCTTTCACAGATAACCCACAAGACCGGAATTCCTCGTTCGACCGCTCACCGACTTCTCGAGCAACTTGTAGAGGCGCAATGGGTTGCGCGAGAAGAGCACCGGTACGAATTCGGCACCAGATCATACGAAGTCGGACAATGGGCACTCAATCAGAACCGACTCCGTCATGGTGCTCTTCCCGTATTGAACCGACTGGCTCGCTCTTCCGGACTCACGGTGCATCTTGCAGTCCTGAACAAGGGTGACGCTCTGTATCTGGATCGCATCCCCGGTCGGAAGCCCCTGTCGCTTCCGACCAAGGTGGGAGCCCGGATCCCAGCGCACCTGACCGGCGTAGGCAAAGCCATATTGGCCAATCTCGAACCCGAACGAATGCACGACGCGACGGCGGGTCCGCTTCGTCAGTCGACGCCTTACAGCATCACCTCGCACGAGCGGCTCCACGAGGAACTCGAACGCGTCCGCGATCACGGCGTGGCGATGGATCGTGAAGAATCAGTGCCGGGGATCGGCTGTGTTGCAACATCAATCGGCCCCCGGGACCACCACTACGGCAATCGGGCAGCGATCTCGGTCTGTGGGCCCATCGAAGACATGAAGATGAATCAGCTTGTCGGCACGGTTCGCATCGCAGCTCGAAACATCTGGGACGCGTGCGTTGCGAATGACCTCAAATCAGGGGACCATCGCGAAGCTTCGTAACCCTAGGTCTTTGCATCCATTGGCGCACAGTCTATTCCTCCACGAATCGTGGCCGGCAGAAGTCGAACGATCTGCCGGCCACGCATCTTTCGTTGCAGCGCACACGCACTCCTACAATCAGTACCGGGCAGACGAGTGGAAGCCGGGAGTGGCGTCGACCCTTAACCGAGTCAACGACCGATAACTGATAAGCCACCGACCGCCTTCCTGGCGGTACTCCTCATGGTAATGACCGTACCCGTGCAAATGCTCTTCATGATCTCCGTTCGTCCACCACAGTTTGTCCTCCATCGCCCAGACACCGCGCGCAGTAGTGTTCGACGTCAATTCGATCTCTGGCGTATGCCCGTGATGAACTGATGCGATCTTGGTGGCGCCATCGAGCAGCGCACTGATCGTGCGCGCCAATCGTTCGTTACCCACAACGCGATTCGCAACACCGTCAGTCTGCGGCTGCCTGTCGATGGGCGCGCCTCCCCACGTCTCCGAGACAACGTCTTCAGTATGTAGAGTCGGATATATTTCCCATTGCTTGTTGTCCATGCAACGTAATCGGGCAGCAAAAGTATTCTTGATACTTTCGATGGCCAGGAGTTGTTCGCCCACGGTCAAAGTGATTTCGTTTCCCATCTCGCAAGGGTGCCAGCGCGCCTGCCTGCGGACAACGGCTTGTTCCGATGAACGGACAACTCACCACGGTGAAATGCTGTGCGACGGCGGCGGCAATCTGCGGCCCAGTTGCCGACTCGAAACGATAACCCACCAATGGGATTCACCCTGGCGAACACCCTCGAGAAGGTATTGCGTAGAGATTCAACATATTTGCAGTGAGGATACCGAACATGCAGAACGAGACAGTGGAATGCGACGTGCTGGTCGTGGGTTCCGGCGGCGGAGCGCTTACCGGAGCGTATACCGCTGCAGCACAGGGCTTGAAGACCATCGTTGTTGAGAAGACAGCTAGATTCGGCGGTACCTCCGCCTACTCGGGCGCAGCAATCTGGCTTGCTGGAACGTCTGTTCAGGAACGCGCCGGAATCGGTGATTCCCCCGAAAAGGCTCGCACCTATCTTCGCGCCCTCCTCGGAGACGACGAACTAGAACGCCAGGAGGCGTTTGTCGACACAGCCTCGAGGGTTGTCGAATTCCTGGAGAAGGATCCGAACATAGAGTTCGAGTGGCGGCCCTTTCCCGATTACTACAAGCGCCCTGGTCGTATGGACTCCGGTCGAGCAATCAATCCGATCGATCTGCCCAGCAGCGACATTGGAGAGCTCCGCCATCTGGTACGGCCGGAGCCCGGTGTCGACCGCGCCGGCGGGTCGCAGCCCGAGGAGACCTTGGTAGGCGGACGCGCTTTGATCGGCCGACTATTGCTTGCACTCGAGGCAACCGGACATGCGGATCTACGCAGCAACACCGCTGCCCAAAAGCTGATCGTCGATGATGGGCGCGTAGTCGGAATCGAAGCCACTGCCCCTGACGGCGCCATCATCCACATCAGAGCCAAACACGGTGTGCTGCTTGCCGCAGGTGGAATCGAAGGCAGCGACGAGATACGAGCAGCGCACAGCACTCCCGGGCGAGCACAGTGGAGCATGGGTCCACGCGGGGCCAATACCGGCGACCTCTTGACTGCTGCGGTCGCACTCGGCGCCGACACCGATCTGCTGGACGAGGCCTGGTGGTGCCCGGGTATCGAACTCCCCGATGGTAGAGGAGCTTTCCTGGTCGGTATCCGCGGCGGAATCGTTGTCGACGCGCATGGTGACCGCTACCTCAACGAGTCACTTCCCTACGATCAATTCGGCCGCGCGATGATCGCCCAGAACAAGTCGATACAGGCGATTCCGTCCTATTTGGTGTTCGATTCGAGAGAAGGGGAAGGCGTCCTTCCCGCGATTTCGGTTCCGTCCGTCAGTGCGGCCGATCACTTAGCCGCTGAAACCTGGGTACGAGCAGACACCATCGAAGCCCTCGCAGCAGCGATCAATGTGCCTGCAGCGAATCTGACTACAACCGTTGAGCGGTTCAATGACTTCGCAAAGCATGGAGTCGACGAAGACTTTGCGCGCGGCGAAGATCCGTACGACCTGTTCTTCTGCCCGCCGTCGAATTCGGGCGGCTCCCCCAACCCTGCGCTGCATGGGATTTCACAAGGACCGTTCTACGCCGCACGGATCGTTCTCAGCGATCTCGGCACAAAGGGCGGCCTCCGGACGGACGCCGACGCGCGTGTTCTTCGACCGGATGGCTCCGCCATCGACGGCCTCTACGCGGCTGGCAATACGGCAGCATCCCTGACCGGTCGACACTACCCCGGGCCCGGTATCCCACTCGGAACGGCAATGGTGTTTTCCTATCGGGCAATCGAACACATGATGAAGTAATCCACTGTGCACGAACAATTTTCAAAGGAGCTAGTGTGATCGATCCTCAGTATTACGGACCGTGGGCAGTTATCGCGGGCGGTTCCGAAGGCGTAGGCGCGAGTTTTGCCGACGAGCTCAGTAAGATCGGCGTCAATCTCGTACTCATTGCCCGCAAGCCGGATCCTCTCGAAGAAACTGCAGCAAAAGCACGCGCCAACGGTGTCGAAGTACGCACTCTCGCACTCGATCTGCTTGTTCCGGACGCGCTCGACCAAATTCGTGTCCTCACCGACGACCTCGAGGTGGGCCTGCTCATCTTCAATGCCGGCGCAAACAGCTACGGGCATGAGTTTGTCACCGGCGACCTCGACGGATTCCGGGGCATCATCGAACTGAATGTCAACAAGCAGCTCGAACTCTCGCATCATTTCGGCGGATTGATGAAAGATCGCGGACGCGGTGGCATCCTGCTGCTCGGTTCACTGTCGGGCTACATCGGCTCCGAGCAGTTGGGCATCTACGCCGCATCCAAGGCCTTCGGACGAATCTTCGCCGAAAGCCTGTGGCTTGAATTGGCTCCCTATGGCGTGCATGTTCTCGAGTTGATCCTCGGACTCACGAGGACCCCGGCGATGGTTCGCGCTGGACTGAATTTCGATCTGCCCGGAATGAAGGCCTCCGAGCCAGAAGATGTTGCGCGCGAGGGGCTAGAGCACCTCGCGGACGGTCCGATCTGGATTACAACAGGCAATCAGGAGTCGGCCGAGCGACAGAGCGGGTTCCCCCGTAACACTCTGGTCAAGGGTGCTGCCGATGCGATGCGCGCTCTGCTGAATCGCTCCTGATCCGCGCATACTCCACAGGGTGCACTCGCAGATCGTGAGTACACCCTGTGGGATTTGTCCGCGGACCGCATCGAGTCGCTCCGTCAGTGAAAATCAGTTGCTTACACCGGCTCCCAAAAGCGCACGAGCCTGCGGACTCCCGTCGAGAACGTGTCCGGTGCGGAGTTCGACCTGCCATACTCCGTCAACCTTGACCAGTTCCCAACGATTCGCGGTAATCCGAAGTACCTTGAATCCAGCTGGATTCTCGGGATCCTTGATCACAAGCTGTGAATGACAGGTCGCGACAGCGTTGTTGCCATCGATTCGAATATGCGCCGGCGTCATCATATGTGCGCTACCGTTCATGATCCAGTTCTGGTGAGCGGCACTGTGGACCATTGTGCGGATCTCGCCACGACCATGCATAGGACCGGAATCGACGTGATAGACGCCATTTTCGAGCCACATACCTGCAACCACGTCGGCAGAGCCACTATCCACGGCAGGACCGTACGTGGTGAGGAGTTCGGTGATCGCCAGCTTGTCCTCGAGAAGTTCCACACGGGCGCACAAGGATTCAATCAAATTGGTGGAGTCGTTCATATTCCGGCCCTTCGTATGAGAGATGTTTGAATCAGGAAGTAGTGAAATCGACACCCTCGGAGAGTGCAATACGGTGCAACTCGTTGACTTGATCGCAGTAGTGCCCGACGTCCGTTGCATGAATCGAACTACTCGCGATGGTTGCGCCGGCATCTCGCACTCCGGCCAGAGCGCGGGAGGTCGATTCGGAATCACCGAGTGGGTCGAGTGCTGCCCCAGTGGACAGGACGACATCGAAACCGTCGGGGAGCGTCGCCACTGCAAGCATCTCTTCGAGTTCGGACAGCTGCAGCCCGAACGGTACCCAGCCGTCGCCGTGCGTTGTCGCGCGGCGCAACGACCGCTTCGTCCGCCCACCGATCCACAGTGGCACACGCGGCTGCAGCGCGTGTGGTTCCACGACAAACCCCGTGTAACTGTAGAACTCGCCATGAAACTCTGGACACGGGACTGATAGTGAAACACGAAGCGCAGCAAGAGAATCGTCCGCTCGGGAACCTCGGCTTTCGAAGGGTGCGCCGATGAGTTCGAATTCCTCCTCTAGTGATCCGACCCCGAGCCCCAGAACCAGGCGACCGTTGCTGACTCGATCGAGTGTCCCGTACCGCTTCGCGATCTCGAGTGGATGGTGATACCCGAGAACAAGCACCTGAGTCGCAAGACGGATGTTATCCGTTCGTGCTGCCAAGAAACCCAGCGTGGCGAGTGGATCCCAGTACGTTCCACCGCGTTCCAATGCAATCGCTTCGGGTACGGCGATGTGCTCGCTGCACGTGAGATGATGAAATCCGAGCCGATCAGCCGTCTCCGCGATCTGCGCGACCTCGTTGATTCCGGCACTCGACTCCCAGCCGGCTCGAGTATTCGGATGCTGAATCAGAACTGGTGTAACGATTCCCAGGTGCATCGGACAGTCATATCCGACTACCTGGAGTCGACGGAATTCGAATGACCGTCAGGCGGGAGGACTTTCACTTCCAGCACCGAGGTTCTCTCTGATCGGGAGGAGCGATGGTGCGCATCCGACTATGGTGGCACCGTTGGGAATATGACGACTGAACTGAGCTACGAGGACACTCTGAAAGAGCTGCAGACCGATCTCGGTGTGCTCCGGTATCACGAGGCCGGCGACGGTCCGCCGCTGGTGCTGCTGCACGGATCAGGTCCCGGAGTCACCGGCTGGCGCAACTACCGCGGCGTTCTCGCGGACTTCGCCGAGCACTTCCACTGCTACGTTCTCGAGTTCCCCGGCTTCGGCGTCAGCGACCCGGGCGACGGCCACCCGATGATGATGGCTCAGGCTTCGGTCAGCGCGTTCCTCGACGGACTCGGCCTCGGTCCCGTCCACCTGATCGGCAACTCCATGGGCGGCATCGTCGCCACCAAGGTCGCGATCGACGAACCGCACCGCGTCAGCAAGCTCGTCACCATCGGCGGCATGGGCAAGAACACCTTCTCGCCCGGCCCCGGTGAAGGCATCAAGCTCCTCATGGAATTCACCGACAACCCCACCCGCGAAGCCCTGATCCGTTGGCTGCAGTCGATGGTCTTCGACCCGGCAGTTGTCACCGAGCAGCTCATCGAAGAGCGTTGGGCGCTCGCCACCGAGCCGACGACCCTCGAGATCGCACGCCGGATGTACAGCAGCAAAGCCATGGCCGCTATGGGCGCCGCCGCTGCTGCGTCGACGGATGTGCCGTACTGGGCACAGTTGAACAAGATCAAGGCCCCGACACTGCTCACCTGGGGTCGCGATGACCGCGTCAGCCCCGTCGACATGGCGATTCTGCCGATGCGCGACATTCCCAACGGTGAAGTGCACATCTTCCCCAGGTGCGGTCACTGGACGATGATCGAGGCCCGCGACGCCTGGGTCTCGGCCGTTCTGGCATTCCTTACCCGTGCAGAAGCCGATCAATAGAGAAAAGTCAGGCGCTGATCTTGCGCTTCGACGCCAAGGTACGTTCCAGGAACGCGATACTCAGATCAACGATCGTGCGCCCTTCGCGCAGCGCCTTGCCGATCACCGGGAAGGCATGGATCTGCCCACTCCAGATGTGGGTTTCGACGGTTTGCTCTGCCTTGATGAAGTTTTCGGTCATTATTTCGACGTCCGGGCGCATCAGTTCGTACTCGGCGCACACCAGAAACGAGGGCGCAAGCAACTTCGGATCGGCGTTGATCGGTGACTGCTCGCCGACAATGTTGTCCGGTCCGTTCAACCATCGATCCTTGAGTTTCTCGACCTGCGACATCGGCAGGTACGCATCGCGTTTCATGAAATCAGGATCGTGCTCTTCGAGGTCTACGTTGAGGAGCGGCGAGTACCCGACAACGGCGGCCGGGCGTGTGATTCCGCGCAGCGCTGCTATCTCGGCGACCTTCATTGCCAGGTAGCCGCCTGCCGAATCACCGGCAACCACAATCTTGTTCGGGTCTTCCGCGGTCTCGAGAAGTGCCGTGTACGCGGCCATGGCGTCAACCACGGACGTGCCGATCGACCCTTCGGGCAATTGCCGGTACCGAACGGAGATCACCGGGACGCCGGCTTTGGCGGACAGGAGGCCACACAGTGCTCGGTGGGTGGCAAGTCCGCAGAAGATGAATCCACCGCCGTGGAAGTAGAGAATGGTGGCTCCCTCGAGCGCGCCGGTAGCGCGGCGCGGGTGCGTGACCTTCTCGCAGGAAACCCCGCCCATCGTCAGCGGTTCGATGTCGAGATTCTTGGGCTTGGGCAGGCGGTCGGCAAGTGCGTCGAGCTTTTCGAGTTGCCGGATCCCGCGGTCACTGGTCGGCCAGTAGGTGAATGCGGGCTTCACAAATGTCCTGGTCACAGCAAAGATGAACCGTGCGCGCGGGCTCACGTTCCAGTGCCATACCGTCGAATCTCGCGTCCGCATAGCGTCCTCCCAGGTCAAGGCATTTTGTGTATCCGAGTTACACATACCTTGACTGAACGATAACCGACGCAATTTCGACAGGACAGGCTGGCGCCCGAACTCAGTATCCGAGTTCTTCGAGCCGTCGCAGAATTTCCTCCACTATCTCGACTGGACTACCACCGACGTCGATGATGATCGCCTGTTCATCCGGGTCGATCGGCTCGAGCGTGGAGATCTGCGAGTCCAGCAGTGACGGCGGCATGTAGTGGTCGAGGCGCGCAGTCAGCCGCTGGCCGATCTGATCGCGCGAACCGGCAAGATGAACGAACACGACGTTCTCACCCCGCAGTATGTCGCGGTAACTGCGTTTGAGTGCCGAGCACGTGACGATGCCCGGCTGCCCTGCATCGGTATGTTGCGTGATCCACTGCGCGATCTTGTCCAACCACGGCCAACGGTCGTCGTCGTTCAACGGATGCCCGGTAGCCATCTTCTCGATGTTGGCCTGCGGGTGCAGATCGTCGCCCTCTTGGAGATCCCAGCCCATCGCGCCGGCAATCATTCCGCCGACAGTCGATTTGCCGGAGCCCGATACACCCATCACGACAAGCACGGGATTCTTCTGTGCTGCTTTCTCAGTCATGCCCAACCCCTAGATAATTGCGCTCAGGACAAGGACACCGGCAAGTCCGGACACCGAGATAATGCACTCCATCACCGTCCACGTCTTGAGGTTCTGCACAACGGTGACGCCGAGGTATTCCTTGACCAACCAGAATCCTGCGTCGTTGACGTGTGAAAGGAAGAGCGAACCCGCGCCGATTGCCAGCACCATCAACGAAACGTGAGTCGAAGAGAGCTCGGCGGCAACAGGAGCCAGGATCCCGGAGGCCGTGACTGTCGCCACGGTTGCCGAACCTGTTGCGACGCGGATCAATACAGCGACCAGCCACGCGAGGAAGAGCACCGGCAAGCTGCTGCCCTTGATCGCGTCGGCAATCACGTCAGCGATACCGGTGTCGATAAGCACCTGCTTGAAACCACCACCGGCGCCGACGATCAGCAGGATGCCGGCAATCGGCGGCAGTGAACTCTCGAGTGACTTCGAAATGGCCTTGCGATCCATTCCGCCGCCGCGTCCGAGCAGCACCATGCCGACCAGAACTGCGAGTCCCAAAGCAACAACCGGGGTTCCGAGGAAGTCCAGTACCGATTTGGGGAGCGATTCGGAATCAGGGGCGATGACCTCGGCCAGAGCTTTGCCGAGCATGAGCACCACGGGAAGCATGATCGAGGCAAGAGTGGCCGCAAAACTGGGGCGCTGCACCTTCTCCTCTTCGCCCCGATCCTCGCCTGTGACAAAGAGATCGGGAACTTTGACATCTACCCAGCGGGCAGCGATCTTGCCGAAGACCGGGCCGGCCAGGATCACCGTCGGGATGGCAACGAGTACACCAAGTGCCAATGTCAGACCGAGGTTGGCGTTCAACGCGGAAACGGCGACCAGCGGTCCGGGGTGCGGCGGAACCAAACCGTGCATCGCAGACAGACCCGCGAGGGTGGGAATCGCGATACGAATCAAGGACTGCCCGGACCGCCTGGCCACCAGAATGATGACGGGCATCAACAGGACGAGGCCGATCTCGAAGAACATCGGCAGACCGATGACGGCGCCAACCAGAGCCATCGTCCACGGCAGCGCCCGGTCACTTGATCGACTGACGAGGGTGTCCACTATTCGATCAGCACCGCCGGAGTCGGCCAGCAGTTTGCCGAACATGGCACCGAAGCCGATGAGAATGCCGACGCCGCCCATCGTCGAGCCGAACCCTGTCGCGAAGGCCGCAACGGACTCAGCCGATCCGAGCCCTGCAGCCAATCCGACGCCTACCGCTCCGATCGACAGAGCAAGGAAGGGGTGCAGATCGAGCCAGGTGATGAGCGCGATGATCACGGCGACGCCCGCAACGGCGGCGATGATCAGTCGAGCATCGCTTCCAGCCGGGACGACCTCGGCTGCCAGCAGTGCTGTGGTGTTCATAGGGACTCCAGTCCAACGAGTGATGGAGGTCACTGTTCCTCAATTAACCTACAATTTCAAGACCAGACACTAATTTGTAGTATTTATCGGACTTTCATCGGGCTTAATCCATACACATGGGACGATCTACGCATGGCCTCACTCCCGTTTCAGCAACTGCATGACTCGATGCTGGAACAACTGGGTCAGGACATCGTCAGTGGTGCCCTCGCGCCGGGCACCACGATCTCCGCGGATGAAATCGCAACCCGCTACGACGTGTCCCGCACAGTCATCCGGGAAGTCGTGCGAGTACTCGAATCACTCGGCCTCGCATCGGTGCGTCGACGCGTCGGAATCACGATCCTCGGATCGGAGCATTGGAACGCGCTCGATCCCACTGTCATCCGCTGGCAATTGGCCGGCCCCGGCCGGTTCGAGCAACTGTCGATCCTCAGCGAACTACGCTCGGGAATCGAGCCTCTGGCTGCTCGCTTGGCCGCGACCCGAGCCACTCCGCAGCAGTGCGGCGCGCTCACTGCGGCGGTGATCGGAATGTCAGCTACCTCACGGGCTGCAGACACCGACGCCTATCTGGGGCATGATTCGGACTTTCATCGCACACTGCTCGCAGCGTCCGGAAACCCCATGCTGCGTGCGATGTCACAGATCGTCGTCGAGATCCTCGAGGGCCGAACCCGCCACGCCCTGATGCCCCACGAAGCTGATCCGGAAGCCATTCACCTGCACGGAGTGGTCGCGTCGGCAATCCAGTCCGGTGACGCCGACGCCGCCGAAGCCGCGATGCGGTCGATAGTCGCGGAGTCCGCCGACGCCGTCGAAACCATGCGTACATCCGCGCCGCCGAGCACGACGTAAGTAAGCCGAGCCACAGACTCTGCCGATTTGCTCCGCAACCGCTCCGCAAGTGGAACGCTTGGAACCATGACATCACTCGCTACGCCCGAGAGCGCACTCTGATGGCCCGCCCGGTACGCGTCGTTGTACTCGGCGCAGGATCCTGGGGAACCACGGTTGCCGGGCTGGCCGCCCGCAACACCCCCACCTTGTTGTGGGCACGCAGTGCGGACACCGCTGACGAGATCAACTCCCAGCGCACCAACAGCAGGTACCTCGGTGAACGCAGGCTTCCGAAAGGCTTGAAAGCGACATCCGACCTGGTTCAGGCAGCGCGCGAGGCCGACGTTCTGGTCTGCGGCGTTCCGTCGCATGCCGTTCGTTCCACACTTGCCGAGATCTCCAACGAGGTTCGCGCGTGGGTACCGATCCTGTCGCTCGCGAAGGGTCTCGAACCCGGTACGCGTCAGCGACCCACCGAGGTGATCGCCGAGTGCCTGCCCGGACACCCTGTCGGGCTTCTCGCCGGACCCAACATCGCCAAGGAGATTGTCGACGGCATGGCCGCCGCCTCCGTCGTCGCGACGCAGGACGACCGCGTTGCCGCAGCACTGCAGCCACTCTTTGCGTCGTCGGTGTTCCGCGTCTATCGCAACACCGACGTCCTGGGATGTGAACTCGGCGGCGTCCTCAAGAACATCGTCGCGATTGCGTCCGGAATGGCCGACGGTCTTGGCGTCGGCGACAACACCCGCGCCATGGTGTTGGCTCGTGGGCTCGCGGAGATGACCCGGATGGGCGAAGCGATGGGCGCCAATCCACGAACCTTTGCCGGCTTGACCGGCGTCGGCGATCTGATTGCCACCTGCATGGCTCCCACCTCCCGCAACCGCCGGGTGGGCGAAGCACTGGCGCAGGGGCTGACAGTCGAGGAAGCCGTCGAGAAGCTGGGTCAAGTTGCCGAGGGCGTGAAAACCGCTCCGACGGTCATGGCTCTGGCCCGCGAGTACGGCGTGGACATGCCGATCGCGGCGGAGGTCGAGGCGGTCATCGCCGGCCGTCAAAGCGCCAACGACGCTTACCGAGGTTTGCAGAGGGTGGCTGCAGGCGACGAGGAAGACATCGCGTGATTAATATCTACAGGTATCTAGCCCATTAGCTAGATACCTGTAGATAGATCAATCGATACTCAAGCAATCACTGGACGCAGGATCCACCAACCGCCGACAGCCAGCACTCCCACGTTCACCACGAAGAACAACGTGACCCACACGATCGCGGGTATCGGCGAGAGTCTGGCCAGTTGATCCGCGTCGGAATCCGGCGCACCGCCGCGGCGGCTCCGCTGACGCTGCAGTTCGACGACCGGGCGGGGTCCGGCAAACAGCAGGAAGAGCGTCAAGAAGTATGCGGCAGCCACTTGCAGTTCCGCCGATCCCCACCAGACGAGAGCAAACAGCGCCGCCCCCACAACGGCAAGCGAGAACACTCCGTACAGGTTGCGGATCAACACCATCATCACCGCAACAACAAACAGTCCGATCCACAACACCAACACCGCCCGTTGCGCACCCAACAAGGCGGCCGCTCCCAGTCCGAGAATCGACGGACCCACATAGCCCGCGAACGTCATCACGATGACGCCGAATCCTGTCGGTTTACCCGAGGAGATGGCAACCCCCGACGTATCCGAGTGCAGCCGAAGACCTTTCAACCGTCGGCCGACCAGGACAGCAACAATGAGATGAGCGCCCTCGTGTGCGATGGTCACGACGTTGCGGGCAACCTGCCACAGGTGTGGTTCGAGGACGATCACCACGGCGACAAGCGCTGCCAGCGGAACTACCCAGGCTTGCGGAGCAGGGCTGATCGCCGTAACCCGATCCCACGCGGTCTCGAGCGCGTTCACTCTGCCTGCCCACGCAAGTAGCGGCCGAAGTGCGGCACCGTGAATCCGATCGAGCCGCGCTCCGCGGAGTAGATCAGTCCCTTCTTGATCAGCCCGTCACGCGCCGGCGACAACGATGCGGGCTTGCGTCCGAGTTCAACCGCGATCGCTGCCGTCGCCACCGGCCCGTCGTCACCGGACAGATCTGCCATGGCACGCATGTACTCCCGCTCTGCCGGAGTTGCTCTCTCATACCGTGATCCGAAGAACCCGACTGCCAATTCCTCCTCGGCCGTCGGAGCACCTACCCGCACATCGTCTTTCGTGATCGGACTCGACGCGGCCACATCCCACGTGGCTTTTCCGTAGGCCTGAACAAAATAGGGGTAGCCGTCCGCCGCGTCGTACAGAGCGTCGAGCGCTGCGTCTGTGAACTCGACATCCTCACGTGCGGCGGGTGCGATTAACGCCTGGTCTGCCGCATCACGTTCGAGTCGATCGATCCGGTGGTAGCTGAACAGCCGCTCCGAATAGCTTTTCGATGCCGACAACACTGCAGGCAGGTGCGGAAGTCCCGCTCCGACCACGATCAAAGGTGCTGCGTCCTGACTCAATTCGTGGCAGGCCCCACAGATCGCCGATACGTCTGCCGCACCGAGATCCTGCATTTCGTCGATGAAAATCGCGATACCGACACCGACGTCCCGCGCCAACGACGACGCATCCATCAGCAGTTCGACCAAGTCGATTTCGATGTCGCCGCTGTCGGCCCTCCCCTTGAGCGCCGGGGCGTCAATACCTGGTTGCCACCGCTCACGCATCCCCTTGTCTGCCGTCGCCCGGAGCGCAAACGATTTCAGAACACCGAGAAACTGCTCGACCCGCTCAGGATCGCGATGCGAGACCGCAATCTCCCGGACGGCCATGTGCAGGGCCGACGACAGTGGGCGTCGTAGGTCTTGGTCGGGGCGAGCCTCGATCTTGCCCGTCCCCCAGCTCTTCGAGATGGCCGCCGACCTGAGCTGGTTCAGCAGCACAGTCTTTCCCACACCGCGGAGCCCGGTCAGGACAACACTGCGTTCGGGTCGACCGCGGGCAATGCGCTCGAGCACGACGTCGAACGCGTCTATCTGCTTGTCTCGACCGGCCAATTCCGGCGGCCGTTGGCCGGCGCCAGGGGCATATGGATTGCGTACGGGGTCCATGCCCATCGACGGTACAAGTCAGCTAGCCGAATATGCCGTCATCTAGGGCGTGTCCTAGAGAGAACTAGTAAGCGCAATATCGGCGGGAGCTCGTCGGAGGAGTCCGCCAACCGTTGCCTTTGAGCTGACTGAAAAACTCAGTGTGGACGGCCTGGGTACTGCGAGAGCACTTTGTTCCGATACGCGCGGAACTCGTCGAAGCTCCCGGTGAGGGCCTGTAAAAGTTCGGCGGGGCTCTCCACCCAAGCCGCGTCGTCGAGTTCCGGAAGGTCTTCAGGCGCGTGGTTGCGCTGCGGCACAAGAAACGTCGGATCACCAGAGGGGTTGACGATCATGAAACCGGCGGCGACACACAGCTCGTAGATGAACGCGCACTCTGCAGCAGAAAGGCTGGCGTGGAAGATGCCGCCGCTCAAAGGATCGCCCTGGTCCAGTGGGTCGAGGTACAGGTCAGAGAACGATCGTCGAAGCTCAGAGGCTTGCCGTCGAGATCGAAGATCTCTCCTCCGTACCGGCCCGCAACGAGTTGCAGGCCACGCCGTTCGAGGAAGTCGGCGACGCCGCCGCGGTCGGCATCAACCTGCTCGTCCTGCTTGATGCGCATGAAGGTCAACGAGAAGCCCATGTCGGCACACTAACCCGAACGCGCCGACTAACCGGCGCATTCGATCACGACCTGGACCGCGCCTTTGTCGGCGCGGCGATGGCTGAGCCAGTACCCCCCGACATCCATTCGGTGAGCAGGGTTTGCCACGACCCGCAGTGGCAGCGCAGGTAGGTGACAGTCCCTTCGCTGGTCCGATGACGCGATTCGATTTCCCACCGGTGGATGCACCTGACGCTGGCAAGTTCTGTTTTATTCATACGACAACCATGATGTAATGCCATTATGCATCTCAACCCTTACGGCGAATATGCGGTGACTTTGGCCGCCGACCTGGCCAATCGCCATCCCCAGAACCTGAATGAACTCGTCGAACGTTGCGTCGAGGCGGGCATCATTCTCGATTTCCCCATTGCTGAGAAAGACCTCGGAGAGACGCTCGACCTCCTGATCGAATGGTCGAAAATCGTCGACGTCACAGATGAGAATGCCCGTGCCGAACTGGTGAACGTCATGTTGGAGCAAGCGTCGGCCTACCCGCGCATGACCAATCACGCGGGCGATGGCTGGCATCTGCACTACCGCGATCCACAGCAGTCGCTTGCCGAGGTCCTGAAAGCCTTGTTTTCAGTTGGGACGGCACTACACCTCGTGGGCCGCGGAATGCATCGTCTGGGCCGATGTTCCCTCGAGGAGTGCACCAACATCTATGCCGACACCTCACGCAACGGCAGACAACGGTACTGCTCCCCGACCTGTTCAAATCGAGACGCGGTACGACGCCATCGCGCGCGAACCTGAACTCGCTACGAGGTGGGCACGACTACATCTATGCCCGAGCCGCCTTGGAAGTCGAAGCTCCCGAGATTGGCGCCGAGGCTCTCGCTGTTGCTGCCGGTGTTGACGGCACTGCCGTTACCGCTACCCGAATCACTACTTCCGGCGGAGATCCGCTCCCAGGCCTCGATGAGATCGTTCACACTCTCGAACCCGAGACCTTCCAACGAGCCTGAAACACTTCCCGTTCCGAGCCCTTCGAAGAATCCGCCGACAACCACAACTTCGGGCAAGCTTATTGCCGGAAGCGTCGTGATCGGCGGAATGAGGCTCGGAATGAACACGCAGGCACCGACAACCGCGTAAACCCCGGTGGGAATATCGGTGACAGTCTTGGTCAGCTCTCGCTGCGGAAGGACTCCGAACAGATCACCGATGTTCGTAACCTGTGGATAGACAAGGACACCGGGATCGAGCAACGACGCCGGGTCACTGATGACGGCGGGCAGATTCCTGATATCGACAATCGCCGGTGTGCAGTTGATCAGGCTCAGTCGCGGATTCGGATTCTTGATAGTGAACGTAATGTTGTTGCCCGACACACTCACCGAGAGCGGGGGTGGCAATACAACCCGTTCTGCCGACGCAGCAGCCGGCGTCAGAAATGCCATTCCGATCGCCGCAGCGGACGCCAGTGCAATTCCGCTGAGAATTCTGGTGAATCCACGTGTGGCCATAACCTTCTCCGCTCAGCTGCCGAACAGTCCTGTGAGACTACCGGTATTGATGCCGCCGAGGGGACCGCCGATGATAACCACGGCGGGAGTTCCGATTGTCGGGGTGAGTCCACTTCCGTCGCGGAAGTCGACGCATCCGCCGACAACGGCGTACGTACCGTCGGGAAGATCAGGTGCAGTCTTGGTAACGGTCGAGCCCACTCCGACTCCGAAAAGCGTGGATGGATCCGAAACATCCGGATAAACAACAACATTCGGATCGAGTAGTTTGCCGGGCTCCTGGGCAACAGCCGCCGCGTCCGCCGCGTTCAGGACAAATACCTGGCACCACGAGGTGATCGTCGTGTTGGTATTGCGCACCGTCAGCGTCAGGTCGTTACCGTCAACCGAGTACGACACCTCGGGAGCCGTCGTTGCTGCCGACGCGACTGCCGGGTTGATCAGCACCCCGACACCGAGCGCTGCCGCTGCTACAGCGACGGTCCCGACTACACGACGAACTGCACTTCGGCGCTGTATCTGCATTGACATCCCTCTCGATCACGTTCGACGGCATCCAGCAAAGGGTAGAACCACCCATCCCGCCGGGTCGTTCGAACCGCCGGAGTCGCATGGACCGAAGGCAGATCAAGGACCAATGTCCCGCATGCGGTTACACCCGAGTCGCCACTGCGCCGCGAACCAGACCACGACGCTCGAGGATGGGACGAACTCCCTCACCGAACTGGTAGGTTTCCTCGAGATGCGGATAGCCCGACAAGATGAAGTGGTCCAACCCGATTGCCGCGTATTCCGCAATTCTGTCGGCAACTTCCTCGTGCGAACCGACCAGAGCGGTACCCGCACCACCGCGCACCAATCCGACTCCCGTCCACAGGTTGGGCGCAATTTCCAGTGAACGCGCACCGATGCCTTCCCGGTATGCGGATCCACCGCCATGCAGTTCGTTCATCAGGCGCTGGCCCTCCGAATTCGACCGGGCGAGGTTCGCCTGCGCACGCTCCACCGTCGCCGGATCCAGAGCGCCGAGCAGACGATCAGCCTCAGCCCAGGCTTCTTCGGCCGTGTCACGACTGATGACATGCAAACGAATTCCGTAATCGAGCCGCCGCCCCTGGATCTCCGCCAAGTCCCTGATCCACGCGATTTTCGCGGCAACAGCAGATGGTGTTTCACCCCAGGTGAGGTAGGTATCGGCAAAGCGCGAAGCGACGGTTCCCGCAGCGGGCGACGATCCGCCGAAGAAGACGGGCGGAACCGGGTCCGGAAGGCGATGCAGCTCAGCATTTTCCACGCTGACGTACTCGCCGGAGAAATCGACCGGACCGTTGCCTGCCCACAGTTGACGGACGACGTCGAGGTACTCGCCGCAACGCGCGTAACGCTGATTCTTGTCCAGGAAGTCGCCGAACGTCCGCTGCTCGTAGTCCTCGCCGCCGGTCACGACGTTCAGGAGCAACCGTCCACCTGATTGCCACTGAAATGTTGCTGCCATCTGAGCTGCCAACGTCGGACTCGTCAGGCCGGGCCGCAGAGCGACAAGGAATTTCAGGGTTTCAGTGGTGTCGATCATCATCGCCGTCGTCAGCCAGGCATCCTCGCACCAGGCTCCCGTGGGAGTGAGGACTGCTTCGAAGCCGTTGGCCTCGGCTGCGGCGCCGATCTGATTGAGGTACTTCAGTGTGGCCGGTCGATCTCCGGACATGCCACTGCCGTGGCCACCGGCCATCAGATTCCGGGAATCGCCATAGGTGGGCAGGTACCAGTGGAAGCGCAAGGACATGGCAGTTCCTTCGGATCGACAACAACAAACAGGGGCAAAGACTCCATTAGACCGTTCGAGCGCGCCCGGCAACAGGGTTGAAATCGCGATGATTCTTACCGTCAGCCACCGCACATATACAGATATTCGTTAATCTTGTGAATTTTCTAGATACGGATAGAAACACCGGTCAAAGGCAAATTTATCGATACGCGATCGCATCGGATACATCCGTGTATCGTTTAGGAAACCAGCACAAGGAGGTACCGATGACGGATGTTGACACCTCCCCTACAAAACGTGTCACTAAACGTCGAGGTCAAACGCGTCAACGACTTCTCGACGCCGCCGCTGAGGTTTTTGGCGACCAGGGATTCGGACACGCAACCGTCGAGCAGATCTGCGAACGAGGCGGATACTCACGTGGCGCCTTCTACTCCAACTTCGACTCCCTTGATCAACTGTTTTTTGCCATGTGGGAACAAAAGTCCGCCGCGATGCTCGCTGACCTGAAGTCAGCCACCGCCGCAATCAGTACCGACTCCCTCGACATGACTGCCGTCGTCGGACGGATTGTTTCCGTAGTCCCGGTAGACGCGCAGTGGTACCGGATCAATGCCGAGTTCACGGCGCACGCACTCCGCAACGATGCACTGCGAACTGCAGTGGCCGACCGCGAAGACGCGATACTCCAGACTTTGCTTCCCCTGGTGCAGTCCGCACTCGGTGACGTCGGACGGCGCATCGTGGGAGATCCGACCACATTGGGGCGCGCCCTGGTCGCGGTTCACGACGGCACCAGCGTGCAGTGCCTGGTCGATCCCGACACCGACGCCGCGTTTGCCCTTCGCCTCGACATCTTTACTCGAATCCTGCTGTCCTACACCGAACCAATCCCGACCCACCAATCATCAGAGGAGTCCCCATGAGCGAGCATGCCGACGTCATCGTTGTCGGGGCCGGGCTTGCCGGCCTTGTCGCCACCTACGAACTGACCCGGGCGGGACGCAAAGTCCTTGTCGTAGAACAGGAAAATGCAGCCAACCTCGGCGCTCAGGCGTTCTGGTCACTCGGTGGACTGTTCCTCGTCAACAGTCCGGAACAACGCCGACTCGGCATCAAGGACTCACTCGACCTCGCCATGCAGGACTGGATGGGTACCGCGGCCTTCGACCGGGATCGTGAAGACCACTGGCCCCGCCAATGGGCAAAGGCGTACGTCGAATTCGCGGCCGGCGACAAGCGTCAGTACCTGCACGACTTGGGGCTTCGATTGATGCCCAACGTCGGCTGGGCCGAGCGCGGCCGCGGAATGGCTCTCGGACACGGCAATTCAGTACCACGATTCCATCTCACCTGGGGAACTGGCCCCGGCGTCGTCGACGTGTTCCTGAGCCGAGTGATCGCCGCCCAGAAACGCGGACTGGTCACGTTCAAGCACCGCCACCAGGTCGATCAACTGGTGGTCACCGACGGCGCTGTCACCGGCGTCCGCGGCACCGTTCTGGAACCTTCCAACAACCTTCGCGGAGTTGAGAGTTCCCGGACCCCGGTCGGCGAATTCGAGTTCGCCGCACAGGCTGTCGTGGTGACCTCCGGCGGAATCGGCGGCAACTACGAGCTGGTGAAGAAGAACTGGCCGGAACGACTCGGCAAGGCGCCGAAGCACATGCTGACCGGCGTACCCGCACACGTCGACGGACGGATGCTCGAAATCACCGAATCCGCGGGCGGAAACATCGTCAACCGCGACCGCATGTGGCACTACACAGAAGGCATCCAGAACTGGAATCCCATCTGGCCCAACCACGGAATCCGCATCATCCCCGGACCGTCGTCGATGTGGTTCGACGCTACCGGCAAGCGTCTGCCGGTACCCAACTTCCCCGGGTTCGACACGATGGGCACCTTCAAGTACATCCTCGACAGCGGCCACGAGTACACCTGGTTCATCCTCGATCAGAAGATCATCGAGAAGGAGTTTGCCCTCTCGGGATCGGAGCAGAATCCGGACTTCACCAATCGAGATTTCAAGCTCCTCCTCGAACGCATCAAGAAGGGTGCACCCGGCCCTGTCGAAGCCTTCAAGCAGAAGGGCGCGGACTTCGTGGTGCGCAACAACCTTCGCGACTTGGTAGACGGCATGAATGCCCTGACCGACACGCCACTACTCGATTTCGAGGACATCGAGCGCGAAATGATCGCCCGCGACCGCGAGGTAGACAACAAGTACAGCAAGGACTTCCAGGTCACCGCCATCCACGGTGCCCGTAATCTGCTGGCAGACAAAATCGTGCGCGTCGTTGCTCCGCACAAGATCTTGGACCCCAAGAACGGCCCACTGATCGCTGTTCGTCTGCACCTACTCACCCGAAAGACGCTCGGCGGCTTGGAAACCGATCTGGACTCGCAAGTGATCAAGGCCGATGGCAGCGTCTTCGACGGCCTCTATGCAGCTGGTGAGGTTGCCGGCTTCGGTGGCGGTGGCGTCCACGGGTACAGCGCCTTGGAGGGAACCTTCCTCGGTGGCTGCATCTTCTCGGGCCGCGCGGCAGGCCGAGCGCTGGCCCGAGACCTGTAGCGAGCTGGTGACGCCGGCCTCGAGATCGTGCGACCTCGAGACCGGTGCTCTACAACGATGTCCCGAACAGCATTCCGAGTAGATATGTTGCCGCCGCGGCGCCGTAACCGATGGCAAGCTGACGGAGCGCCCGCTTGAAAGGCGGCCCGCCGGAGAGCAGTCCGACAACAACGCCGGTGCCCAGAAGGGCGATACCCACCAGCAGCGAAGCCACGATCAGCGCCGTCACACCCTCCAGCCCGAACAGGTACGGCAGCACGGGAATGATTGCGCCGGAAGCAAAGAAACAGAAGCTGGCGGCTGCAGCTCCCAAGCCGGTGCCGACAGACTCGTGAGCGTCTTCGACATCTGCCACACCGAAGTTGTTGTGCTTCAGAACCTCCGCCGCTCTCACTTCGGCTTCTTCTGCCGTCATACCGCGGGCTCGGTACACGAGAGCCAACTCGTTGGCGTCGACGTCGAGCAATCTGACGGCATCGCGCGCGTCGGTACCTGGAGTGGACGCTTCCAACAGTTCACGTTGCGAGCGGACGGAAACGTATTCACCGGCACCCATCGACAGTGCGCCGGCAAGCAGTCCCGCCATGCCGGTGAGCAACACGATCTGATTCGAGACACCACTGCCACTGATACCGAGAACCAGGGCCAAGTTACTCACCAGACCGTCGTTTGCGCCGAACACGGCCGCGCGGAAGGTCCCCGAAAGCCGATTGCGCCCACGAGTTGCCAGCGCGCGCACCACTTCTTCGTGGATCTTCTCGTCGGCACCCATCGAGGCAGTTGCATCCGCGTCGTTCGGGTAAGGCGATCGGGTCTCTGCACGTTGAGCGAGCGCAAGAACGAAGACCGAGCCGAATCGTCGGGCGAGGAACCCGAGGATACGAGTGCGTATGTCGCCGGGCATCGGCTTTCCGACATGTTCGCCGAGGAGGGCACGCCAGTGTGCCTCGTGCCGGCCCTCAGCTTCGGCGAGCGCAAGGAGGATCTCGCGTTCCTCACCGGTGCGCCGCCCTGCGAGGTCGCGGTACACCGCGGCTTCTGCCTGCTCGTCGGCGAGATAGCGTCGCCAACGCTTGATGTCTCGCGGGTCGGGATCAGGCCTCGCGTTCGGAACTGTCGGCATCGAATCTCCTCACGTTCGGCAGGTGAAATAGGGCACTCGCTTGCCGCATTCCCGCACATCCCAGCCCTGATTCGGATATACCGGACACACATGTCGGCTGGCCGGAGGAACGAACCATGAATCCCACAGTAATACGTCGGATCGTCCTACTCGCGGCATCGCTGACCGCAATTGCCCTCGTCAGCGGTTGCGGATCCGACAGCTCCGACACAGCCACCAGCACTACTGTTCCCACCACTACCTCGGCGCTACCGACATCCGCAGCGCCCGGCCCGGCTCCGGCAACAACTACGCACGCGACCCACTCGGCAGCATCGAGTACACAGGTCAGTCCTGAGAACTGCACGGTCGCAGAACTCAGCGTCACCCTCGGACAGGCAAGCGGCGCCGCCGGTTCCACCGAACTACCGGTGGTGTTCACCAACACCAGCACGCGAACCTGCACCCTCGACGGCTTCCCCGGCGTTTCCTACGTAACCGGCGCAGACGGCAGCGAAGTGGGCGCAGCGGCAACGCGCACTGGCTCCGGATCAGCGGTCTCCCTCGCACCGGGTTCCACCGGAACCGCCTTGGTTCGCGCCACCAACGTCGAGAACTATCCAGCCGACCAGTGTGGTGTCACCGACGTCGCCGGACTACGTGTGTACCCGCCCAACTCCTACGATGCGGTGTTCCTCCCCTACCCCACCGAGGGTTGCTCGATGACCGGCGCGAACATCAATCAGCTGAGCGTCGCACCGGTCACCGGCTGAGCATTACGGCTTGAGGCGTCGTAGACCCCAGAGCGCGGGGATCATGAACATTCCCGAAAGAACCAGCACCAGAGCTACTTCCGTCACCTGGAATCGGCGGAACTGATCGGACGAATGGTAGCGGATCTCGCGGTGGTCTGCTCCGTGCTCGCGCAGACAGACCTCCATGTCTCGATCCTGCTGTGCCATCAGTACATCTATACGGATTGTGTACTCGGCGCCCGTCTCCTCGGGACGCTGATCGTACGGATTCTCGTCGCCAGAGCCATTCCAGGTGCATTCGTCATAATCAACGTCGACGAAATTTCCCTGGATGTCGACGTACCCCTGCTCGATTTCCCAGTCGCCGCCAAATTGGTCGTAACCGCCCAAATACGAAGAGTATCTACTGGATCCGTCCAGTGGCGATGCTTCGACGCTGAGCTCCGCGTAGTGCGGCCTCGCGACAAACTGAAACATGGCCAGTACTGCCACGACACCGGCCATCGTCAGCGCCATTGCACCGATCGAACTCCGCACCAGCAACGCGAGAGCCGCGCCAAGAATCAGAGCCATGAATGTGTATGCACCCAAGGCTAATCCGCTGGACTGAAAGAAAGGATACGACAGGTTCGGTGGGTCGACGAATGTCGCTCGGCCGGCAACAAATGCGAAGTTGCTGTTGGCGGGCAGCCTCCGAGTCCACTCCAACACGAAACCGAGCAACGCAGCAGCGACAGTCAGCGGAACAAAGACAACCAGCACTCTGGTCCAGAACCAGCGAGCCCGGCTGACCGACTGGGTAAGCCCCAACACATGTGTTCCCTGCTCGATATCCCGGGAAAACACTGTTACACCAACCAATGCTCCCAGGAACACCGGCAGCATCGTTGCAATGAGAGTGGTCGCGGTCAGAGCAGTTTCAGCCGCACAGATCGCCGTTGTGTTGCCGAAACAACCGAAAAACGATCCGAAGGGGCGGCCACTGCCGTCGCTCTTGATAATTGCACCACCGACCAAGCCCGTAAGCGCGAGCACCGCAATGATTCCCAGCGAGACAATGAGTGACGTCCGATGATGACGCCAGGTAACCCAGATCATGCCGACACCTTCGCTTCCGCACTCAGATGCCCGAGCACCAGGTCGTCCAGAGTTGCATCGTCGACAGTCCAACCTGGTAGTTCATTCGGTCGACGACCGGCCACGAGGTGGGAATTTCGGCGCAGCCCGACATCGGTGTGAACAACAGTGCCACCACCCACCACGTCCGACGGATCGCCATCACCAACCAATACGTAATGGGCTGAGACCAATTCATCCAACGATCCGGAGAGTCGAGCATTGCCGTCGCCGAGAAGAAGTAACCGATCCGAAACATCTGCCAATTCGGAAATGATGTGCGAGGACAACAGGACGGTTGTGCCGTGCTCTGCGACATCTTCGAGCAGCGAGGTGGCGACAGACCGTCGGGCAAGTGGATCGAGGTCTGCCAACGGTTCGTCGAGAAGCAACAGCTTCGGCCTACGTCCGAGTGCCAAAGCCAGTGCCACCCTGGTTCGTTGACCGGGAGAGAGCGTCTTGGCCTTCGCATCGAGCGGAATGCCCGCACGTTCCACCAAGGCAAGCGCGTACTTCGCATCCCAGCTGTCATTGGTGTAGGCGCCGAACCGAAGTAGTTCCGCGACAGTGAATTTCGGGTACAACGGTTTATGCTGGGCCAGATAGGCCAGGCCCGGGCTGATGCCGTCACGACTCGGAGCGGCGCCGAGTACGGAAATCGCGCCGTGATCCGGCGTCGTCAATCCCACTGCCAAGGACATGAGTGTCGACTTGCCGGCACCGTTGACGCCGACAAGCGCGGTGATGCTCCCTGCCTCGACTTCGAAGGTGCATGCGTCGAGCACCTTCTTGCGCCCGAAGCGCTTGTCCACGTCAGCCATGGTGAGCGCAGATTCTTGCTCGGTCACGATGTCTCCCCCTCACTCTCGGACGAATCAGATTTGACGAACTCACGCTCGAGTTCCATGTCGACCAGTGCCTCGATATCCGTGCGCTCGAGGCCCGCCGCCACTGCGTCACGCATCCACCGGGAAAGCTCTGCCCGCAGAGCGGAGTTCTCCGCCATTCCCGGCTTCGCGAGCGACTTGGTCACGAACGTCCCCAACCCCGGCCGCGGCGCAACAAGACCGTCGCGTTCGAGTTCCTTGTAAGCCTTCAGAACAGTGTTGGGGTTGATGGCAAGAGCCCCCACAACATCCTTGGCGGTAGGCAGACGGTCACCGACCTGTAGGTCACCGAGCCGTAGTGCCTGCTTCACCTGGACGACCAATTGCACGTAGGTGGGAATGCCGGATCGGCGGTCGATACGGAAGTCGATCATCCGAACCCTTTCACTAGTTCATTAGTGGAATAGATATTTACCGTGCCTTTGCCGCTCGAGTCAAGAGTGGCCGCCCCTGTAAAGTGCAAATGCCCCGGGTTTCCGGGGTGCCACGCTGCTTGTGAAGTCCGGTGAAAGCCCGGCACTGTCGACGCAACTGTGAAGTTGTCCGTGTACCCACGGATGAACGAGTCAGGTCACCCAGCCTCGTGGCGACACGATGGTCCTCGGACGAAGGACGCTCGTGCAGCCCAGCCCTCCGGCCGCGCCGCATGGCGACTTTCTCCGCACTGATGGAGGGGTGGCTGTGAACATTCGGCCGACACGCACGTTCCGATCGATCTTTGCGGCGCTGGCGGTGAGTACGGCGCTGTTGGCCGGTGCCTGCAGCAGTTCCACCACCTCCGACGCCCCCACCACGTCAGCGGTCTCCGACGGCTCATTCCCCGTGACGGTGGAATCCGGTCCCACCGGTTCTGGCACCGACATCACGATCGCGGCGCGTCCGACGTCGATCGTCTCACTCAGCCCCAGCGCTACCGAGACGCTGTGGGCTGTTGGCGCGGGCGATCAGGTCAAGGCGGTCGACAACCAGTCCGACTACCCGGCCGACATCCCGGTCACCGACCTGTCCGGCTTCTCGCCCAACGTCGAAGCCATCCTCGGCTACGCACCGGATCTGGTTATTGCGTCCGACGACATGAACGACCTCGTGTCCGGGCTTCAGAAGGCAAAGGTGCCGACTCTCCTTCTGCCGGCGGCAACGAGCATCGACGACGTCTACGCACAGATCGAGCGCGTCGCGATCGCAACCGGCCACGAGGAAGAGGGCGCCGAGGTGGTCAGTGACATGCGCACCGAAATCGACGCAGCGGTGGCGAGCGTTCCGGCCCGCGAGCAGCCCCTCACGTACTTCCACGAACTCGACTCCTCGCTCTACACGGTGACGAGCACAAGTTTCATCGGCCAGATCTACGGCCTGTTCGGCATGAAGAGCATCGCCGACGCAGCCGCTCAGGGCGATTACCCGCAGCTTTCGGCGGAGTTCGTGGTTCAGGCCAACCCTGATCTGATCTTCCTGGCGGACTCGCAGTGCTGCGGTGTCACCGCGGAAGCTGTTGCAGCGCGCCCCGGTTGGAACGGGATGAAGGCTGTGACCGGCAACCAGATCCACGTACTCGACGAAGACCTGTCCAGTCGATGGGGACCCCGCGTCACCGACCAGGTGAAAGCTGTTGCCGCGATCGTGGCGCAGGTTCCGACGGCCTGAGTTCTCTGATGCACAAAGCCGGTCTCGCGAACCATCGAACCACCGCGCTGGTCGGTGCCGCACTCATTTTATGCGTGTCACTGTTGATCGGCGTTCTGGTGGGACCGGCAGGCCTTACCCCTGATCGGGTCATTCTCGAACTGCTCGACGGGATTCCGGGCGTCGATATCGATTCCGGGCTGACCGTTCAACAGCAGGCAATTCTCTGGCAGATCCGACTTCCCCGCGTAGTCCTGGGTGCCTTGGTGGGCGCGATGCTGGCCGTCGCGGGAGCCGCATATCAGGGTGTGTTCCGAAATCCGTTGGCCGATCCGTATCTTCTGGGGGTGTCCAGTGGTGCCGGACTTGGCGCAACGTTGGCTATCGTCTCCGGCGGGGCTGTGGGAATGTTCGGAATCCCCATGGCCGCCTTTGTCGGTGGCGTTCTAGCCGTGTTCATCACGTACGCTCTGGGCCGCAGTATCGGCGGCGCCCAGAACGCGGTCGTCATCATTCTGGCCGGCGTTGCGGTGGCCGCGTTCACCAATGCCGCGCAAACTTTTGTGCAGCAACGGTTCGACGATTCACTGCGCGAGGTCTATTCGTGGTTGCTCGGCGGTCTGTCGACGGACGGTTGGTCGGAAGTTCTTGTTGTGCTGCCGTACGTGATTGTGGCCTCGGCAGTCATCCTGATTCACCGTCGAGTACTCGACGTCATGGCAGTTGGCGACGTGGAGGCAGCCAGTCTCGGTGTGGATCCCGCCCGCTCTCGACTCGTCCTGGTTCTTGCGGCAACTCTCGGAACAGCAGCAGTGGTCAGTGCCAGCGGCCTCATCGGCTTTGTGGGAATTGTTGTTCCCCATGCCGTTCGACTGGTCGCAGGACCTTCGCACCGACTGCTTCTCCCGCTGTCGCTGATGCTGGGCGCAGCGTTCCTCGTCCTCACCGACGTTGCCGCCCGATCATTGATGTCCCCCGCCGAACTTCCCATCGGCGTTGTGACAGCCATGATCGGCGCCCCGTTCTTCCTGCTCGTCCTACGCCGCAGTCGGGTGTCGGCATGACCGAGTTTGCCGTTCACTGCCAGGACCTTCGGGTTGTCCTGGGCGGCAACAACGTTGTCGACGGCATCGGACTCGACGTTGCAGAGGGTGAATGGGTTGCCGTCGTGGGACCGAACGGCGCCGGGAAAACCACGCTGATGCATGCGCTCGCCGGGTTGATTCCGTCTGCCGGCCAACTCACCGTCTCCGGCCGTAACCCTCGAGATGCCGGTCGCAAAGCCATGTCTCAAGTTGTCGCGCTGATGCCACAACGGCCCGTGGTACCGGAGGGCGCAACAGTCACCGAACTTGTCGCGCTCGGCCGAACTCCGTATCTACGACGCTTCGGCACGGAGACCGCCGCCGATCGCATGGTGATCAACAACGTCATTCAGCGCCTGGACCTCACTGAATTTGCCGATCGCCGGGCTACCGAACTGTCCGGCGGTGAATTGCAGCGAGTAGTGCTGGCCCGAGCGCTCGCGCAGGAACCGAAAGTGCTGCTCCTCGACGAGCCCACCAGCGCCCTCGACATCGGACACCAGCAGCAGGTCCTCGATCTTGTGGAGGCAATGCGCTTGTCGGACAACATCACCGTGATTGCCGCGATGCACGATCTCACTCTCGCGGGGCAGTACGGATCGCGCATCGTCTTGCTCGATCGGGGCCGCGTGGTGGCAGACGGACCACCGGCCGACGTTCTACGTTCCGACCTCCTCGGCGAGATCTACGGCGCCCGCGTCGAGGTTCTCGATCGACCGAGCGGACCCGTCGTGGTACCGATCCGCGAGAAGGACGGCCGCTGATGGAACTGCTGATGCTGGGTACCGGCGCCGCAGACGGTTGGCCCAACCCCTTCTGCGAGTGCACATCCTGCACCGCCGCACTGGCAAGCGGCACGGTTCGAGGGCACACAGCGGCCCTGCTGGACAATCGAATCCTGCTCGACTGCGGCCCCGAAGTACCACGCGCCGCTTCGCGATCCGGCCGCACCCTTGCCGGAGTCGAACACATCCTGCTCACTCACTCGCATCCCGATCATCTCGGCCCGATGGCGCTGCTCTTCCGGTCATGGGCCGATCGCATCGAACCACTGCAGGTACTCGGACCTCCTGACGCCCTTGATCTCTGCCGCGACTGGGTGGGGCCACACGACCCGGTCACCTTCACACCGCTTGTCGCTGGCCAATCGATCACGCTGGGCACGTATGACGTTCGCGCTCTCGAAGCGACACACGAAGTTCCGACCCTGCTCTACGACATCACCGACCAAGCCGGCGCCCGCATCTTCTGGGCCACCGACACCGGGCCCCTCGCACCGTCGACAATCGCCGAGCTCGCAAACGCCTCGTTCGACGCCCTTTTCCTCGAGGAAACCTTCGGATTCAAGACCGATCATGGCACCGGGCACCACGATCTGCCCAGCTTCGCCCGGACGGTCGCCACACTGCGCGAAATCGGCGCGGTCACAGACAGAACCGACATCGTGGCCGTCCACCTCGGCCACCACAACCCGCTCGCACACGAACTCTCGGCAGCACTAGAACAGTGCGGCGCACGAACCGTTCTCGACGGCACAGTGCTGCGCATCGGCTCCAGAGCGCCTGGCCGAACTCTGGTTACCGGTGGCGCCCGGGCGGGCAAGTCCACCTACGCCGAAGCACTACTGTCCGGATACCGGCACGTCACATACATCGCCACCGGAGATCCGCATGACGACGATCCCGACTGGACGGAAAGGGTGGCGTCACATCGCGCGCGGCGGCCGGCAACCTGGGCAACGCTCGAAACCGTCGATGTAATCGAAATACTCTCCGGCGCAAGCGACCCCATCCTGCTCGACTGCCTGGGTACCTGGCTGACAGCACGGATGAATCGCCACGATGCCTGGCTGGACGGCGACACGGCTGCGGTTCGCCAAGACATCGATCAGTTGCTAGCGGCCTGGAAGTCCTGCCCCGTCCCGATCATTGCAGTCACCAACGAAGTCGGCAGTGGAGTTGTTCCGGAAACCAAGTCCGGTCGTCTCTTTCGGGACCTGCTCGGCCTACTGAACGCCCGGATCGCCGATGCGTCCGAGTCGGTTGTCCTGATGACCGCGGGACTACCCACCCGGCTACGCTGACATCTCAGATCAGCCCTGTGAGACGCCGCGCGCAATCGAGGAGAAAGCCCACCAACTCTCGGTCTTCCACAGTGACACGTTCGCAGGAACCCTGGATACACAATCCGCCGGCGACCAGGTCGGCATGATCGCGAATGGGCACCGCTAACGCCGACCGTCCGAGCCGGGATTCCTGATTCTCGAATGCAAATCCCTGCAATCGAACCGAACGCAGCTGCTCGGCCAGCATGGCACGATCAGCGATCGTGAATTCGGTGAGTCGACGTAGTTCCAAATCGACAACGAGCCGCTCGTCGTAGGCCAACAGAAGTTTGCCCAGCGCATTTGCATGGATGTTCTTCGAAAGCGTGGTTATCCCGATGATCTCGTGATCAGGGTCCTTGTCGATGAATCGGAGTCGCCCGGCGTTGAACGACGCAACATGCAATCCGTATCTCGTGTGGGTACGCATGTCTTCGACTTGTTCGTGCAGCGACGGCGCCGGGCCACTCGTTGTTGCGGCATGCGACAACTCAGCCGTCCGACGCCCCAACGCAAAGCCGGACAGGTCAGGTACCCGCACGAGAAAACCCTCTGCCACCAACAGATTCAGCATCCGATACGCCGTGGCCGATGGAACTCCCGCGAAAGTGGCGATCTCCTTCGCGGTTGTTCCCGGTCCTAGATGCGCAACCGCCTCGAGCATCCCGAGCGCTTTCTGAACCGCTTTGGGTTGCTGCCCGCTGAAGTGCGATTCGTCGCTGGTCCGTTTGCCGACTCTGGTGCCGGTGGTGGCGCGGTCGGCGCTCACTCGCCCCACTCCGGTAGGTCGCGGTCTGCGGCAGAACGATCCGGCACCAGGCGTCGTCGACCGTCGTCGCCGATAAGGAGTGTTCCGGCCCCAGGCAGGAGGTCCGCAGTTTCAAGGCTGTCGAAAGCTCCCACCGCCGTGAGACTCTCAGGCCGCACCCGCCGGAGAATTGCACTCCAGATCACTCCGGATGCAGCAAGCGCTCCAGCTGCACACGGCAGCGCCCAGATTCCGTGGACGGCACCGTCGAGAATGATGTACACAAGCAAACCGGCCCCGGCGACGCTGACCGACAACGTGCACACACGCGTCACCGCTGTGTGCTCGCCGATTCGGTTCAAGAACTTCCAGGATGCAAAGGCCACCAACGTGTACGCGCACACGAGGGCAATTTCCACCACTCCGTCGAAAGAACCCGAATCATCTCTCACCGCATCGGAAAACAGAAGAACGCCGACTGTGCTGACGGAGACAAACGCGAGGACCGCAATGTAAGGGGTTCGGAATCGACGGTGCATCCGGGCGAGCGATGACGGCAGCACCCGTTCGACGCCCATGGAGTACAACAACCGCGAACCCGCTTGCGCGCAGCCGAGAGTGCATGCCAGCCACGAGCACGTCATACCGACCTTGACGGCCAGAACCACCCCGGCGCTGGCACCGGATGCCGTCCCCTGGAAGTACGCCCCGACGATGGTTGCGCCATGCCCCGTCATCGCCGCCCACGCGGCAAAGACGAATAGTAGCCCGCAGATGATCGGCGAAATCAGCACTGTGCGTGTGACGGTGATCAACGGGCGCTTGGCCTCTGGACCGAAGAATGCTGCACTCTCGAATCCGGCCATACTCAGAACAGTCAACATCGCCAGAAAAGGCACCACGCTCAAAGACTGATTCGGCAATGACACGGTGGTTGTCGTATCGGTACGGGTTGCCAGCATCACCGCGATGATCAAGATCAACGAACAGCTTTCGATCACCAGAATCGCGCGGGTCGCAAACCGAACTCCACGCACCGCTATCCACGCAACGGTGAGGGCGATCAGTACGGTCACCACTACCGTCGAAAGCGGCCCGCCTACATCGGTGCCGATGAGCGAAATCGTGTCCAGCAGACTGGGAACCGCCTGGGCCAACACCGATATCGAGATCCCGAGATACCCGACGACCAACGCGGCTCCGACTAAAAGCGCACTTCGGGTTCCGGTACCTTGGAAGACAAAGCTGTAGAGCGAACCAGCCGCCGCCAGCCTGCGGGTGAAATGCGTGATGCAGAGCGCAACCAGAAAAACTGCCGACGTTGTCGCGGCGATGGCGGCCAAACCTGCGTACCCAGGGCTGTACGTGATCATCCACAATGCGATGAACACCATTCCCGTAGCCGGTGCGATGGTCGACAACGACTGTCCGAGAAGATCGATCGGCGTCAGCCGCCGCCGACCCAGACCGCGCAACGGCGAGTACACCGGCTCGCCGTCCTGATCCGCACTCTGTGCCCGCGCGAGTGCCGCGCGCAACGCCGCCGTCACGGCCATGTCTCACCGTCCGTCCGATATCTGATTCACCGATTTCGGTCAAGTTAGTCCGCATTTGTTTCCGGGCAGTTTCCACCGTGGCGCGCAGTGACGATCCAAGTGAGAATCCGCGCGCTCGAGGTCTCGCCCGCTGGCCCTGCCACAGCTCCGAACCATGTCGATCCCGTGCCGAAGAACACTACTGACCTGCACAAATATCGATTCTCACCGGCGGCGCGCATTCCCAGTTGCGTATCCCCCGGACGTATCCACGCCGAAGCATGTTCGCCGCATCACCAGTACAGGATGTGTCCCACACACCAGCGCTTGCCGACCTGAAAGGGAGGAATCATGGACTTCACCATCGCTGCCGTATCGGCGATCATCGGGTTTGTCCTACTGCTCGCCGGCATCCCCAAGCTGACGGACTACGACGGTGTTCTGCGTTCGGTACGTGGATACAAAGTCCTTCCGAGCGGGCTCGAAGGACCGGTTGCCCGGGCACTTCCCATCGCCGAGACCGTGGTGGGCGCACTTCTCGTGACCGGTATCGCCCGGCAGTGGGCGGCCGGGGTTGCCGCACTCATGTTCGCGTCGTTCTTTGTCGGCCTTGTCGTCAACCTTGCTCGCGGCCGACGCGACCTCGACTGTGGTTGCTTCGCATTCGGCATCGGCGAGATCCCGCGTATCGGATGGTTCCACGCGGTACGTGCCGGAATCCTTGCCGCTGCGTCACTCTCCATCCTGGCAATCGGCAGCTCCGCGGGCGCGGGCGCGCAAGCAACAGCTGCCACCCTCGCACTCCTCCTGGTGCTGGCCGGCGTCGCCATCGCACAGATCCGATCCGTCGTTCATTTCGGCAAGCGCCCCGTCGACGACTACCTCTCGAGTGCTTCCGTCCGACTGCGTGCCGCCGGCGCCACGTCTCGGTACGGCGTTTGACCTTCTCCCTATTCACCGACTGTGCAAAGGCAGGACTTCGACGATGACTACTTTTCTACTCGTAGCGACCGTGATTCTCGTGATCGCCGTGGCCGTACTGTTCTTGATGGTTCTCGCTCTCGCCCGTGAAATCGGCCGTGTGCAGGTGCGTCTCGGACCTCTCGGTGCCCGAATGATGGATACCGGTCCCAAGGTCGAACAGGTTGGGCCGTCGTTTGCCGGTTTGATCGACCAGGAAGGTCGAACCGTCGGAGTTGGTGGTCATCGAGACAAGGCTCAGCTACTGCTGTTCACAGCACCGAGTTGCTCGACCTGCAAGAGCCTGCTTCCCGGCGTGCGGGCAATGGCCCGAGCCGAATCCGACCTCGACGTTGTCATCATCTCCGACGGAACCCCCGAGGAACACCGAGAGTTCTTGGCCGGCAGCGGCATCGGTTCCGAGCTCAGCTACATCGACGCTCGTGACGTCGGCATCGCCTACCAGGTGGGCACCACTCCGTACGGCGTAATTCTCGACGAGCACGGCAAGATTCGCGGAAAGGGCCTGTGCAACCACATGGCTCAGGTCGAGAGCCTGCTCAACGCACTCGAGTCCGGCACCCCCTCACTCCAGCACCTTCATGCGCAGGCTAAGTCGGGCAGCGCGGCCTGATCACCCTGAGTTCTGCTCGTTCCTCTTCACGAATCAGGAGAAATTTGTTGGACGACAATGCGTTTCCACAGCACAACATGACAGAGAACCGATATCCGGTAGACGAGGCAACCGTTCAAGCGCAGGCCGAATGGATGGCAGGCCAGGGTGGTTCACTGACCAGCCGCACCGGCCGCAAGCTCTCCGAACGCGTCTCGCGGCGGTCGATGATCAGCCGAATCGGCAAGTGGACCATGGGAGTATCCGGCGTAGCGCTGATCAGCACCTTGCCCGTCACTCGTACCGCATTTGCTCAAGAAGCCGCGCCTCCCGCTCCGGCACCGGGCCCGGAACCGCTTGTTCCCGTGTACGACGGCAAGGATCCCGCGGAATGTGAATACTGGCGCTGGTGCAACATGGACGGCACATCCTGCGCTGCCTGCAACGGCGGCGGTGTCACCACGTGCGCGCCCGGCAGTAAGCCAGGCGCCGAGTTCTGGGTTGGCTGCTGCACCAATCCCGATACCGGAAAGACCTATCTGATCGCGTACTACGACTGCTGCGGTGCGCCTTCGTGTTCCAACGCCTTCTGCGGCGAGCCGGACATGCAGGCAGTGATGTACAACCCGGTTTCCGGCAGCTACGACCAGGAAATCATCTGGTGTGTCTCCGACGAATCGCAGGCGTACACCTGCACCATGGCTCCCATCATCGGTGAGGACTGCCAGACCCGTCCGGCTGCACGCCCCAAGGTCGGTGCCGGATCATGAGCAGTTCACGAACCCGAAAGCTCGCCCGGCCCGCCGTCGCAATACTGCCTCTCACCGTTGTGCTCGCACTGGCCGGTTGCAGTTCGTCCGACAACGACGAACCTTCCAGCGCAGGTGATGTCACCTATCCCACCGTCCCGTTCACTGCTCCTGGTGATGGCATTTCGCTCGGTCACGACGATCAGGAAATCGGCGACACCATTCCCGAACCCCTGCACGTCGGCTCGATCACTCCGATTGCCGCTGACCGACTCCTCGGCGTCGAAGGTGGCTTCGGTCAGCTCGAACTCAGCGTCAACGTCATCGATCCGAAAACCGGTGTGGCCGAGCGCCGCATCACCGTCGGACCCGGTATCTGGGATCCCGTCATCCACGGATTCGTCGGTGACTCCGACGATGACCCAGCGGTGCTCGCCGCCGAAGTGTGGCGTCCCCGAGGTTCGCGTGGCGCAGCCGATTTCACGGTCAGCACCTACTCCGGCAACCTGCTGGAGCCGGCCGAGGTCATGCTTCCGGACGTCGCACGTGTGCATTCGCGTGCCGGCTCCAATGCCGTCACCTCCGACGGCAAGTTCTTTGTCACCTGGGACGACGGCCTGTACGGCATCCGTGTTGTCGACTTGGAGAAGCAGGAGGCGACCGGCGCCCTCCAAATCGTCGGATGTGGACCGTTCACCTGGATGGTCGGACACGAGCTCTACAGCGTGTGCGAGGACACCCGTGAGCTGCTGCAGGTCACGATCAGCGACGACGGAGTCCCCACCGAGACCGCCCGATCCAAGGTCTTGCCCGACGATTTCGTCTCGACTCGCAAAGTGACGTGGGCGGCCGACGCACAGAAAGCGTTGTTGGTCAGCGAGAACGGTGACGTCTTCGTCTTCGACTTCTCGAACGGACTACCCAAGGAAGCCGTCAAGCCCATCGGAAATGCGGGCCAGGATTCCGGACGCTTCTCCGAGAACCTCATCAATGCGGATGCAACGCGTCTGGCAATCGAGTACACCGACAGCGCAATTCACCCGGACTCCGCTCGCGGTGGTTCGATCGTGAAGATCGATCTCTTCGACGCGGCTACGTTCGCCCCGATCAAGAGTCTTTCTCTGGCCGACCTCGGCCTCACCGATATCGGAAGCACCGCCTTCTCAGTTGACGGTGCAACGTTCTACGTGCTCGGCACCGGACCGGAGGTAGAAGGCTCCGCTCCGCAGAAGATCGTGGGCTACAACGCAACCACCGGTGAGCAGGTCAGTTCCGTGGATATCTCGGGCAATGTCGGTGATGTCACCGGGTTGATCACACCAGAAGTACTTCGATGAGTCGTCCCGGATCCGGTGTAGTGATGGGCCGGCGCCGCTTCCTGAGTCTGGGAGCACTCGGCGCCGGGGCAATCGGGCTCGGCGCCGTGGGAACGATCGCCGGATGCAGTTCCACTGCAGCAACTCCGACGCCGCTGACCGATCTCGACTTCATCATGCCCACCGACCCCGAAGTTGCTGCTGCAGAGTCGGCACGAGCCTGGAACGGAACCACCGCCGCGTTTGCCTTGGCAGCCGGATTCTCGACGGTTGATCTCGGCGGACGCCTCGTGGACACATGGACGTACGGTGGCGCTGCTGTCGCTCCGGAACTTCGGCTGAAATCCGGTGACCGGGTGAACGTCTCCGTCCAGAACAACCTCGATGCCGAAACCACGCTGCACTGGCACGGAATTCGAATCCGCAACGACATGGACGGCGCGGCACCAACCACGCAGGCTCCCATCGCGGCGGCTTCGACCTTCGACTACAACTTCGTCGCCCCGGATCCGGGAACGTACTGGTACCACTCGCACAGCGGACTACAGGCAGACCGCGGACTCTTCGGCGCCATGATCGTCGAGGACCCGAACGACTCCAGTGGGGCCGACGCCGATGCCGTTCTGGTACTCGACGACTGGGTCGACGGATTGGGTACCACACCGGATTCCATACTGATGGCACTCAATCCGGCAATTGCCGGCGGCCACGGCGGCCACGGCGGAGCCGCATCAACACCCGTTGAGCACACCGAGGGTGACATGGCAGTTGCGCAGCAGTTGGTGAGCGCCGGTCATGGTTCGTCCGAGGCTTTGGGCGGCATGACACAACACATCGCGTATCCATTGCACTTGATCAACGGGCGACCGCCCAACGATCCAGCTGTGGTGACCGCTGCGCCCGGTTCGACTCTGCGACTACGAATCATCAACGCGGCGGCCGAAACTCCGTACCGGTTTGCCGTGGCCGGGCATGAGATGACGATCGTAGCCACCGATGGCTTCGACGTGGAGCCGACTCCCGCCGACGCCATCATCGTCGGAATGGCTCAGCGCTACGACGTACTCGTGACGGTCAAGTCGGGAACATGGCCGGTGGTCGCCAAGGTCGAGGGCCGCGACGGATACGCGTCGACCGTCCTGCGCAGCACCGACGCGTTGGCACTCTCGAATCCGGATGTGGGTGGTGTGATCTCGGAGTTGGGCGGCCGTTTGGTGTTCGAAAGCGCTCTCCGTCCCGCGGAATCCACACGCCTCGAGACGAAGTCACCCGATCGCGACTACCACATCGAGTTGATCCAAGCCGGAGATCGTTACGTGTGGGGTATGGCCGGTGCCGATGCGGGCAAACTCGTGATGAAACAGGGTGAACGCGTTCGGATTACGATGAAGAACACGTCCACCATGTGGCATCCCATGCACACTCACGGCCACACCTTTGCGGTACCGGATTACGGCGGGCTTCGCCGTGACACCGTCAACGTGCTACCAGGCAGCGAACTCGCCATCGAGTTCGATGCCGACAACCCCGGCGAGTGGATGTTCCACTGCCACAATGCCTACCACTTCGAAGCCGGAATGACGGCAAATCTGCGTTACGTCCGCTGACAAGTAAGAAGAATCGAGAGGACCTCTCATGAAGAAGCTCGTTCCCGCTTTCCTTGCCGCTTGTGCGGCTTTGAGTCTCACCGCCTGCAGCAGCGACAGTTCGGCGTCGGACGAACCCGCCGTCGTGATCGAGGTGAAGAACATGGCCTACACACCGGCGTCGGTCACCATCGAGAAGGGCCAGACCGTCGAGTGGAAGTTCGACGACGGCGGACTCCCCCACGACGTGGTCGGTAACGGTGAACTCGAAGGGAAACTGAAGAGCGAGTTGCTCACCGAGGGAACCTTCTCGTTCACGTTCGACGACGCCGGTACCTTCACCTACCACTGCACGCCCCATCCGATGATGGTCGGCACCGTGATCGTTCAATAGTGAGGAGGTGGATCGCCAGCTTCAGCCTTGCCGTCGCGGCAACGTGTGTTCCCGCGTGCGGCACAGAAGGTCCCGCCTCCGACGTCGTGATCGAGATCAGCAATGTTCAGTTCAGTCCGATGGACGTCACCGTTGAACATGGCGGCACCGTCGAGTGGCGTTTCGACGACGGCGGACTTCTGCACCACGTGGAATCGCCCGGACTGTTCGACAGTGGCATCACCGGAGACGGAACCTTCCGGCACACGTTCGAGAACGCAGGCGTCTACGAGTACTCGTGCTCCGTGCACCCGTACATGATCGGAGTCATCACAGTGCTGTGACTACTGGCTCATCATTTTTCGTGAACTACATACATTTTGGAGGATCTGATGACTACCGTTCTCTCCCACGGCCCACTCCAGACCGATGTCCCTGACATCCGGCCGACCCTTCAAGGCTCGGTCGGCACCGCCACCCGCGCCAGCCTTATCGCGGCAGGTGCTGCGGCGGGTGCCGGCATTGCACTCGTGGCTGCGCCTTCTGCGACAACAGCTTTGACCACTGCGGTTGTCGGAGCCGGACTGGTCACCTCACTGGCGGCCAACTGGTCGACCTGCGGAATGTCGGTTGCCGGAGTTGTTGCCGCACCGAAGCAAGCCGATCGTAAGGGATCGTCAACTCCGGCACGCCGACTCGGTTGGCATGCACTGGGTTCCGTCACGACAGGTGCCGTAACCGGCGCCCTGATCGGCGCTCTCGGCGCGGCGGTGTCCGGTTTCATTCCGATCGGCTGGGCGTTGGGCGCCTGGGCTGTTGTGGCACTTGCGTACGGTCTGCACGAGTTGGGTGTTCTCACGATGCCGACTCCGATGCGGCGCCAACAGCTTCCGCGCCATCTGCGCCGCACCATGGCGCCGTGGAAGGTCTCACTGATCTTCGGCGCTATCATCGGGCCCGGATTCCTGATCTTCATCCGCTCGAGTGCGTACTACCTCCTTGCACTCGGTGTTATCGCCTCGGGTTCACCGGCTCTCGGCGCTGCACTGTTCACCGTTGTCTCCCTCGGCCGCTGCATGCCCAGCCTCGCGGCAATCGTGCACACCAATCGCGGTGGCTCGATGCCCGGTTTCCTCTCGGTCATGTGCGTCGTAGACCGTCGGGTGCAGAGCATCACGGGCGCCGCACTGATCGCACTGGGAGCATTTGCTGCTTTCGCGTTGGTCTGAGTTTCCGTCGAAAGTAGTGTGGCCGGTAAGCATTTGCTCGCCGGCCACACTGCGGTCCGGAGATTCGTACCAGAGACGAGGCTTGCCTCAGTCCGAGAGGAGGACAATCGGTGTCGCTTCGGGAGTTCTCCAACTCTCAGATCGAACGCATTGACGTCGCGGCCGCAGTCTACGGGTCGGGACGGCCCATTCCCGAAGCAGAAGCACGTGAGCGGTTGGCTACCGAATTCATCGTGCCGAACGACGGCTACCTGGCGTTCATCGGCAGATGGGGCGGGTGCTACGTCGGGGTGTCCGTCCACGCCTGGGATCAGAGTTCACTCCTCGGGACAACCACGTGCCTGGAACTCACAGCCCGTGCGCGCGATGACTTCGGCGAGATCAGGCGCGGATGCGCCGAGATCGTCAAGCCGTCCTTGCTCTCGCGCGGCGGCGGTTGAATGTGTTGTGGGCGATGGTCCGTGACAAAGTGGTCTATTTGCCAGGACCAACTGCCGCATTGGCCGCGTAGATTACTTCTGAAGCGATCAGTAACAGACCCGAATGGACTGTGTTCTGGCCCGCGTCCATTCGTAAGCCGTATCAAGCTTTGTCGCTATGCGGCAGGGACACCCGTCGACTGGTGCGGGTGCGATGTGAACAGTGACTCAATCGAGACAGAACTCATTACCTTCGACATCTTGCATTACGAGGCATGACTCGTTGTAGCCATCGGCGCGCAGTAGTCGCACACGTACCGCACCGAGTGCGATCAATCGTGCGCATTCGGATTCGAGCGCGGCCACGCGTTCTTCGCCCACGAGTCCCGTACCGACTCGCACGTCAATATGTAGTCGATTCTTGACAACCTTGGTTTCAGGAACGCGCTGAAAGTACAGGCGCGGACCTATACCCGAGGGATCGATACATCCCGATCCGTTGCGCTCGTAACCTAATACTTCGCACCAGAATTCCGCTACGCGCTCAGGCTCCTCACAGTCGAAGGTGACTTGAATCTTCTTGATCGATGCCATCGGATCACAGTAGAGGCGGGTCTCTTCGTTTGCACGTTCTTTATCGCATGGTTCGCGCTAGGCGTGAGCTCCGGTGAGAATTTCGTGAATCCTTCACCTTAGTGATCGAGTGTCGAATCCAAGAACTCTTTGGTGAATACCGATCGCGCACAGAACTACCGAAACATCAGCGCCAGCTCCCGAAGGGCGAGCGCTGCGTTCCTGACCGCACCGTCAGTGGTGATGACATCTTCGACCAGGGTGACAGTCTTCCCTGCGACGTCGATTCCCTCTGCCAGCTTGTTGGTTTCCGTACGACTTCGGTTGTTACGGATAAAGACCGCCGGTAGACCGGTTGCCCTGGCTGAGCATAGTGACGATCGGGATACCGCCCATTTCCAGTCCGCCGAGCATTTCGGTGTGTTCTGGAACCAACGGGGCCATGCGGTCGGCGATGCGACGTAGAAGGTCCGGGTCGGTTTCGAACAAGTATTTGTCGAAGTACTCGGAAGCGGTTATTCCGGAGCGGAGAGTGAACTTGCCCGTCAGGCGGCGTGAGGAGGGGCAGATCTATCTCCCAGTTTGGCGGCATGTGCTCGCATACAGGTCCTTCGTACCTGCATCGCCTCCGGCTCAGCCAGACGGAACGGCCTGCGGCCGTGCTTGACAAAACCTATTGAGATTCCCTTCAAGTGTTATGGGCTCGAGCCGTCGGCTAGAGCTGACCACCCGCGTCGACGGTATGCGTGGTTCCCGTGACATAGCGTCCGCTGTCTCCGACGAGGTAGAGCACTGCGTCGGTGATGTCGGATGATTCGAGCGCGGGCACCGGCAGGGTGTTGAGTGTCAATGCGGCTTCCTCGAAGTCAGCGCGTGTCGGCGCGGCGAGGTCCGGCCGGAAGAGCTTGTAGGTGGCGTCGTTGAGGATCATGTCGGTTGCCACGGTGGTGGGATGGATGGTGTTGACTCGGATATTCTGCGGCGCAAGCTCTTTGGCGAGCACCTTCATGAACCCGACCAGACCCGCCTTAGCCGCTGAGTAATGCGCCGTATTCGCGTTCGCTTTCAGAGCGGCGAGTGAGCTCGTGATCACCACAGAGCCACCCCGACCACCCGCGACAATATGCGGCACCGAAGCGACGCAGGTCTTCCACACTCCGGTGAGATTGATGTCGATCATCGTCGACCAGGTTTCCTCGGACATCTCGAGCGTCGGAGCAGGCACCGAGATACCGGCATTGGCGAGCACGATGTCGAGGCGGCCGAGCTCATCGACACCGGCGTCGACCACCGCTTTCAAGCCGTCGAGGTCCCGGACGTCGACTTCGCGGGCAACAATGCGACGACCGAGGGCTTTGACCGCACGCTCGGTTTCCGCGAGGTCGTCCGCCGTGGCGGTCGGATACGGCACTGTGTCGACCTGGCGACATACGTCTATCGCGATGATGTCGGCCCCTTCTTGCGCGAGCCGTAGCGCATGGCTGCGCCCCTGGCCCCGTGCAGCACCGGTGACGAATGCAACCTGACCATCGAATTGCCCCATGACAGCAAACCTTTCGGCACATGTGGCACCGACCTTCAGCGGTGCCGCGTCGTACAACCGAGGTTATGTCAGTCGATGCCAAAACATGGCGTTTTGAGAAAACTCACCGCCCGGGCGATACGGGTAACCCGCCCAAGCCCGAAGGCCGACGCCATGGCCGGGCGAACCTGGAACGATGGACGCGTGATGAGTACCGACAACCGAATCGACCGCGGTGGCAGGCCGGCGGCAACAACCGCGCACCACCTCGCCGCCGTCGCCCAGAGACTGTTCGTCGAACGCGGCTTCGACCGAACCAACGTCGAGGACATCGCGCACGAAGCGGGAATCAGCACTCGAACCTTCTTCCGATACTTCCCGACTAAGGCCGACGTCCTGTGGGTCGAATCGGACGCCGAGATCAGTCGGCTGCGACAAGCACTGGCCGACAGCACCACGACCGAACCGTACGAAGCCGTCTTGGTGCGCGCCGTAGTCACCGCCATGGCTTTCCCCGACGACCAGATCGAATGGGCCAGACACCGCGCCCAACTGGTCCTTACGGAACCCGCCGTGCAAGCGCAGGCATCGCAGCGTCACACGCGGTGGCGAGCCGCTGCCACCGAATTCGTCAGCGCTCGCACCCCCGACGATTTCTTCCCGATTGCGGTGGGACACGCAGTACTCGCCGCCACACAATCGGCCCACGAGTACTGGATCGCGCATCCCGAATCGCATCTCGCCGATCAGCTCGAACGTGCACTGCTCCTGCTCCTCCCACCCCTACCCACAGCGGTCTAGCTCGCATCGACCTTGGAATCGAGATCCAATGCTCGGCTTGAATTACCTCCGCTCGAGGTAAACCACCAGGACAGCGCAGCGAAAGAATTGTCCGTCCCGCTGGGCGCACCTCGAGATGCGGAGGTTCCGATGCCCGAGCTCGACAACAACTCACCGCCCACGGGCGGAGGTGCAGAACCTGCTCACGGCGACGTAGTCGGGCAACCCCATACCTCCGCCGAGGGGCAACCGATCATCGCTGCAGAACAAGACGCTGCCCGAATCAGCTCACCCGCCCACCCGCTGGGTAAGCCCGGACCGAGCTTCGATCGCAAGTCTCCGTTCATGATCG